>NZ_JBIVTH010000002.1:0-870587 GCF_044756625.1 Streptomyces sp. NPDC091682 | reverse complement strand
GAGCGGCTTTCGAGGGTGTTGCGTCCGAAGGTGGACGCGGCGTGGCATCTGCACGAGCTGACGCGGGAGATGGGCCTGTCGGCGTTCGTGGTGTTTTCGTCGGTCTCGGGTGTGATGGGTTCGGCGGGTCAGGGCAACTACGCCGCGGCCAACGTCTTCCTGGACGCCCTTGCCATGCATCGCCGTGAGCTCGGTCTGTCGGGGCAGTCCCTCGCGTGGGGTGCCTGGGCGCCCACGGGTGGTATGACCGCGACGTTGTCCGAGGCGGACCGGCAGCGGATCGCCTCCTCGGGTGTTCCGCCGCTCTCCGTCGAACAGGGTCTGGCCCTCCTTGACGCGGCGATGGCCACCGACAGCGCCTACCTCGTCCCCCTCGGCCGACTCGCGACCGGAGCCGGGGTGCGGCTGCGCGGCGACGTGCCCACCATGTTCCGCGGGCTGGTCCGCGGCGGGAGGCGGATGGCCGCCACCACCGCGGGCGGGGCCGCGACGGCCGTCGCGCTCGCCGCCCGGCTGTGGGAGCTGCGCGAGGCGGACCGTATCCGTACCGTCGTCGACATGGTGCGTACGGAAGCGGCGTCCGTCCTCGGGCACGCCTCCGCGCAGACCATCGGCGCGGACCGGGACTTCCACGACCTCGGGCTCGACTCCCTCACCGCCCTGGAACTGCGCAACCGCCTCACCGACGTCACCGGCCTGCGGCTGCCCGCCACCCTCGTCTTCGACTACCCGACCCCCACCGCGCTCGCCGCCCACCTCCTCGCCGAGCTGCTCGACGAGAACGGCGACGTACGCCTGCCGGCCGCCGTGGCCTCCGCCGTGGCCGACGACCCGATCGCCATCGTCGGCATGGCGTGCCGGTTGCCCGGTGGCATCGACTCGCCCGAAGACCTGTGGGACCTCGTCCTCGAAGGCCGGGAAGGGATCGCCGACTTCCCCACCGACCGCGGCTGGGACCTGGACACCCTCCTCGGTGCCGGTCACGGCCCGGACGGGCGGGGGCGCAGTGCCACCGCCAAGGGCGGATTCCTGCACGGGGTGGCCGAGTTCGACGCGGGCTTCTTCGGGATCTCGCCGCGCGAGGCCCTCGCCATGGATCCGCAGCAGCGGCTGCTGCTGGAGACCGCCTGGGAGGCCATCGAGCGCGCCGCCATCGACCCGGCCGCGCTGCGCGGCAGCGCGACGGGAGTGTTCGTCGGCACCGGCGGCCAGGACTACCTCACCCTCGTGATGAACTCACCCGAGGACATCGAGGGGCACGCCAGCACCGGACTGGCGGCCAGCGTGGTATCCGGCAGGGTGTCCTACGCCCTCGGCCTGGAAGGCCCCGCCGTCACGATCGACACCGCATGCTCCTCCTCCCTCGTGGCCATGCACCTGGCCGCCCAGTCACTGCGCAGCGGTGAGTCCTCGCTCGCCCTCGCCGGCGGCGTCACCGTGATGTCCTCCTCGCTGGGATTCCCCGGCTTCACCCGGCAGGGCGGCCTCGCCACCGACGGGCGCTGCAAGGCGTACGCGGACGCCGCCGACGGCACCGGCTGGTCCGAGGGCGTGGGCGTACTCGTACTGGAACGGCTCTCGGACGCCCGCCGCAACGGACACCGGGTCCTGGCCCTGGTACGCGGCTCCGCCGTCAACCAGGACGGCGCTTCGAACGGCCTCACCGCCCCCAACGGGCCGGCCCAGCAGCGGGTCATCCGCCAGGCCCTCGCCAACGCGGGCCTGACGGCCGCCGACGTCGACGTCGTCGAGGGGCACGGCACCGGTACCACCCTCGGCGACCCGATCGAGGCGCAGGCCCTGCTGGCCACGTACGGCCGGGAGCGCGGCGAGGACGGCCGGCCCCTCCTCCTCGGCTCGCTCAAGTCGAACATCGGGCACACCCAGGCCGCGGCCGGTGTGGCCGGTGTGATCAAGATGGTCATGGCCATGCGCCATGACACCGTCCCGCGGACCCTGCACGTGGACGCACCCTCCACCCACGTCGACTGGTCCGCCGGTGACGTGCGGCTGCTCACGGAGACCACGCCGTGGCCGGCCGTCGACCGGCCGCGCAGGGCCGCCGTATCGGCGTTCGGCATCAGCGGCACGAACGCACACACGATCATCGAGCAGGCCCCGCCGGCCGGGCCGCCGGCCGGAGACCCCTCCGTGCTGCCCGCCGTCGCGCCGTGGGTGGTGTCCGGCAGGTCCGAGGCCGCCCTCGACGCGCAGTCGGACCGGCTGGCCACGCTGGTCGGCGACGCTCCGTCCGCGCTGGACGTCGCGTACTCCCTCGCCGCGGGGCGCGGCACGTTCGAGCACCGGGCCGTGCTGGTCGACGGCGCCGAGATCGCCCGCGGGACCGCCGAGGAGAGCCGGATCACGGCCGTGCTGTTCTCGGGACAGGGGGCGCAGCGGCTCGGCATGGGCCGGGAGCTGTACGCGCGCTTCCCGGTGTTCGCCGACGCCTTCGACGCCGTGTGCGCGGCGCTCGACGAGCACCTGACCCGTCCCGTCCGTCCGGTCGTGTGGGGCGGGGACGAGGACGCCCTGAACGCCACGGCCCACGCCCAGGCGGGCCTGTTCGCCGTCGAAGTGGCGCTGTTCCGGCTCGTCGAGTCGCTGGGTGTGGAACCTGAGTTCGTCGCCGGACACTCGCTCGGCGAGATCGCGGCCGCACACGTCGCCGGGGTCTTCGGCCTCGCCGACGCGTGCGCGCTCGTCGCGGCGCGCGGCCGGCTGATGCAGGCCCTCCCCGAGGGCGGGGCCATGCTGGCCGTCCAGGCCACGGAGGAGGAGCTGCGGGCGCAGCTCGACCAGGACCCGGTGTCGATCGCGGCGGTCAACGGGCCGTCCTCGGTGGTCGCCTCCGGCGCCGCCGACGCGCTCGCGCGCATCGGCGCGCACTTCGAGGCCGCGGGCCGCAAAGTCACCCGGCTGCGGGTGTCGCACGCCTTCCACTCCCCGCTGATGGACCCGATGCTGGACGAGTTCCGGGCCGTGGCGGCCCGGATCGCCTTCGCCGAGCCGCAGCTGGCGCTCGTGTCGAACCTGACCGGTGCGGTGGCCGGCCCGGGCCTCGTCACCACCCCCGACTACTGGGTGCGGCACGTCCGCGAGACCGTCCGCTTCGCCGACGGGATCGGCGCGCTGCGCGAGGCCGGGGTGTCCGCGTTCCTGGAGCTCGGCCCCGACGGCATCCTCACCGCCGCCACCCTTACCACCCTCGGAGCCCAGGACGACGTCTGCGTCGCCGTGCCCGCCCTGCGGGCCGGCCGCCCCGAGGAGCGGTCTCTGGTCGAGGGGCTCGCCCGGCTGCACGTCAGCGGCGTACGCGTCGACTGGACGCGGCTCTTCGACGGCACCGCCGCCCGGCCCATCGATTTGCCCACGTACGCCTTCCAGCGCACCCGCCACTGGCCGCGGACCGGCCCCGCCCCCCGGCAGGCCCTCGCCGCCGCCGAGACGGCCCGGGAGGACATCGGCTCACAGGCGCACGAACTCACCCTGCGGCTGCGGGCCCTGCCCCGCGCCGAACAACTGACCCTCGTCACCGACCTGGTACGCACCCACGTGGCGGCGGTCCTCGGTCACGACGGCAAGGCGACCGTTCCCGCCGGCCGCAAGTTCCGCGACCTCGGGTTCGACTCGCTCACCGCCGTCGAACTCCCCGCCCGCCTCGGCCTGGCCACCGGCCGCAAGCTCTCCGCCACGACCGTCTACGACTACCCGACCGCCACCGCCCTCGCCGCCCACCTGCTCACCGAACTGCTCGACGAGCAGCGGCCGGACGGCACGGCCGCCGACGCACCCCGCCTCGCCCCCGACGACGACCCGATCGCCATCGTCGGCATGGCCTGCCGCCTCCCCGGCGGGGTCCGCACGCCCGAGGACCTGTGGCACCTGGTCTCCACCGGCGGGGACGGCATCGAACCGTTCCCCACCGACCGCGGCTGGGACCTGAAGACCCTCAGCGCCGGCGACCGCGACGGACGCGGCCGCAGCGCCACCCTGGAAGCCGGATTCGTCCCCGGCGTCGCCGACTTCGACGCCGGCTTCTTCGGGATCTCGCCGCGCGAGGCCCTCGCCATGGACCCGCAGCAGCGCCTGCTGCTGGAAACCTCCTGGGAAGCAGTCGAGCGGGCCGGTATCGCACCGGACTCCCTGCACGGCAGCCGCACCGGCGTGTTCGTCGGAACCAACGGCCTCGACTACGCCACGCTGATGATGAACTCCCGCGAGGACATCGGCGCCCACGCCGGCACCGGCCTTGCCTCCAGCGTCCTGTCCGGGCGCATCTCCTACACCCTCGGCCTCGAAGGACCCGCCGTCACCGTCGACACCGCCTGCTCCTCCTCCCTGGTGGCCCTGCACTCGGCCGCCCAGGCCCTGCGGTCCGGCGAGTGCTCGCTCGCCCTGGCCGGCGGTGTCACGGTGATGGCGACCCCCGTCGGCTTCGCGGGCATGACCGTCCAGGGCGGAATCGCCGCCGACGGTCGCTGCAAGGCGTACTCGGACGCCGCCGACGGCACCAACTGGTCCGAGGGAGTGGGCATGCTCGTCATGGAACGCCTCTCCGACGCCCGTGCCCACGGGCACGAGGTCCTGGCGCTCGTACGCGGCTCCGCCGTCAACCAGGACGGTGCCTCCAACGGCATCACCGCCCCCAACGGCCCCTCCCAGCAGCGCGTCATCCGCCAGGCCCTCGCCGCGGCCGGACTGACCCCGGCCGACGTGGACGCCGTCGAGGGACACGGCACCGGCACCGCGCTCGGCGACCCCATCGAGGCGCAGGCGCTGCTGGCCACTTACGGACGGGGCCGCGACCCCGAGCGGCCGCTGCTGCTCGGCTCGCTGAAGTCCAACATCGGGCACACCCAGGCCGCCGCCGGCGTGGCCGGCGTCATCAAGACCGTCCTCGCGCTGCGGCACGGCGTCCTGCCCAAGTCGCTGCACATCGACGAGCCCTCGACCCACGTCGACTGGACCGCCGGGGCCATCGACCTGCTCACCGAGGCCCGCCCGTGGCCGCAGACGGACCGCCCCCGGCGGGCCGGTGTGTCCTCGTTCGGCATCAGCGGCACCAACGCCCACACGATCATCGAGCAGGCCCCGCCCGCCGAGGCCCCGCCTGCCGAGACCCCGCCTGCCGCATCGCCCGAGGCGCCGACCCTGCGGCCCTCCGCAGTGCCGTGGCCGGTGTCCGGCGCCACCTCCGCGGCCCTGGACGAGCAGCTCGCCCGGCTCACGGCCCACGCCGCGGACCGTGACCCGCTGGACGTCGGCCACTCCCTCGCCACCTCCCGCAGCACCTTCGCGCACCGCGCCGTGCTCGTCGACGGCACGGAGGCCGCCCGCGGCGAGGCCGCCGCGCACACCACCGCCTTCCTCTTCTCCGGGCAGGGCGCGCAGCGACTCGGCATGGGCCGCGAACTGTACGACCGCTTCCCGGTGTTCACCGACGCCTTCGACGCCGTGTGCGCGGAGCTCGACCCCCGCCTGGAGCGGCCGCTGCGCGAGGTGGTCTGGGGAGCCGATGCCGAGGCGGCCGACCGGACGGCGTACGCCCAGACCGGGCTGTTCGCCGTGGAGGTGGCCCTGTTCCGGCTGCTCGCCTCCCTGGGCGTACGGCCCGAGTTCGTCGCCGGCCACTCCGTCGGCGAGATCGCCGCCGCCCACGTGGCCGGGGTGTTCACGCTGGCCGACGCGTGCACGCTGGTCGCCGCCCGGGGCCGGCTGATGCAGGCGCTGCCCGAAGGCGGCGCGATGGCCGCCGTACAGGTCACCGAGGACGAAGTCCGCCCGCTGCTCACCGCGCGGGTGGCCGTCGCCGCCGTCAACGCACCCTCCTCGGTCGTCGTCTCCGGCGCCGCGGATGCGGTGGAGGCCGTACGGTCCCACGTCGAGCACATGGGGCGCAGGACCAGGCGGCTGCGGGTCTCGCACGCCTTTCACTCCCCTCTGATGGACCCGATGCTCGACCAGTTCCGGACGGTCGTGGCCGGCCTGGCCGTCGCCGAGCCGGACGTCCCGCTCGTCTCCACCCTCACCGGCGCTGTTGCCGGGGCCGAGGAGCTCCGCGACCCCGAGTACTGGGTCCGGCACGTCCGCGAGACGGTCCGCTTCGCCGACGCCGTGCGCGCCCTGCGCGAGGCCGGGGCCTCCGCGTTCCTGGAGGTCGGCCCCGACGCCACCCTCGCCGCCCTCGCCCCGCAGAGCCTCGGCGAGGACGCCGGCCAATGCGTCTGCGTGTCCGCCCTGCGGGCGGACCGGCCCGAGGAGACCGCCCTGGTCACCGCCCTGGCCCGGCTGCACGTCACCGGCGTGGGTGTCGACTGGCCGCGGATCTTCGACGGCACCGGAGCCCGCACGACCGGCCTGCCCACCTACGCCTTCCAGCACGACCGGTACTGGCCGCGCCCCGCGCCCCTGTCCGGGGACGTGGCCTCGGCAGGCCTCGTGCCTGCCGAACACCCGCTGCTCGGCGCGGCCGTCCCGCTCGCCGGAGCGGACGGCGTGCTGTTCACCAGCAGGCTCTCGCTCCGCGTCCACCCGTGGCTGCTCGACCACCGCACCGGCGGGGCCACCCACTTCCCGGCCACGGCCTTCCTCGAACTCGCCGTCCAGGCGGGCGACCAGGTCGGCTGCGGACACGTCAGCCAGTTCGCCGTCACCGCACCGCTGCCGCTCGACGGCGGCGCCGAACCGGTCATCCAGGTCTGGATCGGCGCGCCCGACGAGGACAGCGGAGACCGTACGGTCGCCTGCTACGCGCGCCCCGGCGACGCGGCCCCCGACGAGCCGTGGACCCGGCACGCCACCGGCACGCTGACCGCGCAGCCCTTCACCGCGACGCCGGCGCCCCTGGTGTGGCCGCCGGCCGGCGCCGCGGCCGTGGACCTCGGCGGCTTCTACGGCGACGGCGCACCCGGACCCGTCTTCCAGGGCCTGCAGGCCGCATGGCTGCACGGCGAGGAGGTGTTCGCCGAGGTGCGGCTGGCCGGTGAAGCCGCAGACGACGCCCGCTGGTTCGGCCTGCACCCGGCGCTGTCCGCCGCGGTCCTGCACGGCGCCACCCTGCTGGGCCTCGGCGACGAGGACCACCTGCCGCAGCCCCGGTCCTGGCAGGACCTCACCCTGCACGCAGGCGGCGCCTCCGTCCTGCGGGTCCGCCTGACCCGGTCCGGCGAGGACACGGTCGTCATCGGCGCCTACGACGCCGAAGGCGCCCCCGTCCTGTCCGCCGCGGCGGTCACCCTGGCCGCTGCCGAGGCCGAGCCCGGGGCCGGCACCGCCCGCCCCACCGACCGCGAACCGCTGTTCCACGTCGAGTGGATCCCGGCCGACACAGAGAGCCCGTCCACCGGAGCACCGAACGCCGTCGCACTCGGCGCCGCCGACCCGTACGACCTCGGTACCCGCGCCGCCACCCTCGCCGAACTCGGCCGGCCGGGAGCCCAGGTGCCGGACCTGGTCGTCGCAGCGCTGCCCGCATGCACCGGGGGCGATGTGCCCGCGGCCGTACACGCGCTGACCGGGCAGGTACTGGCCCTGGTGCAGGAGTGGCTGGACGGGGAGCGGTTCGCCGCCTCCCGGCTCGTCTTCGTCACCCGCCGGGCGATCCGCGCCGCCGACGGCGACACCGTCACCGACCTCGCGGGCGGCGCCGCCTGGGGCCTGGTGCGCTCGGCGAACTCCGAGCACCCTGACCGGTTCGTCCTCCTCGACACCGAAGGAGACGCCGACGTCGCCGACGTCCTCGCCCGGCTCGCCGGCCCGCTCGCCGCGGGCGAGGCCCAGTTCGCCGTACGCGACGGCGTCCCGCTCGTCGGCCGGCTGGCCCGGCTTGCCACCGCCCCGAGCCTGCTGCCGCCTGCCGGCGAGGCATGGCGGCTGGCCCTGCCCGAAGGCGGCGCGGCCGACGACCTGCGGCTGGAACCCAGCCCCGACGCGGCACGGCCCCTCACCGACGGGGAGGCACGCGTCGCCGTCGCGGCCGCCGGTCTCACCGGCGCAGCCACCGACGGCCCGGCCGCCAGGATCGCCGGCACCGTAAGCGCCACCGGACCCGGCGTGCACGGGCTGCGCGCCGGTGACCGGGTGATGAGCCTTGCCCCCGTGGCCGTCGGCCCCGTCGCCGTCCTGGCACAGAGCGGGCTCGTACCCGTCCCCGACGGCTGGACCTTGGAACAGGCCGCAGCCACCCCGGCCGGGCAGGTCGCCTCGTACGACATCCGGCACGCCCGGACGGCCCTGCGCGCCCGCACCCCGGAGGGCGGAACCCTGGACGGCACGGTGCTCACCATGCCGCCCCTGTGGAACCCCGAGGGAACCGTCCTGATCACCGGCGGTACCGGTGCTCTCGGCCGGCACCTCGCCCGCAGGCTGGCCGCCCGCGGGGTCCGGCACCTGCTGCTCACCAGCCGGCGCGGCCCGGCCGCACCCGGCGCCGCCGAACTGGCCGCCGAGCTGGAGACCTCAGGCGTACGCGTCACCGTCGCCGCCTGCGACACCGCCGACAGGGAAGCCGCGGCCGCCCTGATCGAGGGCATCCCGGCCGCCCACCCGCTCACCGCCGTGATCCACACGGCCGGTGTGCTGGACGACGGCATCATCACCTCGCTGACGCCCGCACGGCTGTCGGACGTCCTGCGGCCGAAGGTAGACGCGGCCTGGCACCTGCACGAACTCACCCGCAGGCTCGACCTGGCCGCCTTCGTGACGTTCTCGTCCATCGCCGGCGTCATGGGCAGCCCCGGCCAGGGCAACTACGCCGCCGCCAACTCCTTCCTCGACACCCTCGCCGACCACCGCGCCGCGCTCGGACTGCCCGGCACCTCCCTGGCCTGGGGCCCCTGGGTCCAGGACGACGGCATGACCAGCGAACTCAGCGACACCGACATGCGGCGCATGCAGTCCGGCGGCATGCCCCCGCTCTCCATCGAGCAGGGCCTCGCCCTGTTCGAGGCCGCCCTCGGCTCCGCCGAACCGCTCGTCATCCCGATCGGGCTGACCGGCGCCGGCATGCGCCCGCAGGGCGAGGTCCCCCCGCTGTTCCGGGGCCTGGTCCGCACCGCCCGGCGCACCGCCGCCAACACCGCCGGCGCCAAGGACGCCGCTGCCGGCCTCACCCGTCAGCTCCTCGCGCTCAGCGAGAAGGACCGCCTGCGGTACCTCACCGACCTGGTACGGACCGAGGCCGCGACCGTGCTCGGCCACGCATCCGCCGACGCCGTCGAGGCCGACCGGGACTTCTACGAACTCGGCTTCGATTCGCTGACCGCCGTCGAACTGCGCAACAAGCTCGCCGCCTGCACCGGCATGCGCCTGTCCGCGACGGTCGTCTTCGACAACAAGACGCCCGCGGACCTGGCCGGCTGGCTGCGCGGCGAACTCGCCCAGCAGGCCCGGGCCGAGGACGGCACGGGATCCGGCGCCACCCTGGCCCTGCCGTCCGGAGTGTCGGACCCCGGCTCCCTGGAACGCCTGTTCACCGACGCCCTCGCCGACGGCAAGGTCGCCGAGGCCCAGCGCATGCTGGCCGCGGTGGCCGCGCTCCGCCCGACCTTCGAGGCTTCGGCCGAACTGGAGGACCTGCCCTACGCGTCCACCCTCGCCGACGGCCCGGCCGCCCCCAGGCTGATCTGTGTCAGCGCGCCCACAGCCAACGCGGGCGTCCACCAGTACGCCCGGCTCGCCGCGCACTTCCGCGGCAAGCGCGGGGTGGCGGCGCTGCCCCTGGTCGGCTTCGAAACCGGGGAACGGCTGCCCGCCACCCCGGAGGTGGCCACCCGGGTCATCGCCGAGAGCGCCCTGCGGGTGGCCGAGGGCAAACCGTTCGTCCTCGTCGGCCACTCCTCCGGCGGCTCGTTCGCCTACGCGGCGGCCGGACTGCTGGAACACACCTGGGGCATCAGGCCCGCCGGTGTGGTGCTGCTGGACACCTACAGCTTCCAGCACAACGACGGCGAAGGCGTCGACTACCAGGGCATGATGCGGCTCAACTTCGCGAACACGGGCCCGCAGGCCGACGCGGCCGAGGGCCCTGTGGTCCGGCTGACCAGCGCCCGGCTGTCCGCCATGGGCCAGTGGATGGTCCTGCTCAGCCGGCTCCAGGTGCAGCACACCAGCGCGCCCGTGCTCCTGGTGAAGTGCGCCAAGCAGCTGTTCGGAGCGGACGACCGGCCGATCGAACAGCAGCCGTCGGCGGAGCGCGCGCCCCTGGTCGCCGGAGCGCACGAGCGTCCAGTGGACGCCGACCACCTGTCGATGATCCGCGAGGACTCGGCGCAGACCGCACAGATCATGGAGGAATGGCTCACCGTGCACGCCCGCACCGACCGCGGCTGACCCGGGCCGACCTCCCCGGACCGGCGCACCGGACACCCTTCCCCGTGGTGTCCGGTGCGCCCTCGTGTCCTGCCGCCGCGGCACGCCTCTAGGGAAAACCGCAGTCAGGCGTAGTGAGACTGTGCGGGAAACCCCGGCATCTCACCTCGAGAGGTTGACATCCTGATGTCGAACGAGCAGAAGCTTCGCGACTATCTGAAGCGGGCCATCGCGGACCTCGACGAGACGCGCGAGCAGCTGCGAGAGGTGCACGAGAAGAGCCGGGAGCCCATCGCCATCGTCGGCATGGCCTGCCGCTACCCGGGCGGCGCCGACACCCCCGAGCAGCTGTGGGAGCTGGTGCGCGGCGGAGTCGACGCCGTCTCCGCCTTCCCCGCCGACCGCGGCTGGGACCTCGACGGCTTCTACGGAGCCGCCGATTCGGCAGGAGAAGGGGGCGCCGCCTACCCGCGCGAGAGCGGCTTCCTGCACGGCGCGGGCGAGTTCGACGCCGGCTTCTTCGGTATCTCCCCGCGCGAGGCCCTCGCCATGGACCCGCAGCAGCGGCTGATGCTGGAGACGGCCTGGGAGGCGGTCGAGCGCGCCGGTATCTCCCCGCCCGCCCTGCGCGGCACCCAGACCGGCGTGTTCATCGGCGCCGGACACGGCGGCTACGACGCCGCGGCCGCCGCCGGTACCGGACGGATCCGCGAGGAAGTCGCAGGCCACGTGCTCACCGGCAACACCGTGAGCGTCGCCTCCGGGCGCATCTCGTACGTCCTGGGCCTGGAAGGCCCGGCCGTCACCGTCGACACGGCCTGCTCCTCGTCACTGGTCGCCCTGCACCTGGCGGTGCAGTCGCTGAGGCGCGGCGAGTGCGCGCTCGCGCTGGCCGGTGGTGTCACCGTCATGTCCACCCCGCAGATGTTCGTGGAGTTCGGCCGCCAGCGCGGCCTGGCCGCCGACGGCCGCTGCAAGCCCTTCTCGGCCGCCGCCGACGGTACCGCGTGGAGCGAGGGCGCCGGCGTCATCCTTGTCGAGCGGCTGTCCGACGCGCTGCGGGCCGGGCACCCGGTGCTGGCCGTCGTACGCGGCTCCGCCGTCAACCAGGACGGCGCCAGCAACGGCCTGACGGCGCCGAACGGGCCTTCGCAGCAGCGCGTCATCCGCCGGGCGCTCGCCGACGCCGCACTCGTGCCCGGCGACGTGGACACGGTCGAGGCGCACGGCACCGGCACCCGGCTCGGCGACCCCATCGAAGCCACCGCCCTCCTGGCCACGTACGGCCAGGGACGACCGGCGGACCGGCCGCTGCTCCTCGGCTCGATGAAGTCCAACATCGGCCACACACAGGCCGCGGCGGGTGTCGCGGGCGTCATCAAGACCGTGCTCGCCATGCGGCACGGCATCCTCCCCGGGACCCTGCACCTGGACGAGCCGTCCCCGCACGTGGACTGGACGGCCGGCAGCGTACGGCTGCTCACGCAGGAGGCCGCGTGGCCGGTGCGCGAGGACCGGCCGCGACGCGCGGCCGTCTCCTCGTTCGGCGTCAGCGGCACCAACGCCCACGTGATCCTCGAACAGCCGGCGGCCGCGACCGAGACCGCGACCGCGGCGGCAACGCCGGGCGGTGGAGCCGAAGCCTCCGGCGTGTTTCCCTGGGTGCTTTCGGCGAAGACCGCCGACGCCCTGCAGGCCCAGGCGGCACGGCTCGCCGAGCACGTCCGGCAGCACGAGGAGTTGAGCGCGACCGACATCGCCTTCTCGCTCGCCACCACCCGCGCCGCGCTGGAACACCGGACCGCTGTCGTGGCCGGGGACCGCGCCGCTCTGCTGGCCGGCCTCGATGCCCTCGCGGAAGGCGAGGGCATCACCGCCCTCGTCGGCAAGGGTCCCCTCTCCGTGCTGTTCTCGGGTCAGGGGTCGCAGCGGCTCGGGATGGGGCGTGAGCTGTATGCCCGTTTCCCGGTGTTCGCAGCGGCCTTCGACGCGGTGTGCGCGGAGCTGGACGTGCCGGTGCGTGAGGTGGTCTGGGGCGAGGACGCGGATGCGCTGAACCGGACGGTGTTCGCCCAGGCCGCGCTGTTCGCGGTCGAGGTGGCGTTGTTCCGGCTGGTGGAGTCGTGGGGTGTGACGCCGGACTTCGTGGCCGGTCACTCCATCGGTGAGGTGGCCGCGGCTCACGTGGCGGGGGTGTTCAGCCTGGCCGACGCGTGCGCGCTGGTGGCGGCCCGCGGCCGGCTGATGGACGCGCTGCCCGAGGGCGGAGCGATGCTCGCCGTCCAGGCCACCGAGGAGGAAGTCCTCCCGCTGCTCGGCGAGTCCGTGTCCATCGCCGCGGTCAACGGGCAGTCGGCCCTCGTGGTCTCCGGCGCCGGAGACGCGGTGGAGTCCGTACGCGCCCGCCTGGAGGCGCAGGGCCGGAAGACGACCCGCCTCCGGGTCTCGCACGCCTTCCACTCGCCGCTGATGGACCCGATGCTGGACGGGTTCCGCGCGGTCGTGGCGGGCCTCACCTTCGGAGTGCCCTCGATCCCGCTCGTCTCCAACCTCACCGGACAGCTCGCCTCGACCACGGAACTGTGCACCCCGGACTACTGGGTGCGCCACGTCCGCGAGGCCGTCCGCTTCGGCGACGGCCTGCGCACCCTCGCGGACCTGGGCGTGACCCGCTACCTGGAACTCGGCCCGGACGGCGTGCTGTCCGCCATGGCCGCCGACACCGCGGGCGGCGACCGCGCCGTTCTGGTACCCGCCCTGCGCAAGGGCACGGACGAGGAGACCTCGCTCGTCCGCGCGCTTGCCCGGCTGCACACCGGCGGCGTGGACATCGACTGGGCCGCCTTCTTCGCCCCGTTCGGCGCCACCCGGGCCGACCTTCCCACCTACGCCTTCCAGCACGAACGGTTCTGGCTGCAGGCCCGGAGGGACACCGGCGACGCCGAGGCACTCGGTCTGAAGTCCGCCGACCACCCGCTGCTCACCGGCGCCGTCGAACTCGCGGCGTCCGACGGCTTTCTGCTCACGGGCAGGCTGTCCGCCCAGACCCACCCCTGGCTCGTGGACCACGTCATCAACGGCGCGGTACTGCTGCCGGGCACCGCCTTCCTCGAACTCGCACTCCGGGCGGGCGACGAGGTCGGCTGTGACGTGGTCGAGGAACTCACCCTGGCCGCACCCCTGATCCTGCCGGAGCACGGCAGCGTGCAGGTGCAGATCTGGGTGGGAGAGCAGGACGGGGGCGGGCGCCGGACCCTGAACGTCCACTCCCGGCCCGGCCAAGACCCGGAAGAGCCGTGGACCGAGCACGCCACCGGTGTGCTCGCCCACGGTGCGACGATCACTCCCTTCGACGGATCCGAGTGGCCGCCCGCCGGCGCCGAACCGCTCGACCTGAGCGGCCTCTACGACCGGATGGCGGCAGGCGGCTTCGACTACGGGCCCCTCTTCCGGGGCGTGCGCACCGCCTGGCGCACGGACGACGCGGTGTACGCCGAGCTGGTGCTGCCGTCGGCGGACGCGCGGGCGGGGGAGGCCGAAGCGTTCGGCCTGCACCCGGCCCTGCTGGACGCCGCGCTGCACGTATCGGCGTACCACGGCATCGAGGAGGGCGTGGTGCCGTTCTCCTGGGAGCACGTGGCCCTGCACGCCTCCGGCGCCGCGTCGGTCCGGGTCCGCGTGACCCGCACGGGTGAGGACTCGGTCGCACTGGCGGTCGCCGACGCGGCGGGCGGACCCGTGATGTCGGTGGGCTCGCTGCTGCTGCGTCCCGTCGATTCCGCTCGTACGGCGGACCGGGCCCCGGCGTTCGGAGTGGAGTGGGTGCCGGTCCGCGCGCCGGAGCCGGTGGCAGTGGCACCGGACGTATCGGTGGTCCGGCTCTCGGGCGACGGTGACGGCGATGTGGTGGAGTCGGTGCACGCCCTGTCGGCGCGGGTGCTGTCTCTGGTGCAGGAGTTGCCGGAGGCGTCGCGGCTGGTGCTGGTGACCCGGGGTGCGGTAGCGGGCGAGGATCTCGCCGCTGCCGCGGTGTGGGGTCTGGTGCGGTCGGCGCAGTCGGAGCAGCCTGGCCGGTTCGTGCTGGTGGACGTGGAGGGCGAGGAGCCCGCCGGTCTGCTGGAGGCCGTACTGGCCGTGGACGAGCCGCAAGTTCTCGTGCGCGACGGCGAACTGTTCGCGCCGCGGGTCACCCGCGTGGACGCGACGGAGCCCGGACCCGTGTGGGCGGGTGAGGGTACGGTCCTGATCACCGGCGGTACGGGTGGTCTGGGCCGGATCCTGGCCCGGCACCTGGTGGCGGAACACGGCGTACGCAGACTGCTGCTGGTCAGCCGGCGCGGCCCGGCCGCCGAGGGAGCGGACCGACTCGTCGCGGACCTGGCTGCGTGGGGAGCCGAGGCCGTCATCGAGGCGTGCGACGTGGCCGATTCCGCCGCGGTGGCCGAACTGGTCGCCCGGCACCGGGTGCGGGCCGTCGTCCACACGGCCGGTGTCATCGATGACGGTGTGGTGGACTCGCTGACCCCGCAGCGCCTGTCGGCCGTCCTGCGGCCCAAGGCGGACGCCGCCTGGAACCTGCACGAGGCCACGCGGGACCTCGACCTCACCGCCTTCGTGCTCTTCTCCTCCGCGTCCGGCCTGTTCGGCGGGCCCGGTCAGGCCAACTACGCCGCCGCCAACGCCTTCCTGGACGCGCTGGCCGTGCACCGCCGAGCGGCGGGCCTTCCGGCCGTGTCCCTGGCGTGGGGCCCGTGGAGCCAGGCCGGTGGAATGACCGGCACGCTCTCCGAAGCCGACCTCCTGCGCATCGCCCGTACCGGCATGCCGGCCCTTACCCCGGACCAGGGCACCGCCCTGTTCGACGCGGCGCTGACCGGCGGCCGTGCCCTCGCCCTGACCGCCCGGCTGGACCTGGCCGCGCTGCGGGTCCAGGACGAGATCCACGCCCTGCTGCGCGGGTTGATCCGGCCCCGCACCCGGAACCGGCGGTCGGTGAACACCGGCTCGGGGGCCGCCTCCGTGCTGCTCCAAAGGCTGACCGGCCTCGGTCCGGACGAGCGGCGCGAGGCGCTGCTCGACCTCGTCCGCGCGCAGATCGCGCTCGTACTCGGCTACGCCGGCTCCGAGACCGTCGACGCGTCCCGCACCTTCCAGGACCTCGGCTTCGACTCCCTGACCGCCGTCGAACTGCGCAACCGGCTCGGCACGGTCAGCGGACTGCGGCTGCCCGCCACCGTGGTCTTCGACTACCCGACCGCAGAGGCGCTCGTACGCTTCGTGCTGGACGAACTGTTCGCGGCGGACGCCGAAACCGCAGCCCTGCCGGCCGGGCGGGCCACGGGATCCCTCGCCGAGGACCCCGTCGTCATCGTCGGCATGTCCTGCCGCTACCCCGGGGGCGTCGAGTCCCCCGAGGACCTTTGGCGGCTGGTCTCGGACGGGACGGACGCGATCTCCGGGTTCCCCGGCGACCGCGGCTGGGACACCGACGGCCTCTACCACCCGGACCCGGCGCACACGGGTACCACGTACGCCCGCGAGGGCGGATTCCTGCACCGCGCGGCCGAGTTCGACGCCGACTTCTTCGGCATGAGCCCGCGCGAGGCCCTGGCCACGGACGCCCAGCAGCGGCTGCTGCTGGAGGCGACCTGGGAGGCGGTGGAGCGGGCCGGCATCGATCCGGTGTCGCTGCGCGGCAGCCGCACCGGGGTCTTCGCGGGCGTCATGTACAGCGACTACGCCAACCTCCTCACCGCCACCGAGTTCGACGGCTTCCGCGCCAACGGCACCGGTCCGAGCATCGCCTCCGGCCGTGTGTCGTACACCTTCGGCTTCGAAGGTCCGGCGGTGACGGTGGACACGGCCTGCTCGTCCTCGCTCGTGGCCCTGCACTGGGCCGCCCAGGCCCTGCGGGCGGGGGAGTGCTCGCTCGCGCTGGCCGGCGGCGTGTCCGTCATGGCCACCCCGAACACTTTCGTCGAGTCTTCCCGCCAGCGCGTCATGTCCCCGGACGGGCGCTGCCGTTCCTTCGCGGACACGGCCGACGGGGTCGGCTGGTCGGAGGGCGTGGGCATGCTGGTGCTGGAGCGGCTGTCGGATGCGGTGCGCAACGGTCACCGGGTGCTGGCGGTCGTTCGTGGCTCCGCGGTGAACCAGGATGGCGCGTCGAATGGTCTGACGGCTCCGAACGGTCCTTCGCAGCAGCGGGTGATCCGGCAGGCACTGGCGGGCGCGGGGCTCTCCTCGGCCGATGTGGATGTGGTCGAGGGCCACGGTACGGGCACCACACTGGGTGACCCGATCGAGGCGCAGGCGCTGATCGCGACCTACGGTCAGGACCGTCCGGAGGGCCGGCCGTTGTGGTTGGGGTCCTTGAAGTCGAACATCGGGCACGCGCAGGCGGCGGCCGGTGTCGCCGGGATCATCAAAATGATCATGGCGATGCGACACGGGGTACTGCCGCGGACGCTCCACGTGGACGCGCCGTCCTCGCACGTCGACTGGTCGGCGGGCGAGGTGGAGCTGCTGTCGGAGGAGCGGGCATGGCCGGAGTCGGGGCGTTCCCGGCGGGCGGGTGTGTCCTCGTTCGGTATCAGCGGGACGAACGCGCATGTGGTGCTGGAGCAGTTCGAGTCGGCGGACGTGGAGACGGCCGGGGAAGCCGTTCCGGGCGTCGTACCGTGGCTGGTGTCCGGCAAGACGCAGGAGGCGCTGCACGGCCAGGTCGCGCGGCTGCGGTCGTACGTGGAGGATGCGGGTCTGCGGCCGGTGGATGTGGGTCTGTCGACCCTCGGCCGGTCGGTCTTCGCCCACCGGGCTGTCGTGCTGAACGGCGAGCAGGTCATCGAGGGCCGGGCGCGGGGCGGCAAGACGGCGTTCCTGTTTACCGGGCAGGGTTCCCAGCGGCTCGGCATGGGCCGGGAACTGTATGCCCGCTTCCCGGTGTTCGCGGAAGCCTTCGACGCGGTGTGTGCGGAGCTGGATGTCCCGGTGCGGGATGTGGTCTGGGGCGAGGACGCCGATGAGCTGAACCAGACCATGTACGCCCAGGCCGGGCTGTTCGCGGTCGAGGTGGCGTTGTTCCGTCTCGTCGAGTCCTGGGGTGTCAAGCCGGACTTCGTGGCCGGTCACTCCATCGGCGAGGTGGCCGCGGCCCACGTGGCCGGGGTGTTCTCGCTCGCGGACGCGTGCGCGCTGGTGTCGGCGCGTGGCCGACTGATGCAGGCACTGCCCGAGGGCGGTGCCATGCTCGCGATATCGGCGACGGAGGACGAAGTCCTGCCACTGCTCGGTGAGTTCGCGTCGATTGCCGCGGTCAACAGCCCTTCGGCCGTGGTCGTTTCCGGCGCGGAGGAGGAAGTGGAGTCCGTACGGGCCCACTTCGAAGGACTGGGGCGCAAGGTGACCCGTCTCCGGGTCTCGCACGCGTTCCACTCCCCGCTGATGGACCCGATGCTGGACGAGTTCCGCGCCGTGGTGTCGCGGCTGTCCTTCTCCGCGCCCGTGATTCCGCTGGTGGCCGCAGCCGAGGAGTTGTGCGACCCGGAGTACTGGGTGAGCCATGTCCGCGAGGCGGTGCGTTTCGCCGACGGTGTGCGGGCCCTGCACGAGCAAGGCGTGAGGCGGTTCCTGGAACTCGGCCCCGACGGGGTCCTGTCCGCCATGGCCGCCGAGACCGTCACCGACGGATCGGCCGTCCTCGTGCCCCTCCTGCGCAAGAACCGCGACGAGGAGACGTCCGTCCTCCAGGCCGCGGCCCGGCTCTACGTCGACGGCGCCGAGGTCAACTGGTCCGCGTTCTTCGCCGGCACCGATGCCCGTCCCGTCGAGCTGCCCACCTACGCCTTCCAGCACCAGCGCTACTGGCCCCCGAGCGGCGGAACGGACCTGCTGCGCGGCGGCAGTTCGACGGCCGCCGTCGACGCGGTGGAGACCGCCTTCTGGGAGGCCGCCGAACGCGGTGACCTCGCCGCCGCCTCCGCCGTACTCGGGATCGAAGGCGCTCCCGCCCAGGCATCCCTCGACGACCTGCTCCCCGTCCTCGGAGCCTGGCGCGCCCACCGGCGTACCCGCGCCGCAACCGACGCCTGGGCCTACCGCACCACCTGGACCGCCGCCCCCGACGGTCCCGCCACCGCGCTCCCCTCCGGCTGGCTGGCCGTCGTACCCGACCATGCGGCGGACGACGAGCCCCTCGCCGCGCTGCTCGCCGGTCTCGACGACCTCGGTGCGCGCGTGGAGTGTCTCGTCGTGCCCGCCGCCGAAGGAGCCGACTCCCTCGCGGAGTCGGTCCGTACGGCCCTGGCCGCCACGGCCGAGCCGGTGTCCGGCGTACTGTCCTTCCTCGCCTTCGACGAGCGCGCGCACCCCGCCCACCCGGCGGTTCCGCGCGGACTCCTCGCCACCGTCGACCTGCTGCGCGCCCTGGAGGCCGCCGGAGGGGAGGCGCCCCTGTGGTGCCTGACCCGCGGGGCGGTGTCCGTCGACGGCACGCAGCCGCCGGCGGCGCCCGTCCATGCCCAGACGTGGGGGCTGGGCCGGGTCGCGGCGCTGGAGTACCCGCAGCGCTGGGGCGGGCTGATCGACCTCCCTGCGGCCCCCGACGGCCGCGACCTCGCGGCCCGGGTGGCCGGCGTGCTGGGCGCGGGCACGGCCGAGGACCAGATCGCCGTACGGGCCTCCGGCACGTACGCGCGGCGCCTCGCCCGCGTCGTCCCCGCCCGTGACACGGAGGCATGGACCGCCCCGCGCGGCACCGTCCTCGTCACCGGCGGTACCGGCGCCCTGGGCGGCCGCGTCGCCCGCTGGCTGGCCGGCGCGGGCGCCGAGCACCTGCTGCTGACCAGCCGCCGGGGCCCGGCGGCCGAGGGGGCGGCCGAACTGGCCGCCGAGCTGGAGGCGTCGGGCGTCCGGGTGACCGTCGTGGCCTGCGACACCGCCGAGCGCGACGCACTCGCCGCCCTCCTCGCGGACGTTCCCGCCGATCTTCCGCTGAGTGGTGTCGTGCACGCCGCCGGCGTCCTCGACGACGGAGTGCTCGACGCGCTGACCGGCGAGCGGTTCGAGACCGTGCTGCGCGCCAAGGCGGAATCCGCCCGGCTGCTGGACGAACTCACCCGTGACCCGCAGGGCGGGTCACAGCCGTCGATGTTCGTGCTGTTCTCCTCCATCGCCGGTGTGCTCGGCAACGCCGGACAGGCCAACTACGCCGCCGCCAACGCCTACCTGGACGCCCTCGCCGAACAGCGCCGCGCCGCCGGACTGCCCGCCACCTCCGTGGCCTGGGGCTCGTGGGCCGACGCCGGCATGGCCGTCGGCAGTGACGCCCTCGCCGACCGCATCCGCCGCAGCGGCATGGCCCCGATGGATCCCGAACTCGCCCTCGCCGCCCTCCAGCAGGCCCTCGTACGCGGCGCCGCCTGCGTGACCGTCGCCGACATCGACTGGGACACGCTCGCACCGGCCCTGACCGCCGCGCGGCCCAGCCCGCTCGTCGGCGACCTGCCCGAGGTACGCAGCCGCCTGGAGCAGACCGCGCAGAAGGCCGGTGGAGGCACCTCGCCGCTGCGTGAGCGTCTGCTCGGCCTGATGACAGCCGCCGAGCAGGAGCGCGTCCTGACCGACCTGCTCCGCGAGGAGATCGCCCGCGTCCTCGGGCACGCCTCCGCAGGCACCGTCGACGTCAACCGGGCGTTCCGTGAACTCGGCTTCGACTCCCTGACCGCCGTGGAGCTGCGCAACCGGCTCACCGCCGTCACGGGTCTGCGCCTGCCCGCCACGCTCCTCTTCGACCACCCGACCACGGCCGCCGTGGCGGCGCACCTGCGCGCCGAACTGCTGGACGGGCACACGGCGGGCCCGGCCGACGCCGCCGTCGCGGTACGGGCGGAGACCGACGAGCCGATCGCCATCGTGGCGATGGCCTGCCGCTTCCCCGGTGGCGTCGGCTCCCCGGAGGAGTTCTGGGAGCTGCTCGCCCGGGGCGGCGACGGGGTCTCGGACCTGCCCACGGACCGGGGCTGGGACACCGAAGGGCTCTACCACCCGGATCCGGAACACCAGGGCACCAGCTATGTCCGCGAAGGCGGCTTCCTCACCGGCCTGGCCGGCTTCGACGCCGACTTCTTCGGGATCTCGCCCCGCGAGGCCCTCGCCATGGACCCGCAGCAGCGGCTGCTGCTGGAGACCGCGTGGGAGACCGTCGAACGGGCCGGCATCGCCCCCGACACCCTGCGCGGAACCGCGACCGGCGTGTTCGTCGGCTCCAACTTCCAGGACTACCAGCAGGTCCTCGGTACCGCCCCGGACGACGTCACCGGACACCTGATGACCGGCAACGCGGCCAGTGTGGTATCCGGCCGGGTGTCGTACGCCTTCGGGTTCGAAGGCCCGGCCGTCACCGTGGACACCGCCTGCTCGTCCTCGCTGGTCTCCCTGCACCTGGCCGCGCAGGCGCTGCGCCGCGGCGAATGCACCCTTGCCCTGGCCGGCGGTGTCACCGTCATGTCGACCCCGCAGATGTTCGTGGAGTTCTCCCGTCAGCGCGGCCTCGCACCCGACGGGCGCTGCAAGCCGTTCGCGGGGGCCGCCGACGGCACAGGCTGGGCGGAGGGCGTGGGCCTGCTGCTGGTGGAACGCCTCTCCGACGCCCGCCGGAACGGCCACTCCGTCCTGGCCGTGCTGCGCGGCTCCGCCGTCAACCAGGACGGCGCCTCCAACGGGCTCACCGCCCCCAACGGGCCCTCCCAGCAGCGCGTCATCCGCCAGGCCCTGGCCGACGCCGGACTGCGCGCCGACGAGGTCGACGCGGTGGAGGCACACGGCACCGGAACCCGGCTCGGCGACCCGATCGAGGCCCAGGCCCTGCTCGCCACGTACGGGCAGGAGCGCCCGGCGGACCGGCCGCTGCTCCTCGGCTCCGTCAAGTCCAACATCGGCCACACCCAGGCCGCCGCCGGTGTCGCCGGTGTCATCAAGATGATCCTGGCCCTGCGCAACGGCATGCTGCCGCAGTCCCTGCACATCGACGCGCCGTCCCCGCACGTGGACTGGTCGGCGGGCGCCGTCGAACTCCTCGCCGCCCCCACCGCCTGGCCGGCGGTGGACCGCCCGCACCGGGCGGGCGTCTCCTCCTTCGGCATCAGCGGCACCAACGCCCACGTCATCCTCGAGGCGGCCGACCCGCTGCCGCTGGTGGCCTCCTCGACCGGGGCGGGACAGGGCGCCACCCCGGCGTCCGGGCCCGGCACAGTGCCCGGGGCTGGGGTCGGAGCCGAGGCCGTGACCTCCGGCGAGGCCGTACCGGGACGCGAGCCGGTGACGGTCGCGGGAGCCGAACGTGCCCTCGGCGGACCGGCCGCCAGGGCTGGCCGGCCGGAGCCGATCCCCGCCCTGCCCTACGTACTGTCCGCCAAGTCCCCGGCGGCGCTGGCCGCGCAGGCCGCGCGGCTGGCGCAGCACCTGCGCGGCGCGGGGGCCGCCACCGAGCCGGCCGGGGTGGCACACGCGCTGGCGACGACCCGCACCGCGATGACGCAGCGCGCCACCGTCGTCGCCGCCGACGCCACCACCCTGCTCGCCGGCCTGGACGCCCTCGCCGAGGGCCGGGGCCAGGCATCGCCCGCCGTCCTCGCAGGCACCGCCGACAGCGACGGCGACACCGTCTTCGTCTTCCCCGGACAGGGCTCCCAGTGGTCCGGCATGGCGCTCGAACTGCTCGGCACCTCGCCGGTGTTCGCCGCCCGCATGGCCGAGTGCGCCGCCGCCCTCGACGCGTACACCGACTGGTCCCTCATGGACGTGTTGCGCGGAGCCGAAGGCGCTCCCGGGCTCGACCGCGTCGACGTGGTCCAGCCCGTGCTGTTCGCCGTCATGGTCTCCCTCGCCGAACTGTGGCAGGCGCACGGCGTGCGCCCGGCCGCGGTCGTCGGCCACTCCCAGGGCGAGATCGCCGCCGCCTGCGTGGCCGGCGCCCTCACCCTGGACGACGCCGCCCGTGTCGTGGCCCTGCGCAGCCAGGCCCTGACCGCCCTGTCCGGGCAGGGCGGCATGGTGTCCGTGGCCCAGCCCGCCGACGCGGTACGCGCACGGCTGGCGCCCTGGGGCGAGCGGCTCTCCCTCGCGGCCGTCAACGGGCCCTCCTCCGTCGTGGTCTCCGGCGAGCCCGACGCCCTGGACGCCCTGCTCGACGCCTGCGCCCGGGACGGCATACGCGCCAAGCGGATCCCCGTCGACTACGCCTCGCACTCCGCGCAGGTGACCCGCATCGAGGAGGAACTCCGCACCACCCTGGCGCCCGTCGCACCCCGCGCGGCGCGCATCCCCCTCTACTCCACCGTCACGGGCGCCCCCGTAGACACGACCCTGCTGGACGCCGCCTACTGGTACGCGAACCTGCGCGGCACCGTCGAGTTCGAGCAGGCCACCCGCGCCCTGCTCGACGCCGGTCACCGCGTGTTCATCGAGGTCAGCCCGCACCCCGTCGTCACGACCGGAGTGCAGGAGACCATCGAGGCCGTCGGCTCCGCCGCGGCCGCCACCGGCACCCTGCGCCGCGACGAGGGCGGCCTCGCCCGGTTCACGCTGTCCCTCGCCGACGCCCGCAACCACGGCACCCGCGTGGACTGGGCGGCCTTCTTCGAGGCCGCCGGGGTCGCGCGCCCCGCCGCCCCGACGCACCTGCCCACGTACGCCTTCCAGCACCGCCGCTACTGGCCGCGCCCGGCCACCGGCGGAGCCGGGGACGTCGCCTCGGCGGGACTCGGCTCCCTCGACCACCCGCTGCTCGGCGCCGCGCTGCCGATCGCCCTCGGCGACGAGCTCGTCGCCACCGCCCGCTGGTCGCTGCGCAGCCACCCGTGGCTCGCCGACCACGCGGTCGGCGGCACCGTCATCGTGCCCGGCGCCGCGCTCGTCGAGGTGGCCGTCCGGGCCGGCGACGAGCTCGGCTGCGGCCGGGTCGAGGAACTGACCCTGCACGCGCCCGTCCTGCTGCCCGAACACGGCGGCATCCAGGTGCAGATCGCGGTCGGCGCCGCTGACGCCGCCGGGCTGCGGATCGTCACCGTCCACACCCGGCCCGACGACGCACCGGAAGCGGAGTGGACCCACCACGCCGACGGCACGCTCGCCGCGCCCGGCGCCGAGCCCGCCACCGAGGCGTTCACCGCCTGGCCCCCGCGCGGGGCCGAGCCGGCTCCGGAGACCGAGGGCTACTACGCGTCGCTGCGCGCCGAAGGCTACGAATACGGCCCGGTGTTCCAGGGCCTGCGGGCGGCCTGGCGGCTCGACGCGGACGTGTACGCCGAGGTGGCCCTGCCCGAGGCGGCCCTCGCCGACGCCAACCGCTTCGGGATCCACCCGGCCCTGCTGGACGCGGCGCTGCACGCGGCCGGACTCGGCCCGCTGAGCAACGCCGAAGGCAGCACCGGTCTCCCCTTCTCCTGGACCGGGGTCACCCTCCACGCCACCGGCGCCACGGCCCTGCGGGTCCGCCTGAGCCCCGCCGGACCCGGCGCGGTGTCGGTCCTGATGGCCGATCCGCTCGGCCGCCAGGTCGCCACCATCGACGCCCTGGCCGTACGGCCGGTCACGGCCGCCACCCTCGGCGCCGCCGACGCCGTCTCCCGCACGGTCCGCGACGCCCTGTTCCACCTGGAGTGGACCCCGCTGCCGACGGCCCCGACGGCGCACGCCGGCCCGACCAGCTCGGCCGGGGCCGCCCGCTGGGCGATCCTCGGCTCCGAGCCCGCGGAACTGGCCGCCCTCACCGAGGGCGGGGCAGCCCTGGCCCGCTGGGACACCCTGGCCGCACTGCCCGACACCGGCACGCCGGACGTGGTGCTGCTGACGGCCGAAGCCCTCCCGCGCCACGCGGCCGACCCGGCGGGACAGGCCGCCGGCATCCTCGAAGGGGTGCTCGCCGCTCTCCTGGACTGGCTGGCCGACGAACGGTTCGACGCGACCCGGCTGGTCGTCGTCACCCGGGGAGCCGTCAGCCCCGACCCCGGCGGCGCCGTCACCGATCTGTCCGGCTCCGCCGCGTGGGGCCTGCTGCGTTCGGCCCAGACCGAGAACCCCGGCCGGATCGTCCTCGCCGACCTCGACGACGACCCCGCCTCCTGGCGGGCCCTCCCCGCGGCGATCGCCGCCGGGGGCGAGCCCCAGCTGGCGCTGCGCCAGGGAGCGGCGTACGCACCCCGCCTGGCCCGTACCCACGCCTCGGGCGCGCTCACCGCGCCCGACGGCGCAGCCGCTTGGAGGCTGGACATCCCCGAGAAGGGCAGCCTGGACCACCTGGCCCTGCTGCCCGCGCCGCAGGCGGCCGCGCCGCTCGAACCGGGCCAGGTACGGATCGAGGTCCGCGCCGCCGGGCTCAACTTCCGGGACGTCCTGAACGCCCTCGGCATGTATCCGGGCGGCGCCGAATTCCTCGGCTCCGAGGCCGCCGGCCTGGTCGTCGAGACCGCCCCCGACGTCACCGGCCTCCGCGTCGGCGACCGCGTCTTCGGCATGGTCGCGGGCGGCTTCGGCCCCCTCGCCGTCGCCGACCGCCGCGTCATCACCCGCATGCCGACGGGCTGGACCTTCGCCCAGGCCGCCGCCGCGCCCGTCGTCTTCCTGACCGCGTACTACGCGTTGCGCGACCTCGCGGGCCTCACCGAGGGCGAATCCGTCCTCGTCCACGCCGCCGCCGGTGGCGTCGGCATGGCCGCAACCCAGCTCGCGCGCCTGTGGGGCGCCGAGGTCTACGGCACCGCGAGCGAGCCCAAACAGCGCCTGCTGCGCACCGCGAGCGACGGCCTGCCCGCCGACCGCCTCGCCTCCTCCCGCACCCTCGACTTCGAGGACGCCTTCCGCGCGGCGAGCGACGGCCGGGGAGTGGACGTGGTCCTCAACTCCCTCGCCGGCGAATACGTCGACGCCTCGCTGCGCCTCCTGGCACCCGGCGGCCGGCTCATCGAGATGGGCAAGACCGACATCCGCGACGCCGCCGACGTCGCACGCGACCACCACGGCGCCTTCTACCGCGCCTTCGACCTGACCGAAGCCGGCCCCGAGCGGATCGGCGAGATGCTCACCGAGCTCGTCGCCCTCTTCGAGCAAGGCGCCCTGCGCCCGCTCCCGGTGACCGCATGGGACGTCACCCACGCCCCGGACGCCTTCCGGTACGTCTCCCAGGCCCGCCACACCGGCAAGGTGGTCCTCACCGTGCCCCGCCCGTGGAACCCCGACGGCACCGTCCTCATCACCGGCGGCACCGGAGAACTCGGCCGCGCCCTCGCCCGCCACCTCGTCACCGAACACGGAATGCGGCACCTGCTGCTCGCCAGCCGCCGCGGCCCGGACAGTCCCGGCGCTGCCGAACTCCGGGCCGAACTGGCCGAGCTGGGCGCCGAGGTCACCCTTGCCGCCTGCGACGCCGCCGACCGTACGGCGCTCACCGCGCTGCTCGGCTCCGTCAGCGACGCCCACCCGCTGACCGCCGTCGTACACGCCGCCGGTGTGCTCGACGACGGGGTGGTCACCTCCCTCACCCCCGGGCGGCTGCGGACCGTACTGCGCCCGAAGGCGGACGCCGCCTGGAACCTGCACGAACTGACCCGGCACCTGGACCTCGCCGGCTTCGTCCTGTTCTCCTCGGCGGCCGGAACCTTCGGCAACGCCGGGCAGGGCAACTACGCCGCCGCCAACACCTTCCTGGACGGACTCGCCCGCCACCGCCAGGCCGCCGGCCTGCCCGCCACCTCCCTCGCCTGGGGCCTGTGGGCCCAGGCCAGCGAGATGACCGGACACCTCGACGACGCCGACCGCGGCCGGGCCCGGTCCACCGGAGCGCTGCCGATCGCCACGCGCGACGGGCTCGCGCTGTTCGACGCGGCGCTCGCCGCGCGCCGGCCGCTGCTCGTACCGCTGCGCCTGGACCACGCCGTCCTGCGCCGCCGGGCCCCGGAGGCGCTGCCATCGATCCTGCGGGCCCTGTTCCGGGGCACGGCTGCCCGGCGCGCCGTCGAGGCCGGAGCGGGCACCGCCGTCCCCGGCGGCGACCTGCGGAAGCGGCTTGCCGCGCTGCCCGCCGCGGAACGGCAGACCGTACTGGTCGACCTCGTCACCACGTACGCGGCCGCCGTACTCGGCCACACCGACTCCGGCCTGATCCACGCCGGGAAGGCCTTCCGCGACCTCGGCTTCGACTCGCTGACCGCCGTCGAACTGCGCAACCGGCTGGGCACCGCGACGGGGCAGCGGCTGCCCGCCACCCTGGTCTTCGACCACCCGACGCCGGTCGCCCTCGCCGAACACCTCGGCAGCCTGCTGACCGACGCCGTACCCGCGGCCGAGGTGCCCACGGCCCTGGCCCCGGCGGCCACGGATGAGGACCCCGTCGTCATCGTCGGCATGGCCTGCCGTTACCCGGGCGGCGTCCGCTCCCCCGAGGACCTGTGGACCCTGCTGGCCAACGGCACCGACGCCATCGGCGGCTTCCCCACGGACCGGGGCTGGGACCTGGAGCACTTCTACGACTCCGTCCCCGACCACCCGGACGCCTCCCGCACCCTCGAAGGCGGATTCCTGCACGACGCCGCCGAGTTCGACGCGGACTTCTTCGGCATCAGCCCCAACGAGGCCACCGTCATGGACCCGCAGCAGCGCCTGCTGCTGGAAACCGCGTGGGAGGCAGTGGAGCGGGCCGGCATCGACCCCAGGTCGCTGCGTGGCAGCCGGACCGGCGTCTTCGCCGGACTGTCCTCCAGCGACTACATGAGCCGCGGCGCCGACATCCCCGAGGCGCTCGCCGGATACGTCAACACCGGCAACGCCGTCAGCGTCGTCTCCGGCCGTGTCTCCTACGCACTCGGCCTGGAAGGTCCGGCCGTCACCGTCGACACCGCCTGCTCCTCCTCCCTGGTGGCCTTGCACATGGCCGCACAGGCGCTGCGGGCCGGTGAATGCTCGCTCGCCCTGGCCGGCGGTGTGACCGTCATGTCCTCCCCGGTGATCATCGTGGACTTCTCGCGGCAGCGCGGACTCGCCGCCAATGGCCGCTGCAAGCCCTTCTCGGCAGCCGCCGACGGCACCGGCTTCTCGGAAGGCGCCGGCCTGCTCGTCCTCGAACGCCTCTCGGACGCCGTACGGAGCGGCCACCAGGTGCTGGCAGTCGTACGCGGCTCGGCCGTCAACCAGGACGGGGCCTCCAACGGGCTCTCCGCCCCCAACGGGCCCGCGCAACAGCGGGTCATCCGCCAGGCCCTGGCCAACGCCCGCCTGACCGGCGCCGACATCGACGCGGTGGAGGCACACGGCACGGGCACCCGGCTCGGCGACCCGATCGAGGCGCAGGCCCTGCTCGCCACCTACGGCCGGGACCGGGAAGCGGACCGGCCGCTGAGGCTGGGCTCCGTCAAGTCCAACCTGGGACACACCCAGGCCGCGGCCGGCGTCGCCGGCGTGATGAAGATGGTGCTCGCCATGCGGAACGGCACACTGCCGAAGTCGCTGCACGCCGACGAGCCGACCCCGCACGTGGACTGGTCGGCGGGCGCCGTACGCGTTCTGGCCGAGGCCGCCGCCTGGCCGACGCCCGACGGCCGCCCGCGCCGGGCCGGAGTCTCCTCCTTCGGAATCAGCGGCACCAACGCGCACGTGATCCTGGAACAGGGCCCCGCCGCGACAGGTTCGGCCGCCCCGGCAGGCGACGCCCCCGCCGCGCCCCAGGCAGCTTCGGCCGCCGCCCCGGCCACCTCCGAGGCGGCGGACGCGGAGTCCGACCGGGCCCTGCCCTGGCTGCTGTCCGCGCGGAGTGCATCCGCGCTGCGCGGGCAGGCCGCCGCCCTCCTCACCCACCTCGACACCCCCGGCGGGAGCCAGGCCGCGCCGCTCGACCTCGCCGCATCCCTGGCCACCCGCCGGGCCGTCCTCGAACACCGCGCGGTCGTCACCGCCGCCGGTCCCGGCACCCTGCGGGCCGCGCTGTCCGCCCTCGCAGACGGCACCCCGGCCCCCGGCCTCGTCCAGGGGCGGCACACCTCCGGCCGCGACCGCAAGACCGTCCTGGTCTTTCCCGGCCAGGGCTCCCAGTGGGCCGGCATGGGCGCCGAACTCCTCGGCTCCTCACCGGAGTTCGCTGCCCGCATCGCCGCCTGCGAGCAGGCCCTCGCCCCGCACACGGACTGGTCCCTGACCGCCGTACTGCGGGGGGAGCGGGACGCCCCGTCGCTGGACCGCGTCGACGTGGCCCAGCCCGCCCTCTGGGCGGTGATGGTCGCGCTCGCCGAGCTCTGGCAGGCCCACGGCGTCCGCCCGGCCGCGGTCGTCGGCCACTCCCAGGGCGAGATCGCCGCCGCCTGCGTGGCCGGTGCCCTCTCCCTGGAGGACGGCGCCCGCGTGGTCGCCCTGCGCAGCCGGGCCATCGCCGCCGGGCTCTCCGGCCACGGCGGCATGGTCTCCGTCGCCGCATCCCACGAGGACGTCCTCGCCCGCCTCACGACCTGGGGCGAGCGGATCTCCGTGGCCGCGGTCAACGGCCCCGGCTCCGTCGTGGTCTCCGGCGAGCCGGACGCCCTCGACGCCCTCGTCGACGCCTGCACCCGGGACGGCGTACGCGCCAGGAAGATCCCCGTCGACTATGCCTCCCACTCGGCGCAGGTGGAACGCATCCGGGAGACCGTCCTCGCCGACCTCGCCGGCATCGAGACCCGCGAACCCCGCATCCCCTTCCTCTCCACCCTCACCGGCGAGTGGATCGACGCCGACACGGCTCTGGACGCCGCCTACTGGTACGAGAACCTGCGCCGCACCGTCCGCCTGGAGGACGCCCTGCGCACCCTCCTCGCCCAAGGCCACGACGTGTTCGTCGAGTCCAGCCCGCACCCGGTGCTGACCGCCGCCATCGAGGACACCATCGCCGCCGCCGGGACGGACGCGCTGGCCCTCGGCTCGCTGCGCCGCGACGACGGCGGCCCGGAGCGGATGCTGACCTCGCTCGCCGAGGCGCACGTGCACGGCGTACGGGTCGACTGGAGCGGCATCCTCACCGGCGGCCGGGCCGCCGACCTGCCCACGTACGCCTTCCAGCGCACCCGTTACTGGCTCGACGCCGCCCCGGCCGCGACGGCCGACGGCCCGGCGGACCCAGCAGGCCTGGACACCGTCGTCCGGCTCGCCGACGGGGACGGATCCCTCGTCCTCACCGGCCGGATCGGCGCCGCCGCACATCCGTGGCTGACCGACCACACCGTCCACGGCTCCACCGTCGTCCCCGGGACCACCCTGCTCGACTGGGCGGTCCGGGCCGCCGACGAGGCCGGCTGCGCGACGATCGAGGAACTCACCGAACTGGTCCCGCTGGCCGTCCCCGAGGACGGCACCGCGGAAATCCAGCTGACCGTGGGAGCGGCCGAGGCAGGTATCCGCCGGCTGACCGTCCACGCCCGGACCACCGCCGAAGCGGACTGGACCCGCCACGCCACCGGCACGCTCGCCCAGGCCGCCGTGACCGTGGAGGAGCCCTTCGACGCGACGGCCTGGCCGCCGCACGACGCCCACCCGGCCGACATCGAGGAGCTGTACACCGTCCTGGCCGAAGGCGGCTACGCCCCCGGACCGCTCCACCGCACCGTCCGCGCGCTCTGGACGGCTCACGACGGCAGCACCCTCGCCGAAGTGGCCCTGCCCCAGGACCAGCACGCCACCGCCCCGGGCTTCCGGATCCACCCCGCCCTGCTCCAGACCCTGCTGGCCATGGCCGCCACCCGGTCCGGAGGAGTCGAACTGCCCGCCGCCTGGCGCACGGTGCACCTCACGGCCACCGGCGCCGCTCTCCTGCGCGTACGGATCACCCCTGCCCAGGACAACACCCTGTCCCTGACGGCGGCCGACGCCACGGGTGCGCCCGTCCTCACGGTCGGCGCCGTCACCACCGCCCCGGCCGCGGCCGCTCCCCAGCACCCCCAGGCACTGTTCGAAACCGCCTGGACGGAGCCGGACTGGGCCCCCGACGCCCTCGCCGGACCGGCCACCGGCCTACAGTCCTTCACCGGACTGCCCGCCCTGCTGGAGGCCTTCAGGGCCGAGGACACGGACGCCTTCGCAGACACCGTGCTGCTGCGCCTGCCCGCGTCCGGAGACCGCGAGAACGGCGCCGACAGCACCCCCGTACGGGCGATGCTGCACCTCACCCAGGCATGGCTGGCCGATCCGCGCTGTGCGGACTCCCGGCTGGTGCTCGTCACCTCGGGCGATGACGCCGCGCTCACCGACCACGCCGTCCACGGCATGATCCGCTCGGCGCAGGCCGAGCACCCGGGCCGGTTCCTGCTCGTCGACACCGACGGCGACCCGGCCTCCGAGCGCGCGCTGCCGGGTGCCGTCGCGGCCGCCGCAGCCGCCGACGAAGCCCAGCTCGCCCTGCGCACCGGCACGGTGACCGTGCCGAGGCTCCGACGCACCGCACCCCCGCAGGACCCCTCGGCCGTCCCGGTCTGGGAGTGGGACGCGCACGGTGACGGCACTGTCCTCATCACCGGCGGCACCGGGACCCTCGGCGCCCTCGTCGCCCGGCACCTGGTCACCGAGCACGGCGTAAGGCACCTGCTGCTCACCGGCCGCCGGGGCCCCGCCGCCCCGGGCGCCGAGGAACTGCGCGACGAGCTCACCCGCATGGGGGCGGCCGTCACCATCGCCGCCTGCGACGCGGCCGACCGCGACGCCCTCGCCGACGCACTCGCCGCCATCCCGGTCGAACACCCGCTCACCGCCGTGGTCCACGCGGCCGGCGTCCTCCAGGACGGCCTCCTGGAGAACCTCACCGCGGAGGACCTGGACCACGTATGGCGCCCGAAGGCCGAAGCCGCCTGGCACCTGCACGAGCTGACCCGGGACGCCAAACTGTCCGCCTTCGTCCTGTTCTCCTCGTTCGCCGGAGTCATCGGAGGACCCGCCCAGGCCAACTACGCCGCAGCCAACTCCTTCCTCGACGCCCTCGCCCACCGACGCCGCGCCCAGGGCCTCACCGCGGTCTCCCTCGCGTGGGGATACTGGGGGGATTCCAGTGAAATGACGTCCAGGCTGGATCCCGTGGATGTCGCCCGATTCGCACGCTCAGGAATGCTGCCGCTCTCGGCGGGCCAAGGACTCGGCCTGCTCGACGCCGCCGCGGCCGTCGACCGTCCCGTCCTGGTTCCCGTACGGCTCGACCCGTGGGCCCTGGCGGCCGCCGGTCGCACCCCGGCACTGCTCCGCGGACTCACCCCCGTACGGACGGTGATACGAAGGTCCGCGAGCACACCCGGGGCCGCCACCCCGGCGGATCGGACCCGGCACGACGGCGGCTTCACGGAGCGGCTGACCGGACTCGGCGAGGCCAAGCGCGACGCGCTGCTGCTCCAGCTGATCACCGGCCACGTCGCCACCGTCCTCGGCCACGGTTCTCCCGCCTCGATCGAGGCCGAACGCGGCTTCCTCGACCTGGGCATGAGCTCGCTCACCGCCGTGGAACTACGCAACCGGTTGAACGCCGAGACCGGGCTCCGGCTGCCGACGACAGCGGTCTTCGACCACCCGACCCCACTGGCCCTCGCCCGGCACCTGCGCGCACAACTGGCGTCCGCCGGCGGCGCGGAGCCGGACAGCCCGCTCCTGCCGGGACTCGACGACCTGGAGCAGGCCCTGACGGCCGGCGCCGCTTCCGCCCTCGACGCGGACGGCCGCGCCCGCCTGACCGCCCGCCTCAAGGCACTGCAATGGAAGCTCGACGACACCGCCGAGGACACCCACGACGGGGACGCGGACGGCACCGACGCCGACGCCGACCTCGAAGCGGCCTCGACGGACGACGAGATCTTCGACCTGATCGACAAGGAACTCGGCCTCGCCTGACCGAGCCGGCCGGCCGTACCGAGCCGGCCGTTCACCGCACGACGCGTACCACCCTTTCCCGACTGCGAGGTTTTCCCACCCATGGCACCCAAGGCCGGCCCCTCCTCCGAAGACAAGCTCCGCGACTACCTCAAGAAGGTCACCGCAGACCTGCGGCGTACCAAGCAGAGGCTGGAGTCCGTCGAGGCCCGGGACAGCGAGCCGATCGCCATCGTGGGCATGGCCTGCCGGTTGCCCGGCGGAGTCCATTCCCCCGAGGACCTGTGGCGGATGGTCGCCGACGGCACCGACGCCGTCGGCGACCTGCCGGAAGACCGCGGGTGGGACACCTCGGCGCTCTACGACCCCACCCCGGGCACTCCCGGGAAGAGCTACGTACGCCACGGCGGCTTCCTCGACGCCGCCGCCGAGTTCGACGCCGACCTCTTCGGCATCGCCCCGCGCGAGGCCCTCGCCATGGACCCGCAGCAGCGCCTGCTGCTGGAAACCTCCTGGGAGGCCGTCGAGCACGCCCGGATCAGCCCCGCCGCCCTGCGCGGCACCGAGACCGGCGTCTTCATCGGGGGCGCCGACACCGACTACGGCTCCCTCGCCAAGCAGACCGCCGAAACCGAGGGCCACCTGCTGACCGGGGGCGCGGTCAGCGTCCTGTCCGGCCGGATCTCCTACACCTTCGGCCTCGAAGGCCCGGCCGTCACCGTCGACACGGCCTGCTCCTCCTCCCTGGTCGCCCTGCACCTGGCCGTACGCGCCCTGCGGGCCGGCGAATGCACCATGGCCCTGGCCGGCGGCGTCGCGATCATGCCGACCCCCCGCCTGTTCACCGAGTTCTCCCGCCAGCGCGGCCTCGCCGCCGACGGCCGCTGCAAGCCCTTCGCCGAGGCCGCCGACGGCACCGGATGGGCCGAGGGCGTCGGCGTCCTGCTCCTGGAACGGCTGTCGGACGCCCGCCGGGGCGGCCATCAGGTGCTCGCCGTCGTCCGGGGCACGGCGGTCAACCAGGACGGTGCCAGCAGCCGCCTCACCGCCCCCAACGGGCCTTCCCAGCAGCGCGTCATCCAGGCGGCGCTCGCCAACGCGCAACTGACCGCCGACCAGATCGACGCCGTCGAGGCCCACGGCACCGGTACCACGCTGGGCGACCCGATCGAGGCCCAGGCGCTGCTCGCGACCTACGGCCGCGGCCGCCCGGCGGACCGGCCGCTGCTGCTCGGCGGCATCAAGTCGAACATCGGGCACGCGCAGGCGGCGGCCGGTGTCGCCGGTGTGATCAAGATGGTCATGGCGATGCGGCACGGCGTCCTGCCCCAGACCCTGCACGTGGACCGGCCGACCCCGCACGTCGACTGGAGCGCGGGCGCCGTCGAACTCCTCACCGAGCGGACCGACTGGCCCGCCACCGGCCGCCCCCGCCGCTCGGCGGTCTCGGCCTTCGGCATCAGCGGCACGAACGCCCATGTGGTCCTGGAGCAGGCCGAACCCGTCCCGGCGGGTCCGCAGACCGATCCGCAGACCGATCCGGAGGCGGGGTCGGACGCCCCTTCGGCGGCTCCGGGCGTGGTGCCGTGGGTCCTGACGGGCCGGACGGAGCAGGCACTGCGGGACCAGACGGCGCGCCTGCGCGCGTACGTGGCGCAGTCCGCGCCGCGTCCGGTCGACGTCGCCCTGACCCTCGCGGCCGGCCGGTCCGTACTCGGTCACCGCGCTGTGCTGCTGGGTGACGCGCTGCTGGGTGACGCACAGCCGGTGGCGGAGGGGGTGGCGCGGGGCGGCAGGACCGCGTTCCTGTTCTCCGGTCAGGGCTCGCAGCGGCTCGGGATGGGCCGGGGACTGTATGCGCGTTTCCCGGTGTTCGCGGAGGCCTTCGACGCGGTGTGCGCTGAGCTGGACGTGCCGGTGCGGGAGGTGGTCTGGGGCGAGGACGCGGATGCGCTGAACCGGACGGTGTACGCGCAGGCCGCTCTGTTCGCGGTGGAGGTGGCGTTGTTCCGGCTGGTGGAGTCGTGGGGTGTGACGCCGGACTTCGTGGCCGGTCACTCCATCGGTGAGGTGGCCGCGGCGCATGTGGCGGGGGTGTTCTCCCTGGCCGATGCGTGTGCGCTGGTGTCGGCCCGCGGCCGGCTGATGCAGGCGCTGCCCGAGGGCGGCGCCATGCTGGCGGTCCAGGCGGCGGAGGACGAAGTCCTGCCGCTGCTCAGTGAGTTCGTGTCGATCGCCGCGGTCAACGGTCCGTCGGCCGTGGTGGTCTCCGGTGCCGAGGATGCGGTGGAGCCGGTACGCGCCCACTTCGAGGGGCTGGGCCGGAAGGCGGCCCGGCTGCGGGTCTCGCATGCGTTCCACTCGCCGCTGATGGACCCGATGCTGGACGAGTTCCGTGCGGTCGTGTCGGGCCTGGTGTTCTGCGCACCCACGATTGCGATGGTGGCGGGTGCGGAGGAGCTGTGTGACCCGGAGTACTGGGTCAAGCATGTCCGCGACACTGTGCGTTTCGCCGATGGTGTGCGCGCCCTGCATGAGCAGGGGGTGACGCGTTTCCTGGAGCTCGGTCCCGACGGGGTCCTGTCCGCCATGGCCGCCGCATGCCTGCCGGATGACGGCGACGCCGTCCTCGTGCCCCTCCTGCGCAAGGGCATTGACGAGGAGACGGCCGCGCTCACCGCCGCGGCCCGGATGTTCGTCGAGGGCGCGGTCGTGGACTGGACTGCGCTGCTGCGGGGTACGGACGCCCGCCTCATCGACCTCCCGACGTACGCCTTCCAGCGTCAGCGCTTCTGGCCGACCCCCGGCGCGACACCGGCCGGTGACGTCCGGGCCGCCGGATTCGACGCGGCCGGGCACCCGCTCCTCAACGCCTCCGTCGAACTGTCCGACACCGAAGGCATGCTGTTCACCTCCCGCCTGTCGCTCCGGTCACACCCCTGGCTCGCCGACCACGTGGTGCGCGGCTCGGCCCTCCTGCCCGGAACCGCGTTCCTGGAGCTCGCCATCCGCGCGGGTGACGAGGTCGGCTGCGGCACCGTCGAGGAGCTCACGCTCGCCGCACCGCTCCACCTCCCCGCGGAGGGCGGCGTCCAGCTGCACCTGCGGGTGGCCGCCGCCGACGGCAACGGCCGCCGTACGGTGAGTATCCGCTCCCGCCGTGAGGGAGCCGATGACCAGGCGTGGCTCCAGCACGCGACGGGCGTGCTGGCGACGGGCGAGCGGACCGCGGCCCTCGACGCGTCGGCGTGGCCCCCGGTCGGCGCCGAGCCGGTCGACCTGACAGGACTCTACGACCGCATGTCCGAGGCCGGATTCGACTACGGCCCGGTCTTCCAGGGCCTGCGGGCCGCCTGGCAGCTGGGCGAGGACGTGTACGCCGAGGTCTCCCTCCCCGAGGGCGTCGACGGCGGCCCCTACGGCCTGCACCCCGCCCTGCTTGACGCCGCACTGCACGTCACCGCGTTCAACGGGGTGCCGCGCGGCGTCGTGCCGTTCTCCTGGGAGGGTGTGTCGCTGCACGCCTCCGGCGCTTCGTCGGTCCGGGTGCGGGTGACCCGTTCGCGCGAGGACGCGCTCACCGTCGCCGTGGCCGACACGGCCGGCAAGCCGGTGGCATCGGTGGAATCGCTGGTGCTGCGTCCGGTCGATACGGCTCGTGCGACGGACCGGGACCCGGTGTTCGGCGTGGAGTGGGTGCCGGTCCGGGTGCCGGGCCGGGTGGCGGTGTCCCCGGACGTGGTCATGGCGCGGCTCTCGGGCGACGAGGACGTGGTGGAGTCGGTGCACGCGCTGTCGGCGCGGGCGCTGTCCCTGGTGCAGGAGTGGCTGGGGGAGGAGCGGTCCGCCGATTCCCGGTTGGTGTTCGTGACCCGGGGCGCGATGTCCGGCGAGGACCTGGCGGCTGCCGCGGTGTGGGGTCTGGTGCGGTCGGCGCAGTCGGAGCATCCGGGCCGGTTCGTGCTGGTGGACGTGGAGGGCGAGGAGCCCCCTGGTCTGCTGGAGTCCGTACTGGCGGTGGACGAGCCCCAGTTGCTCATCCGCGGCGGCGAGGTGCTGGCCGCCCGGCTGACCCGCAGCGGCGCGGTGCGGGAGAACGCTCCGGAATGGGCCGGCGAGGGCACGGTCCTGGTCACCGGCGGTACGGGTGGCCTGGGCCGGGTGATCGCCCGGCACCTGGCCGCCGAACACGGCGTACGCAGCCTGCTGCTGGTGAGCCGGAGCGGCGTGGCCGCCGAGGGCGCCGCCGAGCTGGTCGCGGAGCTGGCCGGGCTGGGCGCCGAGGCCGTCGTCGAAGCCTGCGATGTCGCCGATGCGGCAGCGGTGACCGGGCTGGTCTCCCGTCATCCGGTGCGGGCCGTGGTCCACACGGCGGGTGTGATCGACGACGGTGTGGTGGAGGCACTGACGCCCGAGCGGCTGGCGGCGGTCCTGCGACCCAAGGTGGACGCCGCGTGGAACCTGCACGAGGCCACGCGCGAGCTGGATCTCGCCGCGTTCGTCCTGTTCTCCTCCGTCTCGGGACTCTTCGGCGGCCCCGGCCAGGCCAACTACGCCGCCGGGAACGTCTTCCTGGACGCACTGGCCGAGCACCGCCGAGCTGCCGGGCTGCCGGGCACCTCGCTCGCCTGGGGTCCGTGGACCCAGCACGGCGGCATGACCGGCACCCTGTCCGAAGCCGACCTCCAGCGCATCTCCCGTACCGGCATGCCCGAACTGACCCCGGAGCAGGGCGCCGAGCTCTTCGACGCCGCGCTGCGGTGGGACGCGGCGCTGGTCGCCCCGGTACGGTTCGACTTCGCGGCCGTGCGGGCGCAGGACGGAGTACCCGCCCTCCTGCGCGGGCTGGTCCGGACCCGTACCCGGAGCCGGCGTTCGGCGGCTGCCGACGCCCCCGATTCGCCCGTCACGGCGGGTCTGCTGCGTACCCTCTCCGCCCTCGCGGCCGACGAGCGGCGCGAAGTGCTCCTCGACCTCGTACGCGGGCACGTCGCACTCGTCCTGGGCCACACCGACGCCACCGCTGTCGAACCGGCGCGGGCCTTCCAGGACCTCGGCTTCGACTCCTTGATGGCCGTCGAACTCCGCAACCGGCTGGGCAAGGCCGCAGGCCTGCGGCTGCCGGCGACTCTGGTCTTCGACTACCCGACGGCCGACGCGCTGGTCGGCTTCCTGCACGACGAGCTGTTCGGCGGCGACACGGCCGACGCGCCGGCACTGCTGCCGACGCGGGTCACGGCTGCCGAGGACGACGCCGTCGTGATCGTGGGTATGGCGTGCCGTTATCCGGGTGGGGTGGCGTCGCCGGAGGATCTGTGGCGGCTGGTGTCCGAGGGTGTGGATGCCGTTGGTTCCTTCCCGGCGGACCGCGGTTGGGATGTGGAGGGTGAGTCGTTCGCGCGGGCGGGCGGTTTCCTCTACGACGCGGCGGACTTCGACCCCGGCTTCTTCGGGATGTCCCCGCGTGAGGCACTGGCCACGGACGCCCAGCAGCGGCTGCTGCTGGAGACGTCCTGGGAGGCGATCGAGCGGGCGGGTATCGACCCCGTCTCGCTCCGCGGTTCGCAGACCGGTGTGTTCGCGGGCGTCATGTACACGGACTACCGAACCCTGCTGGAAGGCGCGCAGTTCGACGGCTTCCGTGGCAACGGCAGCGCGCCCAGCATCGCCTCCGGCCGGGTGTCGTACACCTTCGGCTTCGAAGGGCCCGCGGTGACGGTGGACACGGCGTGCTCGTCGTCGCTGGTGGCTCTGCACTGGGCAGCGCAGGCGCTGCGGTCGGGGGAGTGTTCCCTCGCCGTGGCGGGCGGTGTGACGGTGATGTCGACGCCGACGACGTTCGTGGAGTTCGCGCGTCAGGGTGGTCTGTCGTCGGATGGCCGGTGCCGGTCGTTCTCGGATTCGGCCGATGGGGTCGGCTGGGGCGAGGGCGTGGGCATGCTGGTGCTGGAGCGGCTGTCGGACGCGGTGCGCAACGGGCACCGCGTCCTGGCTGTCGTTCGTGGCTCGGCGGTGAACCAGGACGGTGCGTCCAATGGTCTGACGGCGCCGAACGGTCCTTCGCAGCAGCGGGTGATCCGGCAGGCACTGGCCAGTGGCGGTCTGTCGACGTCTGACGTGGATGTGGTGGAGGCGCACGGCACGGGAACCACACTCGGCGACCCGATCGAGGCGCAGGCGCTGATCGCGACCTACGGGCAGGACCGTGAACTGCCTCTGTTGCTCGGCTCGGTGAAGTCCAACATCGGGCACGCGCAGGCGGCGGCGGGCGTGGCCGGTGTGATCAAGATGGTCATGGCGATGGAGCACGGCACCGTGCCGAAGACGCTCAATGTCGACGCGCCGTCCACGCACGTGGACTGGAGCGCGGGCGCGGTGGAGCTGGTGACCGACAGGACGGCGTGGCCGGCATCGGGGCGTTCCCGGCGGGCGGCTGTGTCCTCGTTCGGTATCAGCGGGACGAACGCGCACGTGGTGCTGGAGCAGTTCGAGCCGGCTGAGGTCGTGCCGGCTGAGGAGATCGTTCCGGGTGTGGTGCCGTGGCTGCTGTCCGGCAAGACGCGGGAAGCGCTGCACGACCAGGTGGCGCGGCTGCGCTCGTACGTGCACGAGTCGGGGCTGCGGCCGATGGACGTGGGCCTGTCCACCCTCGACCGCTCCGTCTTCGCCTACCGCGCGGTGGTGCTGAACGGCGACCAGGTCATCCAGGGCCATGCCCGAAGCGGCAAGACGGCGTTCCTGTTCTCCGGGCAGGGCTCGCAGCGCCTTGGTATGGGGCGTGAGCTGTATGCCCGTTTCCCGGTGTTCGCGGCGTCCTTCGACGCCGTGTGTGCGGGCCTGGACATGCCGGTGCGGGACGTGATCTGGGGTGAGAACGCGGACCTGGTCAACCAGACCATGTACGCGCAGGCCGGGCTGTTCGCGGTCGAGGTGGCGTTGTTCCGTCTCGTCGAGTCCTGGGGTGTGACGCCGGACTTCGTGGCCGGTCACTCGATCGGTGAGGTGGCCGCGGCCCATGTGGCCGGGGTGTTCTCGCTCGCGGACGCATGCACACTGGTGTCGGCCCGGGGTCGGCTGATGCAGGCGCTGCCCGAGGGCGGCGCCATGCTGGCGGTGGTGGCGACGGAGGACGAAGTCCTGCCACTGCTGGGTGAGTTCGTGTCGATCGCCGCGGTCAACGGTCCGTCGGCTGTGGTGGTCTCGGGCGCCGAGGAAGCGGTGGAGGCTGTTCGGACCCACTTCGAGGGGCTCGGTCGCAAGGTGACGCGGCTGCGGGTCTCGCACGCGTTCCACTCGCCGCTGATGGACCCGATGCTCGACGAGTTCCGGGCCGTCGTGTCCGGCCTGTCGTTCTCCTCGCCCACGGTTCCGCTGGTCGCCGGTGCGGAGGAGCTGTGCGATCCGGAGTACTGGGTGCGGCATGTCCGTGAGGCGGTGCGTTTCGCGGACGGTGTGCGGGCCCTGCACGAGCGGGGCGTGACGCGGTTCCTGGAGCTCGGCCCCGACGGGGCCCTGTCCGCCGTGTCCGCCGCATGCCTGCCCGAAGACAGCGATGCAGTCCTCGTGCCCATGCTGCGCAAGAACCGAGACGAGGAGACGTCCGCCCTCCAGGCGCTCGCCGAGCTCCACGTGAGTGGCGCGGCCACGGATTGGTCGTCCCTCTTCACCGGTTCCGGCGCCCGCATCGTCGAGCTGCCCACCTACGCCTTCCAGCACCAGCGCTACTGGCCCGCGGGCAGCGGCCTCGCACGCGGCGGTGACGTACGGCTCGCGGGCCTGGAGTCGGCCGAACACCCGCTGCTGGGCGCGGCCGTGGAGCTGGCGGACTCGGACACCTTCCTCTTCACCGGCCGGCTGTCGGTGGCAACCCACCCGTGGCTCGCGGATCACGTGGTCATGGGCTCGGTCCTGGTTCCCGGTACGGCCCTGGTCGAACTGGTCGTCCGCGCGGGTGACGAGGCCGGGTGCCCGGCGGTGGAGGAACTGACGCTCGCCGCGGCGTTCGTCCTGCCCGCTGAGGGCGGCGTACGTGTGCAGGTGACCGTGGGCGCGCTCGACGAGTCCGGCCGCCGGACGGTGACTGTCCACTCCTGCCCGGACGGTACGGACGAGTCCCTCTGGATCCAGCACGCCACCGGCGTCCTCACCCCCGCCACCGCTCCGCACACGGCCTTCGACACGGCGGTCTGGCCGCCGGCCGGCGCGGAGGCGCTGGATGTGTCCGAGCTGTACGAGCGGTTCGCCGAGGCCGGGTTCGAGTACGGTCCGGTGTTCCAGGGCCTGCGAGCGGCCTGGCGGCTCGATGACGAGGTCTATGCCGAGGTCGCACTGCCGGAGGACACGGACCTGACCGGATTCGGTCTGCACCCTGCCCTGTTCGACGCCGGCCTGCATGCGGCCGTGCTCCTCGGTGACGGGGAACGCGGCGTGCCCTTCTCCTGGTCCGATGTGTCGGTGCACGCCTCAGGCGCGTCTGCTCTGCGGGTCCGGCTGTCCCGGACGCCCGACGGGGCGATCTCGGCGGCCCTGGCGGATGCAGCGGGAGAGCCGGTCGCTTCGGTGACGGGGCTCACGGTGCGGCCGGTCTCCACCGAGCAGCGGCACGACGGGTTGTTCGGCGTGGAGTGGGTGCCGGTCCGGATGCCGGCCCCTGTGGCGGCATCGCCGGATGTGGTGGTGCACCGGCTGGCCGGCGAAGACGAAGGCGATGTCGCCGCGTCGGTGCATGCGCTGTCGGCGAGGGTGCTGGGCCTGGTGCAGGAGTCGCCGGAGGCGGCGCGGCTGGTGTTCGTGACCCGGGGCGCGATGTCCGGCGACGATCTGGCGGCTGCCGCGGTGTGGGGTCTGGTGCGGTCGGCGCAGTCGGAGCAGCCGGGCCGGTTCGTGCTGGTGGACGTGGAGGGCGAGGAGCCCGCCGGTCTGCTGGAGTCCGTACTGGCGCTCGACGAACCGCAGGTGCTGGTACGGGAAGGCCGGTTCCTCGCCGCGCGGCTTGCCCGCGTCGAGGCAGCGCGGGAGACCACTCCCGCATGGGCGGGTGAGGGTGCCGTCCTGATCACCGGCGGTACGGGTGGCCTGGGCCGGGTGATCGCCCGGCACCTGGTGGCCGAACACGGCGTACGCAGCCTGCTCCTCGTCAGTCGTAGCGGCCACGCGGCCGACGGCGCGGCGGATCTCGTTGCCGAGCTGGAGTGGCTTGACGCACGGGTCGCGGTCGAGGCCTGTGACGTCGCCGAGCCCGCCGCCGTACGCGACCTGTTCGCCCGGCACGACGTACGGGCGGTGATCCACACCGCGGGCGTGATCGACGACGGGGTGATCGGCTCGCTCACGGGCGAGCGGCTCGCGGCCGTGCTGCGGCCGAAGGTGGACGCGGCCTGGAACCTGCACGAGGCCACGAAGGAACGCGACCTGGCGGCGTTCGTCGTTTTCTCCTCCGTCGCCGCCGCGTTCGGCAGCGCGGGGCAGGCGAACTACGCCGCCGGCAACGCCTTCCTCGACGCCCTCGCTGCACACCGGCGGGCCGAGGGCCTGCCCGGCGTCTCCCTCGCCTGGGGCCCCTGGGCGCGGACCGGCGGAATGACCGGTTCGCTGACCGACGCCGAGGCCGAGCGCATCACCCGGCTGGGCATGCCCCCACTTTCCGTGGCGGACGGCCTGGCGCTGTTCGATGCCGCGCTCTCCGCCGAGCGCCCGGCGATCCTGCCGGTCCGCCTGGACCTGGCCGCGATCCGAGCCCTGGGTGAGGTACCGGCGCTGCTCCGCGGCCTGATCCGGACCCGGCGCCGCAGCATACGTACGGGGTCGGCCGACGCGGCCGGACTGCGGAAGAGACTGTCCGGCCTCGCCGCTGCGGAGCGGCACGAGGCCGTGCTCGACCTGGTGCGCGCACAGATCGCGCTGGTGCTCGGGCACGGAGGCGCGGCCGATGTCGATCCGACGCGGGCGTTCCAGGACCTGGGTTTCGACTCCCTGACGGCGGTCGAGCTGCGCAACCGGCTGGGCTCGGCGAGCGGGCTGCGACTGCCCGCCACGGTGGTCTTCGACTACCCGACGGCGGACGCGCTCGCCGGATTCGTCCGCGACGAGATCCTCGGGGGAGAAGCCGAGGCCGCTCCGGTGGCCGTGCACCAGGCCGTGACGGCCCAGGACCCGGTCGTGATCGTGGGGATGGCGTGCCGCTATCCGGGTGGGGTGGCGTCGCCGGAGGACCTGTGGCGGCTGGTGTCCGAGGGTGTGGACGCGGTCGGTTCCTTCCCGGCGGACCGCGGTTGGGATGTGGAGGGTGAGTCGTTCGTGCGGGCGGGCGGTTTCCTCTATGACGCTGCCGAGTTCGATCCGGACTTCTTCGGGATGAGTCCGCGTGAGGCGCTGGCCACGGACGCGCAGCAGCGGCTGCTGCTGGAGACGACCTGGGAGGCGGTGGAGCGGGCCGGCATCGACCCCGTCTCGCTGCGCGGCTCGCGGACGGGCGTGTTCGCCGGTGTCATGTACAGCGACTACGCCAGTCTGCTCGGAGGCCGGGAGTTCGAGGGCCACCAGGGCAGCGGCAGCGCGGGCAGCATCGCCTCGGGCCGTGTCTCGTACGCGCTGGGCCTCGAAGGCCCGGCGGTGACCGTGGACACGGCGTGTTCTTCGTCGCTGGTGGCGATGCACCTCGCGGCGCAGGCGCTGCGGTCGGGGGAGTGTTCCCTCGCCGTGGCCGGCGGTGTGACGGTGATGTCGACGCCGACGACGTTCGTGGAGTTCGCGCGTCAGGGTGGTCTGTCGTCGGATGGCCGGTGCCGGTCGTTCTCGGATTCGGCCGATGGGGTCGGCTGGGGCGAGGGCGTGGGCATGCTGGTGCTGGAGCGGCTGTCGGACGCGGTGCGCAACGGGCACCGCGTCCTGGCTGTCGTTCGTGGCTCGGCGGTGAACCAGGACGGTGCGTCCAATGGTCTGACGGCTCCGAACGGTCCTTCGCAGCAGCGGGTGATCCGGCAGGCGCTGGCCAGCGGTGGCCTGTCGACGTCGGACGTGGACGTGGTGGAGGCGCACGGCACGGGAACGACTCTGGGTGACCCGATCGAGGCGCAGGCGCTGATCGCGACGTATGGGCAGGACCGTCCGCAGGGCCGGCCGTTGTGGTTGGGGTCTTTGAAGTCGAACATCGGGCACGCGCAGGCGGCGGCCGGTGTCGCCGGGATCATCAAGATGGTCATGGCGATGCGGCACGGGGTGCTGCCCCGCACCCTGCACGTGGATGCCCCGTCTTCGCACGTGGACTGGTCGGCGGGTGATGTGGAGCTGTTGTCGGAGGAGCGTGCCTGGCCGGAGTCGGGCCGTGCCCGGCGGGCGGGTGTGTCCTCGTTCGGTATCAGCGGGACGAACGCGCACGTGGTGCTGGAGGAGTTCGAGTCGGTCGATGTGGTGCCGGCTGAGGAGATCGTTCCGGGTGTGGTGCCGTGGCTGGTGTCCGGTAAGACGGAGGAGGCGCTGCACGACCAGGTCGCGCGGCTGCGCTCGTACGTGGAGGATGCGGGTCTGCGGCCGGTGGATGTGGGTCTGTCGACGCTCGGCCGGTCGGTCTTCGCCCACCGGGCTGTCGTACTGAACGGCGAGCGGGTCATCGAGGGCCGTGCGCGGAGCGGCAAGACCGCGTTCCTGTTCACCGGACAGGGCTCGCAGCGGCTCGGCATGGGCCGGGAACTGTACGCCCGCTTTCCGGTGTTCGCGGCGGCCTTCGACGCGGTGTGTGCGGAGCTGGACGTCCCGGTCCGGGAGGTGGTCTGGGGCGAGGACGCGGAACTGGTCGACCAGACCATGTACGCGCAGGCCGGCTTGTTCGCGGTCGAAGTGGCGCTGTTCCGGCTGGTGGAGTCCTGGGGTGTCAAGCCGGACTTCGTGGCCGGGCACTCGATCGGTGAGGTGGCCGCGGCCCACGTGGCGGGGGTGTTCTCGCTGACCGACGCATGTGCGCTCGTCGCGGCCCGTGGCCGGCTGATGCAGGCGCTGCCCGAGGGCGGGGTCATGCTCGCGGTTGCGGCGACGGAGGAGGAAATCCTTCCGCTGCTCGACGGGTCGGTGTCGATCGCCGCCGTAAACGGTCCCTCGGCCGTCGTGATCTCGGGCGCAGACGAAGCAGTGGAGTCCGTACGTGCCCACTTCGAGGCGCAGGGCCGCAAGGCGACCCGACTGCGGGTCTCGCACGCCTTCCACTCGCCGCTGATGGACGCGATGCTCGATGAGTTCCGTGCGGTCGTGTCCGGTCTGTCCTTCACCGCGCCGGCGATTGCGCTGGTGGCGGGTCCGGATCGAGTGTGTGACCCGGAGTACTGGGTGAGCCATGTCCGCGAAGCGGTCCGCTTCGCCGACGACATCCGTGCGCTCACCGACGCGGGGGTGACCCGCTTCCTGGAGCTCGGCCCCGACAGCGTGCTGTCGGCCATGGCCCAGGAGTCGGCCTCGTCCGACGCCCTGTTCGTGGCAGCGCTGCGCAAGGGCCGGGACGAGGAGGAGACGGCCGTACGCGCCTTGGCCGAGCTGTACGTCCACGGCGTCGGCGCGGACTGGACGGCTCTCTTCGCTGGTACCGGCGCCGGCCTCGTCGAATTGCCCACGTACGCCTTCCAGCGGCAGCGCTACTGGCCCGCCGGTGTGGTGCTGCGTGCGGGTGACGTGCGGTTCGCGGGGCTCGGCGCGGCCGAGCACCCGATGTTGAGCGCATGCGTGAGCCTGGCCGACGAGGACGGGACGGTACTGACCGGCCGTCTCTCGCGGCAGACCCACCCCTGGCTGGCCGATCACACCGTCAAGGGCGCCGTGCTGGTGCCCGGCACCGGACTGCTCGAACTGGCCCTGCGGGCGGGTGCCGAGGTCGACTGCGAGGGGGTGGAGGAGCTGACGCTCGGCGCGCCGCTCGTCCTGCCCCAGCAGGGCGGCGTGCAAGTGCAGGTACGCGTGTCGGCGCCCGAGGCCTCCGGCCGGCGGACGGTCGGCGTGTACTCGTGCACCGAGGGCACCGGCGACGGGGTGTGGGTCCGGCACGCGAGTGGTGTGCTGAGCGCGGACCCCGTGGACGCGTCCGGGTTCGATGCGGTGACGTGGCCGCCGGCGGACGCGGAGGTGGTCCCGGTCGACGGTGCCTACGAGCGGTTCGCGGAGGCCGGCTTCGGCTACGGCCCGGTGTTCCGTGGGCTGCGGGCGGTGTGGCGGCGCGGCGAGGAGCTGTTCGCCGAGGTCGCGCTGCCCGAGAAGGAGCGCGACGCGGCAGGTCGGTTCGGCCTGCACCCCGCGCTGCTCGACGCCTCGCTCCACGCGGGTCTGCTGGAGGGCGACGGCGACGACACGGTTGTTCCCTTTGCGTGGAACGACGTGATGCTGCATGCGGTCGGCGCGTCCGAGGTCCGGGTGCGGTTGACCCGCGTCGGAGACGAGGGCCTGTCCCTGCAGATGGTGGACACGGCCGGACAGCCCGTGCTGACCGTGGGCTCGATGCTCAGCCGTCGCGTCTCGGCCGAGCAGCTCGGGGCCGTCAGGAGTCCGTTGTTCGGGGTCGACTGGTCGGTTGTTCCGGTTGTTGCCGGTGGGGCGGATGTGCCGTGGGTTCGTTGGGAGGACGTGCCGGCGGAGGGTCCGGTGCCGGGTGTGGTGGTCCTGGACTGCGGGGCCGAGGGTGGGGCGGATGTTCCTTCCGGGGTGCGTGCGGTGTCGTACCGGGTGCTGGATGCGGTGCGGTCGTGGCTGGCGGATGAGCGGTTCGCCGCTTCGCGTCTGGTTGTGGTGACGCGTGGTGCGGTCGCGGTGTCGGAGGGCGCCGGGCTGGATGTGGTGCAGGCTCCGGTGTGGGGTCTGGTCCGTGCGGCGCAGGCGGAGAACCCGGGCCGGTTCGTGCTGGTGGACCTGGAGCCCGGAGCAGCGGCCGACGAGGTCGCGCACGCGCTGCTCACCGGCGAGCCGGAGTCGGCCGTACGTGCGGGCGAGGTGTGGGTGCCGCGTCTGGTCCGGCTGGAGACGGCTGGTGACCGCGTTCCCGACTTCGATGCCGGGGGTTCGGTGCTGGTGACCGGTGGTACCGGTGGTCTGGGTGCGGTGGTGGCCCGTCGGCTGGTGTCCGAGTACGGCGTGCGATATCTGGTGCTGACCAGTCGGAGGGGTCTTGCGGCTCCCGGGGCCGAGGAGTTGGCGGTCGAGCTGGGCGGTCTGGGCGCCGAGGTCCGTATCGTCGCGTGTGATGTGTCGGACCGGGCGGCGCTCGCGGCGCTCGTAGCCGAGGTGGTCGCGGAGCGTTCGCTGACCGCCGTCTTCCACACCGCCGGTATCAGCTCCAACGCTCTCGTCGACGCCCTGACCGAGGACCGCTTCGACGCCGTCCTCGCCCCCAAGGCGGATGCCGCGTGGTACCTGCACGAGCTGACGCGGGAGATGGACCTGGCCGCGTTCGTGCTGTTCTCCTCGGCCGGCGGTCTCGTGCTGACCGCCGGGCAGGGCAACTACGCGGCGGCGAACGTCTTCCTCGACGCCCTCGCCGCACAGCGGGCGAACGAAGGCCTGCCCGCCACCTCCATGGCCTTCGGCCTGTGGGACGCGGGAGCCGGCATGGGCGCGCTCCTCGCCGATGCGGACCGCAAGCGGATGGCGGCCCAGGGCCTGCCCGTCCTGTCGGCCGAGACCGGCCTGGACCTCTTCCGCTCGGCGCTTCGCTCCGCCCGGCCCGCCGTCGTACCCGTCACGGTCGACACCGAGGCCCTGCGCGCCCGTACCGACGAGATGCCCGCCCTGCTCCGCGGGCTCGCTCCGCGGCGCGCCCGCCGGGCGGCTGCCGGATCCGGCAGCGCGCCAGCTGCCTCGCTGACGCGGCGGCTGTCCGGTCTGTCGGCGGGGGAGCGTCGGCGTACGGTGCTGCACCTGGTGCGTTCGCAGGTCGCGTCCGTGCTCGGGCACGCCTCGGCCGAGGCGATCGGCGCGGACCGGGCCTTCCAGGAGCTGGGCTTCGACTCGCTCGCGGCGACCGAGCTCCGCAACCACCTGAGCCAGGCCACCGGCCTGCGACTGCCCGCCACCCTCGCCTTCGACCACCCCAACGCCGAAGCCGTCACCGACCACATCCTGACTCTCCTCGGCACCTGCGAGGCGTCCTCGGACGCGGCGGTTCGGGGCATCGACGACCGGCGCCCCGTCGACGACGACCCGATCGCGATCGTCGGCATGGCCTGCCGCTACCCCGGCGGGGTGACCTCGCCCGAGGAACTGTGGCGACTGCTGATGGACGGCGGGGACACCGTCTCCGACCTGCCCGCCGACCGCGGCTGGAACATCGAGGACCTGTACGATCCCGAGCCCGGCAAGGAGGGGAAGAGCTACACGCGCCGCGGCAGCTTCCTCCACGAGGCGGCGGACTTCGACCCGGCCTTCTTCGGCATCTCGCCCCGCGAGGCCCTGTACATGGACCCGCAGCAGCGGCTGCTGCTCGAAACCTCCTGGGAGGCCCTGGAGCGGGCCGGTATCGACCCCGCCACGCTCAAGGGCAGCCGCACCGGCGTCTTCGCCGGCGTGATGTACCACGACTACGCGCTCGGCGCGCACCCCTCCGGTACCAGCGGCGGCAGCGTCGTCTCCGGCCGGGTCTCGTACACGCTGGGTCTGGAAGGCCCGGCCGTCACGGTGGACACCGCGTGCTCGTCCTCACTGGTGGCCCTGCACCTCGCGGTGCAGGCCCTGCGGGCGGGCGAGTGCTCCTTGGCCCTGGCGGGCGGTGCGACCGTCATGTCCACGCCCGGAATGTTCATCGAGTTCAGCCGCCAGCGCGGCCTGTCCGTCGACGGCCGCTGCAAGGCGTTCGCGGGCAGCGCGGACGGGGTCGGCTGGTCCGAGGGCGTCGGCGTGCTGCTCGTCGAGCGGCTGTCCGACGCGCAGCGCAACGGGCACCGGGTCCTGGCCGTGATCCGCGGTTCCGCGGTCAACCAGGACGGCGCCAGCAACGGCTTCACCGCCCCCAACGGGCCCTCGCAGCAACGGGTCATCCGCCAGGCCCTGGCCTCCGCCGGCCTGTCGGCCGGCGAGGTCGACGCGGTCGAGGCGCACGGCACCGGCACCACACTCGGCGACCCGATCGAGGCCCAGGCGCTCATCGCGACGTACGGGCAGGACCGGCCGGAGGACCGGCCGTTCCTCCTCGGATCCATCAAGTCGAACATCGGGCACGCGCAGGCCGCTGCCGGTGTCGCGGGCGTGATCAAGATGGTCATGGCCATGCGGGAGGGCGTGCTGCCGCGCACGCTGCACGTGGACGAGCCTTCGCCGCACGTGGACTGGACCGAGGGTGCGGTGGCGCTGCTCGGAGAAGCGGTGGAGTGGCCGGAGACCGGCCGTCCCCGTCGCGCCAGCGTCTCGGCGTTCGGCATCAGCGGTACCAACGCGCACGTGATCCTGGAACAGGCGGCTACCGAAGGGCTGGTCCCGCGGAACGAGGGCGACGCCGCAGTGGGACCGGAGGCCGGCGTACTGCCGTGGCTGGTGTCCGCCGCGACCCCGGAGGCCCTGCGCGAGCAGGCCGCGCGCCTGCTCGCGTACGTCGAGTCCCGGCCGGGCCGGGACCTGGTGGCGACGGCCGGCGCGCTGGCGACCACGCGGTCCGCGCTGGAGCACCGGGCGGCGGTCCTCGCCACCGGACGCCAAGAGCTGACAGAGGGACTGCGCGGGCTGGCCGCGGGAGACCTCGCGCTTCCGGGTGGTGTCTTCGGCGCATCTGCCCGGGGGGCCGGAACGTGCGCTTTCCTCTTCTCCGGCCAGGGCTCGCAGCGGCTCGGGATGGGGCGTGACCTGTACGGGCGCTTCCCCGTGTTCGCGGCGGCCTTCGACGCGGTGTGCGCGGAGCTGGACGTGCCGGTGCGTGAGGTGGTCTGGGGCGAGGACTCGGAGGCACTGAGCCGCACGCTGTATGCCCAGGCCGCGCTGTTCGCGGTCGAGGTGGCACTGTTCCGTCTCGTCGAGTCGTGGGGTGTGACGCCGGACTTCGTGGCCGGTCACTCCATCGGTGAGGTGGCCGCGGCCCATGTGGCCGGGGTGTTCTCCCTCGCCGACGCGTGCGCGCTGGTGTCGGCCCGTGGCCGGCTGATGGACGCTCTGCCCGAGGGCGGTGCGATGCTCGCCGTCCAGGCGATGGAGGAGGAAGTCCTCCCGCTGCTGGGCGAGTCCCTCTCGATCGCGGCTGTCAACGGCCCTTCCTCGGTGGTCGTTTCGGGTGCCCTGGACGGCGTGGAGGCTGTTCGCGCCCACTTCGAGGCACAGGGGCGCAAGACCACTCGTCTCCGTGTCTCGCACGCCTTCCACTCGCCGCTGATGGACCCGATGCTGGACGACTTCCGTGCGGTGGTGTCGGGGATGTCCTTCTCCGCGCCGTCCCTTCCCGTCGTCTCGAACCTGACGGGTACGATCGCCGAAACCGAGCGGATGTGCACCCCGGAGTACTGGGTGAGCCACGTCCGTGAGGCGGTCCGCTTCGCCGACGGCATCCGCACCCTGGCCGACCTGGGCGTGACCCGCTTCCTGGAGATCGGCCCCGACGCCGTGCTCGCCGGCATGGCCGGGGAGTGCACGGACCGCACGCCCGCCCTGCCCTTGCTGCGCGCGGGCCGGGACGAGGCCGCCACCGCGGTGACGGCGCTCGCCGCACTGCACTGCGCCGGGATCGCCGTGGACTGGCGGGCGTTCTTCGGCGGCACGGACCACGCTCACGTCGACCTGCCGACGTACGCGTTCCAGCGGCAGCGGTACTGGCTGGACGCGGACCTGGGGGCAGCCGACCTGGACTCGGTCGGTGTCACCTCCGCGGATCACCCGCTGCTGGGCGCCGCGATGGAACTCGTCACGGCCGACGGCTACCTCTTCACGGGCCGGCTGTCGGTCCGGTCGCACCCGTGGCTGGCGGACCACACGGTGATGGGCGCGGTACTGGTGCCCGGTACCGGCTTGCTTGAACTCGTCCTGCGGGCGGGTGCCGAGGTCGGGTGTGCGGTGGTGGAGGAGCTGACGCTCGCCGCGCCGCTGGTGCTGCCCGAGCAGGGCGGCGTACAGGTACAGGTGTGGGTCGGTGAGCCGGACGGGTCCGGCCGCCGCCCGGTCACCGTTCACTCCCGGCCGGACGTGGAACAGGACGGCGGGTGGGTCCGGCACGCAGGTGGTGTGCTGGGCACGCTGGCCGCCGCGGACGCGGCCGCAGGGTTCGATGCCGCGGCGTGGCCGCCGGCCGGCGCCGAGCCGGTCTCCCTCGACGGCGCTTATGAGGGCTTCGCCGGGGCCGGTTTCGGCTACGGGCCGGTGTTCCGCGGGCTGCGGGCGGTGTGGCGGCGCGGCGAGGAGCTGTTCGCCGAGGTGGCGCTGCCGGTGGAGGAGCGGGACACGGCAGGCCGGTTCGGCCTGCACCCCGCCCTCCTGGACGCCGCGATGCATGCGGCGATCCTGACGAGCTCGGGCGAGACCGCCATCCCGTTCGTGTGGAACGACGTGGTGCTCCACGCCGTCGGCGCCGCCGAGGCGCGGGTGCGGCTGACCCGTGTCGGCGACGACGGCTGGACGCTGGCGCTCGCCGATGTCACGGGCACACCGGTGCTCTCGGTCGGCTCGATGGTGAGTCGCCCGGTCTCGGCCGAACAGCTCGTGACGACGGGGAGTCCGTTGTTCGGGGTCGACTGGTCGGTTGTTCCGGTGGTTGCCGGTGGGGTGGATGTGTCGTGGGTTGGTTGGGGGGAGGTGTCCGCCGGGGGTTCGGTGCCGGGTGTGGTGGTGCTGGACTGCGCGGCCGGGGTCGGGACGGCGGATGTTCCTTCCGGGGTGCGTGCGGTGTCGTACCGGGTGCTGGATGCGGTGCGGTCGTGGCTGGCGGATGAGCGGTTCGTGGCGTCCCGCATGGTTGTGGTGACGCGTGGTGCGGTGGCGGTGTCGGAGGGTGCTGGGCTGGATGTGGTGCAGGCTCCGGTGTGGGGTCTGGTGCGTGCGGCGCAGGCGGAGAACCCGGGCCGGTTCGTGCTGGTGGACCTGGAGCCCGGCGCGGCCGTGGACGGGGTCGCTCACGCGCTGGCGACCGGCGAGCCGGAGTCGGCCGTACGTGCGGGTGAGGTGTGGGTGCCTCGTCTGGTCCGGCTGGAGACGGCTGGTGACCGCGTTCCCGTCTTCGATGCCGAGGGTTCGGTGCTGGTGACCGGTGGTACCGGTGGTCTGGGTGCGGTGGTGGCCCGTCGCCTGGTGGTCGAGTACGGCGTGCGGCATCTGGTGTTGACCAGTCGGCGGGGTCTCGCGGCTCCCGGTGCCGAGGAGTTGGCGGCTGAGCTGGCCGGGGCGGGTGCCGAGGTCCGTATCGCCGCGTGTGACGTGTCGGACCGGGAGGCGCTCGCGGGTCTGCTGTCCGAGATGGTCGCGGAGCGTGCGCTGACCGCCGTCTTCCACGCCGCCGGCGTCGGCGACAGCACCGTCATGGCCGCGCTCACGCACGAGCAGGTGGACACGGTCTACGCCCCCAAGGCGGATGCCGCGTGGTATCTGCACGAGCTGACGCGGGAGATGGACCTGGCCGCGTTCGTGCTGTTCTCCTCGGCCGGCGGTCTCGTGCTGACCGCCGGGCAGGGCAACTACGCGGCGGCGAACGTCTTCCTCGACGCCCTCGCCGCACAGCGGGCGGCCGAAGGCCTGCCCGCCACCTCCATGGCCTTCGGCCTCTGGGAGGTCGGCGGCGGGCTGGGGGCGTACCTGCGTGACGTGGACCGCAAGCGGATGGCCGCCCAGGGCGTGCCGCCGCTGACCCACGAGGCCGGTCTGGCCCTGTTCGACGCGGCCCTGCGGTCCGAGCGCGCCATCGTCGTCCCCGTACGGGTCGACACGGCCGCCCTGCGCAGCCGCAAGGGCGAGGTACCCGCGCTGCTGCGCGGCCTCGCGCCCGTCGTACGGAGGGCCGCGGCGGCCGGCAGCGGTACGGCCACCGCCGAGCCCACCCTGAGCGACAGGCTGTCCGGCCTGTCGGCGGGGGAGCGTCGGCGTACGGTGCTGCACCTGGTGCGTTCGCAGGTCGCGTCCGTGCTCGGGCACGCCTCGGCCGAGGCGATCGGTGCGGACCGGGCCTTCCAGGAACTGGGCTTCGACTCCCTCGCCGCGACCGAGCTCCGCAACCACCTCAACCAGGCCACCGGCCTGCGACTGCCCGCCACCCTCGCCTTCGACCACCCCAACGCCGAAGCCGTCACCGACCACCTCCTCACCCGCCTCGGGGGCAACGGAACAGGCGAGATCCCGGGCGAGGAGGAGGTCCGCGAGGCCCTACGGTCCATCCCGACGAGCCGACTGCGCGACGCCGGTCTGATGGAGAGCCTCCTGGAACTCGCGGAGGTCCGGGTCACTCCCGCCGACCTCGCCGAGGAGCAGGAGAAGGACTCCACCGAGAACACCGCCGAGAACACCGCCGAGGACGCGGGCGCTGACGCGCTCGCGGCAGCCCGCCGCGAGACCGCCCGGCTGCGCGCCGACAACCGCAAGCTCGCCACCGACCGGTACGAGCCCATCGCGATCGTCGGCATGGCCTGCCGCTATCCGGGCGGTGTGACCAGCCCCGAGGACCTCTGGCGGCTCGTCACCTCCGGCGGCGACGCGATCTCCGCGTTCCCCGCCGACCGCGGCTGGGACCTGTCCTCCCTGCGCGACCCGAACGGAACCGGCCCGGACGCGTACTACACGCGCACCGGCGGATTCCTCGACGGAGCGGCCGACTTCGACCCGGCCTTCTTCGGGATCTCACCCCGTGAAGCCCTGGCCATGGACCCGCAGCAGCGGATCACCCTGGAACTCGCCTGGGAGGCACTGGAACGCGCGGGCATCGACCCGACCTCGCTCCGGGGCAGCCGCACCGGCGTGTTCGCCGGCGTGATGTACCACGACTACCCGGGCAGCGACGGCAACGGCAGCGTGGTCTCGGGCCGGGTCTCGTACAAGCTCGGTCTCGAAGGCCCCGCCGTCGCCGTCGACACCGCCTGCTCGTCCTCGCTCGTCGCGCTGCACCTCGCGGTGCAGGCGCTGCGGCAGGGGGACTGCTCGCTGGCGCTGACCGGCGGTGTGACGGTGATGGCGACGCCGGGTGTGTTCGCCGAGTTCGGCCGCCAGGGCGGGCTCGCGTCCGACGGCCGGTGCAAGTCGTTCGCCTCGGCGGCCGACGGCACCGGATTCGCCGAGGGCGCCGGCTTCCTCGTGGTCGAGCGGCTCTCGGACGCGGTCCGGGCCGGGCACCAGGTGCTCGCCGTGATCCGCGGCTCGGCCGTCAACCAGGACGGCGCCTCCAACGGACTGACCGCGCCGAACGGCCCCTCGCAGCGCCGGGTGATCCGGCAGGCCCTCGCCAACGCGCGGCTCGCCGCCGACCAGATCGACGCCGTCGAAGCGCACGGCACCGGCACGACGCTGGGCGACCCGATCGAGGCGCAGGCCCTCCTGGCCACGTACGGCCAGGGGCGGTCGGCGGACCGACCGCTGTGGCTGGGCTCGGTCAAGTCGAACATCGGCCACTCGCAGGCCGCGGCCGGCGTGGCCGGGGTCATCAAGATGGTCATGGCGATGCGTCACGAGGCCCTGCCGGCGACCCTGCACGTGGACGAGCCGAGCCACGAGGTCGACTGGAGCGCAGGTGACGTACGGCTGCTCACCGAGCCCCGCGAGTGGGCCGGTGACGGGCGTCGGACGCGCCGCGCGGGAGTCTCGTCCTTCGGGATCAGCGGCACCAACGCGCACGTGATCGTCGAAGAGGCGCCGATGGCCCCGTCAGCCCCCGAGGCCGGGCCGTCAGCCCCCGAGGCCGGGCCCGGGCTCGGAGACGAGCCTGAGGCGCCCGCCTCGCTCGTGGTGTCCGCGGCGACGGCAGGGGCCCTGCGCGCCCAGGCCGGGCAGCTGCTGGAGCAGGTCGGTTCGACCGAGGGGATTCGCCCCGCCGATCTCGGCTACTCGCTCGCCACGACGCGGGCGGCACTCGGACACCGCGCCGTGTTCACCGCGGCGGACCGGGACGGGCTCCTGGCCGGCCTCGGAGCCGTGGCGAGCGGCGAGACGGTCGCCGCCGTCGCGACCGCCGCACCGCTGGCGTTCCTCTTCTCGGGTCAGGGGTCGCAGCGGCTGGGGATGGGGCGTGAGCTGTATGCCCGATTCCCGGTGTTCGCGGCGGCCTTCGACGCGGTGTGCGCGGAGTTGGACGTGCCGGTGCGGGAGGTGGTCTGGGGTGAGGACGCGGATGCGCTGAACCGGACGGTGTTCGCCCAGGCCGCTCTGTTCGCGGTGGAGGTGGCGTTGTTCCGGCTGGTGGAGTCGTGGGGTGTGACGCCGGACTTCGTGGCCGGTCACTCCATCGGTGAGGTGGCCGCGGCTCACGTGGCGGGGGTGTTCTCCCTGGCCGACGCGTGTGCGCTGGTGTCGGCCCGCGGCCGGCTGATGGACGCGCTGCCCGAGGGCGGAGCGATGCTCGCCGTCCGGGCCACCGAGGAGGAAGTCCTCCCGCTGCTCGGCGAGTCGGTGTCCATCGCCGCGGTCAACGGTCCCTCGGCCATGGTCGTGTCCGGTGCGGTGGCGGAAGTGGAGTCCGTACGGGCCCACTTCGAGACGCAGGGCCGCAAGGTGACCCCGCTGCGGGTCTCGCACGCCTTCCACTCCCCGCTCATGGAACCGATGCTGGACACCTTCCGTACGGTCCTGGGAGGGCTGTCCTTCTCGAAGCCCTCGATCCCCGTCGTGTCCAACCTGACGGGCGCGATCGCCGAGAGCGAGAGGCTGTGCACCCCGGAGTACTGGGTGAGCCACGTCCGTGAGGCGGTCCGCTTCGCGGACGGCATCCGCACCCTGGCCGGCCTGGGCGTGACCCGGTACCTGGAACTGGGCCCGGACGGTGTCCTCACCGCCCTGGCCCAGGAGTCGGCCACCGACGGTGCCGTGCTCGTCCCCGTACTGCGCAGGAACACTTCGGAGGAGTCCGCCGTACGGCAGGCCGTGGCCCGCCTCCACGCGCACGGCGCGAAGGTCGACTGGCCCGCCTTCTACGCGGGCACGGGAGCCCGCCGCATCGACCTGCCCACCTACCCCTTCCAGCACCGGCGGTTCTGGCCGGCGGTGATGGCGTACGCGGGCAGCGCGGAATCCGTGGGGCTCAAGCCCGCGGAGCACCCCCTGCTGACCGGCACCGTCGAACTGGCCGGATCCGCCGGACACCTGTTCACCGGCCGGTTGTCGGTGCAGTCGCACCCGTGGCTCGCGGACCACGCGGTCATGGGCGCCGTCCTCGTACCCGGCACCGCACTCGTCGAACTGGTCATACGGGCGGGCGACGAGGTCGGCTGTGCGGCGGTGGACGAACTGACGCTGGCCGCACCGCTGGTGCTGCCCGCCGAGGGCGGCGTACAGGTACAGGTCTGGGTGGGCGAACCGGACGGATCCGGCCGCCGGCCGGTCAGTGTCCACTCCCGTCCGGACTTCGGCTCCGACACCGGATGGGTGCGCCACGCGGACGGATTCCTCGCGGTGTCCCCGGCCCCGGAGCCGGCGTACGACGTGGCGGCCTGGCCGCCCGCGGGCGCCGAGAGCCTGGACGTGTCGGAGGTGTACGAGCGCTTCGCCGAGGCCGGGTTCGAGTACGGTCCGGTCTTCCGGGGCCTGCGGGCGGCCTGGCGGCTCGGCGAGGAGGTGTACGCCGAGGTCGCGCTGCCCGAGGACGTGGACGGCGGGGTCTTCGGTCTGCACCCGGCCCTGTTCGACGCGAGCCTGCACGCCGCCGCCGCTGCCGCGGCGGGAGCGGGCGCGGCGGCGGGCGGCGGAGTGCCGTTCGCCTGGTCCGGAGTGTCGCTGTACGCGTCCGGGGCGTCGGCCCTGCGGGCACGTCTGACCCCGAGCGGTGACGGATCCCTGTCCGTGGCACTCGCGGACACGACGGGCGCGCCCGTCGCCTCCGTCGGCTCGCTCGCCGTACGCCCCGTGTCCGCCCAGCAGTCGGGGGATGCGGGAGCGGCCGTGCGCGATGCGCTGTTCACGGTGGAATGGACGCCGATCGAGGTACCCGGCACCGCGGCGCCGGACGTGGAGCTGCTCCGGCTCGGTGCGGCGGCGGCCGACTCCGGCGACGTCGTCGGATCGGTGCACGCGCTGACCGCGCGGGCGCTGGAGCTCGTACAGGAGGAGCGGCCCGTCTCCGACTCCCCGCTGGTCTTCGTCACCCGCGGCGCCGTGTCCGCAGAGGACCTGGCCGCCGCGGCGGCCTGGGGTCTGCTGCGGTCCGCGCAGTCGGAGTACCCGGACCGGTTCGTCCTCGTGGACGTGACCGGAGAGGAACCCGGCGACGAGTTGCTGAAGTCCCTGGCGACCCTCGGAGAACCCCAGCTCCTGGTCCGTGACGGCCACGTGCTGGCGGCCCGGCTGGCCCGCGTCGCAGAGCCCGCGGTCCCGTCCGTCCCCGCGTGGGACGGCGAGGGCAAGGTCCTGATCACGGGCGGCACGGGCGGTCTGGGCCGGGCCGTGGCCCGGCACCTGGTGGCCGAGCACGGCGTACGCAGCCTGCTGCTCGTCAGCCGGCGGGGTGCCGAGGCGGAAGGGGCTGCTGAGCTCGTCGCACAGCTCGCCGAGGCGGGCGCGGAGGCGGACGTCGAGGCGTGCGACCTCACCGACCGGACCGCGGTGGACGGGCTGCTGGCCCGCCACCGCGTCCGCGCCGTCGTCCACACCGCCGGTGTGCTCGACGACGCTCTGATCGGCTCGCTGACGGGCGACCGGCTGGCCGCCGTACTCCGTCCCAAGGTGGACGCGGCCTGGAACCTCCATGAAGCGACCAAGGGGCACGACCTCACGGCCTTCGTCCTGTTCTCCTCCGTGGCGGGCACCTTCGGTAGCGCCGGACAGGCCAACTACGCGGCCGGCAACTCCTTCCTGGACGCCCTCGCGCGGCACCGGGACGGCCTGGGGATGCCCGGCACCTCCCTGGCCTGGGGGCCGTGGGCCGGTGCGGGTGGCGGTATGACCGGCGCCCTCAGCACGGTGGACACGGAACGCATGGCGCGTGCGGGCATGCCCACGCTGGCGCCGGAACAGGGGCTGGCCCTGTTCGACGCCGCCCTGACGGCCGAGCGCCCGGTCGTTCTGCCGGTCCGCCTGGACCTGGCCGCGATCCGGGCCCGAGGTGAGGTCCCGGCGCTGCTGCGCGGCCTGATCCGGGGGCCCGCCCGCCGCGTGGTGACGGCGGCCGGTGCGGACGCCGGACTCACCCAGCGGCTCGCGGGTCTCGACCCGCAGGCACGCCACGAGGCGCTGCTCGACCTCGTACGGACGCAGATCGCGCACGTACTCGGGCACACGGGCGTGGCGGAGGTGGACCCGGCCCGGGCCTTCCAGGACCAGGGATTCGACTCCCTCATGGCGGTCGAGCTGCGCAACCGGCTCGACGCGGCCACCGGGCTGCGCCTGCCGGCCACCCTGGTCTTCGACTACCCGACCGCGGACGCGCTGGTGCGCTTCCTGCTCGACGAGGTGTTCGGGAACGAGACCGCCGCCGAGCGGCTGCCCGCCGTACGGTCGGCAGCGGCCGGGGACGATCCGGTGGTGATCGTGGGCATGGCCTGCCGCTACCCGGGCGGGGTGTCCTCGCCCGAGGACCTGTGGCGGCTGGTCGCCGACGGCGTGGACGCCGTGGGGGGCTTCCCCGCCGACCGTGGCTGGGACGTGGAGTCGCTCTACCACCCGGACCCGGAACACCTGGGGACCAGCTACACCCGCTCCGGCGGTTTCCTGGGCGACGCGGCGGACTTCGACCCCGGCTTCTTCGGGATGAGTCCGCGTGAGGCGCTGGCCACGGACGCGCAGCAGCGGCTGCTGCTGGAGACGACCTGGGAGGCGGTGGAGCGGGCCGGCATCGACCCCGTCTCGCTGCGCGGCTCGCAGTCGGGCGTGTTCGCCGGTGTCATGTACAGCGACTACGCCAGTCTGCTCGGAGGCCGGGAGTTCGAGGGCCACCAGGGCAGCGGCAGCGCGGGCAGCATTGCCTCCGGCCGCGTCTCGTACGCCCTGGGCCTCGAAGGCCCGGCGGTGACCGTGGACACGGCGTGTTCTTCGTCGCTGGTGGCGATGCACCTCGCGGCGCAGGCGCTGCGGTCGGGGGAGTGTTCCCTCGCCGTGGCCGGCGGTGTGACGGTGATGTCGACCCCGACCACGTTCATCGAATTCTCCCGCCAGCGCGGCCTCGCGGCCGACGGCCGGTGCAAGGCGTTCGCCGAGGCCGCCGACGGTGTCGGCTGGGGCGAGGGCGTCGGCATGGTCGTGTTGGAGCGGCTGTCGGATGCGGTGCGCAACGGGCACCGCGTCCTGGCCGTCGTACGCGGCTCCGCCGTCAACCAGGACGGTGCGAGCAACGGCCTGACCGCTCCGAACGGTCCTTCGCAGCAGCGGGTGATCCGGCAGGCGCTGGCCGCCGGCGGTCTGTCGACGTCGGACGTGGACGTGGTGGAGGCGCACGGCACGGGAACGACTCTGGGTGACCCGATCGAGGCCCAGGCGCTGATCGCGACCTACGGTCAAGGCCGTGAAATCCCGCTGCTGCTCGGCTCGGTGAAGTCCAACATCGGACACGCGCAGGCGGCGGCGGGCGTCGCCGGTGTGATCAAGATGGTCATGGCGATGCGGAACGGCTTGGTGCCGAAGACGCTCCACGTCGATGCCCCGTCCTCGCACGTGGACTGGTCGGCGGGCGAGGTGGAGCTGCTGTCGGAGGAGCGTGCCTGGCCGCAGTCGGGCCGCGTGCGCCGGGCGGGTGTCTCCTCGTTCGGTATCAGCGGGACGAACGCGCACGTGGTGCTGGAGCAGTACGAGTCGGCGGATGTCGTGCCGGTGGCGGAGATCGTTCCGGGTGTGGTGCCGTGGCTGGTGTCCGGCAAGACGGAGGAAGCCCTCCAGGACCAGGTCGCACGGCTGCGCTCGTACGTGCACGAGTCAGGACTGCGGCCGGTGGATGTGGGTCTGTCGACCCTTGACCGGTCGGTCTTCGCCCACCGTGCGGTGGTACTGAACGGCGAGCAGATCATCCAGGGCCATTCCCGAGGCGGAAAGACGGCGTTCCTGTTCACCGGGCAGGGCGCACAGCGCCTCGGCATGGGCCGGGAACTGTACGCCCGCTTCCCGGTGTTCGCGGAAGTCTTCGACGCGATCTGCGGGCAGTTGGACCTTCCGGTCCGCGACGTGGTCTGGGCTGAGGACGCGGATGCTCTGAACCAGACCATGTACGCCCAGGCCGCTCTGTTCGCCGTGGAGGTGGCGTTGTTCCGGCTGGTCGAGTCGTGGGGTGTGACGCCGGACTTCGTGGCCGGTCACTCCATCGGTGAGGTGGCCGCGGCGCATGTGGCCGGGGTGTTCTCGCTCGCGGACGCGTGTGCGCTGGTGTCGGCCCGCGGCCGGCTGATGCAGGCACTGCCCGAGGGCGGCGCCATGCTCGCGGTGGGGGCGACGGAGGACGAAGTCCTCCCGCTCCTCGACGAGTCGGTGTCCATCGCCGCCGTGAACGGGCCCTCTTCCGTGGTCGTCTCCGGTGCCGAGGAAGGGGTGGAGGCCGTACGCGCCCACTTCGAGGGGCTCGGTCGCAAGGTGACTCGCCTCCGCGTCTCGCACGCCTTTCACTCGCCGCTGATGGACCCGATGCTGGACGAGTTCCGGGCCGTCGTGTCGGGGCTGTCGTTCGCGCCTCCGCGGATCGGGATGACCGCGGGCCCGGACGTGGTGTGCGACCCGGAGTACTGGGTGCGCCACGTCCGCGACACGGTCCGCTTCGCCGACGGGATCAGCACCCTCACCGGCCTCGGGGTCACCCGGTACCTCGAACTGGGCCCGGACGGAGTCCTGTCCGCCCTTGCCGCCGAAACCGTCATGGACGGCGAGACCGTGGTGGTCCCCGTCCTGCGCAAGGATCGCGACGAGGAAGAGTCCGCCGTCCAGGCCCTCGCCCAGCTCCACGTGAGCGGCGCGCGGGTCGACTGGACCGCCCTCTTCGCCGGCACCGGTGCCCGGGTGGTGGACCTGCCGACGTACACCTTCCGGCACCGCCGCTACTGGCCCACCGGCACGCCCGCGGGCCGGGGCGGTGCGGAGGCGCTCGGGCTCCGGTCCGCCGAACACCCGCTGCTCTCGGGGGCGGTGGAGCTGGCCGGGTCCGAAGGCTTCCTGTTCACCGGCCGGCTCTCGGTGGGCACCCACCCGTGGCTGGGGCACCACACGGTCATGGGCTCGGTGGTGGTACCCGGTACGGCCGTGCTCGAACTCGCCGTCCGGGCGGGCGACGAGCTCGGCTGCACCACCGTCGAGGAACTGACCCTGGCCGCGCCGCTGGTCCTGCCCCAACAGGGCGCCGCAGTGCAGCTGCAGGTCGCCGTGGCCGCCCCCGACGCATCCGGGCGACGCGCACTCACCGTGCACTCCCGGCCCGTCGCCGGAGGCGCCCACGAGCCGTGGACGCTCAATGCCGGCGGTGTGCTCGCCGAACGTCCCGACCGTCCCGGCACGGCGCTCGAATTGGCCGCCTGGCCGCCGGCCGGAGCAGAGGCCCTCGACGTGGCGGACGTGTACGAGCGGTTCGCCGACGCCGGGTTCGGATACGGCCCGGTGTTCCAGGGCCTGCGCGCCGCCTGGCGGCTCGGCGAGGATGTGTACGCGGAGGTCGCCCTGCCCGAAGGCGTCGAAGGTTCGGCGTTCGCGCTGCACCCGGCGCTGTTCGACGCCGTCCTGCACGCGTTCGCGCTGGGCGGCCAGGACGGTACCGGTGATGCCGCCGAGGGGCAGAGCCGCGGCGGGGTCCCGTTTTCCTGGACGGGCGTCTCGCTGCACGCCTCGGGCGCCTCGGCGGTACGGGCCCGACTGAGCCGGTCCGGTACGGGTGGCGCGGTGTCCCTCGCCCTCGCGGACACCACCGGTGCGCCGGTGGCCTCCGTCGAATCTCTCGTCGTACGGCCCATCAGCGCCGAACAGCTGGGCGCGGCGGACCGGGCCGGACGGGACTCCCTGTTCCACCTGGACTGGACACCCGTCGACACGGACAGCGACAGCGCCGGAGGTGTCGGCGGGAGCCCGCGGACCGCGGTGCTCGCCACGGCGAGCGGCACGGCCACGGCCGCCCTCGGCGACCATCCGGTGTACGCCGGGCTCGCCGAGCTGGTCGCCGACGAGGCCCAGCCGGTCCCGGAGGTGGTGCTCGTACCGCTGACGGACGGCGAGACGAACGGCGACACGGACGGCGAGGCCGCCGCCCGTACGTCGCGAGCGGTGCACGGGCGTACGGCTCACGCCCTGGAACTCGCGCAGGCATGGCTGGCCGAGGACCGGTTCGCCGACGCACGCCTGGTGTTCGTCACCCGGGGCGCGGCCTCGGGCGCGGACCTCTCGGCCGCGGCCGTCTGGGGCCTGATGCGCTCGGGGATCTCGGAGAACCCGGGCCGCTTCGGCCTCGTGGACCTCGACGACGCCGGCGCGGCGGCTCTGCTGCCGCAGGCCCTCGCCACCGGGGAGCCGCAGCTGCTCCTGCGCGGCGACGCCGTACTGGCTGCCCGCCTCGCGCGGATCGCCGACCCGGCCCCGGCCGCCCCGGTATGGGCGGGCGAGGGCGCGGTCCTGATCACCGGCGGTACCGGGGGCCTGGGCCGGCTGCTGGCCCGCCACCTGGCCGCCGAGCACGGCGTACGCGAACTGGTGCTGGTCAGCCGGCGGGGCGCCGACGCCGAAGGAGCGGCCGAACTCGTCGCCGAACTGGCCGAGTCGGGTGCCCGTACGGAGATCGAGGCCTGCGACGTCGCGGATCCGGCGGCGGTGGCGGCCCTGGTGGCCCGCCACCCGCTGCGCGCGGTGATCCACACCGCGGGCGTGCTGGCCGACGGGGTCCTCGGATCCCTGACGCCGGACCGGCTCGCGGAGGTGCTGCGTCCCAAGGTGGACGCGGCCTGGAACCTGCACGAGGCGACCCGGGGCCTGGCCCTGGAGGCGTTCGTCCTGTTCTCCTCCGCGGCCGGCACCCTCGGCAACGCGGGCCAGGCCAACTACGCCGCCGCCAACGCCTGCCTGGACGCACTGGCCCGGCACCGCCGAGCCCAGGGCCTGCCCGGCACCTCCCTGGCCTGGGGCCCGTGGACGGGTACCGGCGGCGGCATGGCCGGAGGGCTGACCGCGGCCGAGGCCGAACGCCTGGCCCGGGCCGGACTCCCGCCGCTCACGCCCGAGCAGGGACTGGAGCTGTTCGACATCACGGCGGGCGGCGCCGAACCGGCCGTGCTGCCGGTCCGGCTCGACCTCGCGGCGCTCCGCGCCCGCGGGGAGGTGCCCGCGCTGCTGCGCGGCCTGATCCGTACGCCCGTACGACGCACCACCGCGGCGGACGGGACGGGCGGCGGGCTCACCGCACGGCTCGTGGCCCTGCCGCAGGCAGAGCGCTACGACGCCCTGCTCGCGGAGGTCCGCGGCCAGGCCGCGGCGGTCCTCGGGCACGCGCGGGCAGCGGACGTGGACCCCGGGCGCTCGTTCCAGGACCTCGGACTCGACTCGCTGACCGCGATCGAGCTGCGGAACCGGCTCGGCGCCCTGACCGGGACCCGGTTGCCGGCCACGCTCGTCTTCGACTACCCGACGACCGGGGAACTGGTGGACCACCTGTACGCGCTCCTCGACCTGGCGCCGCAGGCGCAGCCCGATGCCTCCACCGTCCTCCTGGCCGAACTGGCCCGGCTGGAGCTCGCCTTCACCGGCACGGACGTCAGCGACGAGGTGTTCGCGCAAGTGGCGGGACGGCTCGACGTCCTGAAGGAGAAGTGGGGCGCGCTGCGCACGGCCGGCTCCGGTGAAGACACCGAAACCGAGAGCGGGTTCGACTTCGAGGCGGCTTCCGACGAGGAGGTGTTCGACCTGCTGGACAAGCAGCTCGGCCTGTAACCGCCGGGCAGGAGAAAGCCACTGGCCCGGACATCCTCGGATGTCCGGGCCAGTGGCTTGTGCCGTTCTGTGGAGTGCCGGCCTACTGCATCGGCCGGCGGAAGCCGAGCACCGCCAGGCCGCTGCCCACGGCGGCGATCACACCCCCGATGACCAGCGCCGGGAGGATCGCGTCCGAGCCCGGGATGCCCAGGGCGAGCGCGCGGGTCGCGTCGATCGCGTACGTGAGCGGGTTGACCCCGGCGACCGCGGCCAGCCAGTCGGGCAGGTCCTTGACCGGCATGTATGCGCTGGACGCGAACATCAGCGGCAGGATCGCGATCACGGCGAGGTTCTGCATGGGCTCGGCCCGCCGCAGCCACGCCCCGGCCGCGATGAACGCCCAGCCCAGCGACCAGCTCATGAACAGGGTCAGCCCGACCGAGGCCGCCACATCGGCCGCCCCGCCATCCGGTGCGTAGCCGAGCACGCCGAATGCAAGCGCCAGGATGACCGTGGCCTGCACCGCGCTGCGCACGAGGTTGGCGAGGCTGCGGGCGATCAGCAGCGAGGACGGGGTGATGGGCAGCGACCGGAGCCGGGCCACCACCCCGTTCTTCAGGTCGTCGACGAGTCCGACGCCCGACTGGACCGCCGATTGCACCGCGTTGTCGACCAGCACCGCCGACAGCACGAAGTCGAGGTAGGTGATTCCGGCGGGGAAGTGCGGCGGTGCGCCCATCTTGCTGAACACCTGAGTCAGCACGAACAGGATGATCACCGGCTGGAGCAGCCCGAAGAGCACCACGCCCGGGTCGGTCGCCATCGAGCGCAGCGAACGCGCGGTGAGTACGCGGATCTGGAGGAACACCGAACTGTCCGGCCAGGCCTGCCGGAGCGGCGGGCCGGCGGTCGTCGCGGTGGACGCGTGGGTGGCGGTGGCGGTCATGCGGCGGGTCCTCCGGACAGGGCGGGCACAGGGGAGGCGGCGGGCACGGGTGCCCGCCCGGCCAGGGCGAGATAGACGTCGTCCAGGGTGGGTTCACCGAAGGACAGCTCGGTGGCCTCGGCCCCTGCCTGGTCCAGGGCGCGGATCACCGTCGCCACGTCCTTCGACGCGTCGATGGGGATGACGAGGCAGCCGCTCTGCGGGGCCACCGCCGGGTCCAGACAGGCGCGGCGCAGTGCCCCGACCGCGCTCTCGCGGTCGGCGGACGGGTCCAGCGTGACGGTGACGGTGCGGCGGCCGACGGCCGCCTTCAGCTCCGCCGCCGTACCGCTCGCGATGACCCGGCCGCCGGACAGCACGGTGATGGAGTCCGCGAGCCGGTCGGCCTCCTCCAGGTACTGGGTGGTGAGGAGCACGGTGGAGCCCTCGGCCACCAGGCCCTCGACGATCTCCCACAGGCCCAGCCGGGCCGCCGGGTCCAGGCCCGTGGTCGGCTCGTCGAGGAAGACCACCTCCGGACGGCCGACCAGGCTCGCGGCGAGGTCGAGCCGCCTCCGCAGTCCGCCGGAGTACGTGCGGGCTCGGCGCCCGGCCACGTCCTGGAGCGCGAACAGCTCCAGCAGTTCATCGGCGCGCACCCGGGCCGCCCGGCGGCCGGCGCCCAGCAGCCGGGCGATCAGCACCAGGTTGTCCCGGCCGCTCAACTGGCCGTCCACCGAGGCGAACTGCCCGGTCAGCCCGATGCGTCGGCGTACCTCGCGCGGTCGGCGCGTCACGTCGTACCCGGCGACCGAGGCCGCGCCGGAGGTGGGCGCCAGCGCGGCGGTGAGGATGCCCACCAGGGTGGTCTTGCCGGCGCCGTTGTGGCCCAGCAGGCCGAGGACGGACCCCCGGGGGACGGAGAGGTCCACCGAGTCGAGTGCGCGCACCGTGCCGAAGATCTTGCTGAGGTCCCGCGCCTCGATCATGGTCTCGGGAGGCTCGATGGGGAGCCCGTTCATGGGAGTTCTCCAGGTTCGTCGGGTGGGGAAAGGGAACAGCCGACCGGCATGTGCGCCGGTCGGCTGTGGCGTGGGACCGAGGCGGTCCGTCAGCGGCCGACGCCGTCCAGGCGCCGGAACAGGTCCTCGTCGGAGGCGGTGTCGAGGTCGAAGGGGGTGGCCGCCGAGCGGTCGGCGGCCGGCAGCGGCCCCCGGTCGCGTACGAGGGCCGCCAGGCGGGCGGCGGTGTCCGGGTCGAGCTCCGAGCCCGCGGACAGCAGCGCGTCCAGTTCGGCCACGAGGCCGGACACGGTACGGCCGGCCGGCCCGGTGAACTGCCCGGCCAGGTCCTGCCGTACCAGCTGGACCACGGCCGCCGGGGTCGGGTGGTCGAACACCACGGTGGCCGGCAGCCGGGCCCCGGTGGCCGCCCGCAGCCGGTTGCGCAGCTCGACCGCGCTGACCGAGGTGATGCCCATGTCGGAGAAGGACACCTCGGCGTCGGCAGCGGTCAGGGTGCGGCCGCCGAGTACGGCCCCCGTCTCGTCCAGCACCAGACGGAGCAGCAGCGCCTGCTGTTCGGCTCCGCCCAGCCCGGCGAGCCGGCCCGCGGGCGCCGGAGGAGCCGGGGCGGGCGCCGCTGCGAGGACCCCGCCCGCAGCCCAGTAGGTGCGATGCTGGAAGGGGTACGTGGGCAGCGGGACGGCCGCCGCGCCGGGCAGCACCGACCGCCAGGCCACCGGCAACCCGAGCAGATGCAGCCGCGCGAGAGCCGCGAGTACCGCGCGCTGCTCGGCGGCGCCGCCGGCGGTAACGACGGCCCCCGGTGTCGGGCGCAGGGCCAGGGTCTCCTCCAGCATCGGCGCCAGCGCGGGCTCGGGGCCCAGTTCAAGGAAGGCCCCGGCGCCGTCGGCGGGTATGCCGCCGACCGCGTCGTGGAGGCGGACCGGCTCCCGGACGTGCCGCACCCAGAAGCCCGGATCGCAGGCCTCGGCGGCGGTGAGCGGGGCCCCGGTCAGGCAGGACACGACCGGTACGGCGGGGGCGGCGAAGTCGAGCCCGGTGACGACCTCGTGGAACTCGTCCAGCATCGGATCCATCAGCGAGGAGTGGAAGGCGTGGCTGACGGCGAGCCGCTTGGTCCGGACACCGGCGTCCGTCAGCCGCCCGGCGAGTTCCTCCAGAGGCTCGGATGCGCCGGAAAGCACCGTGGAACGCGGCCCGTTGACGGCGGCCACCGCGACCGGACCGCCTCGCAGTCCCTCCAGCCACGGGTCCAGCTCGGTCTCGGGGAGCCGTACGGCCAGCATGGCGCCGCCCTCCGGCAGCCGCTGCATCAGCCGTCCCCGGGCCGCGACCAGCCGGGCCGCGTCCGCGAGGGAGAACACCCCCGCGACGTGCGCGGCCGTGATCTCGCCCACCGAATGCCCCACCAGCCGGCCGGGCACCACACCCCAGGACTCGAAGAGCCGGTACAGGGCGACCCCGTGGGCGAACAGCGCCGGCTGCGTGTACTCCGTACGGTCCAGCAGCGCGGCGTCCGGGCCGTCGGCCGCCCACATCACCGCGGTCAGCGGCCGGTCCAGCAGCGGATCGAGTGCGTCGCACACCTCCCGCAGCGCCCCGGCGAACACCGGGTACGCACGAGCGAGTTCGCGTCCCATGCCGGGCCGCTGACTCCCCTGCCCGGGGAATACGTACACCAGGTCACCCTCGCGCGGTTCACCGGGCGAGGATTCGAGCTCGGCCAAGGCCCGGACCGAATCCAGGAGTTCGCGCGGATCCGTGCCCACGACGAACGCCTGGTGCTCGGGGTGCACGGTACGGTTCACGGCCAGCGAGTATGCGATGTCCCGGGCCGGCAGTCCGGGCCGGGCGTCCACGTGCGCCGCCAGCCCGCGGGCCTGGTCGCGCAGGGCGGGCGCACTGCGCGCGGACAGCACCCATGCCACCGGACCGGTGTCGGCCGGCGGCCGTTCGCCGGCGGCCTGCTGATCCGGGGCCTCCTCCAGGATCACATGCGCGTTGGTCCCGCTGATCCCGAACGAGGACACCCCCGCCCGGCGGGCCCGCCCGGTCTCCCGGGGCCAGGTCCGGGCCTCGGTGAGCAGCCGCACGGTCCCCGCCGACCAGTCCACGCGGGAGGTCGGCGCGTCCACGTGCAGGGTCTTCGGGAGTACACCGCCCCGCAGCGCCAGCACGGACTTGATCACGCCCGCCACGCCCGCGGCGGCCTGCGCGTGCCCGATGTTCGACTTCACCGAGCCGAGCCACAGGGGCCGGGCCGCATCGTGCGCGGCGCCGTACGTGGCGAGCAGCGCCTGCGCCTCGATCGGGTCGCCGAGCGAGGTCCCGGTGCCGTGCGCCTCCACCATGTCCACGTCGGCGGCGGTCAGTCCGGCGTCGGCCAGGGCCTGCCGGATCACCCGCCGTTGCGCGGGCCCGTGCGGGGCGGTGATCCCGTTGGAGGCGCCGTCCTGGTTCACGGCGGAGCCGCGTACCAGCGCGAGGACCGGATGCCCGTTGCGCCGGGCGTCGGAGAGCCGTTCCAGTACCAGCAGGCCGACCCCTTCCGACCAGGCCGCGCCGTCGGCGGTGTCCGCGAAGGACTTGCAGCGGCCGTCGGGGGCCAGCCCGCGCAGCCGGGAGAACTCCGTGAACGAGGCGGGTGTCGCCATCACGGCGACACCGCCCGCCAGTGCCAGGGAGGACTCGCCGGACCGCAGCGAGCGGCATGCCAGATGGAGCGCGACCAGCGAGGACGAGCAGGCCGTGTCCACGGTCAGCGCCGGGCCCTGGAGCCCGAACGTGTAGGAGATCCGGCCCGCCAGGGCGCTTCCGGCGGTGCCGAGGGCCAGCAGCCCTTCCAGCTCCGGCCGCTCGCCACCGGAAGCCGACGGCGCGTAGTCGTGGTACATGGCGCCCGCGAAGACCCCGGTCTGCGAGCCGTGCAGCGAGGCCGGGTCGATCCCGGCCCGTTCCAGGGCCTCCCAGGCGGTCTCCAGCAGCAGCCGCTGTTGCGGGTCCGCGGCCAGCGCCTCCCGGTCGGAGAACCCGAAGAACCCGGCGTCGAACGCGCCCGCGCCGGCCAAGAACCCGCCCTCGCGGGCGTACGAGGTGCCGGGGCGGCCGGGATCCTCGTCGAAGAGCCGGTCCAGGTCCCAGCCGCGGTCCCGGGGGAAGCCCCCGATCGCGTCCCGGCCCTGCGCCACCAGGTCCCACAGGTCCTCGGGACCGCGCACTCCGCCGGGCAGCCGGCAGGCCATGCCCACCACGGCCACGGGGTCGTCGTACGCCGGGCCCGAGCAGGGCGCGGGGGAGGACGGCACGGTGTCCTCGACCGTCTCGCCCCGCAGATGCCGGGCTACGGCCTCGGGTGTCGGACAGTCGAAGGCGAGGGAGGCGGGCAGTGGGAGACCGGTCGCCTCGGCCAGCAGATTGCGCAGCCGGATGCTGCGGACGGAGTCCAGGCCGTGGCCCCGGAACGTGGTGCGTGCCCCGATGGGGGCGGCCTCGGTGGCCGGCTCCAGTGCCTTGGTGACGCAGGCGCGGACCAGCTCCAGGGCCGCCGCGTACGACGCGGGCACGGAGCCGCCGCCGGTCCCGGCGGCCGGTCCGCGTTCCGCCAGCAGGGACTCCAGGGCCCGCCGGTGCAGCTTGCCGGCCGGGGTGCGGGGCAGCGCCTCGACCGCGACCAGCTCCAGCGGGATCTTGTAGTCGGCGACCCCGCGCTCCAGCAGGAACGTGGTCACCTTGTCCAGCGTGACGGCGCGTTCGGCCCGCCCGGTGACCACCAGGCACGGGTACTCGCCCAGCCGCCGGTCGGGACGGGCTACCACCGCCGCCGGCCCGAGGCCCGGCATGTCCGCCAGCAGCCCCTGGACCTCGGTCGCGTCGAACTTCCGGCCGCCCACGTTGATCAGCTCGGCCGAGCGGCCCAGGAAGCGGACCCGGCCGTCGGTGCCCAGGCTCGCCCGGTCGCCGGTGCGCAGCCAGCCGTCCTTGGTGACCGCCGTCCCGGTCAGCTCGGGATCGCCGTGATAGCCGCGGAACATGCCGGGACTGCGGTAGTACAGCTCGCCCGGTTCGCCGGGGGCGGAATCGGTGCCGTCCTCGCCGAGGACGCGCACGCTCGCGCCGAAGGTCGGCCGGCCCACGCTGCGGGCGGCCACGTCGGCGGGGTCGGCGGCGGACGTGCAGGTGCCGGTGCCCAGTTCGGACATGCCCCACACCACGACGAGCGGACTGCCCAGGACCTCTCGCACCTGCGTGACCAGCGCGGCTGGAATCGCCGCTCCGGCCGTCCGTACCTCGCGCGGCCGGAATCCGGCCCGCGCCCCGGTGTCCGCGAGCCGGGCCACCACGTCGTGGAGCTGTGCGGGCACGGCGAAGACCACGCCGGGGCGCGCCTCGCGGGCCAGTTCCAGGAACCGGTCCGGGTCCCAGCCGCGCAGCAGCACCTGCCGACATCGGGCGAACAGGGCCGAGTGCAGCGACTGGAGGCCGAAGAGGTGGGTGAGCGGACAGGCGGTCAGCACCGCACCGTCGAAGGAGGCGGCCGCCTCCTCCGTCACCGCCGCCGTGTTCGACATCAGCCCGTCGTGACTGTGCAGGCAGATCTTGGGACGGGCGGACGTCGTGCCGGAGGAAGGCAGCAGCACGAAGGGCATCTCCGGCCGTACGTCGGCCGGGTACGGGGAAGCGCCCGCCCACCGCTCCAGCAGCGCGTCGATGGCCACGGGGCCCTCCGGGCCGGAGCAGGCGCCCGCCACCAGGACCGACCGCAGCGAGGGCACGGCCGCCCGCAGCGCGCAGAGGGCGGGTGCGTCCGCCACGTGCGCGGAGTCCGGGGGCAGCACCATCGCGACCGGCTCCACCCGTTCCACCAGCGCGAGCACGTCGGCGCTGCCATGGCCCTGGTGGACGGGCATCATGACAGCGCCGATCGCCGCGACGGCCAGGTGCAGGGTCTCGTACTCCCAGCAGTTGGGCAGTTGGACCGCCACCACGTCACCCACCCCGACGCCCAGCTCCTGGAGGCCGCGGGCGAGCGCGTCGACGTCCGCCGCCCACTGCCGCCAGGTCCGGTGCCGGTCCCCGTCACTCAGGGCCACGGCCTCCGGTTCCGTCTGCGCGGCGGCCCGGAAGACGGCCGGCAGGGTGAGGCCGCGCAGTGCTTCGCGCGGCCCGGCGGCCGTTTCGACCGCGTAGTCATCGACATGGACGGACACCATTACTCCCGAGAAGGCCGGCCGCTGGGCGTGTTGCCGCTCCATGCTGGGCCCGCGCCACCGGGAAAAGCCCTAGAGCTGGGACTGCCGGACCTGGAGCAGTGCCCGCAGCGGCGCCGACTTGACCAGCGTCTCCTCGTACTCGGCCGCCGGGTCGGACAGGGCGATCACCGCGCCGCCGACGCCGTAGCGCAGGGTGTCGTCGCTGAGCACCACCGTGCGGATGACGATGCTGAGATCGGCCGAGCCGGTCAGCGAGAAGTAGCCGATCGCGCCCGAGTAGATGCCGCGGGGACCGCCTTCGAGCCGGTCGATGATCTCCATGGTGCGGATCTTCGGCGCCCCCGTCATGGATCCGCCGGGGAAGGCCGCCCGGACGCCCGCCACCGCGCTGGTGCCGGTGCGCAGCCGCGCCCGTACGGTGCTGACGAGCTGGTGCACGGTGGCGTACGACTCGACCTGGAAGACCGGGTCGGCGACGACCGAGCCCACCTCGGCGCACCGGCCGAGGTCGTGCCGGACCAGGTCGACGATCATCAGGTTCTCCGCCCGGTCCTTCTCGTTCCCCGCGAGGTCGGCGGCGAGAGCGGCGTCCTGGACCGGGTCGGTGTGCCGGGGGCGGGTTCCCTTGATGGGCTTGGACTCCATCAGGCCCTGCCGGTCGATGCGCAGGAACCGCTCCGGCGAGGTGCTCAGCACCGAGAGGGTGCCGAAGCCGAGGAACGCGGCGAACGGGGCCGGACTGACCCGGCGCAGGTGGCGGTAGGCCTGCCACGGGTCGAGGGCGGTCTGCGCCTCGATCGTGTTGGTCAGGCACACCTCGTACGTCTCACCGGCGCGTATCTCCTCGTGGCAGACGTCGATGAGCTTGAGGTAGGCGTCGCGGTCGTGGCGAGGCCGCAGGTCCGGCCCGGTGAGACCGGCCGGGGCGGGGCAGGGCGCGGGTGCCTGTTCCGGGAGCCGCGCGAGCTCGGCCGCCGTGGTGCGCAGCCACGCGCGGGCCGGGGCTTCGTCACCGTCCTCGGCGAGCGCGAGGAGGTAGGTGGTGTCCGTGCGGTGGTCGAGGACGACGGCCCGGTCCGCGAAGACCAGCACGGCGTCCGGGTCGGGGGAGCGGTGGGCCGCTTCACCACCGCACTCGGCCTTCAGCTCGTAGCCCAGGCACCCCACCCATCCCAGCGCGAACTCGAAGGGGAGCTCGGGGACTTCGGTGCGCAGTGCGGCGAGATCCTGCTCCAGCCAGTCGAAGAACGGGCTGCTGACAGTCTGGGGCCGCCGGTGCGTGGTGACGGTGACCGTCCCCTCGGACACGTCGGCGGTGACGGTGCGGGCCAGTGGCCCGGAGGCGTTGCCCATGACCGAGACCTGCCCTAGCCGGGCGTCGGTACGGCTGCTGTCCAGCCAGAAGGCGTGCTCGCCGGTCCGGAACAGGCGGTCGAAGACCACTTCGGCCTCCCAGCGGGTGCCGAGCTGTTCGGCAAGTACCCGCAGCCGCCGGACCGGCGTCTCCCGGGGTGCGGCGGCCGGGGCCGGGACCGGCGTACGGGCCGGGTTCCGTCTGCGGCGGCCGTGAGCGTATGTCAGGTCGCGGAAGTTGGCCAGCAGGTGATGGCCGCTGTCCGTGCCGATCGACTCGGGGTGGAACTGCACGCCCCACAGCGGCAGGGTCCGGTGGCGCAGGGCCATGACGACGTTGTCGTCGGCGCTGTGGGCGATCGCCTCCAGCGCGGGCGGGAGCGAGGTGACGGCCAGCGAGTGGTAGCGCACCACCTCCAGCGGGTCGGGGATGTCCTCGAACAGTCCTGTGCCGTCGTGCCGGACGAGGGAGGTCCGGCCGTGGCGCGGCGCCGGGGCCGGACCGACCTCGCCGCCGTGCGCGAGGGCCATGCCCTGGTGGCCGAGGCACACACCGAGCACGGGGAGCCGGCCCTGCTCGGCGATCCGCGCGCACAGGCCGAAGTCGGCCGGGCGGTGCGCGGTGCCGGGACCGGGCGACAGCACGACGTTGTCGAACCCGTCGAGGAGTCCCTCCCGCCAGGCGGGGTCGTCGTTGCGGATCACCTCGGGCTCCTGGCCGTTGACCTCGGCGAGGTAGTGGAAGAGGTTGTAGGTGAAGGAGTCGTAGTTGTCGACGAGGAGGGTCCGCATCACAGGATCCCGAGTTCGCGTGCCATCTCGTCGCCCACGGCCCTGCTGTGGTCGGTGAGGAAGAAGTGGCCGCCGGGGTAGACCTCCATCCGGAAGCCGCCTTCGGTGTGCTCCTGCCAGGCGCGGGCCTCGGCCAGCGAAGTACGCGGGTCGGCGTCGCCGGTGAGCGCGGTGATCGGGCAGCGGAGTGTGCGGCCGGGCGGGCAGTCGTACTTCTCGATGGCCTCGTAGTCCCCGCGGATGGCCGGCAGCGCCATGCGCAGGATCTCCTCGTCGCCGAGGAGGTCCGGGTTGGTGCCGTTCAGCAGCCGGAGTTCGGCGAGGATGCCGTCGTCGTCGCGGCGGTGCACGGTCTCGTGGCGCAGGGTGGACGGGCCGCGTCGGCCGGAGGCGATCACGGACCTCGGCTCGTGGACGCCCTTCTGCTCCAGCCGCCAGGCCGTCTCGAAGGCGAGCACGGCGCCCATGCTGTGCCCGAAGAACACGGTCGGCTTCCCGTCCAGCGTCAGCAGCTCGTCGACGATGAGATCGGCCAGCGTGCCGAGGTCCGGGACGCAGGGCTCCTTGCGGCGGTCCTGGCGGCCGGGGTACTGCAGGGCGACGACGTCGACGGCGGGGGAGAACCGCACCGACACCGGGTGGAAGAAGCTGGCGGATCCGCCGGCATGCGGGAAGCAGACCAGCCGGACGGGGCTGTCCGGGGCCGGGTGGAAGCGGCGCAGCCACAGGGCCGAGGAGTGGTCCGTGCTGTTCAAGGCGCGGTCCTTTCTGAGGTACGGGCGAAGGGGGAGGGGGCGGGCGGGGACGGGGCCACGCCCGTGGATCAGTCCTCGCGGACGGTGATGGTGTGGGCGGGGCACAGGTCGCCCGCCTGCCACACGGCGTCGTGCTCCTCGGGTGCGGGGCGGGAGTCGAGGACGCGGACCACCCCGTCCTCGTCCTGGTCGAACACGCCGGGCGCGGACAGCACGCACTGTCCGGCGCCGACGCAGCGGTCGGTGTCCACGGTGATACGCATGGGGTCTCTTTCGGGAGGGCGGGCCGGGACGGCAGGGGCTACCAGCGGACGGGCAGTTCGTGCAGTCCGCACAGGACGCCGTCGTACTTGAGCGGGAGGTCCTCCACCGGCACGGCGAGTCGCAGGGTCGGGATCCGCTCGAACAACCGCTGGTAGACGATCTCCATCTCGGTCCGGACCAGGTTCTGTCCCAGGCACTGGTGCACGCCGTAGCCGAAGGCCACGTGGTGGCGCTCGGTGCGGCCCGGATCGAAGGCGTGCGGGCAGGCGAACGCCTCCTCGTCGTGGTTGGCGGCCGCGGCCAGCGGGATGATGCCCTCGCCGGCCCGGATCAGCTGGCCGCCGATCTCCACGTCCTCGACGGCGACGCGCAAGGACACCAGGTCGGCGACCGAATGGAAGCGCAGCGTCTCCTCGACCGCCCGCCGGTCCCCGATCCACTGCGGGTTGAGGAGCAGGGTGACCACGCCGAGCGCGATGTTGTTCGCCGTGGTCTCGTGGCCGGCGATGAGCAGCAGCATCAGCACCCCGGTCATCTCCTGGGTGCTGATGGCGCCGGTGGCCAGTAGCCTGCTGATCAAGTCGTCGCCGGGCCACACCGCCTTGATCCCGACGAGCCGGTTGATGTAGCGCAGCAGTTCTTTGGCGGCGGTGTCGCGCTGCCGCTCGGTGGAGGTGCGGATGGAGACCAGGGTGCGGGTGCGGGACTCGAAGAAGTCGCGGTCCACAGGTGGTATGCCGAGGAGCGAGGAGATCACCAGGGAGGGCACCGGCAGCGCGAAGTCGGCCACCAGATCGGCGGAGTCGCCGGCGGCCAGCATGGAGTCGATCAGCCCGTCCACGGTGCGTTCGATCGCCGGGCGCATCTCACGCACGCGACGCACGGTGAACTCCGGGATCAGGGCCTTGCGGAACCGGTCGTGCTCGGGCGAGTCGAGGCCGACGAACCAGCCGGGGATCTGCTCCTGGCGGGGTACGCCCATCGTGTCGCTGATGTGCGGGAAGCCCTCGCGGTCGGGGTTCGCGCTGATCTTCTTGCTGGTGAGGACCGCACGCACCTCCGCGTGCCGGGTCACCAGCCAGACCCGGTCGCCGTTCGGCAGATGGGTCAGCACCAGCCCGTCGCTGCGGCGGTACTCCTCGTAGCGGGGTGGCGGGAAGGGTTCGCCGGGGACCCGCAGCGGGAAGGGGACAACTTTCGGTTCGGCGGTGCCGGCCATGGTCTTTCGTCCTCCGTCGGTCGGTGCGGGCTCAGGCCGCGCCGTAGAAGGCGCGGATCTTCCCGGTCACGTATTCCTGGTCTGCGGCGGTCAGTTCGGTGTACGTGGGCAGGTAGAGCCCGTCGTCGCTGAACCGGCTGGCGTTGAGGTACGGCCAGATGGGGTCGTGGTAGCCGGGCTGGCGGCTCATCGGCTTGAAGAACACCCGGGTCTCGATGCCCTCGGCGTTCAGGAAGGCGCGCAGCTCGTCCCGGCGCTCGGCCCGTACGTCGTACATCCACAGCACATCGCGCTGCGGCATCACGGTGATGCCGGGGATGTCCTTCAGGCCCTGGTCGTAGCGGCGTTCGATCTCGCGGCGGCTGGCGAGGAAGCCGTCGAGCTGCTCCACCTGGGCGAGCGCCATGGCACCCTGCATGGCGGTCATGCGGAAGTTGTAGGCCAGCTTCTTGTGCAGGAAGCTGTGGTCCTTGGTGAACGCCATCGCGCGCAGGTGGGCCATCTGCTCGGCAAGCCGCGGGTCGTCCGTGAGGCAGATGCCGCCCTCGCCCGCCGTGATGATCTTGTTGGCGAAGAGCGAATAGCAGGCGACGTCGCCCACCACGGGAATGCCGTGCGCCTCGGAGGAGTCCTCCACCACGCGCAGGTTGTAGTCGTAGGCGATATTCATGATGGCGTCCATGGCGCAGCGGCGGCCGTAGACGTGGACGGGCATGATGGCCTTCGTCCGGGGGGTGATCTTCTCCTCGATCTTGGCCGGATCGATGTTGAGGTCGTCGGCGCAGTCGACGAACACCGGTGTCGCACCGGTGTAGCTCACGGCCCAGGCCGAGGCCACCATGGTGAATTCCGGGACGATCACTTCATCGCCGGCGCCTATGCCGAGCGCGCGCAGTGCCAGGGTCAGGGCCGTGGTTCCGGAGGAGCAGGCGACGCCGTGCGCGATTCCGCTGTACTCGGCGAATGCCTCCTCGAAGCGCCGGACATAAGGCCCTTGGGAGGATATCCAGCCATCAGTGATCGTTTCGGTGACATAGGCGAGTTCCCGGCCCTTCAGACTGGGCCGGGAAACGGGGTACTTGATGGACATGTCATCCTCGCTCGGAGTGGGAAGGTGGAGGGGCGGGGGTGCCCGGAGGAGGCGGTCAGGCCAGGGCGGGCAGGCCGAGGAGCAGGTCGGCCGCCGCCTGCCGGCCGCCGGCCGTGCGCTGGAGCTTCCCGATCCGTTCGGCGCGCTCGCGGAACCGCGGGTCGGCCAGGACCCTGACGAGTTTGTCGACGACGTCGTCGGGGTCGACCTCCCGCGGCCGGTCCAGCGTCAGGCTCAGGCCGAGGTCCTGGCCGCGCACCGCCTGGTCGTAGCAGTCCACCCAGAGGGGGCGGACCACCATCGGCTTGCCGAAGTACATGCCCTCGTTGAAGCCGTTGCCGCCGCCGTGGGTGAAGAACACCCGGACGTTCGGGTGGGCGAGCACGTCGAGCTGCGAGGGCAGCCAGCTCTCGATCCGCAGGTTCGCGGGCAGGGCGTCGGCGGCCGGCAGCAGGTGCTGCTGCTCGGCCGGGAGGCGCCACAGGAACTGGTGCCGGTCCTGCATGCGGCGGGCCACTTCGACCAGGGCCGAGACCTGCTCCCGGGTGAGCCGGGTGATGGTCCCGAAGCCCATGTAGACCACGGAGGACCGGGCGTCGAGCCAGTCGGCGAGCCCGCCGTCGTCCTCGCCGCGCGGAGCCTCCGGCAGCGGCGGCACCATGGCCCCGACCAGCTTCATCCGGTCCGGCACCGTGAACGGGTAGTCCAGTTCGGCGACGGAATTGCACAGGACCAGCTCCGCCCGGTCGATTCTGGTCATCGGATTGGGCTTGGGCAGGCCGAGTTCCGCGCGGATGCGTGCGTCCGCTGAGAGGACCTTGCCCATGGCGGGATGGAAGAACATGCCCAGGGTGCGGTATTTGAAGAGCTCGTTCCGCAGTCGCTGGGAGAAATCCATCGGGTAGGGCAGACCGGAATGCGGAACAGGGAAGTCCCGGGGGGTTCCGGACGGTCCGAAAGGATTGAGGGAGGTGAGTACGTTGGACGGCAGGAAGGGCACGCTCAGCGCGAACGGAATATTGCGGGCGAGTGCCACGTCGACGCCGAAGGAAGCGACGCAGTCGATCACCATCAGCGCCGGGCCGATTTTCTCGACGAGGGAATCCAGACGCCGGAATTTCTCCGCCTGGAGCTCGGGCCGGTAGGACTGCCGGATCACGGCGCGGTGCGCCTTGAAGCGGGAGGCCTGCGTCACCTCGCGGTACACCTCGTCCGGCCAACTGACCGCCGAGAGTTCGGAGAAGACCTCGCCCAGCGAGGCGAACGCGACCTCCGACCCCTCCGACAGGCGGGCCACATCGGCCCGCCGGGGCTCGTCCGTCGCGAACCAGAGGTCGGGCACACCCCGCCGCGAGAGCTCGGCCGCGAGGACGAGAAGCGGGTTGAGCAGGCCGCTTTCCGGAAGGCTGACAAAGAGGACTGGCCGCTGCGTGGCGCTCATCGGACTCCTGGGGGCGTCGTCGCCCGGTGGGGTTGGCTGCACACCTACTTGGTCTCATGGGCTGCGCAGGGAAATCCTTAGACTCGGCGGGACCGGGTCGCCGGGGCGGGCCGGTCGTGAGGCGCATGTTCAGGGCGTGACGATTCACTCCGTCAAGGTGGCGTTATCGTTCCGTTCCTTGACGGATTTCATACGGATCGCGTTGTCGGGCTCGGGTACGCTTCCACAGTTCAATGACCGTTTGGATAACTGCGGAAATGAGCACCGGGTGGGGGCCCGGTCCGGTCTTTTCCGTTCAATGAGGGGGTTTCTTTGTCTGGCCTGCTGGGCCCGTCACGTACATGCGGGGCTGTTTTCGGCCGTGATGGCGAAATTCGCACGCTCTCCGGGCGGGCCGCGGCGGCCCGCGCCGGCCAGTCGGGCATCGTGGTCCTGACCGGACCGCTCGGCATCGGGAAGAGCAGCCTCATCCGGGCGTTCCTCGACGGCCCCGGCGACGGCGGCAGCGGGGGAACGGGCGGCGGGGTGCGGGGAATGACGGCGCTGCACGGAGTGTGCGGCGCGGACACCGCCACCACCCCGTACGACGGTGTCCAGGCCCTGCTGCGCCCGCTCGGCCTGGTGGGCGAGAGCGCCGCGCGCCACCCGCTGCTGCGTGGCGCCGCCCGCCGCGCCCTGCCCGCGCTGATGCCCGGGGCGCACCCCAGGCCCTTCGCTTTCGATGCCGACTACCCGGTGCTCCAGGGGCTGTACAGCCTCATCGCCCACCTGGCCGCCCACCACCCCCTCGCCCTCGTGCTGGACGACGCCCACCTGTGCGACGAGCACACCCTGCGCTGGCTCGACTTCCTGCTGCGCCGGGCGGACGGGCTGCCTCTGCTGCTGGTCCTGGCCCGCAGCACCGAGACCGAGCCCGCCGACGGCACCCCCTGGGCGGAGTTCGCCGCCCATCCCTCGTGCACCACGGTGCCCCTGCGCCCGCTGAGCCAGGCCGCGGTCGGCGAGATGGCCCGGCGTACCTTCGGCTGCCCGGTCGCACCGTCCTTCGCGGCCCGGGTCGCCGACGCCTGCGGCGGCAACCCGGGCAACGCGTCCAGGCTCCTGACGGAACTGCGCCGTGCGGGGGTCCGGCCCGACCACGAAGGAGCCCGCCAGGCCACCGAACTCGGCGGCCGCCTGGTCGCGCTGTCCATCCGTGCCCTCTTCGACAGAAAACCAGGCTGGGTGGAGGCCGTCGCCACGGCGATGGCCGTACTCGGCGAGGATCTGCCCGACCACGTCGCCGCCCTGGCCGGCGTCGCCACCGCCCAGGTCGAGGACGCCGTCCGCGTACTTCGCCAGGCCGAGGTCCTGGCGCCCGGCCGCACCGACTTCGCGGGCGACGAGATACGCGCGGCGGTGCTCGAACCGCTCGGCCCCGGCCGCCTCGCCCGGCTGCGTGCCCGGGCAGCCCTGCTGCTCAGCGACGCCGGGCGTCCGGCCGAGGAAGTCGCCGGACACCTGCTGGCCATCCCCGGCGCCCCTCGGCCCTGGATGGTCTCGCTGCTGCAAGACGCCGCCGTCGCAGCCGAGGGCCGCGGCGTCCCCGGTACCGCCGCGCGCTACTTGCGCCGCGTGCTCGACTCCACGCCCGGGGACGACACCCTGCGGCTTCGGCTGGCCGGCCTCGTGGCGCAGACCGACCCGGACGCCGCCATCGCGCTGCTGAGGGACGCCCTCGACCGCGCGCCCGACCTGCGGACCCGCGCCTCGGCCGCTGTGCAGTACACCGCCACCTGCCTGGCCGCCGGACGGGGCGTACCCGGGGGCCACGGCCCCAGGGAGGTCCTGGCCGAACTGCGCTCCGCGACCGGCCTCCGGGAACCGGCCCTGGCCCTGGAATCGGCCTTGCTCCTCATGGGATCCGCCGACCGCACGGGCGCAACGACGCCGCCGGGACGCACCGACCGCACCGACCGCACGCCCGAGCCCTTGCCCGCCCACACGAACGCCGTCAGAGCCCTGGTCGCCGCGCTCTACGACAGCTCGCGCGAGGCGGCGACCACCCACGCCCGCCGCGTGCTGGACGTCCCGGGGCCCGATGCCTCCTGGCCGGTGCTCGCCTCCTGCACCGTGCTCGCCCTGGCCGACGAGACCGCCGAAGCCCTCGCCACCCTGAACGAGGCCGTGGCCCGAGCCGAGGCCCAGGACCCGGACACCGGCTGGACCTACGCCCTCGCCCACTCCGCCCGCGCGCTCGTTCTGTACGGCACCGGCGCGATCCCCGAGTCGATGGCCGACGCCCGTGCGGCTCTCGCCGCGGCCGGCCGCACGGCAGGGCACCTGATCCTGCCCCGCGTGGTCCTCGCGGCGGCCCTCAGCGACCGTGGGGAGGCAGCCCGCGCCGAGGACCTGGTCGCCGGGATCGTCACCCCGCCGTCCCCGGCCGGTCCCGTCATCGACCAGCAGCTCTACCTGATGGTCCGCGCCCGCGCCCGCCGCGCTCTCGGAGACCGCGAAGGGGCGCTGCGGCTGCTGCTCGCCGTCGGCCGGGCCCAGCGGGAAGCCGGCCTCGCGAACCCGGTGTTCGCCCCCTGGTGGGCCGAGGCGTGCCACACTCTCGCCGCCCTGCGCCGGCCGCAGGAAGCCCGCGCCCATGCCGAGTACGGCGGCGAACTGGCCGAGCGCTGGGGCACCGCGCACGCCCTGGGCATCGCCGCCCTGGCCCGCGGAGCGATCACCCCGGGCCGGGCGGGCATCGAACTGCTCGCCGAGGCCGCCGACACGTTGGCCGCCTCGCCGACCCGTACCGAACACGCCCGGGCCGACTTCGAACTCGGCCGGCGCCTGCTGGCCCACGGCGACCAGGCCAAGGCCCGCCCGCACCTGCGCGCCGCCGCCGACCTCGCCCACATCTGCGGCGCGCTGTCCCTCGCGCGCAGTGCCCGCCGCCTGCTCATCGCCGCGGGCGGGCGCATGCCGGAGCTCACCGGGTCGCGGGAGGACCTGCTCACCGGAGCGGAACGCAAGGTCGTCGGCCTCGTCCTGAACGGCGCCAGCAACCGGGAGATCGCCCAGTCCCTGTGCGTCACCCTGCGCACGGTCGAGACGCACCTCACCAGCGTCTACCGCAAACTGGGTGTCAGCCGCCGTGCGGCCCTGGCGACCACCCTCCGCGCCCCCGCCGTGGTCGCGGCCCGCACACCCGCGTGGAGCGGCTGACCCCGGCGCCGGCCCATGCGCACGCACCGACCGTGCTGTACACCCACCGCCGACCCCAGAACCTGATCACACCCATGTCGCCTTCGGCATTCCCGGATCCCAGCCGCCCGATCGCCTCGCCGGTACCCGAACCGCACGGAGCCAGTGGCCCGTTGCTCCACCACAGCCATGAGCAGGACACCTTGAGCTCCCTGCTCGACCGGCTCGCCTCGGGACGATCCGCCGTCGTCACCCTCACCGGACGCCCGGGCTACGGTCAGAACGCCTTGGCCCGCTGGACCGCCCGGCTCGCCCGGTCCCGCGGCCCGTGGGTGCTCAGCGCCCGGGCGGTCCCGTCCGAGTCCGGGCTGCGCCACGGAGTGGCCGACCAACTGCTGACCGCCCTCGGAGCCCCCTCCGCCGACCGGCTCCCTCCGGTGCTGCGCGCTGCCCGGCAGCACCCTCTCCTGCTGGTCCTCGAAGACGCCCAGTGGACCGACCCCGAGTCGTTGCACTGGCTCCACGCACTGGTACGGCGCTCCGCCACCGTCCCGCTGGCCGTGCTGGCCAGTGGCAGCGACGCCTGCGCCCTCGGCCCCGACTGGCGTTCCCTGGCAACCTCCTCCCCGGACCCGGCCGGCGCCCACGAACTGGTGCTGGGACCGCCGTCCCCCGCCGACGCCGCACTGACCGTACGGACCGTGTGCGGCGTCGAGGGCGAGCCGGAGTTCACCGGCGCCGCCCTGCGGGCGTCGGCAGCGGTCCCGGCCGTACTCCACGCCACCCTGCGGCAGTTCGCACGGCACGGTCACCTCCCGGTCGCCCTGCGGATTCCCGAAATCGAAACCATTGGCCGTGCGGTGCTGGACGACCACATCGGCCGGGTCCTGCGCGGACTGCCGACCGAGACCGTCGCGGCGCTGCGCGCCCTCGCCGTCGGCGGCAGGGTCCTCGAATTCCCGGCCGTCTGCGCCCTCGCGGGACTCGGTCACCTCAGGGAGGACCGGCTGCGCGCCGTCCTGGACGCCACCGGACTCGTCCGTAACAGCGGCGCCGACACCCGCGTCGTCGCAGAGGCCGGCCTGCGGATCCTGGCCGAGATGGAACCGGCCGAGCGGGCCGCACTGCACGGCGCCGCCGCCCGCGTCGCCCACCACGCGGGCGCCGCCGACCAGACGGTCGCCGGACTCCTGCTGCACTCCCGTCCCCTCGGGACCCCCTGGACGGTTCCGGTGCTGCGCCGCAGCAGCGAAGCGGCCCAGCGGGAGGGCGACCACGCCCGGGCCGCGGCCTACCTGGCCCGCGCCCTGCGCGAACCGCTCGACGAGGAGCGGCACGAGCGACTGACCCTCGATCTGGCCGCCGCCGAACTCGTCACCACTCCCGAGGCCGGCATCCGCCGGCTCGGCGAGCTCACCCGCACCCGCGACGGCGCGCGGTCCGCCCTGCGGGTGTACGCCGTGGACCTGGGGCTCGCCGCGGGTGATACCGACGGGATGCGCCGGGCCGCGGCCGAAGTCCGCCCAGCCGTCGCCGCGGAGGAACAGGAGGCCCTCGTCGCTCTGTTCTGGGCGGCCGACCCGGCCGACCGGGAACACGCGGAGCGCACGGTTCCCGAGATGCCCCCGCTGCCCGCCCACCCGGCCACCGCCCTCCAGGCCGGGCCCCGCGCCTGGCAACTTGCCCTGGCCGGCGACGGCCTGACCACGGCGAGGGAACTCGCCCGCACCGCGCTCGCCCGGCCGTCGCGCGGTGCCCCGCTCCTGCCCTACCTCGCCGCCTGCAAGGCGCTGTGCCTGACCGGGGACCACGACGAGGCCGACGCCGGACTGAGCGCCCTGCTCACCGGCGTACGGGCCGACGGCCGACAGGTCGTGGCCCCGCACATCCTCGCCGCACGCGCGGAACTCAACCTGCGCCGCGGCCTGCTCGCCGCCGCCGAACAGGACATCGGCGATGCCGAACGGGCGCTGCCCCGGCCCAGCCGGCACCCCGCCGCGACGGCACAGCTACGGGCCGTGCGCATCGTCGTCGACCTTGAACGCGGGGACACCGTACGGGCCGGGGCGCTCGCCGCCGAACCGGCACCGGAAGCCGCCCGCCACAGCCCGTACTGGCCACACCTGCTCTTCGCCCGTGCCATGGTGGCCGCCGCCGACCACGACCCCGTCGAGGCCGTGCACCTGCTGCGCGAATGCGGCCGCCTGCTCCTTCACCGCAACCACGTCAACCCCGCACTGCTGCCCTGGCGTTCGGCCGCTGCCAGGGTACTGCGGTCGTCCGGGCAGGAAGCCGAGGCGCACCGGTTGGGCTCCGAGGAGCTGCGGCTGGCCCGCAGGTGGGGAGCCGTCGGCCCGGTCGGATGGGCCGAGCTGAACGCCGGGCCGGCCGCCGCCCACGAAGACCCGGCCCGCGCCCGGTACGCGGCAGACCTGCTCGGCCGCGGCCAGGCCGGCCCGGCCTACCAGCGCGCGCTCGCCGACCTCGCCGCCGCGGAACTCGCCGCGGGCGGCAGCCGGCAGGCCGCCGCCGCGGCCGTCGCCCGGCTCAAGGTGCTCACCGCCACCCACCCGCAGGGCCCGATGGCCCAGCGCGCCCGGCGGCTCGCGGCGGAACTCGCGCCCACTCGGAGTCCCGGCGACGCCAGGCCCGCCGCGTGGACCGAGCTGTCCCCGCCCGAAGTCCGTACGGCGACGCTCGCCGCCCACGGGCACAGCAACACCCAGATCGCCGGACTGCTGTCCCTGTCGCGCCGTGCCGTGGAGCTCCGGCTGAGCCGGGTCTACCGCAAGCTGCGGATCGGCAGCCGGGAAGAACTCCGCGCCCTCGTGCGCGACATGGAAGGACGATGAGCCGATGCTGCTCGAACGGACATCCGAGACGGCGTTGGTGCGGGACGCCCTGCATGCGGCGGCCGACGGGCGGTCTTCGCTCCTGCTGTTCGCCGGCCCCCTCGGCATCGGCAGGTCCGCCTGGCTGCGGGCGCTGCCCGCACGCTTCGCCGATCAGGACGTGTGCGTCATGCGCGCCAACGCAGCGGTCATGGAACAGGAATTCGTCTTCGGCGTAGTACGTCAGCTCTTCGACAGCCTGCCCCTCGCCGCATCGGGTGGAGAAGCGGCCGGTTCCCTGCTCGGGGAGGACTCCCTGGCCGAATACCTCCTGCCGGCCGGTACGGAGGACCCGGCTGCGCCCCTAGACGCGGTCCTGCCAGACTTGCGCGAGATGCTGGCCCGGCTCGGCCGCCGACGGCCCCTGCTGATTCTCGTCGACGACCTCCAGTGGGCGGACACCTGGTCGCTGCGCTGCCTGGCCTACCTCGCGGGCCGCCCGCAGGGCATGCGGGCAGTCCTGGTCTGCACCTTGCGCGACGGCGACGCACGCGCAGGGCACCCGCTGGTGTGCGAGGTGACCGATGCCGCCACACAAGTGATGCGTCCGGCCCCGCTGTCACCCGCCGCAACCGGGCAGCTGGTGCGCGAACAGTTCGGCGAGAGCGGTGAGGAGGAGTTCGTCCTGGCCTGCCACAGGGCGTCCGGCGGCAACCCGGTGTTCCTGCGCTCATTGCTGCCGGCCCTTGACGCCGCCGGGTTGCGGCCCACCGCCGAGCACGCGGGGACCGCGGGTACGCTGCGGCCCGCGCCGCTGCGCGAACGGCTCGCCGGCTGCCTGCGCGCGCAGACCCGGCCGGTCCGAGACCTGTCCGCCGCGATCGCGATCCTGGGCGACCAGGGCAGTCCCAGCCTCGCCGCCCGGTTGGCAGGACTCGACGCGATCGGAGCGTCCGGCGCCCTGCGCGTTCTGCACCGGCTCGGCCTGCTCGTGGCCGACGGCGTCCCGGGATTCGTCCACCCGGTGGTCCAGGACGCGGCCGAATCGGCCATGACCATGGACGAACGGGGCAGTTGGCACGAAAGGGCGGCCGTCCTGCTGCACGAGGCCGGGCACTCAGCCGAAGAGGTCGCGGCCCAGCTCACGGCGGCCGCCACCCCGGGCAACAGCTGGTCCGCCGCCGTCCTTCGCACCGCGGCGGACGCGGCGTTGCGCCGGGGGGCTCCCCGGCAGGCAGCCCGCTTCCTGCGCCGCGCCCTGCTCGACAGCCCCGAACAGGGCGAGGACCGCGCGCGCCTGCTGATCGACCTGGCGGCGGCGGAGAACGCCTACGACAACGCGGCCTGCGAACGCCACATCGCCCAGGCGATGGCCCTGCTGGAGACGCCGCACGACCGGGCCGCGGCCGCGCTGCGGATCTCACCGGGCTTCCTCTCCACTCTCAGCCCTTCCGCCGCGGACATCCTCCGACAGGCCGCCGTCGGCCTCGGCGCCGCGGACCGACTGGCCGGATCGGCACGCGGCCTGGCCCTGCGGCTGGAGGCCCGAGTGAACCACAGCGCTCGTCACGAGCCCGCCGAACTCGCCCGATCCGTAGGCTGGCTGCGGGAGCGGCCCGAGGATCCGGCCGTCTGCTCCGGCGCCGAACGCGAGCTGCTCGCCGTGCTCCTGCACGCGGCCACGCTCAGCGGTCGGCTGCCCGCGTACGAAGTGGCCCGGCAGGCCGAGCGGATCCTGCGGAGGGTACCGGCCACCGGGCCCGGATCACAGTCCGTCCTGCCGCTGCTGGCACCGGTGTTCACCGGCTCGGACGACGTGGAAGCCCTCGCCGGCTGGCTGACGGCCCGCGAGCAGCACCGGTGCCGGGCCGGAGGCGGGACGGAGTCCCTCGTCCAGGCCGAACTGGCCATGGTCCTCCTGGCTCGCGGTCGGCTGGCACACGCCCGCGAGCACGCCGAGCGGGCCTTCGAGCAGGCCGCGGATGGCTGTTCGGACGGCGCTGCGGTGGCCGTCGCCGTGCTGGCAGCCGTCGCCCTGGAGGCCGGGGACACGGTGCTCGGCGATCGAGTGAGGGCTGAGGCCAATGGGCAGCGGACTGCCGGGAACCTGGCCTCCACCACCATGCTGCGGCTGACGGAGGCACAAGCGCAGGCACAGCGCGGCGAACTGGACCGGGCCCTGGCCACCGTGCTCGCCTGCGGTCGCCAACTGGAGGCGTCCGGCTGGCGCAATCCCGTACTGTTCCCGTGGCGGCCCTGGGCGATCCGCCTGCTGCACCGCAGTGGCGACCTGGAGTCCGCCCGGGCGCTCGCCGAGGAAGAGTACGCGCAGGCCCGGATCTGGGGTGCGCCGGTCGCGATCGGGCGCGCGCAGCGGCTGCGTGGTCGGCTCCGCGGTGGCAGCGAGGGCACGGCCCTGCTGCGAGACGCGGTGGACGTACTGCGCGGCTCGGCCAACGAGCTCGAACTGGCGCGGGCGCTGAGCGCGCTGGCCCGTGCGGTACGCGAGGGCGCCGAGGCGCGGGAGCTGCTGCGCGAGTCGGCGGCGCTCGCCCTCGCCTGCGGTGTGCCCTGGAAGGCCGAGCGGGACCTGCCCGGCTCACCCCGGCCTGCCGGGACCCCGCCCGAACCGGCCCTGACCCCCACCGAGTCGCGGGTCACGGCGCTGGCCGGCAGCGGCCTCACCAACCAGGAGATCGCGACAGAACTCGGGGTAGGTTCCCGGGTGGTGGAAAAGCATCTGACGAATTCTTATCGGAAGCTCGGGATATCCGGACGGCCGCAACTCGCTGCCCTTCTGGGCGGGGCGCGGAAGATAGCCGTAGGCTCCTGAGTGAATCTGTGTCACTTCGGTGGAGGGGCGATGGTTCGGTGTCCGGGCGGATCGCTTCGGTGGGCCGCCCGACCCTGCCCGCCAGAGCCCAGCCGAAGGCCCGTCAAGCCCCGTATATCAGCTTGACCTGCGATGGAGTCCGACCGCACCGTACCGAACCACCGAAGCGGAAGAGTTGGACCGAACCTTTGGGTCCGAACACCACGGTGTTGGCCTCAAGCGGCCTTCGAGCGTTGACCGGCGTGAAGCCGAATACCTAGTGTTCACAGCGGAGTCCAGTCCGGATAAGTACCTGTCGTAAAAAAACCGGGTGGCCTCACGGGGGCTGACAGTAGCCGTTAGCACTACTACTTCACGCCATGAAAGGACACAGATATTCCATGGCGACTTCCGTACCCGCGCCGGTGGACCCGGCGCAGACCGTGGCCCATGACCTCGCCGCTGATCCGCCGAGCCCGGTTGAGGAACACCCGCTGTTCCGTCAGTCGGGTCTGACCATGGCCTGGCTCGACCGGAGTCTGACCGTGCAGCAGGCGAACCAGGAGTTCTTCGGACGGTTCGGCGGGGACACGACGCAGCCCTGCGGCAGACCGTTCGCCGACCTGGTGCATCCCAGCGTCCAGCAGCCGCTGCTGCGAAAGTTCGCCGGGCTCACCGAGGGGAAGAGAGACCGCTTCACCAGTGAGGTGCTCGCCGTAGGGCCCGACGGCCGCGCCTTCACGGCCTCCCTCTCGGCCTGCGTCGTGCGCAGCAGCACCCCCGACGTGTCGGCGATCTGGGTGATGATGGCCTCCGGCGACGAGCCGGTGGACGGTGAGGTCATGCCCAGCCGGAAGAAGATCCTCAGCGAGATCGACGCCCGGATACTCGAAGGCATAGCCGCCGGAGTCTCGACCGTTCCGCTCGCGGCACGGCTCTACCTGAGCCGACAGGGAGTGGAATACCACGTGACTTGCCTGTTCCGGAAGCTACGGGTGCCCAACCGGGCGGCGTTGGTCTCGCGCGCCTACTCGATGGGCGTGCTCAAGGTGGGTGTGTGGCCGCCGAAGGTCGTCGAGGACTTCGTCAAGTAACTGACAGTGGGGAGTGCCGGGGTGCGGCCGGGGAGACGGGCCCGGCCGCCCCGGCCGTCGTGTCCTCGGCCGGAACCGCGAGGGCGGCCACCAGGAGGCCGCCGCTGACCAGCCACCGGCCGCTCAGCCGGTCGAGCGGCCGGCCGTACCGCCGCAACGGCGAGGGCGCAAGGATCCGCGCGGAGAATGCCCCTGCCGAGAGGTCGATCGTGATCCGTGCATCCTCGAATTCAAGTCGACGACGCGTCGCCGGGTACCAGGCCTTGTAGACGGTCTCCTTGAGGCTGAACAGCAGGCGGTCCCGGTGGACGCCCGGCGAGACGACTCCCAACTCGCGCACCATCGCCAGCTCCTCGGACAGCCCAATGCTTTCCAACACCCCTGCGGGCAGGGGGGCATGGGGCTCCGCGTCCACGCTGAGCATGCGCACGTCCGTGCTGCGCGCCACGGCGGCCGCCCGGTACCCGGCGCAGTGCGTGATGCTCCCGACCACACCCTCCGGCCATCGGGGGGGCGTGGTGCGGGCCGGGCAGCAACGGCGCCTCCGGGACGTGTAGTCCGGCAAGTGCCTGCTTCGCACACCACCGCCCGGTGGCGAACTCCCTCCGACGGGCGCCGACCGCATGCCGCACGACCAAAGCCTCCAGGGGGTGCAGGGACGCCTGCGGCAGATCACCGAAGGCCTCGACGCCCACCACGGACCGCGGGAGAATGCGCTCGATCACACCGAACCTGTCTCTGGACGGACGGTCACCGGAGTGGCCAACCGGGACCAGACGGCGATCAGATGGGTGGCCCACTGCCGACGGTCCGCTGCCGACTCGGGCTCCGCCGGCGGACGTGGCCCGGCGCCGGTCGCGGGCACCGAAGCCAGGACGGAGTTCAGCGAGTGCAGATCACACACCCAGTCCAGCAGCCCCGGCACGCCCGTTCTCTCGACCGAAGTCATGCCACCACCCCCTCACCCGGTCACGAGGCTTCGAGGCTAAGGACGCCGGGCTAGTGAAACTCGTAGGGACGGCGGCCGGACCGCCTACAGCCGCTCCATCGGCACGCCCGCGTACGCCTCCCGCAGAGCGGTGACCACCGGGTCGTCGGTGCGGAAGACGACATCGTCCACCGCCGCCACCGACTGCACGCCGATGGCCGTGTTCGTGGCGAACGCGGCCCGCATCGACCGCAACAGGCCGTCCGTCACCGGCGCGGTGACATGCCTGCCGTGGGCCGACCGGAGCAGCCGCATGGTGACCCCCGGCAGCACGTTCGCCTCCGGCCACACCACGGACCCGGCCGCGTCCACGAAACCGATGTTCCAGGTGCAACCTTCGGAGACCAGCCCGTCGGCACCGGCGAACAGCACATCGTCGAACCCGGCGAGCCGAGCCGCACGCCGCAGCCGTATCTGCCCGAAGAGCGCCACGTGCTTCACCGTCGGCGCGTCACGGTGGTAGGTGAGCCGCTGCACCCGCAGCGGGCCTGCGACGCCACTTGTGGGCCGTACGGTCACCAGCACGCAGGGTCGGGCTTCCCGGTCCGGGGCGGTCAGGGCCAGCCCCGGGACGAACACCGTGACGCGGACGGTGCGCCTTCCGGCGCACCCGCTCACTTCCCGCCGTACGCACTCCCGCACCCATTCGGGATCCAGCTCCGCGTCGAACACGGTCCGGCAGTCGCCGACCAGCCGGTCGAGGTGGAGCGCGAGTCCCCGTACCGCGCCGTCCTCCACGACCATGGTGGTGAAGTGTCCGTAGTTGGTGAGCGCCAAGGCCTGCATGTCGGCGGGGCCGACGGGGGATCCGTTCAAGGTAGCCATGCCCGCAGTCTGCCGTGGTGGGCCTGATGATTCGCCCAGGCCTGTACGGTGGAGCGCCGGTGCTGTGCCGGCCTGGCCCTCCCGTGCCACGGCCCACGACCACAGCGCTGATGGCACGACGCGTCGTCTGACTCACCAGGACGCACATCGGCGGCGGTGACGGCCGTATTCTCAGAACCGGAATGCGTTCGCGAGAAGGTGTCGACCACCTCGTACGGCACCCGGTGCCGGCCCCCTTCCTGCTCGTCGTGTCGCGCCGGGACCGCCAGGCCCCGGCCGCCCTCACCACGGCGCCGGCCCGCGGCGCCGACACCGGCGCGGTGCTGACCATCGCCCTCGGCCCGCCCGGCGAGCGCCACTGCGTCGAGGAACTGGCCCCCGACCTGCCGCGGCAGCGGGCCGCCGAGATGTACGCGACCAGTGAGGGTAACCCGCTGTACTTCCTGGCTCTCCTCCAGGCCCACCGCACCACCCGGCTACCCGGCGCGGGCCGTCTCCCTGTTACGGACGGCAACGGTCCGCCGCTGGGCCTGGAGGCACTGCTGCTCCACGAACTCACCCCGCTGGATTCGCCGGCGCGCTCCGCCGCCGAGGCCGCCGCCGTCCTGGGCGACCACGTCACCGCCGGGTGATGCGCCGCGACCTGATCCGTACGATTCGTACGGATGGCAGCGGGCACTGCCTGACGCTGCGCCACCCGCTGATCCGGACGCTCGTCCACGAGCACACTGACGCCTGGCCGCGGCACGAGCTCCACCGCAGAGCGGCGGCCGAGCCGGCCCGCGCGGGAGCACCGCTCGCCGAGCAGGCGCATCACATCACTGTCGCCGTCGGCGCAGGAGGGTTGAGGGGGAGGCGGGCACAGGGACCGGTCCTGCGGGGCCCTGGCGGTCGGCCGCTGGGGGACCGACACGTCTGCGTGAGGTGTCGTCAGATAAGTCAGCACTTGGTCAGCATCAGTTCCCACGTTCCGAAGATGCTGGCCGATGCGAAGGCTGGTCGGCAGCGCCACAACGGCCTGATGCCCGCGGAAGTGCAGGCCAGGAGCGTTCTCGTCCGCGGCGGTGGATTTTCCTTCAGATCTCCGACCCGACGCCTGCCGGTGTAGAGTGCAGGACGCCCTTGACCTGCAGAAAGCAGGCAGGGAGCCGTCTTCGAGGAGTCCAAAGTGCTGCGTACTCTGTTCAAGTCCAAGATCTAGCATTTGGGTGTTGTGGCAGGTCAGGGCCCTGATCGCTGCCTCTAGGTCAGCAAACGGTCAGCATCGGTCGCGGAGCGTCCCTGCTTGCTGACCAGATAGCCGCCATGACGGGGGACCTGGGCACAGGTGCCTGGCTCCCGCTGGGGACGTTCGCTGCGTGACTCGACAGCTACCTGAGTGAGTGGGCTGCATTCGGAGCCGAAGCGGCGTGCCCTGTGGATGCCGCCTGCCCCCTCCGGCCGCTACCCTGACCTCGCCCGCCCCGGTGTCCTTATCGTCCATTGCGCCGGCGCCATGGGCCTCGGCTTCGGCAGCGTCGTCATTTCCGACACCGAGACCGAAGCCGACTCCACTGCGGCGGCCCTCCGCGTAACCTGCTGCGTCATGATCACCCGCGCCCGCGAGCGGGGCTGGTCCCGGGTCTGCAGGGCAGCCGGTTGCCGTGCCACCTGGGGGCCTGCACGGGTAGGCGATGATGCGCTAAGCGCCCACTGGGTGAGATGTCCGAGGGAAGGGCGGGCGCCCGCCCGACGTACGTGCGACAGGGGACCCCCGTACCCGCCATGCCGCCGCCTCCCAGCAGTGATACTGGATGCATGGACACGACGACCACCGCGCCCCGCGCCGAGGTGCTGCGGGACCGCTATCGCAGCCGACTGCCCGAGCGCTTGCAGGAGCTGGCCGGCCCCATCGAGGGCAACGTGGACCTGCCGCTCCACATCGTCTGGTCCGGGCGGACGAGCTACAGCCTGGACCGTCCGAAGTCCCGCATGACGCTCTACCGGACCGTCCTCGCCGAAGGACTGCGCGAGGACCTGGTGACCCTCCTGCACTACCGGCTGCTCGCCGAGCAGTGGCCCGTGCTGCGGCGCTTGATCAGTCCCTACATCCGCGAGGTCTGGGAGGACGCCTTCCCCGAGCTGCTCCGCACCGCTCCGGCCGACACGACCGCCGCGTGAAGCTCACTCCGCTCCACGAGCGTCTCCTCGCCGATATCCTCGACCTCGGCTCCCCCTACCCTCTGGTCCTCACCGGCGGATACGCCGTGCAGGCCCACGGCCTGGTCGAACGCTTCAGTCGTGACCTCGACGTCGCCACCGAGAACCCCGCTCCGATGCAGGAGATCGTCGCCTCACTCACAGCCGGCCTCAGCGGGCGCGGATGGCGGACCACGCACGTCCAGACCGATCCGCTCAGCGGCCGGTTTCTCGTCACCGATCCGGACACCGGCGAGGAGTGTGAGGTCGACGTCCTCAAGGAGGCGTTCTGGGCTCCGCCTGCCCAGACCCCCTACGGCCCCGTTCTTTCCCTCGACGACGTGATCGGCACCAAGGTCCGTGCCCTCGCCGACCGCGGCACCGTCCGCGACCTGATCGACGTCCAGGCTGCCTCCCGCCACCGCTCCACCGCCGACCTCGAATCCCTGGGCCGCCGTCGCGCCCATGACGAGTTCAGCCTCGAAGACCTCCGGGACCGGCTGATCGGCGCGGACTGGTACGAGGATGAGGACTACACCGCGTACGGGCTCACCTCTCGGCAGATCGAAGAACTCAAGGCGTGGGCGCTGGAGTGGGCGGAGGATCTGGGTGCGCGGATCCATGACGAGAACGCCTGAGAGGCAGTCAGCGCGTCCATCCCCTCTACCGCCGTTGCAGCGAGAGCATGCGGTGTAGCCAGTAGGTCCCAACCCGGAGCCGTCCACGGTGGGTGGCTGCCCTGCACGGCGGATGTGCAGGGCAGCCGAGTGATTTCCCGCAGTGGACTCACGGTGAAACCGGGCTGCGGTATGGCACACCCCGGGCAGCGGCCGTACGCGGGAGTCAGAGCCCCGGGTTCCGCCGAACCTTGGAGAGGAGCCGGGACGCTGCGAGCCCGCCTGTATCTAGGGTAAGGAGCGCGGTCTGGCTGTACTCGCGCCAGGTGCGCAGGTGGTCACTGCTGCGGGGCTGACGTTCGCCAAACATGCCCAGCACAATCCGCATCTGTAGCTGCTCGAGACGCTCAGTAAGCCAGTCCCGCCGGACCAGGAGTGTGTTGATCGTTCCGGTGGGCCTGGTGCCTCGCAGGGCCCTCACGACTAGTTGGCCTTCCGAGGTATGCCAGTTGCCGTTGTCGGGGTCGCGGTATAGACCGGCTCCGTTCATGAGCCGCGTGCAGGGGAGGGCCAAGCCGGCAGGGGCTTCCATGGAGCAGTCGTGACCGCTGCTGCTCCATGAGTACTCCTGGAAGGCTGGATAGGCCCTGAGGGGGGAGCCGTCGGTGGTGCGGGCGAACCTTTCTGGGGACGCGGGGACCGGTAGAGGTTTGGACCACTGGGCGGCCAGCTTGTGCAGATTGGCAAGCCGGTCCTCGTCAGTGAGGGCTGTCTTCGTGCGGCGGCCCTTGAACTGCTCCAGAAGGTCGAAGATCTCCTCGTCGTCCAGATTGCTGGGATCGACAACTGTGGGAGAGCCGCTGTCGGCTTCGCTCGTAACGGGGCCGCCGTTGGGTGTGGCGGGTGGTTCGGAGTCGCCAATTGCGTAGTCGGGGTGGGAGAGCGTGTTGCCGTCATCCGTGTCGTGTTCGAGCATGGGAAGCTCGCCCAGGTAGACGGCGTGCCAGGCGGGGGGTTCCGGCATCCAGCGGCCCATGAGACTGCGCGAACTCAGGAACTCCATGACCTGTTCGTGCTGGGCGTCCTCGACGAGCCAACTGTGCACGATGTGCCACTGTTCTGCCTGGCCGGTCCAGTCTTTCCCGGCGGCGTGATCGGAGACGTACTCGTTGAGTACGACCCAGACAGCTCCGCCCAGGGTTCGGCTGCCCAGTTGTGCGAGGTCTGGCAGCTCTTCGGTGCCTTCAATCCACTCTTCGAGTCGGTCACGTTCGGGCAGCGAGGGAGCAGGCGGGTTCCACTGATTGTCGAGGACAGTCGGGCGGAAGGTGTCGTGACGGGTGTCTGCGTCGGGTGCCGGGACGGCGTCGACCGGTTCGGACAGGGGATGAGGGGCCGGCGGGAGCGTGGGATCGATGTCGGTCAGGTACAGTGCCGCAGCGCCTGGATAGTAGGTGAACTGGCGGGTCGGTCCGTGTTTCATGTGTCGATGGTTGGCGAGGCGTTCGACCAGTTCATGCAGACCCAGCCAGGAGTACTTCTTTCCGAAGCGTTCTGCCTTGTGGCCTTCCCGCCCGCCGCGGCCCTGACCGTAGATGTCGTCGATGGCACCGAACCTCTCAGGCGTCCAGCCGCGGCGGGCGGCGTTGTCGAGGACCCAGCGGCTGGCCCACTCCTTGTCGACAGTGGCTGCGGCAAGTAGCTGTTCGCGGGTCGGGGCTGGCGTACACGCGGCGAGCAATTGCTGCTGCCCCTCGTTGAGGACTTGCCGCTGCCGCCAGCTGTTCTTCAGGAGCGTTCTGATGCTCTCGTCCGATGCCAGGACGTCTCGGACAGCTTCAGGCAAGCTGTCCCGGAACAGGGCAACAGCCTCGTGTACAAGCGGTGCGGAGTCGGGCTGCGGAGGACGGGGAGTGGTGAGAGGTAGATCGCTGAAATGGTCGACGGCGGGGCGCACCTCGTAGTTGGTGAAGTCCGCCAGTCCCGAGAAGGAGGACCTGAGGCTCGCCCATAGGCGCTCCCCGGCCTCTCCGCGAATGGGGTAGCGGGTATCAAGGGTGTTCTCATTCGATGCTTCCCCAACCTCTGGGCATGCATGGGGATGGTGGGTGCGTGCTTCTTCCTCGTCGCTGACACGCCCTGTTTGATGTGCGATTCTGACGATTCGGGTGGCGGCGTCGCACAGCAGGGCGTTGCGCGAGGCGTGAGCCGCCCCAGCTGCATTGCCGTAGGCACTGTCGAGGATCCGGCGTGCAACGCGGGCCAGCAGTTCGGGCTGAGTGCGCGATGCATCGGTTCGGGCCAGAACGCCGTAGGCGGCCAGGACGAGCCTTTCGAAGAGGTAGGGGTCGTCCACCAACGCGGCGTCCTGGTCGAGGAACTGGTCGAGCAGCCCGACCAACACATCGGGATATCCCAGGAGGAGCTGGACGACTGCCTTGGTGGCGCGGTCGCGCAGAAAGCGGTTGGGGGAGGTGAACGTCCACACCAGGGTGAGGGCGGCGAGCCGCGCGACTTCCTCGGGTGGCTCCTGCGTTGAACCTGTGGCCGTCATGAAGGCGCCCGGCCGCCGCACCCACGTGGTGGCGGGGGCCGGTAGAGGGCGGACGCGGTCCGGAGTGGGAAGCTGCTCCGCCCAGCGCAGCAACCGGTGCAGGGCTGAGGTCTCGTTCAGCATCGAGTAGGTGTCGATGCCCCACCAGGCGTCGCGGTCGGCGGGGGAGTGGCTGAGCAGGTTGCGATGCAGCTGGTCGGCGTTGAGGCGGTGGCCGGGCTGGGTGGCGACCGTTAGTACTGCCTCCAGGACCTCTTGGTCCATCTCCCATTTGGCGGCCGCTTCGTTGAGCAGGTCCACCGTCCGCTGGGTGACATGGTCACCCTTCCGCAGCCCGAGTGTGTGGACCACGCTTCGATAGAGCGTGTAGGCATGGCTGGGAGGACGTCCCTCTTCGTTTGTCTCCTCCCCAAGAGCAAGCAGGTCGATCAGTTCATGGCCAGTGACCTCCGGCAGGAGGACGGTGGCGGCGTCGATGAGGTTGCCCGAGGCATCGGCCAGCCATGCCCTCAATGCCGATCCGGCCTGCAAGACACCCGATGCCTTCGCCAGCTCTAGATCCTCGCTGTGCTGATCCAGCATGGCGCGGACAATCCGGTCGTCGCTGAACGCTTGGTAGGCGAAGCCGATGCCGGCCTCCAACGTGCCGCTGCTGTGCATATAGCGGTCGGTGGCCAGCACCCCATGGGCTACTAGCTGTCCCAGCATGGTGTCCGGCCACGACGTCCGCCCGGGTGCAAAGGAATCCACCACCGTCCGTGCCTCAGCGTGCGAGACCACTTCCCGCCCTTTTGCTGCCATGAATGTGGCCAGCTCCTGTACCGCCTGATGTACCGGGCGTTCGGCCGGGTCCAGAGACAACCGCCCACTGATCTGTCGCGCGCGCCTGTCTACGAACGCATCGAACACCGCACTCCGATGCAGTGTCGTCGTGGCGGTGTGACGTCTTCCTTCAGGCATGGACAGCACGGTGTCGCTGTACAGCTTGACGAACAGAGGGTTGGAGAACGCAGGAGTCAGCAACGGCGTACGCGGCAACGCTGAAGGAGCTTCGCGCAGGTACGCCTCCAGCGCCTCGACCTCATGGCCGGTGAACCCCGGGTGCTCGGTGACTGGAAACCCCCTTCCCTTCAGATCGTCCGGGAGAACAGCCCGAGCCAACGACGACCGGCATGAGACCACCAGAGCCACGTGCTCGTACCGTTCCATCTCGGCTGCGAGCACCGGCAGCGTCACGCGCCAGCCTCCGGGAGCGTCAGAGTCGTTGAGCGCATCGATAAACAGCGTGAAGCGCGCGTCGCTTGCCGCGCCCGCAGCATCCATCGCCTGCAGTAGGACCTCGTGTGGAAGCGCCCCGAGCCCCAACTGCTGAGCAATCTGCGTCAAAGGGTCCACAGCCGACAACTGTTCAGCGAAGATCGTCAGCGAGGGACGGCCTTGCTCCAGCGCACGACGGGTGGCATCCACCAGAAGATGGGTCTTGCCCTGTCCCGCCTCGCCCAGCAGTACCCAGCGCCCAGCTTCAGCTGCTTGGGCCGCGTCGTTGAGACAGAACGTCCGCAGCTTCTCCGCCCGCCGCCGCGCTCCGCCAATGGATGAAGTGTCCTCTCGCGACCAACCTCGAGAGCCTGCCTCCTTCTCCTCGGGGGTCGCCGAATGTGCTGCCTCGTTGGACACATCCTGCATCTGGCGGCCCGCCTCCTGAGCCTTTGACAGGAGTCGGGCCACCTGCGCAGCCGCAGCGGCCATTGCCGAGGCCGGCATCCACCCCGGGCCAACCTCGCGCACTACCGAGAGCAACTCAAGGGCACCTTCGGTCGCCTTGGCAACCCCGTCGGACATCTGCGCGTACAGCTCGTTGAATGGTGCTCTGCCCGCTTCATTCAGCCCGGCAGGTAGGACTCGTGCCAGCGAGGGCACTCCAGGCATGGCGTCCACGAGATCCTGCGCACACGCTTCCAGGCGCGCACGGAACGTCGACGACAAGGCGCAGCCGTCAATGACTGACGCGATCGGCAACGCCACATGATGCTGGGGCGTGTAGCGGTCGTGGGCGATGTTCTCTGCAACTCGCTGTCGCTCACGCAGCCACTCCAAGCCCAGCGCACGCTGCTCGAAGAAGAACCACTGACGCCCTTCGTTGCCCGGTTCCAACAAGCGCTCCAGCAGGTGGCCACCATCCAATAGGTCGATGTCGATGTCCCCAACGCCAGGCAACTCGCGCTTCCACTTGGCGACCTCGTCGTTCCAGCGCTGTCTGGCCCCCCGTACCGGCTTGCCCTTGACCTTGTGTGCCGGGTCAGGCAGGTCGAAGGGGACCCAGAACGTCAGTCGGACGACGTTCCGCACTCCTCGGTTACGGCCCACTGCTGCGACGCTCTCGCCAGCGAGGGGCAATAGCCGCTGGACGTCATGGACGAATTTGACCTGGTGGCCGTGGCACCGCCCATCAGTGGCCTTGTCATACCACTCCACACCCCCGTCGGGAGCAGCGGTCTTGACCGTGACCCATCCAGGCGGGGCAGCGCCCCGCAGCTGAAAGCACAGCTCCTCGAAGGCACGGTCCTGACTGCCGGCCCACGAACGGATGCTGAACCAGTCGAACGCATGCGTGGCCCCGCCACCGGACACTGCTGCCCCCTTGACTGCACGAACGCGGCAGTGGAAATCGCCACGTGAGAGCATCTTGCCTCACGCCGCGGGTGGCCACTGCCCCCGCACGTGGCTACGGCCACTGGGCTTCGACGCCCAGCTACCGTGCCAGGTGACCACGTTGGGGGAGCATCGCATCGCGCTGGCGGCGGTCGCCGCCCAGGTCAGCCGAACTGCCGGAGCGCATCTGCGGGCGGGGAGAGGGTAGCCGTCGGTCAGTCCGGGATCCATCGTATGCGGTAGCGCGCCTGGAGTTCGTCGGCGGTCATGCCCCCTCCGCTGCGCGCGTTCCTGCTGCTCGGCATCCGGCCCGAGCCCATCGGGGAGGGGCGCGTCATCGAAGGCGAGCTCGGGGGTTTCCCGTGGCCCAGGCCGGAGATGCCGACAAGGCCGGGTGATCCGCGCGTTGCCATGAACGGTCCCGCCCTGCTGTAGGGGAGAGTCAGCTGGCCTGGCGCGGCGTCCCACAGATTGTCGTCGGTCAGCAGGCGCGCAAGATCTCGGGGAGCAACGCCGACCTGCTCGGCTACCTGGGGGAGTCCCGGGCGCCGTGGCCGGCGACGGGTTCGGCCAGCATGTACACAGTGTGCGAGGACAACCTGGAGACGAATCTCGGGGAGACCTGGCCCTCCTGGGGAGAGCGGAATCATCAGCTCATCGACGCGGGCGAGGGCGTTTCGGACAAGATTGCGGCCACGTATCGGGAGGCGGCCCGGACGGCCGATGTGGATCCGCCGTACGTGCTTCAGGCGATGCTGGAGAACGTCAGGGGGATGGTTCTCCGAGACCTGGGCTCACCCACGTCGGGACCGGTGGCGGGCGCACACGGCGCACTCCACCGGCCCCGGCGCGCAGAGTTACCTCAGTCGCACGCCCGTGACGTCTTCTCCGTCACCACCACGTCCTCCAGACGCGCGGAGAGGGACTTGCCTCGCTGCGGATCCCACAGCCAGATCCGGTCGCCGGACGGTCCGAAGGTCAGCAACGGGCGCGTGGTAGCAAGCGGTCCATTGAAGACGGCGATCTCCTTGTTCAGCGGCTTTACGCAGACGAGAGTGCCCTCGACCCCGTAATACGGAGCGGGGTCACGACCGGATGCCGCGGCCGTCTGCGCACGAGATGCGGCAACCTGCGCTCCGAGTAGACCTGCGACCAGCGTTATGCCCACAACGAAGAGACTCATGAGCGGGACCCCGACCCGTACGACCCCTCGGGCGTTGACCCACTGGTGGTAGTGACGCATCCACCCTGCGAAGGACACGACCACCAGGGCGAGTCCGGCGGCGATACCGACCGGCTTCAGCGAGGCGGCGTACGACCAGTACACCGAAACCTGGATCGCCTCCGACGGAATGCCGAACCCGCATCTGAGGTACGTCGTATGCAGCAGCCCTCCGAACCAGGGCAAGCTGAGCGCCAGCGCCGGGACGAGCGCCGGCACCACCCAGTTGGCATTGCGGCTGAACCAGGAGTGCGGAGAGCTGCCCACCAGGTGGTACCGGTCGCGATCGATCGATCACAGTCGGGAGCTCGGCTGGCTCTGAACCGCAAGGCTGCGTGTTCACCATTCGGGCTGTCGGCGGCGCAAAACTGTTCCAGGAAGAGGTGACCAGTGTCAGCACGACGGGTTGCGGTGGGTGATTCCGCGACGCGCGGCGGGCACCGGGGAACGGCAAGGAGCGGTGGTGGCGGATGGCTCGACGACGGATTCCATGGGCGCCTGGACGAGGCCGAGAGTCTGTCCGCCAGGTCGTCGACGGCGACAAGGACCTTGCGTGGGCACCTCGCACCGGTTGGCCCCTGCTGGACGGCGGTCCGGTACCCGGACCAACTCGTCGCTGCGCTTGCATGCGTGCAGGGGCGGGATAAGGCAGGCTGATGCCGCTCGACGCACGCGCCGTATTGTCGCGCCAATGGACGCTGCCGCGCCTGAAAGGCCGTCGCCTTTCTGACGGCAGTTGCGGAGGATCTTCCAGTCGTTCATCTGGGCGAAGGTGCGGACGAGGGCCCGGACCCTGCGGGGTTCTGCGTTGTCCTCCTCCTTACCGCGCAGGAGGGGCTGGCTGAAATTCACTCTGATCGAACCTGGATTCGGATTAGGGCGGAGCTGCTGGTGGTTCCTGGAACGCTGACGGCGGGCCGGAGGTCCTGGCCGGCTGCGCCGGACCCAGGGGCTCACGCAGTGCGGTGGTCGGACCAACCCACGTCAACCTGATGAAGTATTAGAAAAGTCAGCAATCGGTCAGCACGAGTCCTGAAAGACCCGGGGAAAGCTGACCGAACTTGCGAACGGTTGTAGGCTGCCAGGACCGCCCTTGACCTGCGTGAAGCGGGCAGGGAGCAGACATTTTGGGAGCTTCTTCATGTTTCGGACAATGTTCAAGTCCAAGATCCACCGGGCTACCGTCACCCAGGCCGACCTGCACTACGTAGGCTCCGTGACCGTCGACGCCGATCTGCTGGACGCGGCCGATCTGCTGCCCGGGGAGCTCGTCCACATCGTTGACATCACCAACGGGGCGCGGCTGGAGACCTACGTCATCGAGGGGGAGCGCGGGTCCGGGGTGATCGGGATCAACGGCGCCGCGGCGCACCTGGTGCACCCCGGGGACCTGGTCATCCTCATCAGCTACGCGCAGGTCGAGGATGCCGAGGCGCGGGTGTTCGAGCCCCGTGTCGTGCACGTGGACGGTGACAACCGGATCGTCGAGCTCGGCACGGATCCTTCCGCTCCGGTGCCGGGTACGGACCAGCGACGCAGCCCGCACGCCGTGGCCGTCTGAGCGGGGTCGGGGATCATGGCGATCGAGTTCCAGGACGACCGTGAGGCCGGACGGCTGCTCGCCGTCGAGGACGGGGCGGTGGTCGGCCACATCGCGTACTTCGTGCTCGCCGATGCGCCCCACGCCCTGGTCGCGGTGCACACCGTCGTCGAGCAGGGGCACGAGGGCCGCGGCATCGCGGGCGGGCTGGTGAAGACCTTCTACGGGATCGCCGCCGCCGACGGGGTGCCCGTGGTACCGCTCTGCCCGTACGCGGCGAGCTGGGCCGCCAAACATCCCGACGAGGCGCCCGAGCCGGCCGCCGAGGTCGTACTGGCGGCCAAGGCGCAGCTCGCCGCGGCCCCCGACCTCGGGTGACCGATCTGCTCCTGCTGCACACCTCGCCCGTGCACGTCCCGGTCTTCGACGCCCTGCGCGACCGGAACCATCCAGGTGCCGTACTACGGCACCTGGTGGTACCGGAGCTGCTGGACCGGGCCCGTGCCGAAGGGGCGGAGTCGGTGGCTCCGGCCCTGCGGGAGCTGCTGCTCCCGCAAGCGGGGCCGCCCGTGCTGGTCACCTGCTCGACCATCGGGGCGACCGCCGAGCGGCTGGCTCCGGCGTTCGGCGTGCCGGTGCTCCGGGTGGACCGGCCGATGGCGGCCGCCGCGGTGCGGGCGGGGGCGCGGATCGCCGTGCTGGCCGCCCTGGCGTCCACCCTCGCCCCGACCTGCGCACTGCTGGCCGAGGAGGCCGGTGAACGGCCCGTGTCGATCGACGCGCACCTGGTCGCCGGTGCCTGGGACCGCTTCGAGGCCGGGGACACCGCCGGCTACCTCGCCCGCGTCGCCGCGGCCGCCGACTCCGTCACCGGCGCGGACGTCATCGTGTTGGCCCAGGCGTCCATGGCCGGGGCCGCGGACCTGGCCACGGGCCCGGTCCCGGTGCTCTCCAGCCCGGCTCCGGGCCTGGCTGCGGGCCTGGCCGCGGGCCCGGCGATGCGCTCGGCCGGGTAGGCCAGGCATAGAGGCCGCAATCGCGGGAAGGTGGGCCGTATGGTGCGAAAGCGAGATGTAGAAGAAACGCAGCCGCCCGTCCCGGGGCCGGGCCCCTTCCCCGACCCCGAGCCCATTCCCCGGCCCGTGCCGCCCGTGCCGGCCCCGGTACCCGAGCCGGACCCGGTCCCCGCGCCGCCGGGGCCCGCGCCGATCCCTCAGCCCGGGCCCCTGAGCTAGGGGGTGCTCCGGCAGGTCTACGACGTGCGGGTTTCGGAGCGGTCGCCGCTCCAGTGGGTGTGGAACGAGCCCTCGCGGTCGGTCCGCCGGTAGGTGTGCGCTCCGAAGAAGTCCCGCTGCCCCTGGGTGAGGGCCGCGGGCAGCCGCTCCGCGCGCAGCGCGTCGTAGTAGGCCAGTGAGGCCGCGAAGGCGGGAACCGGGATGCCCTGGCGCACCGCCGCCACCAGGACGGACCGCCAGCCGTCCTGGGCCGCCGCGATCTCCTCGGCGAAGTGCGCGTCCGCCAGCAGGCTCGGCAGCTGCGGCCGCGCGTCGTACGCAGCCCGGATCCGGTCCAGGAACGCGGCCCGGATGATGCAGCCGCCGCGCCACAGCGAGGCCACGGCGCCCAGGTCCACGTTCCAGCCGTACTCCTCGCTGCCGGCCCGGATCTGGTGGAAGCCCTGGGTGTACGAGACGATCTTCGACGCGTACAGCGCCTGCTCCACATCGGCGGCGAAGGCCTCCGCCGCCTCCGGGGCGAGCACGGCAGCCGTCGGGCCCGCAAGCCCCCGCGCGGCCCCGCGCAGGTCCGCGTGGCCCGAGACCGCGCGGGCGAAGACCGCCTCGGCGATTCCCGACACCGGTACCCCGAGGTCGAGGGCGATCTGCACGGTCCAGCGGCCGGTCCCCTTCTGCTCGGCTGCGTCGGCCACCACGTCGACGTACGGGAGCCCGCTCGCGGGGTCCGTGTGCGCGAGCACCTCCGCCGTGATCTCGATCAGGTACGAGTCCAGGCGCCCCCGGTTCCACGCCCGGAAGGTCTCCGCGATCTTCGCGGGGGAGTAGCCCGCGACCTCGCGCAGCAGGTGGTAGGCCTCGGCTATGAGCTGCATGTCGGCGTACTCGATGCCGTTGTGCACCATCTTGACGAAGTGTCCGGCGCCGTCGGGACCCACGTGCGAGGTGCACGGCGTGCCGTCGGCGGCCTTCGCCGAGATCTTCTCCAGCAGCGGTCCGAGGGAGGCGTACGACGTCGTCGAGCCGCCCGGCATGATGCTCGGGCCGAGCAGCGCGCCCTCCTCGCCGCCGGAGATGCCCACACCCACGAAGTGCAGCCCGTGCTCGCGCAGCTCCCGCTCGCGGCGCCGGGTGTCCTCGAAGTGCGCGTTGCCGCCGTCGATGATGACGTCGCCCTCCTCCAGCAGCGGGACGAACTCGCGGATCACGGCATCGGTCGGCTCCCCGGCCTTCACCATGATGACGATGCGCCGGGGGCGCTCCAGCGCGTCGACGAACTCCTTCGCCGACCCGGCCGCCACGAAGGCGCCCTCGTGCCCGAACTCCTCCACCAGCGCAGTGGCCTTGGCCGCGGTGCGGTTGTGGACGGCCACGGTGAATCCGTTGCGGGCGAAGTTGCGGGCGAGGTTGCTGCCCATGACAGCGAGTCCGGTGACGCCGATCTGGGCTGTGCTGGTGCTCATCGGTGCGCTCCTGCTTGCTTCGGTGTGCCTTCGGTGGGCGGGGAGCACCGAAACTACCCGCACACGGACCCCGGTGGATCTTTTACTCATGGACGTACAGTCAAGTTCCCTTGACGTGCGCCCCGTTGCGCCTCTTGTCACGCTCTGATCGTGACGTTAAGTTGTGCGGTTCCTGATGTCTTCGATGGGGGCTCCCATGGGTGTACGGGGCCGGCACCGCCGGTATCAGCCGAGCAGCATCAACCGGGCCTCACTGGCCGTCACCGCCGGCGGGGCCGGGATCGCGCTCCCGCTCATCGGGGCCGGAGTCGCCCACGCGGCCTCCGTGGACACCTGGAACAAGGTCGCTTCCTGCGAGTCGACGAACGACTGGCGCATCAACACCGGCAACGGCTACTACGGCGGGTTGCAGTTCAGCCAGAGCACCTGGCGGGCCTTCGGTGGCACCGCCTACGCCCCGCGCGCCGACCTGGCCACCAAGGACCAGCAGATTGCGGTCGCGGAGAAGGTCCTGGGGGGCCAGGGGCCCGGGGCCTGGCCCGACTGCGGGAAGCGGGCCGGACTCACGCGCAGCGGCCCGGCGCCCGCCGTCACCCCACAGACGCAGAAGCAGACCCAGACGCAGACCCAGATCCAGACACGTACGCAGGCGCAGGGCCAGGGACAGGCCCCCGTGGTGCGCACGACCCCGGAGCAGGGTGGCGGACCGCGCCCGACGGGGACCTCCGTCCTGCCGAACCCGTACGTCGTCGCGCCCGGCGACTCGCTCTCCGCGATCGCCACCGACCAGCACGTCGAGGGTGGTTGGCAGGCACTGTACGAGACCAACCGGACCACCATCGGCGGCAACCCGAACCTGATCTTCCCGGGGCAGCGGCTCACCCTGCGGGTCACCACGGGGCCCGCCCTGCCGCCGCCGCCCAGGCAGGACCCCGAGAAGCCGCCGCGGACCGCCGACCCGGTGACCCCCGTGGAGCCGGCCGCCGAGAAGCCGGCCGAGAAGCCCGCGCCGAAGCCCGCGCCGAAGCCTGCCGAGAAGCCGGTCGAGAAGCCGGTCGAAAAGCCTGCGCCGGAGCCCGCTTCAGCGCAGCAGGAGCCGGATGCGGGCGGGTTCTCCGCGCCCGTCGACGCGGCCCTCGGCACCGCCTACCGCGTCTCGGGTTCCTCCTGGTCCAGCGGCTACCACACGGGCGTCGACTTTCCGGTGGCGACCGGCACCAGCGTCAAGTCGGTGGGCCCCGGCCAGATCGTCTCCGCCGGTTGGGCCGGGGCCTACGGCTACCAGGTCGTCATCCGGCACACCGACGGCCGGTACTCCCAGTACGCCCACCTCTCCGCCCTCGGCGTCAAGGCCGGCCAGCAGGTCTCCGGAGGCCAGCGCATCGGCCGCTCCGGCTCGACGGGCAACACCACGGGCCCGCACCTGCACTTCGAGATGCGCACGGGACCCGGCTACGGCTCCGACATCGACCCGCTCAAGTACCTCCGTAGCCACGGGGTCCGCATCTGACCCGCGCACGTGCGCGGGCACGACGGTGAGCAGGATCAGGCCGGCCGCCGCGAGCACGGCGCTGGCCACCGCCGCCGTCGCGCCCGCGGCCCCGTACCGGAAGCCCTCGTCGAACAGCGTGATGCCGACCGTCGCCGCCACCACCGGATTGACCACCGTCACCGTGGCCAGCGGTGCGGTCAGCCCGGCTCCCCGGTAGGCCGCCTGCGACAAGAGCAGGCCGCCGGCCGCCAGGACCGCGATCGCCACGAGGTCGGGCCACAGACCGGGCAGCGCGCCCGGCCCGAAGTCCTCGGCCACCGACTTGGTGAACACCGACGCCATGCCGAAGGCGGTACCGGCGGCCGAGGCCAGGAGCACGCTGTGCAGCACGGCCCGGTGCATCCGGTGCGCCGCCAGGAACAGCACCAGCACCGCGCCGGCGGTCACCACGAGCAGCACGCGCCGCGCGTCCCCCGCCAGCGCCTGCTCGGCCCGTCCGCTCCCGCCGGTCAGCGCCAGCAGTCCGGCGAGGCCGACCGAGGCCAGCACCGCACCGCGCCAGGCGGCCGCGCCAGCCCGGCGCCGTACGAAGAGGGCGGCCATCGGCAGGGCGAAGACGATGGTCAGGGCGCCCAGCGGCTGGACCAGGCTCAGCGGCCCGTACGCGAGGGCCACCACGTGCAACAGCGCACCGAGGCCGTTGAGTCCCACGGCCACCCACCAGACGCCCCGGCGCAGCGGGGCGTACCGGCTGTCCGGCGTGCTCGCCGCGACCCGTTCTTGGACGATCGCACCACCCGCGTACGCCAGGGCGGACACCAGGCAGAGCAGGACCGACAGCGCCAGTGCACTCATAAGGTCCACAATGCCCGACCCACCTGCGCTATTCCTCCGCCCACAGATGGTGATCAGTCATACTCCCGACGTAGTACGGGAGTACGCAGCGTGGCCCCGCGGGCAGCGGAAAGCCACCCCCCGCCGCCACCCCCGCCGACCCCCAGCCGGCCTCCGCCGCGCCCCGTCACCCACCAGTTCGCCGCATAAGGTGATGACGCGCTCGCGGTGGGTGAGGGAGGCGGAAGCGGGTTTGGCTCCGGGCGTGTGGGATCCGTACAGTTGCCCTTTTGAGGACTTCCGCAGCAGGCGGATGCGGACGAGTGATCAAGGAACGGCAGCGGCAATGACGGTGACCGAAGACAGCCAGGACTACGGCCACGACTCCGGGTCCGCCTACGGGCCCGGTATCGACCCCGATCGGCTGGCCCTCTGCCTCAGCGTGCTCGACGAGCTCGACAAGATCGACGTCGACCATCCCGACGCCATCACCGTACGCCGCGCCACCGCCGGCCTCTACCGGACGGTCAAGCAGCGCCGCCGCCAGGAGCGCCGGGCCGCCAAGACCGCCAACGACAAGGCCGTCACCGAGGCCACCGCCACGGGCTCCGCCGAGCGCATCGACGACGAGACCGAGGGCATCTTGCCCTCCTCGGTCACGGAGGCCGGCCGGATCGCCGGGATACTCCAGCGCCCGCGCTCCTGCTACGTCTGCAAGACGCGGTACGTCGAGGTCGACTACTTCTACCACCAGCTCTGCCCGGAGTGCGCCGCCGAGAACCGGGCCAGGCGGGAGGCCCGCGCCGACCTGACCGGCAAGCGCGCGCTGCTCACCGGCGGCCGGGCCAAGATCGGCATGTACATCGCGCTGCGGCTGCTGCGCGACGGCGCCCACACCACGATCACCACGCGCTTCCCCAAGGACGCCATCCGCCGCTTCAAGGCGATGGAGGACTCCGCGGACTGGATGCACCGCCTGGAGGTCGTCGGCATCGACCTGCGCGACCCCGCCCAGTCCGTGGCCCTCGCCGACCAGGTGACCGCGGCCGGTCCGCTGGACATCCTGATCAACAACGCGACGCAGACCGTGCGCCGCCTGCCCAGAGCCTACGCGGCGCTGGTCGAGGGGGAGGCCGCCCCGCTGCCCGCCGGCGAGCTCCCCGCGCACCACGTCATCGGCGCCTTCAACTCCGGTGCGGTCGACGGCCTGGCGGCGTTGCCCGTCGGAGTGAGCGGGCTGGAGGCGCAGAAGGTCGCCGACCTCGCCCTGGTCGCGGGCAACGCCAGCCTGGAGCGGCACCTCGCCGGCACCGCCATCGACGCGGGCGGTCTGCTGCCCGACGTCGTCGAGAGCAACACCTGGGTGCAGACCATCGACCAGATCTCCCCGGTGGAACTGCTCGAGACCCAGCTGTGCAACTACACGTCGCCGTTCATCCTGATCAGCGCACTGCGCCCGGCCATGGCGGAGGCTGCCCGGAAGGCGGCCAAGGGGCGGGCGTACATCGTCAACGTCTCGGCGATGGAGGGTGTCTTCAGTCGCGGCTACAAGGGTGCGGGGCACCCGAACACCAATGCCGCCAAGGCCGCGATGAACATGGTGACGCGGACCAGCGGCCAGGAGATGTTCCAGACCGACCGCATCCTGATGACCTCGGTCGACACCGGATGGATCACCGACGAGCGCCCGCACTTCGACAAGCTGCGGCTCGCCGAGGAGGGCTTCCACGCTCCGCTCGACCTGGTCGACGGCGCGGCCCGGGTCTACGACCCGATCGTCCGCGGCGAGGCCGGCGAGGACTTGTTCGGCGTCTTCCTCAAGGACTACGCCCCGGCGAACTGGTAACCCCGGAGCCCGGCTCTGGACCCCGTCCTACCGGGCCCCGTTCGGCCCGCTCCTCCCGCTCGACCCCCTCGGCCCCTTCGGCGGACCGAGGGGGTCGAGTGCGTTCCCGGAGGCCGCGGTCCGGCAGGACCCGGCCGCGACCAGTTCCAGCAGCGGCTGCCAGTCTTCCAGCACCCCCGCGTCCAGGCCGGCCGCGCCGGCGGAGTCCCGGGCCTGGCGCAGGGTGGCGACCGCCTCGGTGTCGTCACCGTCACCGTCGCCGTCGCGGTGTCCGTCGTCCGTGACGGCGGCCCGGTCCGGCGACTGCAGCCGTACCAGCCGGGCCACCCGCTCGCCCAGCAGGGGGCGGATCGACTCCGCCGCCACCCCGACGGTAACCGTCCCGTCACTCAGACGGAGCAAATGCCCGAGGCGGTGCACCAGGCCCGCGATCTGCAGTTCTTTGTCGAAGGGGCGCGAGCGGCGCAGCAGGGCCGCGGTCCGCAGGCCCTGGTCGTCGGGGTCGGCGCGCAACAGTGCCATCAGCTCCAGCACGCTTGTGACGTAAGGGACTTGAGCCTCGGACACTTTGGACCTCGCCACCGCAGACCCCCTCCGTCGCACCCCGCACGTCCGGGCTCGAGCAGATCAGCCGTTACGTACCCGCAGACCCACGACTTGCTGAACTAGGAGCGAAAGTAAGAGGGCGCAGCGGATTTTGCCTTCCTATCGAGCGGAGGTCCGCTCATATGTGTACTCTGGGGCATCAAGACGGCCCCCATCCGGGCCGCGCTCCACTAAGGCGCCACCGCGTCCGGAAACCTTTCATCCCTTGCCCGGTGCGCGGTCCGCTGACCGGGTTGCGCGACACGAAGGAGTGCGCGGTGACTGAGAAGACAAAGCCCGAACCGGCCGTGACGGAGCGGACGGGAACGCGGGCGAAGCCCCGGACCGACGAACTCGGAAGCCTTGAGGTCTGGGCCCGATCCGCCCCGATCCGGCTGGCCGGGTACGAGGACGACCTGGCGGAAGCGCACATCCTGCCCGGTATCGACTAGCCCGCAGAGCGGTGCCAAGCGCCCCCGCGTGCCCGTGCGCACCGGGGGCGCTGCCCTGCCCGCACCGTTTCCGGCCCGCCACGGTTCACCGCCCACCCCCACCCCCGCCCCCGGCTCCCCGCCCGGTCCGGTCCGGTCCAGGTTCCCCTCCCGGCTACGCCCTGAGCGTGATCGCCGTCGGCGATCACCGCTTCCGCGGCCCCCACCCGCCCCGGCAGGCTGGTGCTCATGAAACTGCTGATGCTGGGTGGTACCGAATTCGTCGGACGCGCGATCACCGAGGACGCCCTGTCCCGGGGCTGGGAGGTGACCGTCTTCCACCGCGGACACCACACGCCCCCGCCGGGCACCTCCGCCCTCCACGGGGACCGCACCGCCCCCGATGGGCTGGCCGCCCTCGATACCGGCGAGTGGGACCTGGTCGTCGACACCTGGAGCGGCGCCCCCACAGCGGTGCGCGACAGCGCCCGCCTGCTGCGCGACCGGGTCGGCCGGTACGCGTACGTCTCCAGCCGCTCGGTGTACGCCTACCCCGCCCCGGCCGGCCTCGCCGAGGACGGCCTCCTGGTCGGGGGTTCGCCGGACGCCGGACCGACCGACTACGCCGAGGACAAGCGGGGCGGCGAACTCGCCGCCCTGGACGCCTTCGCGGACCGCGCCCTGCTCGTACGCGCCGGACTGATCCTCGGCCCGTACGAGAACGTCGGCCGACTGCCGTGGTGGCTGGAGCGCACCGCCCGCGGCGGCCCGGTGCTCGCCCCCGGACCGCGGGACCTCCCGATCCAGTACATCGACGTGCGCGACCTCGCGCGCTGGACCCTGGACGCCGCGGCGGCGGGTCGCTCGGGCGCGTACAACCTGGTCTCCCCGTCCGGGCACGCCACGATGGGCGGACTCCTCGACGCCTGCGCCGCCACCACCGGGGGCGGCGCCGACCTGCGCTGGACCGACCCGGACCGGATCGTGGAGGCGGGCGTGCAGCCCTGGATCGAGCTCCCGGTCTGGCTCCCCGAGGGCGAGGACTACGACCACATGCACCGCGGGGACGTTTCCAAGGCGCTGGCGGCCGGCCTGACGTGCCGGCCGGTCGAAGAGACCGTGGCCGACACCTGGGCCTGGCTGCGCGCGCTCGGCGGCGCCGCCCCGCAGCGCCCCGACCGGCCGACCAAGGGCATCTCCGCGGAGCGGGAGGCCGCGCTACTCGGGCTCTGAGCGGCGTGCGTCCGCGAGACGGGTCGGCGGGAGGTACTCGCGCACGAGCGTGCGGTGCCACCAGGCCCCCGTCTCGCGCAGCTCCCGCCAGGTGGTGAACCGGTAGCGGTACAGCAGGGCGCGGACGTGGACGGGCGGGACGTCCGGGAACGGATTGTCGCGCAGCAGCCGCAGCGTGTCCCGGTCGCCCGCCAGCAGCCGCTCCACGAAGGGCCCGAACCAGTCCCGCGCGTAGTCGGGGGAGATGGCGGCGAACCACATCAGCCAGTCCAGCCGCAGGTGGTACGGGGCGAACTGGCGCGGAAGGCGGCCCGGTTCACCCGGCTTGCCCTTGAACCCGTACTCGCGCCAGTCCCCGTTCGCGCGCGGCACCCGGTCCGCGGAGCCCTCCACCGCCACTTCCATCCGGACCCGGCCGACCGAGCCGAAGGCCCCGTAGGTGTTGACCAGGTGCAGGGCGTCGAAGGAGCGGTTCATCACCTGGCGGCGCGAGACCATGTTGAGCACCGGGTGCCGGCTCAGGAACAGGACGAGTACGGTCACCGCGCACACCAGGACCACGAACCACACGGGACCCGTGCGCGCGGCGGCCGCCGGGGGAGCGCCCGCGAGCCCGGTGAAGTCCACGGCCGAGACGGCCAGCGTGATCGTCAGCCAGTTCAGCCAGGCGAAGTTGCCCGAGAGCACCAGCCACAGCTGCGTCGCGATGACGATCCCGGCGGCGTACGAGGCCACCGGCTGCGGGGTGAACAGGAGCACCGGGACGATCAGTTGGGTCACGTGGTTGGCCGCGCACTCCACCCGGTGCAGCGGCTTCGGCAGGTGGTGGAAGAACCAGCTCAGCGGCCCGGCCATCGGCTGCGTCTCGTGGTGGAAGTACAGGCAGGTCAGCTCGCGCCAGCAGGGGTCCCCGCGCATCTTGATCAGCCCGGCCCCGAATTCCACGCGGAAGAGCACCCAGCGCAGCAGCCACAGGACCAGTACGGGCGGACCGGCCCGCGCGTTGCCGAGGAACACGGCGAGGAAGCCCACCTCCAGGAGCAGCGACTCCCAGCCGAAGGAGTACCAGGTCTGGCCCACGTTCACGATCGAGAGGTAGAGCAGCCACAGCACGGCCCACATCGCCATGGCCGCGCCCAGCGGCACCTCGTCCCCGGCCCCGGCGGCCAGGGCCGCCGCCAGTGCGGCACCGGTCCAGGCGCAGCCGGCGAAGAGCCGGTCCGAGTAGCGCAGTTGGAACAGGCTCGGGGCGCGCCGGAAGGGCACGTACCGTACGTAGCGCGGTACGGGCGTCATGCCGTGCGTCCCGATCAGGGCCCGGAACTGCAGGGCGGCCCCGAGGAAGGCGACGAGGTAGACCCCGGCCAGGGCCCGCTGGAAGACCAGCCGGGCGAGCCAGTATCCGGGCGCCGTGAACCAGTCCATCGCCTCCAGTATCGGACCGGTCAGCCGGTGGCGGCCAGCTTGCGCAGGTTGTGTCCGAGCCAGCGGGCGTAGCTCAGCTGGAGGAAGGGGATCACCGGGCCGGCGAGGCGGGTGTACCAGGCGTTCGGCTGGCTGAAGGCGGTGACCGTGAACCACACCGTGCCGTCGGGGTCCATGTCCACGATGAACGACTCTTCCCCGCGCTCGGGGTGCCCGGCCAGGGTTCCGTAGGCGAAACCGATGCGGGCGGGTTCGTACGCGGTCCAGATCACCTCGCACGGAGCATCGATCCGCAGCGGCCCGAGTCCGATCCCGACGATCACCCAGCTGCCGGGTCGGACCGCGCCGGCATCGGCCCGCACGCGCATGCCCGAGGTCCGGTGGGCTTCGAAGGTGGTGACCGCGGTCCCGGCGGCCTCGAAGACGGCCCGGCCGTGTCCGAGGCGGGCGCGGTGGTGCAGGTGGTTGTATCCGGCGGGCAGCGGCCGGTGGGCCGTCGCGCCCCGGTCGGGGTAGTTGACGGTGTCCCGGCCGGCGCTGATGAGGCGGGTCATGGCGAGGTCTCCACTCGGTCGGTGGTGGCGGTGCTGGTGGTGGTGAGGGGGTGGTGGTCCGGGCGGTCGGCGGTGCGTGCGTCGCCGGCGAGGCGGCGCCAGGCGAGCACCGAGCACAGGGCGAATCCGAGGGCGTTGCCGAGGCCGTGGGTGGCGGCCATCCAGGTCAGGGTGGGGTGGGTGATCCCGGTGGCCTCGCCGACCGCCCACCACAGGGCGAGCAGCATGGTGGCCACGAGCACGGCCGCCGAGGTGGCGAGCAGGGTCCGTGTGGTCCGGTCCGCGCCGGCGGGTCGGACCTCCCGCCAGGTGAGCAGGGCCACGGCCCACATTCCGCCGGTCAGGACCACTGCGCCCAGCAGCTCGGCCCAGTCGTCGACGAAGTAGCCGAGGAGGACGAGCAGGGTGCCCGCCGGGACGCTGTACGCGGCCCAGCGCGCGAGGCCGTCGGTCCCGGCGCGGCCGCCCAGGGCGCGGCACACCAGCCCGGCGACCAGGGCGGCGGCGAACCCGGCGAAGTGGAAGTGGGGCACCGTCAGCGCCAGGATGTCGAGGTCGAAGCCGAAGAGCCGGTATCCGGCGCGCTCGGCGACCAGCGCGGTGGCGGCGATCGACGGCGAGACCAGCGCGGTGGCGACGGCGACGGCGGGCGGGGTCAGGGAGCGGGCCCGCAGCAGCCGGACCGGGGCCCGGGCGGCGAGCGCCAGGCAGGCCGCCGCGTACAGCGCGGCGAGCGCGGTGGCGGGCAGTCCGCGGGGCAGCCACAGGCACAGGGCCCCGGGTGCGGCGGCGAGCGGCCACCAGCGGGCCGTGCGCAGGAGCCGGTCCGGGTCGATGAGCCGCAGGCCGGCCGGGACGACGTAGAGCATGCCCAGGGTGACGATCACGTTCACCAGTACCGTCACCCTGGACTCCCCCCAACGCCGCGGCCCAACGCCTTGAACGCGTTCAACTCACGGTGGTGAGCCTACGGTGTTACTTGAACATGTTCAAGGTGCGCTCCGGTTGCGGCTCCCGCACTGATGCGGCAGACAAGAGGTGAGCAACCGGGGCGAACAGGGAGATTCAAGTGAACGGATCGTCACTTCCGACACCACGTCAGGCATCGCGGCGTCATGCGCCCGCCGGAGCCGCCCTCTTCGCCCTCCTCGGCCTCCTCGCCGCGGCGTGCGCCAGCCCCGAGCAGCCGGCGGGCGCCCCCGGAGCCGAGAGCCAGGAGGTCTACCTCCAGCCCGTGGCCTCCGCCGGCCCCGACCCCTTCACGGCCTCCTCGGCCACCGCCGAGTCCGCCCCCGTACAGCCCCCGCTGCCCAACCCGACGGGCCAGGGCATCCGGACCGTCAACGCGGCCACCCCCGGCCTGTACGGCGGCACCCAGCGGCTCGGCAGCTGCGACGTGGAACAGCAGGTCCGCTTCCTGACCGACGACAAGGCCAAGGCCCAGGCCTTCGCCGAGGCGTCGAACATCGAAGAGGGGAAGATCCCCGAATTCCTGCGCGGCCTGACGCCCGTCGTCCTGCGCGCCGACACGCGGGTCACCAACCACGCCTTCCGCGACGGAGCCGCCGACGGCTTCCAGTCCGTCCTCCAGGCCGGCACCGCCGTCCTCGTGGACGAGCACGGCATGCCCCGGGTGCGCTGCGGCTGCGGAAACCCGCTGGCCTCCCCGCGCACCGCGAAGGGATCCCCGGTGCACAAGGGCGACCCGTGGAGCGGCTACCAGGCCAACCAGGTCGTCGTGATCGAACCGACCACCCACGTGATCAACAACCTGGTGATCGTCAACATCGCCGACAACACCTGGATCGAGCGCAAGCGGGGCGATGACGGCGCGCAGGACCGGCCCCCGAAGGTGCTGCCCGCGTACGACCCGTCCGCCGGCATCCCGGACGGGCCCGTCACCCCGCCGGGATCCGCGTCCGGCGGCCCCTGCCCGCCGAACCAGGCCTCACCGACCTCGCCGAACGCCCCCGAGGCGCCGGCGCCCGGGGTGACGGACTGCCCACAGGACCCGCAGGACCCGCAGGCCGCGAAGAACCCGCCCGGCGGGAACCTGCCGCGGAAGCCGGGCACGCCGACGAACCCGTCCACCCGGCCGCAGCAACCGGAGCAGCCGCAGCAGCGGCCGCCGTCCGCCGATCCCTCGGACCCCCTGGCCGGCCTGCCGCCGCTGGACCCCGGTGAGCTGGGGCTGCTTCCCCCGGAACCCGACGGATCGGGCCCGCTGCCCGCCGACCCCGCCGCCCCCGTCGATCCCTACAACCCGGACACCCCGTCCGACCTGTACGCCCCTTACAACCCGTCCGACCCCAACGCGGTCCCGGACCCGGACCTGCAGCCGCAGCCGTCGGACGGGGGCCCTCCGCTGGAGAGCGCCTGACCGGCCCGTGTGTCATGGTGGATCGGTGCCGACCACCGTATCGCTGCCGGACGACTGGCCCGCACACCCGGACCGGTCGCTCTCGCTGAACCGCATGGGCAGTTTCGACTGGGACCTGATCACCGGTCTCATGCACATGGACGAAGCCGCCCTCGACGTTTTCGATGCGTCTCCCGAGGAGTACGACGGCCGGCCGGAGTCGCTCAACCCGCGCGTCCCCGCCACCGAGGCGACCCGGCTCGACGCCCTCGTCTCCTCCGCCCTCAAGAGCGGCGAGGACAGCTACGGCGCCTACTTCCGCATCCGCTGCCACGACGGGCGGCTGCGCTGGACGCACACCCAGGGCCGCGTCATGCGCGGCCCGGACGGCCGCCCGTACCGGATCATCGGCATCGTCCGGGACGCCACCGACGAGCTCAGCCACTCGGCGGAGCGGCTTGGCCTGGACGAGGAACGGCGCCGCCAGACGTCGGTGGTCGAGTCCACCACCGCCGCCCTCGCGCACGCCCGGACCGTGCAGGACGTCATCGACGTCATCGGCGACGCCCACGGACTGGAACGGCTCGGCTCGATGGGCATGGTGATGGGCCTCGTCGAAGCCGGCCGGATCCACCTGGTCGCCGAGGGCCCGGAGGACAGCTTCGTCCCCGGTACCCGCTACACCCGCATCGACGAGCAGTACCCGATGAGCGAGGTCGTCCGCTCGCTGGAGCCGCGCTTCCTCGACTCCGCGCAGGAATTCGCCCGGGACTACCCCGGGCTCTGGGCGAAGATCTCGTACATGCGGATCTCGGCCGCCGCCTACCTGCCGCTCATCGCCCAGGCCCGCCCGATCGGCGCGATCGGACTGCTCTACCAGGACAAGGACGGCTTCACCCAGGAAGAGCGCAACCTGCTCGTCGCCCTGGGCAGCAGCATCGCGCAGAGCCTGCAGCGGGCCATGCTGCTGGAGCAGGAGCACGACCTGGCCGAGGGACTCCAGCAGGCCATGCTGCCGCGACGGATCCCCTCGGTGGCCGGCGGGGAGATCGCCGTGCGCTACCGGTCCGCCCGGATGGGCCAGGACATCGGCGGCGACTGGTACGACGTGATCCCGCTGCCCGGCGGCCGGGTCGGCGCCGTCATCGGCGACGTCCAGGGCCACGACACGCACGCGGCGGCCGTCATGGGCCAGCTGCGGATCGTGTTGCGCGCGTACGCCGCCGAGGGGCACTCGCCCGGCACGGTCATGGCCCGTGCCTCCGTCTTCCTGCACGAGCTGGACACCGACCGGTTCGCGACCTGCACGTACGTGGAGGCCGACCTCTCGACGGGCGTCCTCCAGGTGGTCCGGGCGGGCCACATCGACCCGCTGCTGCGCACCCGCGACGGGGACTGCCACCGGCTCCCGGTGGCGGGCGGGATGCCGCTCGGCCTCTCGGCGGAGTTCGGCCGCCTGGAGTACCCGGTGACCACGGTGGAGCTGGACCCCGGGGAAACGGTGCTGTTGTGCACCGACGGCCTGGTGGAACAGCCCGGCGCCGACCTCGACGACGGAATCCAGCTCCTGACCTCCCACATCCGCCGCGGACCGGCCGACCTACAGGCCCTGGCGGACCTGCTGTGCGAGATCGTCGACGAACGGGGCGGGGACGACGACATGGCGCTGCTCCTGCTGCGCCGCCACGTGGTGGCCGCGCAGGAGGGCGGCGGGCGCCTCCAGCAGCACGTGGCCCCGGGTGACCCGGAGGCCCTGGTGGCGGCCCGGCACATGATCGGTGCGGCGGTGCGGTCGTGGGGCGCGCGGGAACGGGCCGACGAGATCGAACTGGTCGCGGACGAGTTGATCGTGAACGCCCTGATGCACACGGACGGCCCGGCCATCGTGACCCTACGGGTCCTTGCGGGTCCGCAGCGCCGGCTTCGGGTGGAGGTGGAGGACCGCTCCAGCGCACTGCCGCGCCGCCGCGAGGCGGGGGAGTCGGGCGTCTCGGGGCGGGGCCTGATGCTGGTGGACCGCCTGGCGGACGTCTGGGGCGTGGAGCCGCGGGGCGGCGGCAAATGCGTGTGGTGCGAGTTCGTGATGGGCTGAGCCCCCCCGGGCCCGCCCGGGGACGACGTTGCGTCATGCCGGTTGTCGGTGGCGGCTGGCAGGATCACCGCCATGTACGAACCCACCCCCGCCATCACCGCGTACTGGGACGCCGCCGCGGCCGCGTTCGACGACGAACCGGATCATGGCCTGCGGCAGGAGCACACCCGCGCCGCATGGGCCCGGCTGCTGGGATCCTGGCTGCCCACCGCGCCGGCCGACGTCCTCGACGTCGGCTGCGGTACCGGGTCGCTCTCCCTGCTGCTGGCCGAGGCCGGACACCGGGTGACCGGCGTGGACCTCGCACCCCGGATGGTGGAGCGGGCCGAAGCCAAACTCGCGGCCGCGGGCCTGACGGGACGGTTCCTCATCGGCGACGCCGCGGATCCGCCCACCGGGCAGGAGCAGTACGACGTGCTCCTCTGCCGGCACCTGCTGTGGACCCTGCCCGATCCCGGGGCCGCGCTCCGCGCGTGGGTGGCGCGGCTCGGCCCGGGAGGACGACTCGTCCTGGTCGAGGGGCGGTGGCGGGAAGCCGGTGAGAGCGGCGCGCCCTACGTCGCCGGAGCCGAATCGCTCCCGTGGTGCGGCGGGATCACCGCCGCGGAGCTGACCGCCGCGGTCCGGCCCCTGGTGTCCGACCTGCGCGTCGAGCCGCTCGGCGGCAACACCGAGCTGTGGGGCGGACCGGTCACCGACGAGCGGTACGCACTGATCGCCCGGATCTGACCCGGGCGGCGCAGCGGGAAAGTCCGTTGCGCCGCCCGGCCCCGCTCCGTGAGGATCTGGGGCGATGACCAACGCCATAGATGAAGTGCGCCGATTCCTGAAGACGAACGATCTGCCCGGAGCGGTACGCTCCCTCCGGCCGCACGCCGAGACGGCATCGATCACCGAACTCGCCAAGGCCACAAGGGCCCTTGCCGACGCCGCCGGGTTCAAGGACCTGGCCGGCGCCGCCAAGGCCGCAGCCAAGCGGCCCGGCGAGCCCCAGGCCCTCTACGACTTCGGCTACGCATGCGTCGAGCGCGGCATAGCCTTCCTCGCCGTCGCACCGCTGCGCGAGGGACTGCGACTGCTCCCCGACTCGCGGCCGCTCCTCGCCGAGCTGGTGTCCGCCCTGGAGGACGAGAACCGGCACGCCGAGGTCGTCGACCTGCTCTCCGGCCGCGGCCCGGGGCTGCCCGCCTGGCCCGAGACGTACCTCCTCGTGCACCACACCCTGCTGGCCGGGGACCTGGACACCGCCGCGCGCATCGGCGGCGCCCTCCCCGACCCCGAGGACCCGCAGTGGTCCGGCGCCCACGACCGCCAGAAGCACCGGCTGTACCGCACCGACCGGGCCCGCCGGGCCCAGGAAGCGGCCGGCCACGCCGATCCGCTCGGCCGCGCCGACCTGCGCGGTTGGCACTACGGCCTGACCGGCGGTCTCCTGGGCACGCTCTCCGGGTACGGCTGGGACGCCGGCATGACCGGCCGGTACGCCTACCTCGGGGACACCCACGAACAGTGCCGCCGGGGCCTCGCCCGCCTGACGCTCGCCCTGGAGGCCGCCGGGCGCCGCCCCGCCACGGTCTCGCTGCTGCCCGGCCGGGCCGACCGGATCCTCGGGCTCGCCGCCGCACGCGTGCTGGGACTGCCGGCCGTACCGTACGAGCCCGCCCGCACGGACACCCTCGTCGTCGCCTACGACCTGAACGCGACCGACCCGGACCTCCTGCGCACCCTGTACGCGCGCACCGACGGCCAGATCCTGTCCGAGCACGCCACCTGCTGGACCGACCCGCCCGCCGTGAGCGCAGACTTCAGCACGCTGCTGTGCCAGTTCGTCTCCCCGCCGTGGAAGGACGACCCGCGGCCCGAGGAGGAGATCGCCCGCGACATCGCGCAGGCCGCCGCCGACCCGGACGAGGGCGACGGGGCGACCCCGTCCGACCCGGACGAGGTCTTCCGGGCCTTCGTGACCGCCGTCCGCGACGGCTGGCTCACCGCGCCACGCGACCGCGTCGCCTCGCCCGGCCCGGTGCCCAGCTCGCGCTTCGCCTGAGGCGGCGGCAGGCTGGGACCATGCCGGAGCTGCCCGAGGTCGAGGCCCTGCGGGAGTACCTCGACGAGCACCTCACCGGGCGGGTGGTCGAGCGCGTCCTCCCGCTCGCCGTGAGCGTGCTCAAGACCTACGACCCACCGCTGACCGCCCTCGAAGGGCAGCCCGCCGGCAGCACCGCCCGGTACGGCAAGTTCTTGGCCCTGCCGGTCGGCGAGATCCACCTCGTCACGCACCTGGCCCGGGCCGGCTGGCTGCGCTGGCAGGACACCCTGCCCGCGCAGCCGCCGCGCCCCGGCAAGGGGCCGCTCGCGCTGCGCGTCTCCCTCGTGGGCGGGGGCGGCTTCGACCTCACCGAGGCCGGTACCCAAAAGCGCCTCGCCGTGTACGTGGTCCACGACCCGCAGGAGGTGCCCGGCATCGCCCGCCTCGGCCCCGATCCGCTCGCCGAGCGATTCGACCGGGACGCCTTCGCCGCGCTGCTCGAGGGGGAGCGGCGCCAGATCAAGGGCGTGCTGCGGGACCAGAGCGTGATCGCGGGAATCGGCAACGCCTACAGCGACGAGATCCTGCACGCGGCCCGGGTCTCACCGTTCAAGCTCGCCGCCTCCTTCACCGACGAGCAGCTCACCCAGCTCTACGAGGCCGTGCGGAGCACCCTGGGCGAAGCCGTCGGCCGGGCCCACGGGGTGGCCGCGGGAAAACTCAAGGCCGAGAAGAAGAGCGGCCTGCGAGTGCACGGCCGGGCCGGTGAGCCGTGCCCGGTGTGCGGGGACACCGTGCGCTCGGTGTCCTTCGCCGACTCGTCCCTGCAGTACTGCCCCACCTGCCAGACCGGTGGGAAGCCGCTCGCGGACCGGCGGCTTTCGCGCCTCCTCAAATAGGCGGGCGCTGCGTAGACTCCGCCACGATGGCCGAGGAGCAGCAACAACAATCGGCGCCCCGGCGCGAGATCGTCACCGGGGTCCCCCGGGGCGCCCGCCGCCGGCCGCCCGCGCACACCCCCGCCCGCTCGGAGATCTCCGAGCAGACGACCCTCGGGGCCACCTACGTCCGGGCCTTGATGCGCAGCCAACTGCGCGCGGCTCTGGGGGCGTTGGCCGCGCTCGTATCGCTGATCGGGACCCTGCCGCTGGCGTTCGCCCTGTCGCGCGAGGCGTCGGGTCCGCTGGTCTGGGTGGCGCTCGGCCTGCTGGTGTATCCGGTGATGTGGCTCATCGCCCGGTGGTACGTCACCCGGGCGGAGCGCAACGAGGCGGACTTCACCGGCCTGGTGATGGACCCGGCCGACCGCGGCTGACGGCTGTTCCGTCTTCCCGCCGCGATTGCGGGACGGCACCCCGCAGCCCTCTGCACCAACTCGCCCCGCCGTCCAGCGGCAAGGCGCCTCAGCCGGCGGCCGGTGGGTCGAGAACAGTGGCTGGTCAGGCCGCAGATCGACGGACCACCCGATACGTACTCGGACGGCTTCTCGAGGACGCGTTCCGTGGCTACGGCCCCATCCTCATCGACCGCCCCGCAGCCGCACTCACCCTGCTCGTCGCAGCCGACGACTAGGGTCGGTTTCAGCAACCCGTTCCGGGTGGGTCGTCAGTTGGCAGCGAGGATGTCAGAGAGACTCACGGAGGGGCGGCCGAGCATCTCTGTCAACGTGCGCTGCTGGCGCTCCGTCAAGGAGGCAACGAAGACCACTGCGTCAGCGTTGGCTTGCTCACACACCAGAGCCACCTCGCGGACCTTCCCGTAGGACAGCAGGGTTCGCGAAGAGTAGGGCAGACCCATCTTGCGGACCCCGCCGTTCGAGACGCCTCGTCGTTGCACGATCTGCGCGACGACCCGAGCGCCGTGCGCTGCCAGTTCTGTGGCTGCCGACGCCATGAGTGTTTCGAAGTCCTTCTGTTTCGCGGAGAAGTAGCCGACCAGGACCACATCGGCACCCACGTCAGGGAGCCGGAACGCCTGAGGCTGCCCCGGCTCTGACGACACGCGGCGAGTCAGGCGCCGGTCGCGCCTTCGAGGCTGATGCATGGGCTGCAGGCTAAGGGCCTGGCCTCCTGCAGCGGTACCGGATTTCTCTCCGACCGAGCGTGGCGAACAAGGTCAGAGCCACTCGTTGATGACTGCGATCAGGACGGTGGCCTCAAAGCGGACCGCGAGTTGGTCGAACTCACGAAAGAGAGCACCGATCTCACCGACGCCGGGGGACCTGCCCGGCAGCCGGCCGGCGCTGCCACCACCCCTGACCCCGTCCCATCCGTAGCGGAGCCCCTCAGGAGCTGCGGGACTCGGCAGCAGCCGACCGTTGGACCTGCCGTCGTCTGCCGTGACCTCGTCGCGACCTGGACCGAGACCGACTGCCCCGGCAACTCGTGAGCACAAGGCGCTCCGGCCGGTGCCGTTCCGTTGGACCGGCCCCAGCCCGGCGACCTCCGGCGGAACGGGGATGCAGGCACGGGCGCCGGCGGTCTACGACGGCTCGTACGGTTCCACCGGGAGCGGGGCGAGCGGTTCCTGCGCGTGCCCCCTCGGCGAGCACGCGGCGAACGGGCCCTGGCGGGGGTCCATCAGGACCCGCAGGTGCGGATCGGCGTGCTGGATCCACCACGTCGTCATGCCGAGGGCCGGATCGTGGCGCAGGTGCTCCCAGGCCAGCCACAGCGCGGACAGCCGGGCCCCCGCCTCCGGGTGCTCCCACCAGAGCGGACACCAGGTCGCAGACGTACCGTCCAGGGGGCGGCGGATCGTGACCGCCAGGTAGTCGGTGACGAAGGCGAAGACGTCGCTGAAGTAGAACTCGGGTCCGTCGCCGTAGACCTCCGACGCCGGCATCGGGAAGACGGAACGCGGTTCCGGCTTCGGCCGGGGCAGGGGGTACAACGCCAGCAGCGAGCCGAGGGCGTCGTCGCTGCGCCGGAGCTCCGTCAGGAGCCAGCCCAGGAGGAGGTCCTGGGATTCGGCGACCTCGGCGAAGGCGTCCGCCGCGAGGGAAGCGACGAGCCGCTCCCGCCAGTCGTTCAACTGCCTTCTCCAGCGGTCCTCCTCGGCGGCCGACCGGGAACCGGCCAGGAAGCGGGCCACCGTCCAGTGGTGTTCCTTCCAGGCATCGCCATCGGCTTCGGCCGTCACCCGCGCCGCCACCCGCTGCGCGTTCTCGATCGCTTTGCTGTCCATGGAACTGATGAGTGCCTTTCGAGCCACGTGAGGAGTGTGCTGATCATACGAGTTCAGCGTCCTCTACCCGTGTCCGTGCTCGTGGCTTTGTCAGAACAAGTGCATCGCCAAGTGGCCGAGGGGCAGACCGAGTTGCCAGGCCGGCGTCCATACGCGCGCGTTCTCGTCCAGGCCCGGCGCGATGTCGGTGTGGTCGTCGTCGGGCCGCCCGGGGTCGAGGTTGGTGGCGAACAGTTCGGTGCTGTCCAGCCAGCGCCACGCCGCCCGGGCCAGTTCCAGATCGGGGTCCGCGCAGTCGTCGCGCTCCCGGGCCTCCTCGCCGAGCGCGAGGAACCGGGTGTGCACCCAGTCGCGCCACGGGTGTCCGTACGCCGTGAGCGACAGCCACTCGTCGAGCTGCGAGACCACCCGGATGCCGGAGAGCTCGCCGGCCGCGTCCGAGAGGTAGATCGTCAGGGCGAGCGTGTCCCGTCCGGCCCTGAACTCCAGGGTGCTGGCCGGGATGAGCCGGCCCGTGCGCAGCAGTTCGTCCGCGATGTACTCGGCGTACAGCCAGGCCATGGGCACCGCGAGCCCGCCGTCACTGGTGCCGTTACTACCCTCGGGCTGCACCGTTCCACCTTCTCCCGCGCTTCGAGCGTCCCGTTTATCAGTCCCGAGCCTTCACCGAGCGGCTCGCGGAGCGGGGGATGTTTACTCAACTTGCACGCTCTGATGCCGAAATCGACGCGTTTTATGTCCGGTCCGCATCTATTCATGGCGTTAGCCGATCCTTCGCCGCGCTGCAGGCTCAGGCGCCGAGGCCGTACCCGTACCCCTGGAGGCCCTTCCGCAGGGCGCGGAGGGCGTAGTACGTCCGGGACTTGACCGTTCCGGCCGGAATTCCGAGCTCGGCGGCGGCCTCGGCCACCGAGCGGTCGCGGAAGTAGACCTGCATCAGCACCTCGCGGTGCTCCGGCCCGAGGGACCCCACGGCCCGCCGGACGTCGATCGCCGTGACCGAGCCGGCCACCGCGTCCTGCGGCTCGGGTGCGTGTTCCAGCCCCTCCGGATCCACCTCCAGCGGTCGTGACAGCCGGGCCCGCCGGGCGTCGATCGCGAGCCGCCGGGCCACCGTGAACAGCCAGGGCCGCATGGAGTCGTGCCCGCTGGACAGGGCCTCCGGGTGCTGCCAGACCCGTACGAGGGTCTCCTGCACGAGGTCCTCCGCGCGCTGGGCGTCCCCTGCCGTAAGGCCTACCAGGAATCCGAACAGGGCCCGCCCGTGATCGCGCTGGAGGACGGCGAGTGCCTCGGGGTCCGTACGCGGGAGGGTGGGGGAGATCGGCACGAGGGGCTCCTTCCGGGGTGCGTGGGGGGCCGTGGAAGCGGCGACCCGTCCACCCTGACCTGCACGGAGCCGACCCGGAACCGTCCGGCCCCGGCGTTGCGCCCAAGCACCCGGGTCGTCCGCCGGGCGGCCGTGCCGGTCGGTGAACGGTCGAACGGCGCGGCGAACGGCAGGCGGTCGGCCTCGCCCCCGTCCGCCGTTCGGGTGGGCGCGTGTCCGCAAGACGGATCCGGTTCTTGACTTACAGCGTGTAGTTATGTGGATTGCATGTGATCACACATCAGATAATCGTATTAATGAGAGCAGGGCGCATGACCACGCGAATCCGACCGCAGGTGTTCGCCCTCCTGTCGGTCGTGCTGCTGTCCGCCGCCGCCGGTTGCTCGGCCACCCAGAGCTCCGCACCGGCCCGCCTCGGGGATTCCGGGGGGCCGGCCGCCCCCTCCAGTGCCGCCGGACCGGCCCCCGGGCAGGGCTTCACCCTCGTTGTGAGCGGCGACGTGCTGCCGCACACCTCCGTCATCCAGCGCGCGGCGAACGACGCGGACGGCGACGGATACGACTTCAGGCCGATGTTCTCCGGGGTCAAACCGGTGGTCTCGGCGGCCGACCTCGCCCTCTGCCACATGGAGACCATCTACGGGGAGGAGGGCGGGCCCTTCTCCGGCTATCCGGCCTTCACATCGCCGCCGCAGGTCGCCGACGGGCTGAAGGACTCCGGGTACGACGGCTGCTCCACGGCCTCGAACCACACCCTCGACGACGGGGGCGCGGGCCTGCGCCGCACGCTGGACCGCTTCGACAAGGTCGGACTGGGGCACGCCGGATCGGCCCGTACGGCCGCCGAGGCGGCCACGGTGACCACGTACACGGCAGGTTCCGCCAAGGTGGCGCACCTCGCGTACACCTACGACACCAACGGCTACCCGATGCCCGAGGGCCAGCCGTGGGCGGTCAACCTGATGAAGCAGGACAAGATCATCGCGGATGCGCGGGCGGCCCGGAAGGCGGGCGCGGACGTGGTGCTGGTGAGCGTGCACTGGGGCACGGAATGGGAGACCGAACCGGACGGCACCCAGCTCTCGCTCGGCAAGGCGCTCACCGCCTCGCAGACCGGCGGCCGCCCCGACATCGACGCCCTCATCGGTACGCACGCCCACGTGCCGCAGCCCTACGAGAAGGTCAACGGGACCTGGATCATCTACGGCATGGGCGACCAGGTCGCGGGCGAGATGTTCAACCACTCGGGCGCGCGCGACATGCGGGGCAACTACGGCTCGATCGGCCGGTTCGCCTTCGCCCCGCCGGCCGCCGCCGGGCAGCGCTGGCAGGTCACCAAGGCCGAGTTCGTGCCGCAGATGATGGACCTGTCCGTGGGCCGGGTCGTCCACCTGACCGACGCCCTCGCGAAGGAGCCCGGTCGGGAGGACTACGAGAGCGCGCGCGACGCCATCAGCGAGGCCGTGCTCAGCCGCGGCGCCGCCAAGGACGGCCTGACCATGGGCAGGTAGGGCCGGCGACGGGACCCGGGATCCCTACGGAACCACGGTGACGGGCCAGCGGCCCGCCTTCACCAGGCGGATCGCCACCGATCCCACGATGCGGTGGCCCGCCTGTTCGGAGGCGCCGACCACCACCGCGTCCGCCATCAGCTCGTCCGCCGCGCTCACCAGGCCGGCTGGGGGCACCTCCCAGCGGTAGCTGGGGGCGGGTCGTCGTGGAAGGTGTGGAACTGCCAGCGCACCTCGTAGATGCCCTTGAGCCGCTCCGCCGAGGCGCGGATCTCGGTCACCCGGCCCTCGGCGATCTCCCCGGTGGTGTCCGCCGCCGGCGCGCCGAGCGCGGCGCCGGCCGGGATCACCGGCTGGACGTACACCAGGGCCAGCAGGGCGTTCTGCCGCCGGGCCAGCCCCGCCGCGTAGGCTGCGGCCCGCAGCGAGGACTCCGATCCGTCCACCCCGGCCAGGATCACCTTCGGACCGTCGGTACCGCGTTCGAATTTCGTATTCACGTGCTCCGTCACCCTGCCGAGGATGGGCCGTGCTCCAGAACGCCCGGGGCACGGCCCGGGGCCTGACCCGGTGCACGACCCGGTGCACGAACCGGGCCTGCTCGAGGACATGGCCCGGGGAGCGGCCGTGCACCTCGCGGCCCATCGCTCGCCGCGCGCCCCGGCGCGGCCCTCCCTACAGTGCGAACCATGAGTGCGACCAGCGCCACCGTGGAGGAGAAGCACGGAACCCGGAACCGCTTCCTGAACCGGGTGCCCGACGGGTTCGGCGCGTTCTTCGGAACGCTCGGCCTGCTCTGCGCCCTGCTCGCGCTCTCCCCCACGCTGCGGCGGCTCCTGCGGCCCATCGTGCGGTTCCTCGATCTGATCGTCGTCCCGGTCAGCGCGAACCTCGCCTACGCCGTCTTCCTCTTCCTCCTCGCCGCGGCCCTCGGCACCCGCAAGAAGGTCGCCTGGTGGATCGTCATCACCTATTTGGCCCTGCTGATCGTCGACGACGTGCTGGAGATGGCCGTCGGCGCGTACTGGATCGGCATCCCCTCCATGGTCATCGCCGTCGCCGCGCTGGCCGTTCTGATCGCCGCCCGCGACGAGTTCTACGCCGCCTCCCGCCCGGGGGCCCTGTGGCACGCCCTGTTCGTGCTCGGCCTCGGCCTGCTCGCCGCCGTACTCGTGGGCTGGGCGCTCGTCGCCCTCTTCCCCGGCACCCTGCCCCGGGGCCAGTGGTTGGACTGGGCCGCCAAGGAGGTCTTCGGCGGCCTCTTCTCCGCCCGGGAGTTCGACGGCCACCCACCCCGCCCGCTCTCCTTCCTGCTCGGCCTCTTCGGCGCGGCCGCCCTACTGAACGCGGCCATGACCCTCTTCCGCTCCCAGCGCCTGACCGCCGCCCTGCACGGCGACGAGGAACCCCGCATCCGCGCGCTCCTCGGCGCCTACGGCCGCAACGACTCCCTCGGCTACTTCGCCACCCGGCGCGACAAGGCCGTCGTCTTCGCCCCCAACGGCAAGGCCGGCGTCACCTACCGCGTCGAGGCGGGTGTCTGCCTCGCCAGCGGTGACCCGGTCGGCGACCCCGCCTCCTGGACCGCCGCCATCGACGCCTGGCTGGCCGTGGCCCGGCGCTACGGCTGGCAGCCCGCCGTCATGGGCGCCTCCGAGGACGGCGCCACCGCCTACGCCCGCTCCGGACTCGGCGCACTGCAGCTCGGCGACGAGGCCATCCTGCACGTGGCCCGCTTCGACCTCGACGGCCGCGACATGCGCGTCACCCGCCAGGCCGTCAACCGTGTCCGGCGCACCGGCGCCACCACCGTCATCCGCCGCCACTCCGCCCTCTCCGAGGACGAGATGCAGAGGATCGTGGAAAGCGCGGACAAATGGCGCGACACCGAGACCGAACGCGGTTTCTCCATGGCCCTGGACCGGCTCGGCGACCGCGCCGACGGGGACTGCCTGCTGGTCGAGGCCTTCGACGACAAGGGCGAGCTGATCGCCCTGCTCTCCTTTGTCCCCTGGGGCAAGGACGGCATCTCCCTCGACCTCATGCGCCGCGACCGCACCGCCCCCAACGGGGTCATGGAGTTCATGGTCGCCCAACTCTGCGCCGCGGCCCCCGGCCTCGGTGTGCACCGGATCTCCCTCAACTTCGCCGTCTTCCGCTCCGCCTTCGAGGAGGGCGGCCGGATCGGCGCCGGCCCCGTCCTCAAACTGTGGCGCAAGCTGCTCCTCTTCTTCTCCCGTTGGTGGCAGCTGGAGGCGCTGTACCGCTCGAACGTCAAGTACGACCCCGAGTGGTACCCGCGCTACCTCTGCTACCAGGACGCCGGCTCGCTCGCCCGGGTCAGCCTCGCCTCCGGCATCGCCGAGGGCTTCGTCTCCGTACCCAGCCTGCGCACCCTGTGGGGCAACGGCCACCCCAAGGGCCTCACCGCCATCGCCTCCACCGAGGGACTGCCCTCCATCGAATCCCTCGGCCTGGACGCGGTCGAGCAGGGGGACGCGGGGGCCCCGGTCGAGCGGCTGCCCGAACAGGTCCGCGTCCGCCACGCGAAACTGGACCGCATCCGGGCGGCCGGTACCGACCCCTACCCGGTGGGGATCCGCGCGCGCACCCACACCGTCGCGGAACTGAAGGCCACCCACGGGGGTTCCCCCGGCCGTCCCACCCTCCCGCCCGGCGCCCGGACCGGCGAACAGGTCACCCTCGCCGGGCGCGTGATGCTCGTGCGCGACCTCGGCGGCGTGGTCTTCGCCGTCCTGCGCGACTGGTCCGGCGACATCCAGCTGATGCTCACCCGCGACGAAGCCGGGGCCGAGGTACTGGACTCCTTCACCTCCCAGGTCGACTTCGGCGACCACGTGCTCGTCAGCGGCGAGACCGGCGCCAGCAAGGCGGGCGAGCTGTCGCTGGTGGTCCGGTCCTGGCAACTCACCGGCAAGTGCCTGCGCCCCCTCCCCGACAAGCGCAAGGGCCTCGCCGACCCCGAGGCCCGGGTCCGGCGCCGCTACCTCGACCTCGTCGCGAGCCCCGAGGCCCGGGACGTCGTACGGGCCCGCTCCAGCGCGGTCCAGGCCCTGCGCCAGGGACTGCTCGACCGCGGCTACCTCGAGGTCGAGACCCCGATGCTCCAGCAGATCCACGGCGGCGCCAACGCCCGGCCCTTCCGCACCCACATCAACGCCTACGACCTCGACCTGTACCTGCGCATCGCGCCCGAGCTCTACCTCAAGCGGCTCTGCGTCGGCGGCATGGAGAAGGTCTTCGAGATGGGCCGCACCTTCCGCAACGAGGGCGTCTCCTACAAGCACAACCCCGAGTTCACGATGCTGGAGGCCTACCAGGCCTTCGCCGACTACGACGTGATGCTCGACCTCACCCGCGAACTGATCCAGGGCGCCGCCACCGCCGCCTTCGGCTCGCCCATCGCCCACAAGGCGGGACCGGACGGGAAGCTCGTCGTCCACGACATCTCCGGAACCTGGCCGGTCAAGACCATGTACGGGGCCATCAGCGAGGCCCTCGGCGAGGAGGTCGACGCCGACACCGAGGAAGGGGCACTGCGCCGACTGTGCGACCGGGCGTCGGTCCCGCACGGCCCCGAGGACACCCGCGGCGACGTGGTGCTGGAGATGTACGAGCGCCTCGTGGAGGAGCGCACCAAGCTGCCGACCTTCTACAAGGACTTCCCCACCGACGTCTCCCCGCTCACCCGCCAGCACCGCCGGGACCCCAGGCTCGCCGAACGCTGGGACCTGGTCGCCTTCGGCACCGAACTGGGAACCGCCTACTCGGAGCTGACCGACCCCGTGGAACAGCGCCGCCGCCTCACCGCCCAGTCCCTGCTCGCGGCGGGCGGTGACCCGGAGGCGATGGAACTCGACAACGACTTCCTCGACGCCCTGGAGTACGCGATGCCGCCCACGGGCGGCCTCGGCATCGGCGTGGACCGCCTCGTCATGTTCCTCACGGGCCTGACGATCCGCGAGACCCTGCCCTTCCCCCTGGTCCGCCGCGGCTGACCACCCCGAAGGACGCCCCCGTCGTCGCCGTGGCGGTCCCTCACTGCCTCGGCATACGCCGTTCCAGCCGCGCCGCCTGCTCCCGCAGCCCCGTGGACCAACTGCGACCGGGCGGCGGAGCGGCCGTTCCCGCGACGGACACCTGTACGTCCTCGCGAGGGCCGTCCGGGGCAGCGCCGAGCCGCTCCCAGTCCACCCGGATCCCGGCCCGCTCGGCGAGCACGACCACGGTGGCGGTGAAGCCCTGCGGGTGTGAGCCGACCGGGTGAGGGGAACAGGGTGCCTCCGCGCCTCTCGACAACTTCGGCGATGTCGTTGATACGTAGTAATAATGAAAAATGACGAGCCGACAGTAGGGCGGCGCACGGTCCTGCGTACCGCCGTCTTCCTCGGGGTCGCCGCGGCCTCCGGACTGCTCAGCGTGGGCGGTGAGCGCGGTACCGGTACCCCGGGGCAGGGACCGACCGGGTCCGTACCCCCGGCCGGGCCGGGGGCGCCCCCCGCGGCGGGTGCGCCGGGGTTGCGGGCGCGGGCGCTGCCCGAGAAGGCGTACCGGCTCCAACCGATGACCGCCGACGCGCCGGTGCGCCCGGCGGCCGCGAAGCCGGCCGTACGGACCCGGCCCATCCTGGAACTCCCCGCCGAGGAAGCCGCGTCGGCCGGCATGGTGCTCACCTTCGACGACGGCCCGGACCCCCGCTACACCCCCGCCATCCTCGACACCCTCGCCCGGTACGGCGTGCGCGCCATGTTCTTCGTCTGCGGCGAGATGGCCACCGAGAACCGGAACCTGCTGCGCCGGATGGTCGACGAGGGCCACGTCATCGGCAACCACACCTGGACCCACCCGCTCATCCCGGGGCTCAGCCGGCCCGCCCTCGCCTCCGAGATCGGCCGCACGAGCGAGGTCGTCCAGCAGACCGTCGGCGAGGCGCCCTTGTGGTTCCGGGCCCCCTACGGGGCCTGGAACCGGGCCGCCTTCGAGATCGGGGCCGAGCTCGGCATGGAGCCGCTCGCCTGGACCGTGGACACCCTGGACTGGAAGGAACCGGGGACCCCGACAATCATCTCCCGGGTACTGGGCGGCGCGGCCCCCGGCGTGATCGTCCTCTCGCACGACGCCGGCGGCAACCGGTCGCAGAGCGTCCAGGCGATCTCCTCGTACCTTCCCCAACTGCTCGCACGCGGCTACCGGATGACCCTCCCGGTGCTGCCGCCCCGCTGAAGCGGGCGCCGGCCGCGGTGGACGCGCACCGGCTCAGCGGGCCTCCACCATGCGGGCGAAGACGACCACGTTGCCGTCGTAGCCACGGGCCTTTGAGTATCCGCCGCCACAGGTGATCACCCGGAGTTCCGGGTGTCCTGTGTCCCCGTACACACGGGCCCCGGGGAAGGCCTCCTTGGAGAACACCTCCACCCCGTAGACCTCGAACACCGCCGTCCGGCCGTCGTACCGCTCCACCTCGATGTGGTTGCCCGGCTTAACCGAGCCGAGACCGTAGAAGACCGCGGGGCCCTGCGCGTTGTCCACGTGACCGACGATCACCGCGGAGCCCCGCTGGCCCGGCGAGATGCCGTTGAGGTACCAGCCGGCGAGATTGCGGTCCTGCGGGGGCGGCGCGTCGATCCAACCCTCCGCGTCCAGCCCGACCGTCATCACCGGCGCGTCCACGTTGATCGTGGGAATCCGGATGCGCTGGACCGACGAGTGCTCCAGCACCTCCATGTCCGCCGGGGGCGTGGGTGGATCGGCCGGCAACTGGTCGGCCGTCACCGCGACGGCCGAGGCCGCGGTGGGCTGCGGCGGCCCGTCGCCGATGTTCACACCGTTGCGCACCATGGCGAGGCCGGTGAGCATGACCAGGGCGAGTACGCCCCACGGTGAGCGTTTGCGTGACTTCCCGGGCTCGTCCTCGCCCATCGTTCTCCCTTCCCGACGCGGGGGTCCCGACCCGCGTTCCCGTCCCACCCCTGTACGCCCTACTTCACGCACGCTAAGGCCGAGTCGGCAGCACGGCGAGGGGGGAAGGGCGAACGGGTGGCCGCCACCCGGAGGGAGCCGGACGGGGTGCGCCCATCCAGGTAATCGTCACATAAATGCCTGACGGGTCGTGACCTGCGGATCCGTCAGTTGCATTTCCCGAGCTTCGGCGTGTCGCTCAACCGGGCGGCCCAAAGCCGGAAATGCGGAGATGGCGGGACGACCCGAGGGTTCGACGTGGGAGGCGTTCTCGTCGATCATCCGGGGCCGACGCTCCGGGGCGCTTCCCGCTGGAGGTTCCACCATGCGTGTTTTGCGCGCTCTTACCGTGACGGCGGCAGCCTGCGCCGTGATCGGCCTCAGTGCCCCGTTCGCCTCCGCGAACCAGGACCCCGGGGGCCGGGGTGGGAATGGGGGTGGGAACGGCCCCAGCAACATCTCCGTCAACCCGTACTCCGTGCACCAGGGTTCCACGATGCAGGTGAGCGCGGCGGGCTGCGGTCACGGCGGTACCGTCACGTCGCACGGCAACTTTCCGCCGGCCAACCTGTCCGCGGGGTCGATCGGATTCGCGACCGTCCGGATCTTCAACCACGCCTCGCCCGGGCACCACACGCTGTCCGTCAAGTGCAACGACAGCAACCTGGTCGCCACGCACCGCTTCACCATCTTGGAGGGCAACCCCTCGCAGGGCGGCATCGGCGGATCCTTCGGCCCGTCCACGGCCGAGACCGCCATCGGTGCGGGCCTCGTCGGCGCCGCGGCCCTCGGAGCCGGGGCCCACGTGCTGCGCCGTCGCCGCCCGCTCCGCAGCCGGGCCTGACCGGTCTCCCCGGACGGAGATCCCCCCGCCACCGGCGATCGCCCCGAGTCCTGACGAGGACTCGGGGCGATCGGTGGTGGCGGGGGGACGTCCGGCGGGTTCAATGGCTACGGCCGGATCCCCTGCGGCGCAGGGCGAACACGGTGCCGCCCGCGGCGGCGAGGAACAGACCGGCGCCGGCGCCGAGCTCCAGGGGATCCATGCCGGCCACGCTGCCGCCCAGACCGCCGCGGACACCGAGGGCGGAGGACGGGGTCGGGAAGCGGGTCGTGCCGGTGCCGGTGCCGGTGCCCGTTCGCGTGGAGCTCGTGGTGGGTCCGGTGGTGCCGCCGGCGATCGTCAGATCGGCCGAGCCGGTCTCCCCGTTGCAGGTGAAGGAGACGGAGTAGACGGCGCCGCGCCGGGCGTCCCGGTCCACGGTGACCCGTACGGTCTGGCCGCGCGCGATGCTCACGGTGTCGAAGACACCGGAGGAGGCGGTGGCGTAGGCGGCGTTGCAGCGGCTGACCGCGAGGACCGTCTGCCCTCCGGGGGCGACGGTCGAAGGCGTGAGGGTGAAGCCGAACGAGGTGATGGGCTGTGCCTCGGCAGCGGTTGCGGCGGGCGCGCCGAGGACGCCGAGCGCGAGTACGGCGCCCGTGGCGCCGACGCTCAGCAGGGTGGTGGCGGAGGTACGTATCGCACCCATGGTTGGTTCTCCGGATCCCCGAGGAGCAGCCGCGGAACGGTTTTCCGCACGTGGGGGGTCGTGCGCCTCGATGTCCGACACGCTAGGTCGGGGTGCGGTGACCCGCGATCAGGAACGGGCGAATGGGGCACGGCCCTGGGCCGAACCGGGGACGGGAGGCCCGTCCCCGGTTTGCGAGTGGCCTGATCCGGCCCGACCGACGAGACGTGCCCGGGCGGCCTAGCCGCCGAGGTCCAGGTGGGGGAACTGGGTGAGGAACGGTTCGGCGGTGGCGGAGATGCCCCGCCCGAACGGCGCGTCGAAGTCCCAGATCAGGAACAGCAGGAACGCGATGAGGGCACTGAACAGGCCCGCCAGCAGCATCTCCCGGAACGAGCGCCTGATCTGCAGGGTGAAGATCAGGCCCACGGTCACCAGGGCGCCGACGATCAGCCCGAACCACACCACGCCCGGCATGGTGGCCCCGGCACTCGAGCCGCGTGCGCTGCGGGCGTCGTCGACCACCGCGACCTGGTCGACCAGCGGCTGGTAGGCCTGCCCCTCGTGGTCGGTCTGCGGTTCGTAGTCGGTGACGTCCCGGCGGATGCGCTCCAGCAGCTCCCCGCCGTGCTCGGTGAGCTCGCCGTGGTCGGCCATCCGCCTCCACTCCGTGTCCACGACGTGGGTCACGTACGCGTCGACGTCGGACCGGATCCGCTTGCGCACCTCGGCCGGGTAGACCTCGGAGCGGACACTGATCTCGTGCAGGGCCTGGGCCTCCTGGCGCACGTATTCCTGGGCGGCCCCGCGGCCCTCCCAGACGCCGGCGATCGCCAGGCCCAACACGATCGCGTAGATCACCCCGATCATCATCGTCATGTACTCGATGACGTCAGGGGTCTCGTTCGGATCGTCGTCATCGCCGATCCTCCTGTGGTTCAAGAAGGCGATGGACAGCACCACGGCACAGGCCGCGGCCATCGCGAGGGACAGGACGAGCCATTCCGACAAGATGACTCCCAATCGGTTACTGGTGGGGAGGAAGAAGCGCGCTAGCGCGGGCGCAGCGCGACGATCGCGAGCACCGCGGGAGCGGCGGTCATCAAGGTGAAAGTCACCGGCGAGATGTGGTGCTCGACGGGTTTGCGGGCGGCCGCGTGATACGCGGGGCGGGCCACCGGTTTCGGCGGTACGGGTTTCACCTCGGGGGCGGGTGGTGGCGGTGGTGCAGGTGGTGCGGGCGGCGGCGCAGGAGCCAGGACCACGCGGGGCGGTGGGGGCGCCGGCTTCGGCGGGGGCGGCGCGGGCAGGACGGGCTTCGGTACGGGCTTCGGCGCCGGCCGGGGAGGCGGCGGTTTCGGTGGTGCGGGTTTCGGGGGCGGTGGGGGCTCGGGCGACGGCGGGGGAGTCGGCTCGGGCGGCGGTGTGGGTTTCGGCGGTTTCGGTGGCTTCGGCGGTGGCTTCGGCGGGCAGGGCGGAGGGGGCGGCGGCGGAGGGCAGTGGGGGTGGCCGTGACGGCCCCCGCCGTGCCCGCCTTCACGGCGTTTCCCGTGGTCGGAGCCCTGGTCGTCACCGTGATGTCCGCCACGCGGGCCGCGTGCGCGGTCGCTGCCGCCGGCCACCGCGGCCACCACGGCGGCGGCCGGGCCGTCGCCGGAGTCGGTCGTCGCGTAGGCGCGGCTATCAGCCACGGCCGGCGTGACGGACAAGGCCGCCCACAGCAGGACCGGGACTGCCAGCAGGCGCCTGGCACAGGCTCTGTTCACCCCGGGAGCATGGGCCCGCGCGCGCCCGGGCACGCGAGGCTCGGCCCCCGGTTCGCCTGAACGGGTGGACTGCCGACCAGAGAGGTTTGAGCCATCCGCAGGTCGGTAGTGTGGTGACTCCGGTCGACCCCCAGTCAATTCCCATAAGGGACTTGTCGGTATCGGTCATTCCCCCGTCCGGCGAGGCGGTGCCTTTGGTGTGTGACGAAGAACGGATCGCCAATTTCCGCTTTTGCTCGCCCTGTTGGGAAATGATCAGTAGATTCGGCTCGGACAGGAGTCCGACCTCACACGGACGACCGCAGGACCAACGCTTGGAGACCCCGATGGAGCGCCCCGCCTGGGCCCCGCCAGGCATCGACATATCGGTGCCGAGCGTGTCCCGCATCTACGATTACTATCTGGGTGGGTCCCACAATTTCGAGGTCGACCGCCAGACGGCTCGCCGTGCCATGGAATTCATGCCGGGACTGCCCAAGATCATGCAGGCCAACCGGGCATTCATGCGCCGCGCCGTCCGGCACGCCGTCGCCGAGGGCGTCACGCAGTTCCTCGACATCGGCTCCGGCATCCCCACCTTCGGCAATGTCCACGAGGTCGCCCAGGCCGCCAGCCCGCAGGCGCGCGTCGTCTACGTCGACCACGACCCGGTGGCCGTCGCGCACAGCCGGGCCGTCCTCACAGGAGACGACCACAGCGACATCGTCGCCGCCGACTTGCGCAAGCCCAAGGAGATCCTCGCCGCCCCGGAGGTCGGTCGGCTCCTCGACCTCGGCCGACCGGTCGCCCTCCTGCTCGTCGCCGTCCTGCACTTCCTGGAGGACAAGGACGCCCCGTACGCCGCCGTCGCCGAGCTGCGCGACGCACTGGCCCCCGGCAGCCTGCTGATCCTCACGCACGCCTCGTACGAGGGAATCCCGCTCACCCAGGAAACCGCCGCCGGCACCGTGGGCGTCTACCGGGACATGCGCAACCCCCTCGTCATGCGGACCCGGGAACAGATCAGCGGCTTCTTCGACGGGTTCGAGATGCTGGAGCCGGGCCTCGTGGCCATGCCCAACTGGCGGCCGGACCGACCCGACAACGGTGAGGACGGCGAGACGCCGGAGGACCCCTACGCCTTCTCGGGCTTCGGCGGCGTGGGACGCAAGGCGTGAGACTTCCGGCACAGACGGCGGGCGCGCCGAAGGTCGCCGCGGCACCCGCCACCGGGTCCGCGACGGCTCCGCACGGCGGTATCGAGGACCGGATCGCCCGCTTCGCCACGATCTGGGGCCGGGCGATCTTCCCGGTCACGGCGACCTCGTTGACCCGCACCGAGTTCGAACGGCACCTCCTCCCCCTCACCCGCACGCTCACCGAGGCCCTGCACGCGAGGCCCTTCGACGCCTCGGTCGCCCAGCAGGTGGGGGCGGAACTCGTCGCCGTGCACTGCACCGACCCCGAGGCCCTGGCCGGCACCCTCGGCGTGATCGAGTCGTACCTGGTGCTCTACTGCGGCCCGGACGGACCCGAGGGCTCCGGTGTGGAGGGCACCGAGGAGTACCGGTCGCGCTGCGCCCGGCTGCAGCACGCCATCGCGGCGGGATACGCCCGCGCGCTGCGCGAGCGCACCCTGAGGGAGCAGGAGGCCATCGCGCGCTCCGCGCTGACCGCGCGTACCGACGCGCAGCAGGCCCTGCACGCGAGCGAGGAGCGCTTCCGCGCGGTCTTCGAGGGCGCGGCCGTGGGGATCGGCATCGCCGACCTCGACGGGAACGTCCTGGAGGTCAACGACACCCTGTTGCAGATGTTCGGCGGCCTGGAGGGGCACGTCCGCAGCCGCAACGTCAGCGAATGGGGACACCCGGATGACACCCCGCACGTCTGGCGGATGTACGGCGAGCTGGTGCGCGGCGAGCGCGAGAGCTACCGCGTCGAGAAGCCCTACTACCGGCACGACGGCACCGTGCTCTGGACCAATCTGACGGTGTCGCTGCTGCGCGACGCCGACGGGAAGCCGCAGTACCAGCTGGCGCTGATGGAGGACACCACCGAACGCCGGCTGCTGAACCTGCGCCTTCGCTACGAGGCCACCCACGACGCCCTGACCGGTCTACCCAACCGGACGCTGTTCTTCGAGCGGCTGGAGAAGGCCCTCGGCGGGGCGGGCGGCGACCGCTACGGGCTGTGCTACCTCGACCTCGACGGTTTCAAGGCGGTCAACGACAGCCTCGGGCATTCGGCGGGGGACCGGCTGCTGGTGGAGGTCGCCGACCGGCTGCAGAGCTGCGCGACCGGCCCGGGCGAGGTGGTCGCCCGGCTCGGCGGCGACGAGTTCGTCGCCCTGACCACCGGCTCCGACACCGAGCAGAAGGTGACCGAGCTCGCGGTCCGCATATTGACCGCCCTGTCCACGCCGATCCGGTTGGAGGGTCGGGAACTGACGGTCCGGGGCAGCATCGGCATCGTCGAGGGACGGGCCAAGGAGCGCACCCCGGCGGAGGTGCTGCGCAGCGCCGACATCACGATGTACCGGGCCAAGGCGGCCGGCGGCAACCGCTTCGAATTCGCCGATGCCGAGGCCGACGCCCGCGCGATCACCCGCCACGGCCTGACCAACGCCCTGCCCGCGGCTCTGGAACGCGGCGAGTTCTTCATCGAGTACCAGCCGCTGGTCCACATGCGCGACGGCAGCGTGCACGGGGCCGAGGCGCTGGTGCGCTGGTCGCACCCGCAGTACGGGGTACTCGGCCCGGACCGCTTCATCCCCCTCGCCGAACGCACCGGGCTGATCGTGCCGCTCGGTCGCTGGGTGCTGGAGGAGGCCGTCCGCCAGGCCCGCATCTGGCAGCGCGAGCACGGGGGCGCAGCCCTGCGGATCAACGTCAACCTCTCTCCGACCCAGCTGCACCACCCGGGCCTGGTTGCCGACACCGTGGCGGTGCTGGAGAAGTCGGGCCTCGCCCCGGGCGCGCTGTGCCTGGAGGTCACCGAATCAGCCCTGATAGGGGCCGACGACGAACTCCTGGAACCGCTGCGCCGGCTCGCGGCACTCGGTGTGGACATCGCCCTCGACGACTTCGGCACCGGCTACTCGAACCTGGCCAACCTGCGGCGGCTGCCGGTCAGCGTCCTGAAGCTCGACCGCTCCTTCACCCAAGGGATGCAGCAGCAGCCCGCCGACCCGGTTGACGTCAAGATCGTGGAGGGGATCGTCGCCCTGGCGCACAGCCTCGAACTCGCCGTCACCGTCGAGGGAGTGGAGACCGGAGCCCAGGCCGCCCAGCTGCGCGCCCTCGGCTGCGACACCGCTCAGGGCTGGTACTACGCCCGGCCCGGGGCGCCGGACCGCATCCACAGCCTCTCCCTCTCGGACGCGGTTCCCACGCCCTCCTGACGTCCGCCCCATCGGGAGGCCGATGCCCGGGGCCGATGCCCGGGGCCGATGCCCGGGCGGCCAGGGCCACCCCGGGCTCAGGCGCGCGCGGCGCCGGTCAGTCCAGGCCCACCTCCGTCCCGCGGCCAGGGGTCCGGACGGCTTCGACGACCCGCTCGTACCGCTCCGCCGTGTCGGCCAGTACCGCGGCGGCCACCGGCAGCCGCTCGGCCTCGTACCCGTCGAGCACCTCCTCCCCGGCAGGCCCCGTGAGGGCGGCGGCCAGCGTCCGGCCGAGGGCGGCCGCGTCCTGGATGCCGGTGTTCATGCCCAGCCCGCCGGCTATGGGATGTACGTGCGCGGCATCTCCGGCGAGGAAGACCCTGCCCTCCCGTAGACGCGTGGCCATCCGCACGTTGACCCGCCAGGACGAGAGCCAGGTTGCATCTTTGAGCCGGATGCCCGCCACCCGTGCATGGCGGTCGAAGATCCGCTGGAAGCTTTCCAGGGAGGGCGGCAGCGGTTCGCCCCGCTCGTCCCGCTCGGGCGAGGCCTGCAGCTGGAAACTGTCCGTCCCCGGCATCGGGCAGAGCAGGATCCCGCCGCCTTCCGAGGTGAACCACTGGTGCCAGACGTCCCGGCCGAGTCCCGGCGCCCGGACGTCCCCGATCACCATCGCGGGCTCCTCCTCCCCGTTCCCCTCGAAGGGGATGCCGAGCAGCTTGCGGGTGGTGCTGCGCCCGCCGTCGCACCCGGCGAGATAGCGGGCCGCGATCACGGTGCCGTCCGCCAGCTCCGCACGCACCCCGGCGTCGTCCTGGGTGATTCCGGCGAGCTCCGATCCGTACTCGACCCGCACGCCCAGCGCGGCGAGCCGCTCGCGCAGGGCCGCTTCGATCTGCCACTGCCCGATCAAGAGGCCGCCGTCGGTGGGGGTGTCGTTGATGTGTTCCCCGTCGAAGTACTTGCGCAGGGTCACGCTCGCGTCCCCGGTGGCTGCCAGCGGCTCCAGCACACCGAGCCCGCGGAAGATCTCGAGGCTGCTCGGTCGCAGCCCCTTACCCCGGGACTCGTGATGCGGTTCGGTGCGCCGGTCGATGACGCGCACGGTGACTCCGCGCTGTGCGAGGTCGCAGGCGAGCGTCAGTCCGGTCGGTCCGGAGCCGGTGATCAGTACGTCGGTCATGGGATGTCCTCTCCTCGTCGATGCCTCAAGGAAAGCGGCTCTCGACAGAAAAAGCAACCCGGTTAAAAAAATAACTCGGTCACGAATCCGTGCTACGCTGTGCGGTATGGAGAACACGACGGGTCTGCGCGAGAACAAGAAGCTCCGTACGCGTCACCGACTGGCGGCGACGGCGTTGGAGCTCTTCCTGGAACGGGGCTTCGATGCCGTGTCGGTGGCGGATGTCGCCGCCGCGGCCGAGGTCTCCAAGCCCACCCTCTTCCGGTACTTCCCGAGCAAGGAGGACCTGCTGCTCGACCGGTTCGCCGACCATCAGGACGAGGTGGCGCGCATCGTGCGCGAGCGGCCCCCCGGCCGCACGCCGGTGGGCGCGGTGCACGCGAGCTTCCTGGCGGCCCTGGCCGAGCGGGATCCGATCACCGGGCTGTGCGACCACCCGAACGTGATGGCCTTCCAGCAGCTGGTTTACAGCACCGCCAGCCTGAAGAGCCGGCTGAACCGCTACACCGAGATCGAGGTGGAGCTGCTCGCGGCCGGGCTGGAGGCGGAGGCGGTGTCCCCGCTCGCCTCCCGGCTCGCGGCGACGCACATCGTTGCGGTCCGCCATGAGCTGGGTCGGGTGAACTGGCGTCGGATCGAGGCGGGGCAGAGCGCGGACGAGGCCCACGCGGCCGCGGTGGCCGATGCCGATCTGGCCTTCGGGATGCTCGCAGAAGGCCTCGACAAGGCCCTGCCGGCGGTCCCCGCCCCGCCGATATCCCCGGAGCCGGCTCCAGCCGCGCCCTGACTGCGCCCGCCCGCAGGCCCCGCCGGGCGCAGTTAGCCGAGCAGTATCCGTTTCAGCTCGCGGGCCGCGCGCGGCGGAGCCACGTCGGTGCGGTGGGCCAGGGCGATCGTGCGACGCAGCGGGGAGCCGGCCAGCGGGGTCACCCGCAGGCCCCGACCGGATCGGTCGACCACCATCGCCGGGACCACCGCGATACCGAGCCCCGCCCGGACGAAGCCCAGGACCGCGTCCATTTCGCCGCCCTCCACGGTGAAGACCGGCTCGAAACCCTCCGCCCGGCAGGCCGCCACGGTGAGCTCCCGCAGGTCGTAGCCGTGCCGGAACATCACCATCGGCTCGTTCCGCAGCCCCGGGATGGTCAGCTCGCGGCCCCCGCCCGGTGCCGGCCGTTCCGCCGAGGAGACCACCACGAGGTCTTCGGTCAGCAGCTCCACCGTGGTCAGGGCCGGGGCCGAGGGGGGCAGCGGTAGCGCGATCAGGGCCAGGTCCAGGGCTCCGCGCGCGAGCTCCCGTACGAGGTCGAGCGAGCCGCTCTCCTCGATCAGCAGCTCGATCCCGGGATGCGCGTCGTGGAAGGCCCGCAGTACGTCCGGCAACAGGCCCGTGCAGATGCTGGGTGTGGCGCCGAGCCGGACGCGGCCGCGCCGGAGCTGCGCCAGTTCCTGCACCTCCAGCCGCGCGGTGTCAGCGTCCGCCAGGATCCGCCGGGCCAGCGGCAGCAGCGTCTCGCCCGCGTCGGTGAGCGTGACGTTGCCGCGGGCCCGGCTGAACAACTCGGCCCCGAGTTCCCGTTCGAGCGCCTTGATCTGCTGCGAGAGCGAGGGCTGTGCCACGTGCACGCGCTCCGCGGCCCGGGTGAAATGCCGGGTCTCGGCGACGGCCACGAAGTACAAGAGCTGCTGGAACTGCATCCGCCCAGGCTATCGGCTTTGATAGTCATCATCTATCGACATCAGCTCCATCATGTCTTGGACCTTTCGGGACCCCCGTCCGTACCGTCGAGGACATGGCTCTGGCAACGCGGACGGATCGACGGCCGTCCATCACACGCACGATCTGGGACTCCTCCGTCGGCAAGAAGTCCGTGATGGCCGTGTCCGGCCTGGTCATGCTTGGCTACCTCGTCGTGCACATGCTCGGAAACCTCAAGATCTTCTTCGGGGCGGACGAGTTCAACGGCTACGCCCACTGGCTGCGCACCCTCGGCTCGCCCTTCCTGCACCACGAGTGGGCCCTGTGGCTCGTGCGCGTGGGGCTGCTCGCCGCGGTCGTCGCCCACGCCGCGTCCGCCTACCAGCTCAGCCGCCGTGACATCAAGGCCCGCCCGGTGAAGTACGCCCACAAGCGCCGCCGCGCGAGCTATGCCACCCGCACCATGCGCTGGGGCGGCATCATCCTCGGCCTGTTCATCGTCTGGCACCTGCTCGACCTCACCACGCTCACCGTCAACGAGCGCGCGTGGTCCGGCCACCCGTACGAGAACGTCCTGTCCACCTTCTCCACCTGGTACGGGAACACCATCTACATCGTGGCCATGGCCGCCCTCGGCCTACATGTCCGCCACGGCTTCTGGAGCGCCGCGCAGACCCTCGGCGCGGGCAGCGCCCGACGCGAGCGGACGCTGAAGTTCCTGGCCAACGGCCTGGCCCTCGTCCTCTTCGCCGGCTTCGTGTCCGTCCCCGTAGCCGTCATGACCGGAGTGGTGAACTGACCATGAGCGCACCCCTGCACGACAGCGACCAGCAGCCCCACATGCAGCACCCCCACTACGCCGCCTACACCACCGGCGAGCCCGTCGCCGACGCCAAAGCCCCCGAAGGCCCGATCGCGGACCGCTGGGACCGGCGCCGCTTCGAGGCCAAGCTCGTCAACCCGGCCAACCGCCGCAAGCACACCATCATCGTCGTCGGCACCGGCCTGGCGGGCGGTGCCGCCGGCGCGACCCTCGCCGAGCAGGGCTACCACGTGGTCCAGTTCTGCTTCAGCGACTCGCCGCGCCGCGCCCACTCCATCGCCGCCCAGGGCGGCATCAACGCCGCGAAGAACTACCGCAACGACGGCGACTCGGTGCACCGCCTCTTCTACGACACCGTCAAGGGCGGAGACTTCCGCGCCCGCGAGTCCAACGTCCACCGCCTGGCCCAGATCTCCGTGGAGATCATCGACCAGTGCGTGGCCCAGGGCGTCCCCTTCGCCCGCGAGTACGGCGGCCTCCTCGACACCCGCTCCTTCGGTGGCGTCCAGGTGTCCCGCACCTTCTACGCCCGTGGCCAGACCGGCCAGCAGCTCCTGCTCGGCGCCTACCAGGCGCTCTCCCGGCAGATCGCCGCGGGCAACGTCGAGATGCACGCCCGCACCGAGATGCTCGACCTGATCGTCGTCGACGGCGTGGCCCGCGGCATCGTCGCACGCGACCTGATCACCGGCGAGATCTCCACGTACTACGCCGACGCCGTGGTCCTGGCGAGCGGCGGCTACGGCAACGTCTTCTACCTCTCCACCAACGCCATGAACTCCAACGCGACCGCTGTCTGGCGGGCGCACCGGCGCGGCGCGTACTTCGCCAATCCCTGCTTCACCCAGATCCACCCCACCTGCATCCCGCGCACCGGCGACCACCAGTCCAAGCTCACCCTCATGAGCGAGTCCCTGCGCAACGACGGACGCATCTGGGTTCCCAAGGCCCAGGGCGACACCCGCGCCGCGGCCGACATCCCCGAGGCGGAGCGCGACTACTACCTGGAGCGGATCTACCCCTCCTTCGGCAACCTCGTGCCCCGCGACATAGCCTCCCGCGCCGCGAAGAACGTCTGTGACGAGGGCCGCGGCGTGGGCCCCGGCGGCCAGGGCGTCTACCTCGACTTCGCGGACGCCATCCGGCGCATGGGTCGGGACAAGGTCGCCGAGAAGTACGGCAACCTCTTCGAGATGTACGAGCGGATCACCGCGGAGGACCCGTACGAGGTCCCCATGCGGATCTACCCCGCCGTGCACTACACGATGGGCGGCCTGTGGGTCGACTACGACCTCCAGACGACCGTCCCCGGCCTCTTCGCCATCGGCGAGGCCAACTTCTCCGACCACGGAGCCAACCGCCTCGGTGCCTCCGCACTGATGCAGGGACTCGCCGACGGCTACTTCGTGCTCCCCTCCACGATCAATGACTACCTCGCCCGCCACCCGCACCAGGACACGGTGGACGACAGTCACCCCGAGGCCGCGGCGGCGATCCGCGAGACCCGCGACTGCCTGGCGAAACTCCTCGCCGTCGACGGCGACCGCACGCCCGACTCCTTCCACCGCGAGATCGGTGAACTGATGTGGGAGTACTGCGGAATGGCCCGCAGCGAGCAGGGCCTGCGCAAGGCGCTCGACCGCATCCCCGAGATCCGCGAGGAGTTCTGGCGCCGCATCAAGGTCCCGGGTCGCGGCGAGGAGTTCAACCAGTCGCTGGAGAAGGCCAACCGCATCGTCGACTACCTCGAACTCGCCGAGCTGATGTGCCTCGACGCGCTCGCCCGCGCCGAATCCTGCGGCGGCCACTTCCGCGAGGAGTCCCAGACCCCCGACGGCGAAGCAGCGCGCCGCGACGAGGAGTTCGGATACGCGGCCGCCTGGGAGTACCAGGGCACCGGAGCCGCCCCCGTCCTGCACAAGGAAGACCTCGTCTTCGAGTACGTCCACCCCACCCAGCGGAGCTACGCATGAAGCTCACCTTGCGCGTCTGGCGCCAGCGCGGCGCCGACGCCCCCGGTCACATGGTCTCGTACGAGGTCGACGGCATCTCGAAGGACATGTCCTTCCTGGAGATGCTCGACACCCTCAACGAGGACCTCATCCTGCGCGGTGAGGACCCGGTCGCCTTCGACCACGACTGCCGCGAGGGCATCTGCGGCGCCTGCAGCCTCGTCATCAACGGCGACGCCCACGGCCCGGAACGCACCACCACCTGTCAGCTCCACATGCGGTCCTTCGCCGACGGCGACACCATCGACGTCGAGCCGTGGCGGGCCGCCGCCTTCCCGGTGGTCAAGGACCTCGTCGTCGACCGCGGCTCCTTCGACCGCATCATCCAGGCCGGCGGCTACATCACCGCCCCCACCGGTTCCGCCCCCGAGGCGCACGCCACCGCTGTGCCCAAGGCCGACGCCGACTTCGCCTTCGAGCACGCCGAGTGCATCGGCTGCGGCGCGTGCGTGGCGGCCTGCCCCAACGGCTCCGCGATGCTCTTCACCTCGGCCAAGGTCAACCACCTGAACGTGCTCCCGCAGGGCTCTCCGGAGCGAGAGACCCGGGTGCTCGACATGGTGGCCCGGATGGACGAAGAGGGCTTCGGCGGCTGCACCCTGACCGGCGAGTGCGCCACGGCCTGCCCGAAGGGCATCCCGTTGCCGTCGATCGCCGCGATGAACAAGGAGTGGCTGCGGGCGGTGCGCAAGGGCCCCCGCTGACCCCGGAGTCCGGGGCCCGTGCCCCTGACCCCGTCCCGCCCCCGCTTCCGCCTCCGCCCCGCTCCGCCTCCGCCCCGCCCCTGCGCCGATCGGCTGACCGGCACGGCCCGTACCGCGCCGCGCCCCGGCGCCGCCCGGGCCGTGGGGGACAGTGGCGCCATGCCAGAAGCCCCCGCCGGGTCCGGACCGCGTCGCCGAGCCGTACTGGCCGCCGCCCTCGCCCCGCTGGCCGGAGCCGGGTGCACGGGCGGGGAAGCCTGGCGCACCCCGGCTCCCGGTGCTCCCGGTCTTCCCGGTGCTCCCGCCGGGCCCAAGGACGCCCTGGTCATGGTGATCCGGCACGCGGAGAAGCCGTACGCCGGTGGCGTCGGCCGGGACGCGGAGGGCGAGGACGACCCCGGTTCGCTGGCCGGCCGCGGTTGGCGCCGGGCCGAGCGGCTCCCGCGCCTCTTCCCGCCGGCCCCCGGTTCCTCGTTGCCCCGTCCCGCGGCGGTCTTCGCGGCAGGCGGGAAGGGGGCCGTCACCCCCGCGCGGTGCCGGCAGACGGTGGCGGCGCTCGCCACCGCGCTGCGCACTCCTGTCCGCGTCGAGTTCGCCGTCGGCGCCGAAGCCGCCCTCGTGCAGGCCGCGTTGGCCGCACCGATGCCCGTACTCGTCTGCTGGGAGCACAGCGGGATCCCGCGCCTGGTCCGGGCCCTCGGCGCCGACCAGGTCCCCGGCACCCCGGCGACCTGGCCCGACCGCCACGACCTCGTCTGGATCTTCACCCGCCGCCAGGGGCGGTGGGGCTTCCGCGAACTGCCGCAGCACCTGCTCCCCGGCGACGTCTGAGCCGCACCACGGGATCAGACCGCCGTCCGCTCCACGGGGATCCACAGCTCCGCCGTCGCCTCCGTCCCGTCCCCGGACACCCGGGTGCGCAGGATTTCGGGCCCGGGCCGGCTCCGGTAGGGGTTGGACGGGAACCACTGCGTGAACACGTCCCGCCATAGGTACTGGAGCGTCTGCGGAAACGGGCCGGAGCTCTCGAAGACCGCCCACGTGCCGGCCCGGACGGTGAGCGCGTCCATGTCCTCGGGCACCTCGCTGCGGGTCACCACCCCGTGGTAGTAGTCGAGTTCGGTTCCTTCCGCGCGGCTGTCGTCCAGGTTGTCGCTCGCCGAGATGATCCCCTCGGGTTCCTGGTCGGACAAGCGCTCGATGCGCTGCAGCGTCTCCTGGTCGATCGCCCGGATGAAGGTGGCGATGGCCGGGTTCATCCCCTCGTGCACCAGCGGGACCCGCGCCTTCCTGCCGACCACACGGAACTCGTCCTTCTCCACGACCTTGTACTCCATGCTGCTGCTCCCTTCGACAATGAGGCGGAAGGACATCCGTGGCTGGGACCGCAGGGTCGCACCAGTGCGCCTGGCCTCGCCGGGACCGATGCCGTGCACGGCCCGGAACGCACGGGCGAAGGCCTCTCCCGAGGTGTAGCCGTAGCGCACCGCGATCTCCAGGAGCGTCCGCTCCCCGCCCAGCACCTCGGCGCCGGCGACCGTCAGCCGCCTGCGGCGGATGTACTCCGACAGCGGCATTCCGGCCAGGGCGGAGAACAGCCGCCGGAAGTGGTATTCCGACGTCACCGCGATCCGTGCCAGTTCGGCCGCGTCGATCGGCTGGTCGAGGCGATGTTCGATGTGTTCCACGGCCTGGTTCAACCGGTCCAGCATCCTGTGTCCTTCCCTTTCGATGCCTCAGGTTAGGAGGGACCCACCATGGCGGACCCGACATCCTGTGCCCGGTCCGGTCGGGTCCGGTCGGGTCCGGTCCGGACGTGTCCGACCATCCCGCCCGGGGCCGGGCGCGGAGCCCGGCAGGGGTGCGCGTACGGTCGGCACATGCACGACCAGCGAGACCATGACCAGGTTGCCGGCCGACCGGCGCACGAGCGGGCCGACCGGCCGGCCGCAGCGGCCGAAGCGGTGGTGTTCGTGTGCGCGGCATGCGGCGTTCCCCTGACAGGGCCGCTGACACGGCTGCCCGAGGTTCCCGAGGCGCCCCACTACGCCTGGTGGGAAGCAGACGAGCAGGGTCCGTCACCGGCGACCGTGCCGTCGGGACGCTACGCGATCGAGACCCAGCCGTACGGTGCACCCCTGGTCGTCACCGAGACGCCCGGGCCGGTGATGCCGCGCCACGGGAGTCACGTGAACGTGGACGGCAAGTACCTGGTGTCGCAGGGCCCGCGGGGCAACATCGTCGTCAATCCGGACGACGCCCGCGGCCTGGAGTTGCAGCACGCATCGCCCGCCTGCTGCGGAGCGACCCCGGACGGCGGGATGAACCAGCTGTGCGCTTGCGGCACCCTCGTCGCGACCCTCTGCTCCGACTGCTGCCTGCCCTACGAACTCCATCTCTCGGCCGACCACGTCCGAGCGGTTCGCCCTTGAGTCGAGTGCGGGCCGGCACCCGGAAGGGACCACCGGCTCCCGCCCGGCGCACCGTCAGAAGGCGTACCGGATCCTCAGCCACGGCGCACGGGCGGCGACGAGTGCGCGCATCGTCTCGACGGCCCCGGCCTTCACCCCGTTGCGGTAGCGGACGTTCCAGCTTCCGTTCTCGGAGCGCTTGGGCTGCTGGAGTTCCGGCCGCCACAGCGCCTCCTCCGCGCGGGGGTGCCAGCCGAGGTTGAGGTCGTGCAGGTCCTCGTTGTGCGTCAGCAGGATGACCTCCGCGGCTGCCTGGTCCTTCACCGGACCGGGCAGTACGTCGTCCATGTGCTCCAGCAGGAGGGCCCAGTCCTGCTGCCAGCCCGGACGCAGGACGACGGGCGAGAGGTTGAAGTGGACCTCGTACCCGGCTTCCAGGAAGTCGCCGGCGGCGGCGATGCGGCTCTCCACCGGGCTGGTGCGGATGTCCAACAACTTGGAGTCCTCTTGGGGCATGACGGAGAACCGCACCCGGGTACGACCCCGCGGTTCCAGGAGGAGGAGGTCGGGGTTGACGAACTTGGTGGCGAAGGAGGCCTTCGCGGAGGGCCACCGGGCGAAAGCACGGACCAGGTCGGCGACGTTGTCGCTGATCAGCGCGTCGACGGAGCAGTCGCTGTTCTCGCCGATGTCGTAGACCCATGCGGTCGGATCGCACTGGTTCGCCTCCGCCTTGGGGCCGAGGCGCGCGATGTGCCGGGAGAGGTGGGCGATGATGCGATCGGTGTTGGTGAAGACGGTGATCGGGTTGGCGTACCCCTTGCGGCGCGGAACGTAGCAGTAGGCGCACGCCATGGCGCAGCCGTTGGCGGGTCCGGGGGCGATCCAGTCCGCGGAACGTCCGTTGGGGCGGGTGGTGAGGGTCTTCTTCACGCCCAGGACCAGGACCTCGCTCTTGATCCGGACCCACCGGTCGACGTTGCCCTCGTTGCCGTGCAGGTGCGGGATCCGCCAGTGCGAGTCCACGGGGACGACCTCGGCACCGGGGAAGCGGGCGATGACCTGCCGGCCGCGCGGGGAGGCAGCGGCCGCGGGCTCGGCGTGGATCGTCCGCACGGACAGCAGTCGGCGCGCGGCCGCGGAGTCGCGGAACAGCGGGCGGGCACCGCCACCGGCCGGGACGGGTGCCCCCGTGACGATGTCCTCCAGACCGAACAGGGCGTCGTCCTGCTGCTCGGTGCCCTGCTGTTCGGCCGGTCGGCCCCCGTGCGGCTGGGCAGCCATCTGCGTCTCCTGTGCGTTTCGGTCGGCCCTCCACTGTAGGCGGACCGGCGGACCGGCGGACGGGCCGGCTCCGTCGTCCTCGGCGGGGCGCGCCGCGAGGTGTCGTCAGGGCGGCGTGTCGCCCGCGGCGCGGTGCGCCCGGGCGACCTGCGCCACGTCGCCCAGCCGGTCCAGCCCGCGTACGGCCCGGGCCATGCGCGGATTGCCCGCCAGCCGGGAGCGGTGCCGGTCCAGGAAGGCCCAGTAGCCGACGGTGTAGGGGCAGGCACGCTCGCCGGTGCGGTCGGCGGGCCGGTACCGACAGCCTCCGCACAGGTCGCTCATCCGGTGGATGTAGGCGCCGCCCGAGGTGTAGGGCTTGGTGGTCATCAGCCCGCCGTCCGCGTACTGGGACATGCCCACCACATTGGGCAGCATCACCCAGTCGTAACCGTCCACGAAGCACCGGTGGAACCAGTCCGTCACCTGCACCGGGTCCCAGCCCCGCTGGAGGGCGTGGCTGCCGAGGACCATGAGGCGGGGGATGTGGTGCGTCCACCCCGTGTCCCGGACCTGCGCCAACACGGTGGACAGGCACCGGGCCGCGGGCGCGTCCGCGTCCAGCTCTGCGAACCACGCGGGCACGGGAGCGGTGTGGTGCAGGTCGTTGCGGTGCCGGTAGTCCTCGCCGAGGTGCCAGTAGAGGCTCCACACGTACTCGCGCCAGCCGCACACCTGCCGGATGAACCCCTCCGCGCTGTTGAGGGGCACGTGTCCGGCCCGCCACGCTTCCTCGGCCCGGGTCACGCATTCCCAGGGGTCGAGGAGCCCGAGGTTGAGGGAGGAGGACAGCAGGCTGTGGCTCATCACGGGGTCCCCGGCCAGCATGGCGTCCTCGTGCGCGCCGAAGCCGGCGAGGCGGTGCGTGACGAAGTGGTCGAGCGCGGCCAGTGCCTCCCGGCGGCTCGCGGGGAACAGCCGGGGGCCGTCGCGGCCCACGAAGGTGATCCCCTCCTCGCGCTCCCAGCGGTCCAGGTCCCGCCGGACTCCTTCGTCGATCTCGTCCTCACGGGGCCGGTACGGGGGCGGCGCGCCGAGGGTGTCCCGGCCGCGGGGCGGGGGCTCGCGGTTGTCGTGGTCCAGGTTCCAGCGGCCGCCCGCCGGCCGGTCGCCGTCCATCAGGACGTCGTGGGTGCGCCGGGTGTGTTCGTAGAGGTTCTCCTGGAGCAGCCGGCGCCCCTTCTGCCGTGCGGCCCAGTCCGCGAACTCCCGGTGGCCCACGAGGAACCCGCGGGCCGGATGGACCGTGACCTGCGGCAGCGAGGCCACGAGGGCGAGGGCGGCGCGGGAGGTCGGGTGGTGCACGGAGACGGGTGCGTCGCCCACGGCCCGGACGAGGCCTTCCCGGTAGGTCTCTGCCGTGACGTACTCCGCGCTCGCGCCGAGGTCTGCCGCCCGGTGGCGCATGGCGCTGAGGACCAGATGGGCCTTGGCCCGGTGGAACCGGCGACGGCGGAAGACGGCCCGCGACTCGATCAGCAGCCACCGGGTGTTCCTCGGTGTCCCGCCGGCGGCGGTGGCCGTGAAGTGCGGGCCGAGCTGGTCGCCGAACAGCCAGTGCACTGGACTCATGCCCGCATCCAACCAACCAGGAACGGGCCGACGGCGACCGACGCGACCGTCCCGCGGGGTCGAACGCCCGTACCGCCCGTCGCCCCGACGTGGATCGCGCCCGGCACCACGACGCGCCCGGCACCACAACGCGCCCCGCACCACGACGCGCGGGGCGTCTCCCCGACGAGCACGCTGATGACGGTGTACGCGGGCCCGCAGCCCGCCACCGCCATCACCACGGAGTCGAACGTCCCCCGCTGGTGCTGCTCCCGTCCCTGCGCCAGCCGCTACCCACGAGGAGCGACGCCCTGGCCGGACCCGAGGGCCCGCGCCAGGTACGGGGCCGTGCGACTGCCCGGTGCGGAGGCGACTTCCGACGGCGTGCCCGCGGCGACCACGCGGCCGCCCGCCGTGCCGCCGCCCGGACCCAGGTCGATGACCCAGTCCGCGCCCGCGACCACCTCCATGTCGTGCTCCACGACCACCACCGAGTGTCCGGCGTCCACCAGCCCGTGCAACTGCCGCAGCAGTACCCGCACATCGGCCGGATGCAGCCCGGTCGTCGGCTCGTCCAGCAGGTACAGCGTGTGGTCCCGGCGCAGCCGCTGCAGTTCCGTCGCCAGCTTGATCCGCTGGGCCTCGCCGCCGGACAGCTCGGTGGCCGGCTGTCCCAGCCACAGGTAGCCCAGGCCGATCTCCTCCAGCGCCCGCAGGCTGCGCGCCGCCGCCGGGGCGTCGGCGAAGAAGCCCGCAGCGGACTCCACCGTCAGCGCCAGCACCTCGGCGATGCTCAGGCCCTGGTACCGGACCTCCAGGGTCTCGGCGTTGTACCGGGCGCCCGCGCACTCGGGGCACGGGGCGTACGTACTCGGCAGGAACATCAGCTCCACCGAGACGAAGCCCTCGCCCTGACAGGTCTCGCAGCGGCCGCCCGGCACGTTGAAGGAGAACCGGCCCGCCTTCCAGCCGCGCGCCCGCGCCTCGGGAGCCGCCGTGAAGAGCCTGCGCACCACGTCGAACAGCCCGGTGTAGGTGGCGAGGTTGGACCGCGGCGTCCGGCCGATCGGCTTCTGGTCCACCTCCACCAGCCGCCGTACGGGAAAGTCCGCCTCCGCGAGCCGCTCGCCGACCTCCCGGGCCAGCACCTGCCCCACCAGCGTGGACTTCCCCGACCCCGACACCCCGGTGACGGCGGTGAACACCCCGAGCGGGAACGTCGCGTCGAGAGCCCGCAGGTTGTGCCGGTCCACCCCGGCCAGTCGCACCGTCCCGGTTGCCGCGCGCACCTGCCGGGGGGCCGCGGCGGGCTCCCGCGCCGCGAACAGGTGTCGGGCCGTCGCCGACCCCGCCACCCCGGCCAGGTCTTGCGGCGGCCCGCTGTGGAGCACCTGTCCGCCGTGCTCGCCGGCCAGCGGGCCCACGTCCACCAGCCAGTCCGCGTGCCGCACCACATCGAGATGGTGTTCCACGACGAAGACCGTGTTCCCGGCCTCCTTCAGCCGGTCCAGTACGCCGAGCAGCGCCTCGGTGTCGGCCGGGTGCAGCCCCGCCGACGGTTCGTCCAGCACGTACACGACCCCGAACAGCCCCGACCGCAGTTGCGTCGCCAGCCGCAGCCGCTGCAGCTCGCCCGCCGACAGGGTCGGCGCCGTCCGGTCCAGGCTCAGGTAGCCGAGCCCCAGCTCCGTGACGGGCCCGATCCGGGAACGCAGGTCCTCGGCGAGCACCCGCGCCGCCTCCCCGTCCAGGGCTGCGGAGGCCAGTACGTCGTCCAGGTCGCTCAGTGGCAGCGCCGCCAGCTCCGCGATGGTCCGCCCGGCGAAGGTGACGGCGAGGGCCTCCGGGCGCAGCCGCCGGCCCTCGCACACCGGGCACGGCGAGTCGGCGAGGAACTTCTCGGCGCGGGCGCGCAGGGCGGCGCTCTTGCTGTCGGCGAAGGTCCGCATGACGTAGCGGTGGGCGCTCATGTACGTGCCCTGGTAGGGCCGCTGGATCCGCTCGGCCTCCCGCACCGGGTGCACGGTCACCACCGGCTGTTCTTCGGTGAACAGGATCCACTCGCGGTCCTTCGCCGGTAGCTCCCGCCAGGGCCGGTCCACGTCGTGGCCGAGGGTCTCCAGGACGTCCCGCAGGTTCTTGCCCTGCCAGGCGCCCGGCCAGGCGGCGATCGCGCCTTGACGGATCGACAGCTCCGGGTCGGGGACGAGGAGTTCCTCGCTGGTGCGGTGGATCCGACCGAGCCCGTGGCAGGACGGGCAGGCTCCGGTCGCGGTGTTGGGCGAGAAGGCGTCGGAGTCGAGCCGCTCCGCACCCGGCGGATAGGTCCCAGCCCGCGAGTACAGCATCCGCAGGGAGTTGGACAGCAGGGTCACCGTGCCGACCGAGGAGCGCGAACCGGGGGAGGAGCGGCGCTGTTCCAGCGAGACCGCCGGTGGCAGCCCGGTGACCGAGTCCACCTTCGGCGCGCCGATCTGGTGGATCAGGCGCCGGGCGTAGGGGGCCACGGACTCGAAGTACCGGCGCTGGGCCTCGGCGTAGAGCGTGCCGAAGGCGAGCGAGCTCTTCCCGGAGCCGGAGACCCCGGTGAACACGGTCAGCGCGTCGCGCGGGATGTCCACGTCGACGCCGCGCAGATTGTGCTCCCGGGCGCCCCGGACCCGTACGTAGGGGTCGAGGGACGCGGGGGGAGGGGCAGGGGTACCGGCGGGCTGGTGCATTCGTCCTATTTTAAAGGCTCGCCTTCACAGGCCCGCGATCCGGGCCAGGCGCGCGTGGGAGTCCAGCAGCGCCGTGCGGTCGTACGTGGAGGTGGTGACCAGCAGTTCGTCCGCGCCGGTCCGGTCCGCGACCTCCGACAGCTGCGCCGCCACCTGGTCCTCCGTGCCGTGGAGGTGGCCGACGAGGGCGTCCTCGTAGAGCTCGCGTTCCTTCGGGGTCATCTCCAGCGCCTCGATCTCCTGCGCCGGGCGCAGCGGCGGGAAGGCGCCCCGGGTGCGGGAGTGCGCGAGGGCCCAGGCCTCCGGGACCAGGATGCGGCGGGCCGCTTCCTCGGTGCCGGCGACCGCGACCGTGCCCGAGACCACGACGTACGGCCGCGCGCCCGGGGCGGAGGGCCGGAACTCCTCGCGGTACGCCCGGACGATCTCGCTCACCCGGCCGAGGGCCCGCAGGTCGCCCACCACCAGCGGCAGCCCCGCCCGGGCGGCGATCCGGGCCCCCTCCCCGGTGGCCAGGACGTAGGCCGGGATCCGCAGCCCCTCGGCGGGACGGGCGTGCACTTCGGGGTGGGCCCGCTGGGTGCCGTCGAGCCAACCCAGCAGCTCGGTCAGCTGTTCCTCGAAGCGGTCGGCGTCTGCGGTGTCGCGGCCCAGCGCCCGCCGGATGCCGCCCGTGAAGCCGACCGAACGCCCGAGGCCCATGTCGATCCGGCCGGGGAACAGCGACTCCAGGACCCCGAACTGTTCCGCCACCACCATCGGCTGGTGGTTGGGCAGCATGACTCCGCCCGTGCCGACCCGGATCCGGTGCGTCGCTCCGGCGACGGCGGCGGCCAGCACCGTCGGCGCCGAGCCCGCGACGCCCGGAACGCTGTGGTGCTCCGAGACCCAGAAGCGGTGGTAGCCGAGCTCCTCGGCCGCCCGGGCCAACTCCACGGTGTCGCGCAGGGCCTGTGGGGCCGGGTGGCCCTGGCGGGTACGCGAGCGGTCGAGTATCGAGAGTTTTCGGATCACACAGGACTCAACGCCCGGCGGCCGTGAGGATTCCCCGTACGCCTCTCCTACGCTGGCGGGATGAGTGAGCACGCCACCCGGCCGCTGGCCGTCTTCGACATCGACAACACCCTGGCGGACACCGGTCATCGCCAGCACTTCCTGGAGCGCCGCCCCCGGGACTGGACCGGCTTCTTCGCCGCCGCCCCGGCCGATCCGCCGCTCGGGCGCGGGGTCGCGCTGGCCGTGGAGAGCGCGGCCGAATGCGAGGTGGTCTACCTGACCGGGCGCCCCGAGCGATGCCGCGCGGACACGCTCGACTGGCTCGCCCGGCACGGTCTGCCCGAGGGGCGGCTGTTCATGCGCGGCAACCAGGACCGGCGGCCGGCGCGCAAGACGAAGATCGAGGTGCTGCGGCGGGTCTCCCGGGGCCGCGAGGTGCGGATGCTCGTCGACGACGACGAGCTGGTCTGCCAGACTGCCCGCGCCGCCGGTTTCCGGGTGGTCCTGGCCGACTGGGCCGCGGACGCGCCCGAGCTGCAGTCCGCCCAGGAGGTCGACGGACGGACTTGAGGTGACCGGGGGGCTCGGGCATCGGTGCCCCCGGCCCGGGGCTCAGTCCTCGCCCTCGAGGCGGAAGCCGACCTTGAGTCCCACCTGGTAGTGGGCGATCTCCCCGTTCTCGATGTGGCCGCGTACCTGAACCACCTCGAACCAGTCCAGGTTCCGCACGGTCTGGCCCGCCCGGGCGATCCCGTTGCGGATGGCCTGATCGATGCCCTCGTGGGAGGTGCCGACGATCTCGGTCACCCGGTACGTGTGATTGGACATGGAGGTCTCCCGACACTGGGTGGCTTTTGCCTGGTTCTACGGTGCCCCAGTAAGGGCGGGTCCGCGAACTTTGGGCGAACAATCCCGAGCGAAAGACCCTTGACCGGCCTATTGGTCTATGCCAATTTCGAGCCATCTGAGACCGAGCCCAGAAGGTGACCCTCTTGAAGATGCGCTTCTTCGCCGTGTGCACGGCCCTCGCGGCCGCTACCGCCCTCACGGGCTGCAGCCGGTCGGCCGACCCGGCCGGAGGGTCGCAGAAGGTCACGCTCTGGCTGATGAAGGGCAGCGCATCGGACGACTTCATCGGTGAGTTCACCGCGGAGTTCGAGACGGAGCACCCCGGCATCGACCTGGACGTCAAGATCCAGGAGTGGACGGGCATCGGCGACAAGGTCAACGCCGTCCTCAACGGCACGAGCAAGGAGAGGGCCGACGTCATCGAGGTCGGCAACACCCAGGTCGCCACGTACATCGAGACCGGCGGACTCGAAGAGCTCACCCTCGAAGGCCTGCGCGAATGGGGCAGCAAGGACTGGCTCAAGGGCCTCGCCGACCCGGGAACCATCAACGGCGCCCAGTACGGTGTCCCCTGGTACGCCGCCAACCGGGTGGTCATCTACCACAAGGACCTCTTCGCGAGCGCCGGCATCAAGGCCCCGCCCAAGAACCGCCAGGAGTGGATACAAGTCACCCAGAAGCTCGACAAGGGCGACCAGCAGGGCATCTACCTCGCGGGGCAGAACTGGTACGCGCTCGCCGGCTTCATCTGGGACGAGGGCGGCGAACTCGCCGTCGAGACCAACGGCAAGTGGGTCGGCGCGCTCGACGACGACAAGGCCCTGGCCGGCATGGACTTCTACAAGCAGCTCCAGGCCCTCGGCGACGGCCCCAAGGGCGCCGACGAGGAGACGCCCCCGCAGTCGCAGGTCTTCGCCCGTGGCCGTGTCGCCCAGATCATCGCCCCGCCCAGTCAGGCCGCCGAGATCGAGGCGGCCAACCCCGCCCTGAAGGGCAAGCTCGGCTTCTTCCCGATCCCCGGCAAGACCCCCGACAAGGCGGGGGCCGTCTTCACCGGCGGCTCGGACCTGATCATCCCGTCGCGGACCGGGCAGCGGAAGGGCGCAGTGGACGTGATCACGGCCCTCGTCAGCGAGAAGTGGCAGACCGAACTCGCCCGCACGATGAGCTACGTCCCCAACAAGACCACCCTCGCGCGCGTCGTCGAGGGCAACGAGGGTGCGGCCGCCATGGCCCCCGGCGCCGCCCAGGGCCGCGCCACCCCCACCTCCGCCCGCTGGGCCGAAGTCGAGGCGAAGAACCCGATCAAGCCCTTCATGACGGCCGTGCTCACCGGCCGGGACCCCAAGCAGGCCGCCCGGGCCGCCTCCGAGGAGATCGGCAAGGTCCTCAGCTCCGACCGCTGAGCCGGCGCCCGGCCACCGCCGGGAAGGGGCCACCGCCGGGAAGGGGCCACCGCCGGGACGGGGCCACCGCCGGGACGGGGGTACCGCCAGGACGGGGGTACCGCCGAGTTCAGCGTCCGCACATCCAAGGGCCGCAGAGCGGTCATGTCGAATCCAGCCGGTCACGGAAGAAGTAAAGGAGCCAGGCCACGCACCTGCGGGCCCGGCCCTCCGTGCCCGGATCAGGAGCCGCCATGACGATCGCACCCCTGTCCCCGTCCCCCCTCAGCGCGCCGCAGCCGTCCCCCTCGGCGGCACCGGCCACCCGCCCCGCCCCCGCCGGGAACCGGAACCCGACGCCCGGCGCGACGTTCGACGGCCCTCGCTACGCCGTCCGCCTCGCCCGCGACGAGGACGAGGTCCGCGCCGCCCAGCGGCTGCGCCACCAGGTCTTCGTCGGCGAGCTCGGCGCCCGCCTAGACGGGCCCGAGCCCGGCCTCGACGCCGACGCCTTCGACGCCTACTGCGACCACCTCCTCGTCATCGACGAGGAGGCCGAGCAGGTCGTCGGCACCTACCGGCTGCTGCCCCCGGAGCGCGCCGCCGTCGCCGGCCGCCTCTACTCCGAGGGGGAATTCGACCTCTCGGCCCTCGCCCCCATCCGCCCCGACCTCGTCGAAGTCGGCCGCTCCTGCGTCCACCCCGACCACCGCAACGGCGCCGTCATCGCCCTCATCTGGGCCGGCCTCGCCCACTACATGGACCGCACCGGGCACAACTGGCTCGCCGGCTGCTGCTCGATACCGCTCGCCGACGGCGGGGTCCTGGCCGCCGCCACCCGGGAGACCGCCCTGACCCGCAGCCTCGCCCCGGAGGAGTACCGCGTTACCCCCCACCTCCCCTGGAGCCCCGAGGGCATCGCCTTCCCCGACCGCATGGAGCTGCCGCCGTTGCTGCGCGGCTACCTCCGACTCGGCGCCTGGGTGTGCGGCGAGCCCGCCCTCGACGCCGAGTTCGGCTGCGCCGACCTGTACGTCCTGCTGTCCCTGCGCCGGACCAACCCGCGCTACCTCAAGCACTTCCGCTCGCTCGTCCCGGGCGCATGAGCGTCTGGCTGCCCACCTCGCCCTGCACCCCCGAGGCCTGCGCCGGGCACGAGGGGGGCACCGCGAGCGTTCCCCGGGCGGTGGTCCGACTCGCCGCCGCCGTCGCCCTGATCCTGCTGGGGATCCTGGGCGCCCCACCGGTCCGGCTGCTGCCGGCCGGCCCCCGGCACACGGTGGTACGAGCCTGGTCGGCCGCGCTCGTACGGGCCTTCGGCATCCGGATCACCGTGCACGGCAGCCCGGGTCCGGACGGCGGCCGGCTGCTGGTCGCCAACCACATCTCCTGGCTGGACATCCCGCTGGTGGCCGCCGCGCTGCCCTGCCGGATGCTGGCCAAGAGCGACATCCGGGCCTGGCCGGTGCTCGGCCGCCTCGCCGGACGGGCCGGCACCCTGTTCATCGAGCGCGACCGGATCCGCGCCCTGCCCGCCACCGTCGGGACCATCACCGGCGCACTGCTGGCCGGGGACCGGGTCACCGTCTTCCCCGAGGGCTCCACGTGGTGCGGGCGGGCCCAGGGGACGTTCCGCAGGGCCGCCTTCCAGGCGGCCCTCGACGCGCGCGTCCCCGTACAACCGCTGCGGCTCACCTACCTTCGCCGCGACGGGAACCGGGCCGGGGCGCCCGCCTTCGTCGGGGACGACCCGCTGACCGCCTCGCTGTGGCGGATCGCCCGGGCCCGTGGGGTGCGGGCCGAGATCAGGTTGCTGCCGCGGATCCCGCCGGGCCGGTACGCGCACCGGCGGGACCTTGCGGCGGCGGCTCAGCGGGCCGTCGTCGGGACGCGGGCCGCCAACCCCGCCCCGGATCCGCTACCGGGCATACCCGCTCAGCCGGCCACCCCGTCGGCCACCGACAGGGACAGCGCGAACCGGCCCGCCGCGTCCGTCCACCACTGGGTCAGTTCCAGTCCGGCCGCCGCCAGCTCCTTGCGCACGCCCTCCTGACGGAACTTCGCGGAGACCTCCGTCAGGATCTCCTCACCCGCCGCGAACGGCACCACCAGATCCAGCGCCCGGATCTTCACCACCAGTTCCGACCGGGCCCGCAGCCGCATCTCGATCCATTCCTGCTCCTCGTTCCACACCGCCACGTGCGCGAAGTCGGCCGTGTGGAAGTCCGCCCCCAGTTCCCGGTTGATGACGGCCAGCACGTTCTTGTTGAACTCGGCCGTCACCCCCCGCGCGTCGTCGTACGCCGCCACCAGTACGGCCTCGTCCTTCACCAGGTCCGTCCCCATCAGCAGCGCGTCCCCGGGCGACAGCATCGCCCGTACGGACGCCAGGAACACCGCGCGCTCCGGCGGCAGCAGGTTGCCGATCGTGCCGCCCAGGAACACCACCAGCCGGGGCCCGGGCGAGTCGGGCAGTTGCAGCGCGCGCGTGAAGTCGGCCAGCAGGGCGTGCACCCGCAATCCCGGATGCTCCGCCAGCAGCGTCTCGGCCGCCCCCCGCAGCGCGCTCTCGCTCACGTCCACCGGCACGTACGTGTCCAGCGCGGGCATCGCCTCGATGAGGTGCCGGGTCTTCTCCGAGGAGCCGGATCCCAGCTCCACCAGGGTGCGGGCGCCGCTCTCGGTGGCGATCTCCCGCGCCCGCTCCAGCAGGATCTCCCGTTCCGCGCGCGTCGGGTAGTACTCGGACAACCGGGTGATCTCCTCGAAGAGCTCACTGCCCCGCGCGTCGTAGAACCACTTGGGAGGCAGCACCTTCGGCGAGTGCGTCAGTCCGTGCTGCACATCCGCACGCAGTGCCGTCTCCGCGGCGTGCTCGTCGAGCGTCCGGGTCAACTGAAAGTCGTTCACAGGGAGTTCTCCTTGAGCGGGGTCAGTTCGACCCTGGTGCGGGTGGCGGTCAGCAGGGTCCGGTCGGGCACTTCGCGCCACCGGGTGTCGTCGTCGTACGGCTCGGAGGCCACCACGGTGCGCCCTTGCTCCGCGTCGGCCAGGTACCAGAGCGAATCGCCCCAGGCCGTCGCGGCGATCGTGGCGCCGTCCGTGAGCAGCAGGTTCAACCGGGAGCCGGGAGCCGCCGAGGCCAGCTCCCGGACCGGCTCGGCGAGCGCCGTACCCAGGTCGTCCCCGGCCCGCAGCCGGTGCAGGACAAGTGCCCAGACCAGCGCCGAGTCGGTGCGCGCGGCCAAGCGGAGCAGTTCTGCGGGCGGTAGCCCGGCCGCGAGCGGGGCGGCGGACCCGGGCCAGTTCCGCACCGAGCCGTTGTGGCTGAACAGCCACGGCCCGTCCGCGAACGGGGCGGCGGCCGCCTCTCCGTCGGCCCCGGGGTCCGTGGCGTCCCGCACGGCGGCCAGCACCGCCCCGCTGCGGACCACCCGGGCGAGATCGGTGAAGGCCAGGTCGCCCCAGATCGGCCCGGACCGCCGGTAGCGGGCGGGCGCCGGGTCCCCTTCCGCGTACCAGCCGATGCCGAAGCCGTCGGCGTTGACCGTCCCGGAGACTTGGCGGCGGGGCTCCCAGGCCTGGCGCACCAGCGAGTGCTCCGGCTCGACCAGCAGCTCCCCGAGCGCCACGGCCGGCCCCAGATAGGCCAGATGACGGCACATCAGACGTCCCTCGCGGTCCGGAAGCCGGAGAAGATCTGCCGCCGCACCGGAAGGTCCCAATTGCGGAAGGTGCCCCGGCAGGCCACCGGGTCCACGGCGAAGGAGCCGCCGCGCAGCACCTTGTGTTCCGGGCCGAAGAACACCTCCGAGTACTCCCGGTACGGGAAGGCGCGAAAGCCGGGGTACGGCAGGAAGTCGGAGGAGGTCCACTCCCACACGTCGCCGATCAGCTGGCGCACCCCGAGCGGGGAGGCCCCGGCCGGATAGCTGCCCGCGCGCGCCGGGCGCAGGTGGCGCTGCCCGAGGTTGGCGTGTGCGGGGGTCGGGTCGGCGTCGCCCCACGGGTAGCGGGTGGAGCGGCCGGTCGCGGGGTCGTGCCGGGCGGCCTTCTCCCACTCGGTCTCCGTGGGCAGCCGCCGCCCCGCCCAGCGGGCGTAGGCGTCCGCCTCGTACCAGCTGACGTGCAGAACCGGTTCTTCTTCGGGCACCGGCTCGATCACCCCGAAGCGGCGGCGCAGCCACTGGCCGGCCTCCCGGTGCCAGAACAGCGGGGCCTCGATGGAGTGCTCGCGGATCTGTTCCCAGCCCGGCGCCGCCCACCAGCGCGGATCGCGGTAGCCGCCGTCGGCGATGAACGCCAGGTACGCGCCGTTGGTCACGGGAACCGTGTCGATCCAGAAGGGCGCGGTGTCCCGGACGTGTGCCGGGCGCTCGTTGTCCAGCGACCACGGCTCGGCGGAGGTGCCCATCGTGAACGGGCCACCGGGGACGAGGACTTCGGCGGCGAGCGGTGGATCGTAGGGGCCGTCCGGCTCCGGGGCAGCCAGCACGGGTGCGCCCCGGCGGAGTTGATGGGTGATCAGCATGGTCTCGTCGTGCTGCTGCTCGTGCTGGGCGATCATCCCGAAGGCGAATCCGTCGTCGAGGAGCGTGCTGCCCTCCAACGGAGTCTTCTCCAGCAGGTCGAAGACGCGGCCGCGCACGTCGGCCGCGTACCGGCGGGCCTCTGCGGGCCCGAGCAGCGGCAGCTTGGGCCGCTCGGCGCGGGGGTGCTGGAAGGCGTCGTAGAGCGGCTCGATCTCGGGGCGCATCGACTCGCGTCCGGCGACGCGCTGGAGCAGCCAGAGCTCCTCCTGGTTCCCGATGTGCGCCAGGTCCCAGACCAGCGGCGACATGAGCGGGGAGTGCTGGGCGGTGAGGTCCTCGTCGGTCACGGCGTCGGTGAGGCCGGCCGTGCGTATCCGTGCCGCGGTCAGGGCGGCGGCCGCCCGCTCCCGCAGACGGGAGCCGGAATCGGACGGGGAGGGTGATCCGGTGGTCATCGGCGGACCCCTTTTCCGGTGAGCACCTGTGCGGATGCGTCGTCGGCCGGACATCGGCCGCGCAGTACGTAGCGTTCGGTGAAGGCGCCGACCGTGTCCCGGACGTGCGTGCTCGCGCCGAGCCGGGGCAGGGCCTCGACGGCGGCCCGGAAACAGGCCTTCGCGGACGCGCGCAGCTCCGGATCGGCCAGGCCGTGCCGGGCGGCCGACCGCCAGAGCGGATTGAGGGGCGCGGGATGGCCGCCGTAGGAGTCGGCCAGCGCCTTGGCCACCCGGTACGCGGTCTCGGTGGCCTCCGGATCGTCGAACAGCGCGTGCACGACGGCCACCGGCACCAGCCAGCCGTCATCGCCGGACTGGGCGTCGATCATCCGCAGCTCCAGGTGGCCGCGCGGCCTGACCGGCGGGAAGAGCGTGGTCAGGTGGTAGTCGAGGTCCTCGGCGGTGGGCGGCCGCAGCGCGGGGTGTCCGTCCGTGCGCAGCCAGTCGCGGAAGGTCGTGCCGGGCGGGGTCTCCCACGGGCCGTCGTCCTCGGAGGACCGGACGCACATCACCTCGGTGTCCAGGGCCTGTCGGGTCCACGCGGTGCGGGGTTCCGCGTCCAGCGGCGGGGCGAGCGCGCGCCGGGTGTCCAGGTCGCTCCAGATCCCCTGCCGGGCGCAGCGCCAACCGGCGTACGGGCCCTCGTGCGCGGGGGAGTTGGCGAAGGCGGCCACCAGGACCGCACCCAGCAGGTGCGCGAGCCGCCAGCGCCGGCCGTGGCCGAGCACGCCCGGCTCCTCGTACCCGGCGTCGACGCAGACCTGCACGGAGGCGGAGGCGCACATCATGGCGCGCCCGGCCGGGCCGGTGCGGTCGAAGTAGGCCTCCATGGCGTCGTAGCGCGGGTTGCTGAGCAGCCGACGGTACGGGCGGCGGGGGTCGCGGCCGAGTCCGCGCAGGACCAGGCCCTGGGCCAGCAGGGTGGCGCGGACGGCGGTGAGGTCGGTCTGCAGGTCGTCCACACAGCCGCTGAGGGAGGTGGAAGGGGCCGAGCTGAGTTCGAGCTGGCCGCCCGGTTCGACGGTCACCCGCGAGTGCAGGGGCAGGGCGCCGGCCGCGGTGTGGGCGGCCCGTAGCCGCTCGGGGGGCAGGGGCTGCTCCGGGCGCTCGGCGTCCAGGACCAGCCATTCGAGTTCGGCGCCGATGAGGCGCGGCGGCCCGGTCTTGAAACAGATGCCGTGGATCAGGTCCTCGGCCTGCGTCTCGCTGATCGAGGGCACGGGGGTCGGGCCGGGCGAGGGTGGAGGTGGAGGTGGCGGTGGCGGAGCGGATGGGTCCTGGGGCATGACCGGGTCCTCGTCTCCTGTCGTCGGTCGTGACATCACCCGTGCCTACCCCTCCTCGGGGCACAAAACCCTTTGCCGCCGGGAATCGCGGTGCGGAAGATGGCGGCGTGAGCAGCAGATTGCGCGAGATCGCGCGGGAGAACGCGGAGATCCTGGCGGCCGGCGAGTACCGGACGCGGTCGGGACGGCAGGTTCCGCTGGCCGCCGCCCTGGCGGAAGCCAAGGCCGGAACCAGGATATATGGACCAAACCGGGTCATTCCAGATGGGGAGATCGCTTCCGGCGGCCGCGCGACCGCCATCGAGGTCACTGGTGAGAGCAGCACCGTTGCCGCCCGCAGGCTCGCGACCGCCATCCCGACCCACCCGGACCCCTCTCCCGTTGCGGTCCTGAACTTCGCCTCGGCCCGTAATCCCGGGGGTGGTTACGTCCGCGGGGCCAAGGCTCAGGAAGAGGCGCTGTGCCGCGCCTCGGCCCTGTACGAGACCCTGCTCGAAGCCCCGGAGTACTACGAGGTGCACCGCGCGGAGCGGAGCACCTTCTACACCGACCGGGTGATTCACTCGCCCGGGGTCCCGGTGTTCCGGGACGACCGGGGCGATCTGCTGGAGAACCCGTTCCGGGTCGGCTTCCTCACCTCGCCCGCGCCCAACGCCGGCACCATCCGGCGGCAGGAGCCCGAGCGCACCGCCGAGATCCCGGCGGCGCTGGCGCGGCGCGCGGAGCTCGTCATGGAGGTGGCGACGCTGCACGGGTACCGGCGGCTGGTGCTGGGCGCCTGGGGCTGCGGAGTGTTCCAGAACGACCCGGCCCAGGTGGCCGAGGCCTTCCGGGGACTGCTCGCGGACCGGTTCGCAGGGGTTTTCGAGCTGGTCGTGTTCGGCATCCTCGACCGCGACCCCACCACCCGCGAGGCCTTCGAGCGGGCCTTCCCGGCCTGAGGGGCGGGTCGGCCCGGTCTGGGCGCTCGGAGCGGCTGCGCTCGGAGCGGCTGCGCTCGGAGCGGCTGCGCTCGGAGCGGCTGCGCTCAGAACGCGTGTGCTCAGAACGCGTGTGCTCAGAACGGCTGCGCCGCTCCCAGCAGGCTCTCCGGCAGGTAGGGCGAGTGGACGCGGATGCGCCAGCCCCGGCGGCGCGCGTGGCAGGCCAGGGCCAGGATGTCGAAGTCCACCGCGGCGTCGGCCCCGGCGCCGTAGAGCCGGTCGCCCACCGAGTAGTAGTCCCGGTGGGCCTCCAGGGCATCGGCCAGGGCCAGGTTGAAGCTCTCCTCGTCGCCCTCCACCAGCTGGGAGAAGAGCACGGCCGGAGCCGGCAGGAAGCCCCAATCCCTGGCCCGCTCGACGTCGGCGACGGCCCGGTCCGTGGCGGGCTCCGGGTCTTCCCCCCGCAGGTAGTCGTGCAGGGCCTGCCGGTACGAGGCGTACGCGGAACGGTCTTCTTCCAGGGCGGTGGGACCGCTGAGGACGAGCGGGGCGAGCTCCGCGCGGCTTCCGGTGATCAGGGCGTGCTCCACGGCCTCGTACCAGTTTCCGGGGCCGAGCGGGCGGTCCGTGCGGGCGGAGGCCTCGGACGCGCCCCCCGTACGGACGGCCTCGTGCAGCGCGCGCACCACACGGTCGGCGTGCCCCGCAGCATCCGGCATCTCAGGACGCTCGACGACCAGCGGGCCCTTGGCCAGCGCCGCTACGGCGTCCGCACGCCGCTCGCGCCCGTACGGTCCCACGCGCGGCGGCGGGGTCTCGAAACCGGTGACCAGCGCCCGGGGGAGGTACCCCGACTCGACCGGCGGCCGCCAGCCCTCGCGGCGGTAGCCGAGCGCGGCCAGCGCCAGCGGCAGCAGGGGCAGCAGGGTGCGCGGTTCGGCCCGGGGGTCGTCCAAGTGGGAGTACGGGAGCAGCAGTGCGGCCAGCTCGACGCCGAAGGCCTCCCGGTCCCGGGCGGCCAGCGCGCGCAGGGCGCGCAGCGCACCGGTGGCGGGGTCGGCCGCACCTATCCCGGTCCTGTCGGCTCCGGCCCCGGCTCGGGCATGCCGGTCGGCGATCCGGGCGAGCGCGGCATCGAGAGCGGCGAGCTTCTCCTGCGGGGAGGGCGGGACCTTCTGGTACTCGACCCCGATGTCCCCGCTGACGTAGGCGAGCAGGCCGTTGATCAGCTCCACCGGCGGGAGCCCGGGCCCGCCGGCCCGCTGCGGCGCCAGGCGGGCGAAGTGGAAGGCCTCGCCGTGCCGTTCGGTCTTGTCGGCGAGGACCGCGACGCAGAACGCGTCGATCCAGCGGATGGCAGTGATCGGCTGCGGAGTGCCCTCGGGGTCGGCTTCGTAGTCGAGTCCGAGGTTGACGTAGTTGAGGAAGACGTGGAAGAACGCCTTCGGGTAGTAGGCGGCGAACGACACGGTGCCGGCGGCCGCTTCGGCCGCGTCCGCCAAGATCGCCTTCGCCTCCGGGGTGTCGAGCTCCGGGGTCACCGCCGAGATCGCGCCGAGGCCGTCGAGGAACCGCAGCGTGATGTCCCACCAGTCGTACGCGTCGATCCGACCGGCCCGGGACCGGGAGTACACGTCCGAGATCATCTTGTTCGCGAAGTCCTCGCGCACCGCCGCCAGGGCCGCCTCGCTCACCCTGTGTCGTTCTATTCGCATGTCCGCTACTCCCTGTGTCCGCCTACGGGGCTCACCTTAGGAGATCATCAGGATGCTCAGGGCCAGGGACACGGGAGGCCGGGACCGGTCCCGGGCGGTGGCCCCGGGCCCCGCCGCGACCACCGCCGGGCCCGCGGGTCACCGCCAGCCGTAGCGTTCGCGCAGCCGGTCCACGACCAGGTCGAAGCGGCCGCGGTCGAGCGCGCAGGCCTCGCGGCGCATCCCCGCCTCGTGCACCCGCAGCACCCGGTCCACGTCCACCCAGGATTCGCGGCCGGCGCTGTCCCAGGGGCCGGTGCCGATCGGCACCCACTCCCGGTCGTGGTCGTGCCGCTTGCTCGACAGCTGTACGGCGAGCAGGGTCCGGCCGCCCGCCTCCCGGGCCACGACCAGCACGGGACGGTCCTTGCCCCGCCCGTCGTTCTCCTCGAAGGGGACCCAGGTCCACACGATCTCGCCGGGGTCGGGATCGCCGTCGGGGTCCGGGGCGTACTCGGTCCGCACGGGGCCGATCGCGCGCGGATCGGCCTTTGTGGTCGCGGTGTCGCCGCCCTGCCCGGGCTGCTCGGTGTGGCCGTTGCGGTGGTGGGAAAGTGCCGTCATCCGGGTGAGGCTACTGGTTGCCGGGGGCCTGGTGGAGGAGGCGGGCGCGCGCGCCCGCGCCACGGTTCAGTCGGTGACCAGGGCCAGGACGAGCCCGTCGTAGCCCTTGCTGCCGACGGTCTGCAGGGCGGTGGCGGTCAACTGAGGGTGTTCGGAGATGAGTTCGGTGAACCGGCGCACGCCCTGGACACGGGGGTCGGGGCTGTCCGGGTCGATGACGGCGCCGTCGCGGACGACGTTGTCGCCGATGATGACGCTGCCCGGTCGGGTGAGCTTCAGGGCCCACTCCAGGTACTCGGGGTTGGACGGCTTGTCGGCGTCGATGAAGACCAGGTCGAACGGGGCTTCGCCGGTGAGTCCGGGCAGCAGGTCGACGGCGCGGCCGCGCCGGATCTCGACGACGTGCTCCAGCCCGGCCCGGGCGATGTTGGCGGCCGCGACGTCGGCGCACCGCTCGTCGACCTCCAGCGTGACCAGCCGCCCGTCGGCCGGGAGCGCGCGGGCCAGCCAGATGGTGCTGTAGCCGCCCAGGGTGCCGATCTCCAGGATCCGGCGGGCGCCCCGGACGCGGGCGAGGAGGTTCAGCAGCTTGCCCTGGTTGGGGGCCACTTGGTGGGCGGGGAGGTCCGCGGCCTCGGCGTCGGCGGTCGCGGCGACCAGGGCCTCGTCCTCCTCGACCAGGAGTCCGTCGAAGTAGTTGTCAACGGCCGTCCACGTCTGCTGAACCATGGGTCGCGTCGCCCTTTCCGGTGATGTGGCGCTTGATAGTTCCTCATGGGAACTTACACGAGCGGGGGGATCACCGGGAGGAGACCGCCGCCTTCTGGCCCGGCCGCACCGCCGCCCAGTCCTCCGCCGCTTCCAGCTGCGCGGCCAGCCCCAGCAGCAGCGGCTCCGAGTCGGCCGGGCCCAGTAGTTGGGCTCCCATCGGCAGTCCGTCGGTCGTGAGGCCCGCCGGGACGTTCACCCCCGGCCAGCCCAGCACGTTCCACGTCCAGGCGTACGGGCAGGCCGCTATCATCGCCCGGTCCGTGGCCATGGCCCCCAACCCGGCCAGGGCGCCGATCCGCAGGGGCGGGGTGGCCGTCGTCGGGGTCAGCACCACGTCGAAGCGGTCGAAGACCTCACCGACCCGACGCCGCAGGACCGTCTCCGCCCGGCGGGAGGCCCGCAGGGCGAGCCCGCCCAGGGCGCGGCCCGTCCGCACGGCCTCGTGCGTGCGCGGGTCCAGCAGCGCGGGATCGGGCACCCGCGCCGCCCAGTCCCGTACGCCACTGGTCGCGCGGGGTACGAAGGTCAGGCCGATCGGGCCGTAACGAGGGTCCTCCGGGATCACCTCGTGGCCCAGCGACTCCAACCGCGCGGCCAGTCGCTCCACGGCGGAACGGACCTCCGGATCAAGGGACTTGGGCGTCGCCGTGAAGGCCATCGCGAAGGAGAGGGCGATCCGCAGCCGCCGGGGCGGGCGGCGGGTCGCCGCTACGGCGGAGATCCGTGCCGGGCGGTGCAGGTCCCCGGGGTGCGGGCCGCTCGCGGCGTCCAGCAGGAGCGCCGCGTCGGCGACCGTGCGCGCCAGGACGCCGTTGACCGTGAGCCCGTGGAAGGACTCCGGCTCCGGCCAGGTGGAGATGCGCCCGCGCTGGGGTTTCACGCCCACCAGATGGGTCCAGGCCGCCGGGATCCGGACCGAGCCGGCCCCGTCCGAGCCCAGGGCGGCCGGGACCAGTCCCGCCGCCACGGCGGCGGCCGAGCCCCCCGAGGAGCCGCCGGGCGTGTAGGCCGTGTTCCACGGGTTGCGGGTCTCGCCGAAGGCCCCGCCCTCGGTGAAGGGCCACTGCCCCAACTCCGGCGTCTGGGTCTTGCCGACGATCACGGCGCCGGCCGCCCGCAGCCTTCGTACCGCCTCGCTGTCGGCGGTTTTCGGGGGGAAGGCTCCCGCGCAGCCGAAGGCGGTCGGCTCACCGGTCACGTCCATGTCGTCCTTGACCGCAAGCGGTACGCCCAGCAGCGGCAGCCGCTCGCCCGCGGCCAGCCGCTGGTCCGCCGCGTCCGCCTCCGCGAGCGCGGCCTCGGCGCGTACCGTCCGGAAGGCGTTGAGCTCCGGCTGGGCCGCGGCGATCCGGCGCAGCGCCTCCTCGGTCAACCGCCTCGCCGACACGCTCCCTTCGGCGAGTGCGCCGACCATGTCGACCAGGCTGCAGGCCGTCGGAACAGCTGTATCGGACATCGCGTACCACTCCCCATTACCGGTCGGTAGGGAGACCGTAACGGGGAGTGGTCGGGTAGTTCCAGAGCCAGGGGCGCCCTCGCCCCGGGTTCGGGTGTGCAGGTGCCCGGTGTGCTCTTCTCGGCGGTGGATTTCGGTCGGGTGGGCGAGCGTGGTGGCGCGGAGGGTGTGGAAGGTGCGGGCCGCCGGTGCGGAGTGCCGGCCGGGGCGTCACGGCGTCGGCGCACGCGGTGGATCGGCTGCACGGAAAGGGCCCCCGCCGCGGGCCGGCACGGCCGCGACGACGAACGGCGCGGTGCACCCACCGCTGAACGAGGTGATCACCGAGGCGGCGAACGGCGCGGCGATCTGCGGGCCGAAGAAGGATGTGCCACGGCGGTTGTACGTGTCAATGACTCGTGTAATCACTGTGCGGCATCCATTTCCGGCCATCCGTCAGCCCTCGGGCGTGATCGGTCTGGAAAGATTCGACGGCAATGTCCCAGTCATCGAAATCGCCGAAGCACCCGCCGCCCCCCGTTCCGACGAGCGCCGACGTGGCCCGCCTCGCCGGCGTCTCGCGCGCGACGGTCTCGTACGTGCTGAACAACGCGGAAGCCGTACGCATCAGCGAGCCGACCCGCCGCAAGGTCCGTGAGGCCGCCGAAGAGCTCGGGTACGTCCCGCACGCCGCCGCCCGCAGCCTGCGCGCCGGGCACACCAGGATCGTGCTGCTGCCCACCTCCCACGTGCCGGTCGGGCCGCTCTACAGCACCTTCCTCAACGAACTCCAGTGGGCGCTGCGCCGCCTCGACTACACGGTGGTGCAGTACGGGAGCCTCGGGCTCACCGGTGACGAGGCCGTGCGGGCCTGGGCGGAACTGCGTCCGGTGGCCGTGATCTCCCTCGGCGAGATCGCCCTCTCCGCGCGGAACGTCGCCACCCTCAAGCGGGCCGGGGCCCGCGCGGTGATCACGTTGGGGCCCGCCGCAGTGCCCGGGGCGCACGCGCTCGTCATGGACCAGCAGGAGGTCGGCGTCCGGGCCGCCGCCCACCTCGTGGAGCGCGGACGCGGGCGGATCGGCGTGGTCGTCCCGGAGGAGGAGGGCCTCGAGCTGTTCTCCGTGCCCCGGCTCGTGGGCGCCCGGTCGGTGACGGGCGCCGAGGTCACGGCCCTGCCGATGGCCTACTCCGAGGAATCGGCCGCGGCCCTCGCAGCCCGCTGGCACGGGCTCGGGCTGGACGCGGCGTTCGCGTACAACGACGAGTACGCGATGCTGTTGATGCGGGCCCTCCAGGACGAGGGGCTCCGCGTCCCCGAGGACGTCGCCGTCATCGGCGCCGACGACCTGCTGATCGGGCGACTGCTGCGGCCCCGCCTGAGCACCGTACGACTGGAGATGCCGACCGGCGCCCATCTGGCCTCGCTGGTGGACCACGCGGTGCGCGAGCCGTCGGAGGTCACGGAGCGGTACGACCTGATGGCGGCGGCCGCCGTCCAGCGGGAGTCGACCTGACGGCGCCCGGGCCCGGGGTGCGCGGGGGACAGGACCGGACGGCCGCCGGCCCCGGTCCGGGGAGCCGTTGACAGGCGGTGACGTGCGGACGGAGACTGCGGGCGCGCCCCACCGGGCGTGCCCGGCGGCGTGCCCCGGTGTCCACACCGGCACCGACGCGCCACCGCCCGTACGGATCCGCCCAGGAGAGCCCCCATGAGCATCCGCACCGTCCGCGACGTCTACGTCGTCGACGCCGTCCGAACCCCGATCGGCAAGTTCGGCGGCGCCCTCGCCGGGGTCCGGCCTGACGACCTGGCCGCGCACGTCGTGCGCGCGCTGGTGGAGCGCACGCCGGACCTCGATCCGGCCCGCATCGACGACGTCGTGTTCGGCGACGCCAACGGCGCGGGCGAGGACAACCGCGACGTGGCCCGCATGGCGGTGCTGCTGGCCGGGCTGCCGGTGAGCGTCCCCGGGGTCACCGTCAACCGGCTCTGCGGGTCCGGCCTCGAAGCCGTGGTCCAGGCCGCCCGCGCCATCGCGCTCGGCGACGCCTCCGTGGCCATCGCGGGCGGGGTCGAGTCGATGAGCCGCGCCCCCTGGGTCGTACAGAAGCCCGAGCGCGCCTTCCCGGCCGGCCACCAGCAGATGTGGTCCACCACCCTGGGCTGGCGCATGACCAACCCGCGCATGCCCGAGGAGTGGACCGGCTCGCTCGGCGAGGGAGCCGAACTCGTCGCGGACAAGCACGGCATCACCCGCGACGCACAGGACGCCTTCGCCCTGGAGAGTCACCGCAAGGCGGCGGCCGCCTGGTCCGCCGGGCTGTACGACGGTGAGGTCGTTCCGTACGCCGGCGTGGACCTGGTGCGTGACGAGTGCATCCGGGAGGGTTCCACGCCCGAGGCGCTGGCCCGACTGAAGCCGGCCTTCCGGACGGACGGCACGGGTACGGTCACGGCGGGCAACGCCTCCCCGCTCAACGACGGCGCCGCCGCACTGCTGTTGACCGACGAAGAGGGTCTGGCGGCCACCGGCCGGGAGCCGCTCGCCCGGATCAGCGCGTCCGCCGTCACCGGCATCGAGCCCCAGCTCTTCGGCCTGGGTCCGGTGGACGCCGTCCAGCGGGCGCTCGCCAAGTCCGGCCGCGGGTTCGCCGATCTGACCGCCTTCGAGCTGAACGAGGCCTTCGCCGCACAGGCGTTGGGCTGTCTCGCGGCCTGGCCGGAGCTCGACCCGGCCGTGGTCAACCCGCGGGGCGGCGCCATCGCGATCGGCCATCCGCTCGGCGCCTCGGGTGCCCGGCTGGCGGGTTCGGTCGCGCACCAGCTGGCGGCGGCGGGCTCCGGCACCGGCATGGCGGCCCTGTGCATCGGGGTCGGGCAGGGCATCGCCCTCGTCCTGGAGCGCTGACCCGGGCCGGTGCGGCGCGCGGGCGTCGATCGTTTCCGGTCACCGCTCGCCGTCAACTGCCCAATAACTGAACAGATGTGGAGCCTCCGGTCTGGCACGATGGCGCGTGCTGCCGCCCCCCGCCCCGCCCATCCCCACCGGAGGCCCCGCGCCATGCCGCTCCTCGATCCGACGCTCTGGCAGGACGGACCCACCCTCACCGGCGGCTCCGCCCCGGTCGTCGAACCCGCCACCGGCCGCACCCTCGCCACCATCGAGCTCGCCGTACCCGCCGACGTGGCGCAGGCCGCCGTACGGGCCCTCGCGGCCCAGCGGGACTGGGCGCGCGCCACGCACCCGGAGCGGGCGGCCGTGCTGCGCCGCGCCGGGGACCTGTTCACCGCACACGCCGACGAGCTGCGGGAATGGCTGGTCCGCGAGTCCGGCTCGATACCCGGCAAGGCCGACTTCGAGCTGCACGTCGCGGCCCAGGAGTGCTACGAGGCCGCGGCGCTGGCCTCGCGCCCCACGGGGCAGGTGCTGCCGAGCGAGGCCCCCCGGCTGTCCTTCACCCGCCGGGTGCCGGCCGGGGTGGTCGGGGTCGTGGCCCCCTTCAACGCCCCGCTGATCCTGGCGATCCGCTCGGTCGCGCCGGCGCTGGCACTCGGCAACGCGGTCCTGCTCAAGCCGGACCCGCGCACCGCCGTCTGCGGCGGCCTCGCCCTCGCCGCGGTCTTCGCCGCCGCCGGGCTCCCGGGCGGGCTGCTGCAGGTCCTGCCCGGCGGTGCCGGGACGGGCGCCGCGGTGGTCGCGGACCGGCGCGTGCGGGTGGTGTCCTTCACCGGATCCACCGCCGCGGGCCGATCCGTCGGTGAGTTGGCAGGCCGTCACCTCAAGCGCGTGCACCTGGAACTCGGCGGGAACTCCGCCCTCGTCGTGCTCCGCGACGCCGACGTCGAGGCCGCCGTGGCCCAGGCCTCCTGGGGTTCCTTCTTCCACCAGGGCCAGATCTGCATGACCGCCGGGCGGCACCTCGTACACACCTCGCTCTACGACGAGTACGTCGAGCGGCTCGCCGCGCGCGCCGAGGAACTGGCCGTGGGCGACCCGTACCGCGAGCGGGTCCACCTGGGCCCGCTGATCGACCGCGCCCAGCTGGACCGCGTCCACGCCCTGGTGGAGGCCAGCACCGGGCAGGGGGCCAAGCTCGTGGCCGGCGGCACGCACCGGGACCTCTTCTACCGGCCGACCGTCCTGGCCGGCGTCGCCGACGACACCCCCGCCTACGCCGAGGAGGTCTTCGGCCCGGTGGCGCCCGTACGGTCCTTCGCGACGGAGGAGGAGGCGGTGGCGCTGGCTTCGGCGGGCCCCTACGGCCTCTCCCTCGGGATCGTGACCCGGGACGCGGCGCGCGGGCTCGATCTGGCCGACCGCATCCCGACCGGGATCGCCCATGTCAACGACCAGACGGTCAACGACGAGGCAGTCGCCCCCTTCGGCGGAGTCGGCGCCTCCGGGACCGGCGCCCGCTTCGGCGGTGAGGCGAACCTGGACGCCTTCACGGAACTGCGCTGGACCACGGCCCGCAGCACCCCCGCCGGTCACCCGTTCTAGGGAGGGTCCTGCAGAAGCGGAATGCGGAGGGCGGGACGTTCGTTCAAGGGAGCAGACGGCTCAATCAGGAGGTCTGGACACCGTGGCTACAGTCGAGCTCACCAAGGAAAACTTCGACCAGACGGTCAGCGAGAACCCGTTCGTGCTGATCGACTTCTGGGCGGGCTGGTGCCGGCCGTGCCTGCAGTTCGCCCCCGTCTACGAGCGGGCCTCCGAGGCCCATCCGGACCTCGTGTTCGCCAAGGTGGACACCGAGGCGCAGCAGGAGCTGGCCGGGGCCTTCCAGATCACCTCGATCCCGACGCTGATGATCGTCCGGGACCAGGTGGCCATCTTCGCGCAGCCCGGCGCCCTGCCGGAGGCGACCCTGACCGACCTGATCCGGCAGGCCCGGGAGCTCGACATGGACGAGGTCCGCGCGAAGATCGCCGCGGAGCAGCAGGACTCCCAGGGCGCGGGCAGCGGGGAGCCGGGCACTGCGCAGGCCTGAGGCCCGCGGTGTGAGGCCCGGGGATCCGCCGGGCCCGCGAGCCGGGCGGATCGGCGTCGGTCCCGGGGCGTTCAGTCCGGTGCGCACACCGGCTGCGCCGGGACGCGGACCGGGAGGCTCCTGCGCTCCTCGGCGGTGAACGTCCGGTTGCCGATGGCCTTGCACAGGTCGCGCTGCCACGCCCGGGGGTCGAGCGGCAGCACACCGCCGGGTCCTGCGGGGTCGGCGTAGATTACCGCCCTGGCGTCCTTGGACATGTCCATGAAGGCGTACGGACGGGGCGGGAAGAGGGAGCTGGAGCTGGAGGTCTCGCTCGGCGGCAGACCGAATTCGTACGATTCCAGGACGGCGCGTTCCTCGATGCCGTAGGTCCGCACGGCGTTGTTGGCGGCGATCAGGAAGTGGCCGTCGCCGTCGAGGAACTGGGTGACGGTCGGGGTGGCGGAGTCCTCGGCGGTGCTGCGCAGGGGACCGATCTGTTTGCGCAGGGGGTGGCGCCGCCACAACTCGACGATCGAGCCCCGGCGCATCAGCCCGAAGTAGCGGCCGCTGGGGTCGAACTGCACGGCGAGGACGTCCTCGGTGGTGCGGACGGTCTCCGTGACGGTGCCCGTGGTGATGTCGACGATGCGGACCGACGGGTCGCCCCAGACGGTGACGGCCACCTTGTTCGGGGCCGGGTAGGGGCCGATGCTGGTGTGCGGCACGGATCCCGTGGTGGGCAGCAGGGCCTTCGCGTCGTAGTGGGCGAGTTCCCGTCCCGTACGCGCGTCCCACTGCTGGACCAGGGTCCCGGAGATGGTCAGGACGTTGCCGGCAACGTCGAAGAAGTGCTGGAAGTCCGGCTCCTCGCCGCCTCCCAGGATCGCTGGCGTGGTGGTGGCCGGGGCCGGCGGCTCGGCCGCGGTGATGGTGGCCAGCCGGCGCAGGGTGGAGGCGTCGAGCACGGCCACCACGTTGGTTCCCTCCAGGTCCGCGAGCAGGCGGCCGTCCTTGCTCAGCCTCACGAGGTCGGTGCTCCGGGGTTTCCGGTACGGCGTCGCGCGCGGGGCCTCGGCGATGATCTGGTCGTTGGTGCCCGGCGCCGTGGGCCGGACCTGGAGCGCGGATCCGTCGGCGAGGACGCTGATCGTCCTGCCGCCGTCGTGGGTGATGATCTGCTGGCCCACCTGGAGCACGGATTCTCCGGTGGGGAGTTCGGTGTAGGTGATCAGGGAGTCCTTGTACCCGACGTAGTAGAGCTTGCCGTCGGCCGATGCCAGTCGGTTCGACCGGCTGGTGTAGGTCGAAGGGACGGTGGAGAGCACCTTGTGCTGCAGCAGGTCGACCAGCCGCAGCGAGTTGTTGGAGTACAGCGCCACCTGGGTGCCGTCCGTGTTGACCGCATGCGAAAGACAGATTCCCGATCTATGCCTCTTGTCCTGCTCGACATAGGGTTTCCCCTGTGGGGCGCCGTCGGAGATCCGCAGCAGGCTCACGGCCGCGCCGTCGTCGTGCTCGCTGCACGCCACGGCTGCCGTCCGGTCTCCGGAGAGCTCGATGACGTCCACCCCGTCGGCGACGACGCGGGACGCGTCGGTCGCCGGGTCGTAGACGAGCAGGCCCGTGTTGTTGGTCCCCGATCTGTGCCGCCGCAGCAGCAGGGTCCGGTTGTCCGCGCCGATCCACAGGTCGTCCATGCTGCCGCCGGGCTGGTCCTCGGGCGCACGCGTGGAGCGGGCGATGGCGCCGCTGTCCAGGTCCCACCAGACCAGGTGGTCCAGCACCCGGTGGACGATCAGCGTTCCGTCCGCCGACATGGAGGGGGCCAGTCCGTCCTCCGTGCCGATGGCCGCTCCCGGAGCGGGGGCGAGCTTGTGCAGCTCGCCCATCGGCTCCTCCTTCGGCAGCAGCTCGGAGGTGCGTTCGGCCCGTTCCCAGCGGTCCATGTCGTGGCGCAGGGACTCCCGCCACACGAGGAAGGACCGGTCCTCCTCCACCCACCGCGCCAGTTTCTCCCAGCCGCTGATCAGGGCTTCGTGCGTGAGCTCGACGCTCTCGCCGCCCTCGGCGCTGCGGCCGGTCACCAGGAGCCGGGTGGCGGCGAGCCGCTGGGCGACGCGCCACTGCTCCTCGTCCAGGTCGGCGCGCAGCGCGATGCGGCGCGTCGCGGCCGGTGATCCCATGGGGACCCGGATGAGCTGGGTGAACAGCCGCCTGGCCGCCGGCTCGTCCCCTTCGGGGACGTACTCGGCCCACACCTGATCGGCGTGCAGGCTCAGCGCCCCGGTGACACCGCCGAGCTCCTGGTAGGCCTGGTAGGTGAGCAGCCCTCCGCGCTGTTTCTGCCACAGCAGGTCGAGGGTGAATCCCAGCAGCGGCAGTGCGCCCGGCTCGGAGCCGGTGTCCTGCAGGATGTAGGCCCCGAGCCCGGGGCTCTGAGCTGGGCTTTCGGCCCATGGTATGGCGCTGACCTGCGGTGTTGCTGCTTTGGAGGTCTTTCACGGGCTTTCTGGCTTACGCGGCTAGAACTCCCCAGAGACTCCCCGTACGGCCCCGGAACTCCCCAGGCACTCCCCAGCGGGGCGGTCTGGGGAGTTCCGGTTTGGTCTCTGCCGCATGAGTGTGGAGCAGCCTCCGACGGCCCCTGCCGCACCGCTCCCGGCACGTGGTGGCCCACGCGTTGTCTGGCGGGGCGAAGTCTCGACGTCAGGGGCTCCTCGGCCGGCCCGTTGCGGAGGGTGGCGATGCCTGTCGGGAATGCAGGTGGGTCATGCCGCTCACGTACCGGGAATTCGGTGCGATCGCGGTGAAGTCGCGCCGCAGCAGGTCCGGCACCGGCGTCGCCGTCGGCTCGGGGATGGTGGTGCGGACCTTCTTGCGTAGGTGCAGCCCGACAACGGGAACTTTTGTCCTTCGGATCCTCGCGATCCAATGATCAGGTGGTCCACGATCAAGGGGTATCGCCCCGTCCGGCCGCGCGAACAGGTCGCGATCGCGCGGGGGTGCACGGGTGCCGATGAAGGGCGGGGTCGCCCCTGTCCAGTAGGCGTTCTTTGTGTACGGATCCTTGACCCCTGCTCGGCCCTCCATGATGCTATGTTGCGGCACATGAGATGCGTGCCGTATTAAGCAACACCCGAATCAGGTCTCGTACCAGCTGAGGAGTGGCCATGACTCACCAGGTCCGTGCTGTCGTCGCGCGGGGGAAGAGCGCCCCCGTCAGCCTGGAAACGATCATCGTGCCCGACCCCGGCCCGGGCGAGGCGCTGGTGAAGATCGAGGCCTGCGGGGTCTGCCACACCGATCTGCACTATCGCGAGGGTGGCATCAACGACGACTTCCCGTTCCTGCTGGGCCATGAGGCCGCGGGTGTTGTGGAGTCGGTGGGGGAGGGCGTCACCGATGTCGTTCCGGGTGACTTCGTCATTCTCAACTGGCGTGCCGTGTGCGGGCAGTGCCGGGCCTGTCTGCGTGGACGGCCGCAGTACTGCTTCAACACCCACAACGCGAAGCAGAAGATGACCTTGACCGACGGCACCGAGCTGTCCCCGGCCCTGGGTATCGGCGCGTTCGCGGAGAAGACGCTCGTGGCGGCGGGACAGTGCACCAAGGTCGACCGGGCAGCATCGGCGGCCGCCGCCGGACTGCTGGGTTGCGGAGTGATGGCGGGCATCGGCGCGGCCATCAACACCGGCAACGTCGGACGCGGTGACAGCGTGGCGGTCATCGGCTGCGGTGGCGTGGGCGACGCGGCGATCGCCGGCGCCCGGCTCGCCGGGGCAGCCACCATCATCGCGGTCGATCTCGACGACCGGAAACTCGAGACCGCGAAGAAGATCGGCGCGACCCACACCGTCAACTCCAAGCGGGGTGATCCGGTGGAGGCCATCCGCGAGCTGACCGGCGGCTTCGGTGCGGACGTCGTCATCGAGGCGGTCGGCCGCCCGGAGACGTACAAGCAGGCCTTCTACGCCCGCGATCTGGCCGGCACGGTCGTCCTCGTCGGTGTGCCGACCCCGGAGATGAAGCTGGAGCTGCCGCTGCTGGACGTGTTCGGCCGGGGCGGTGCACTGAAGTCCTCCTGGTACGGCGACTGCCTGCCCTCGCGTGACTTCCCGATGCTCATCGACCTCTATCTGCAGGGGCGACTTGACCTGGACGCCTTCGTCACGGAGACCATCGCACTGGACGAGGTCGAGAAGGCCTTCGAGCGGATGCACGGCGGCGACGTACTGCGCTCGGTGGTGGTCTTCTGATGGCCGGCAAGAAGGGTGCCCGCATCGAACACCTCGTCACCTCGGGGACGTTCTCCCTGGACGGTGACACCTGGGACGTCGACAACAATGTCTGGATCATCGGCGACGATACCGAGGCCGTCGTCATCGACGCCGCGCACGACGCCGAGGCGATCGCCGAAGCCCTCGGCGGACGCACGCTGCGGGCCATCGTGTGCACCCACGCCCATAACGACCACATCGACGCAGCCCCTGAACTCGCCGACCGTACCGGTGCTCCGACCCTGCTCCACGGCGACGACCTGCCGCTGTGGAAGCAGACCCACCCGGAGCGGTCACCCGACGGTGACTTGGCGGACGGGCAGGTCGTCACCGTGGCGGGTGTCGAGCTGACCGTCCTGCACACCCCCGGTCACGCCCCCGGTGCGGTCTGCCTGTACGCGCCGGACCTGCGGGCACTGTTCAGCGGTGACACGCTCTTCGCGGGCGGGCCGGGGGCGACGGGCAGGTCACACAGCCACTTCGGCACCATCGTCGACTCGATCCGGGACCGGCTGCTGACACTGCCGGGCGACACGGTGGTACACACCGGCCATGGTGAGACGACCACCATCGCCGCCGAGGCACCGCACCTTCAGGAGTGGATCGACCGCGGATTCTGACCACCGGCGGCGGCTTCGCCAGAACCCTCGGAACGTCTCGGCACTCGATGACGTCGACCGCGAGGCCGTCGCGCGAGGTCTCCTTGTATTTCACTTTCATGTCGGCACCGGTCTCGCGCATCGTTTTGATGACCTTGTCGAGCGAGACCACGTGAGTGTCGTCGCCACGCAGCGCCATCCGTGCCGCATTGATCGCCTTGACCGAGGCGAGGGCGTTCCCGCGTTGACGGCCAGCGCGAAGAGATCGACCCAGTCCATGATGTGCAGCGGATCCACATCCGGGGAATCCTCGGCGAGGCTGCGCAGTAGCTGCGGGGCGCGGCGTGGCACCCTAAGCCGCCCGGGCAGGGTGGTCTCGGTCCGTGAACAGCCGCGCTCCACGCACTCCTGCATCACCGCCCACATCCGCAGCAGGCCGACGCGCACCTCGCTTTCGCTCCGCCGGGCCAGCTCCTTGGTGAGCATCACTCCACTGATCGGCAGGCCGGTCTCGTTGGCGCGGAACAGCAGTTCGGGTGCCGAGCCGAAGGGGAGCGGTACAGGTGTGTCGTCGGGCTTGATGTGGTCGGCGCCCGGGGGGCTCTCGTCGACGACGAAGCCCCCGCCCACCGAGTAGTACGTGCGCGCCCTCAACGTGCCGCCTTCGCGGTCTCTGGCGGGGAACTGCACGCCGTTGGGGTGGAACGGCAACGTGCGGCGACGGTGCAGCACCAGGTCCTCGCGCTAGCGGAACTCCACTTTCCGGCGGCGCAGCAGCCGCGATCGGCCGGCCTCGTGGATCCGGCGCACACGGTCGTCCCTGGTGCCGGTGTCGACGGTTTCCGGACCGTCCCTTCGAGGCCGAGGAGTACCGCCTTGCCGCTGCCGCTGCCGCTGCCGCTTGCTGTGGCCCGGGGCGCCGAGCGATCCGAAGGGTTCTGCCCGGACAGAGGCGGCACCGGGGAGCAGACCGTCTTGGTGCACCCCGGTGACGAGGAGGCGGGCGGCCTTCATGGCCCGACGGTGTGGGAGCTCGACGGCCCGGTGCCCGCCTTGAACAGGTCGAAGACGCTGATCGCCGCGACGGGATCCTCCAGGCGAGCGTTGTCTATGGTGCAAAGGGTTGCGTAAAGAACAACGCCGAACCAGGGGGCTGCCCGTCCCCTGGATGCCTTGACAAGGGTTTGGGGCCGCCCTCAAACTGGCGTTGCGCTTACCGCAATCTGTTTCGCTATACGCACCGAGGTGTCATGATGATTCCCGCGTGCCTTCTCGCGGATCTGCCGCGAGGCGAGGCCTACCGGCTCGAAGCCGATCCGCCGGTGTCGGTGTTCCACACCGACACCGGCGAAGTGTTCGCCATCGACGACACCTGCACCCACCAGGACGCCTCGCTCGCCGACGGCTGGTTGGAGGGTTGCGAGGTGGAATGCCCGCTGCACGCTTCGAAGTTCAACCTCCGGACCGGGGCCGTCGACGCTCCGCCGGCCAAGCGCCCGGTGCGTACCCACGAGGTCATCGTCGAGGGCGGCATGATCTACGTCGTGTTGTCCACGGAGGCCCCCAACCTGCCGCCCTGCGTCGGGTCCCGGCTGGCCGGAGGCCGCGCGTGAGGACGGTGGCCGTGGTGGGCGCCTCGCTGGCCGGCCTGTCGGCGGCGCGCTCATTGCGGAAACAGGGGTACGGCGGCCGGCTGGTCGTCATCGGTGACGAACCGCACCGCCCGTACGACAGACCGCCGCTGTCCAAGGAGTTCCTCGTCGGCGGGATCGGCGAAGCCGATCTCGCGCTGGAGTCGGACGACGAGGACCTGCAGGCGGAATGGCTGCTCGGCGCCCGGGCCACCGCACTCGGCACCGACGGTACGGGCCGTGTCGTGCGGCTCGCCGACGGCCGGGAGGTCCGGGCCGAGGGCGTCGTCATCGCGACCGGTGCGGTAGCGCGGAGCCTGCCGGGCACGGACGGGACGGCCGGGGTGCACACTCTGCGCACCCTGGACGACGCCCGCGCCCTGCGGGACGAACTGGCCCTGGGTGGGAGGCTGGTCGTGATCGGAGGCGGATTCATCGGTGCCGAGGTCGCTTCCACCGCATACGCCCTCGGACTCGACGTGACGGTCGTCGAGGCGGCATCGACGCCGCTCGCCGGACCGCTCGGCGAGATCATGGGCGGCATCGTCTCCGCCCTCCATGCGGACCACGGCGTACGGCTGCTGTGCGGCGTGGGTGTCAAGGGGCTGAGCGGCGAGACCCGGGTCGACGCCGTCCTGCTCGAGGACGGCCGCAGCATCCCCGCCGACATCGTCGTCGTCGGTGTGGGCGCGAGCCCGTGTGTCGAGTGGCTGGAAGGGTCCGGCGTTGTCCTCGACAACGGCGTCAAGTGCGGCGCGGACGGCCGTACCAGCCTCGCCGGTGTGGTCGCGGTCGGTGACTGCGCCTCCTGGTACGACCCCCACGCGGGGGTCCATCGCCGCGTCGAGCACTGGACCGGTGCGCGGGAGCGGCCCGACGCTGCCGTGGCCGCGCTGCTGTCGCGGGGTGCTGCGGAGCCGGGTGTGCCCAGGCCGCCGTACTTCTGGTCGGACCAGTACGGGGTGAAGATCCAGTTCGCCGGTCATGCGGCCGGTGCCGACGGCGTGACGGTCGAGGAAGGCGCCCTGGGCGACCGCAGTTTTCTGGCCGTCTACCGGCGTGCCGGGCAGCCGGTCGCCGTGCTCGCGATGAACCAGCCGCGACTGTTCATGCGTTGGCGCAAGCAGCTCGCCTCCGCGGCATCTTGACAGCGCCGATGCGACCTTTCATTCTATTGTTGCGTATTACGCTCAGCGTTGCTCCATGCAAAACACCGTCCGGAGCTGCTCTTCCCGGCGCGTGAATGACCGATCCACGACGTTCTCCGAGGAGTGCACTGTGACCTCGACCAGCCTGCCGGACAGCCTGATCGCCACCCTCCCCGGCTCCTCCTACACGGATCCAGAGATCTTCGCCCAGGAGCAGGAGCGCATCTTCGAAACGATGTGGTTCTGCGCCGTACGCTCCTCGGATCTGGCCAGGCCCGGCGCCTTCCGGACCGTAGGGGTGGGCCGCGAGAGCATTCTGATCACGCGCGCACGGGACAACTCCATACGTGCCTTCTTCAACGTCTGCCGGCACCGCGGAGCGAAGCTCTGCACGGAGGAGACCGGCGAGGTCAAGCGTGCCTTCCAGTGCCCCTACCACGCCTGGACGTACGACCTGACGGGCAAACTCGTCGCGGCGCCCAACCTCACCAAGATGCCCGACATCAGCCGCACGGAGTACGGCTTGGCGGGCGTGGCGACCCATGAATGGCTCGGCTACGTGTGGGTGTGCCTCGCGGAGAGCCCGCCTCCCTTCGAGGAGGTCGTGCAGGACGTCGTCGCACGCCTCGGCGACACCGAGTCGATCGAGCACTACGACATGGAGAAGCTCGAGGTCGGCAAGCGGATCGTCTATGACGTCAAGGCGAACTGGAAGCTGATCGTCGAGAACTTCATGGAGTGCTACCACTGCGCCACGATCCACCCCGAACTCACCGAAGTGCTACCGGAGTTCGCCGACGGGTACGCCGCTCAGTACTACGTTGGGCACGGTGCGGAGTTCGGCGCCGAGATCAAGGGCTTCACCGTCGACGGCTCCGAGGGGCTGGACCGCATTCCGGGGGTCACCGAGGAGCAGGACCGCCGCTACTACGCGATCACCGTCAAGCCGCAGGTGTTCATCAACCTCGTCCCCGACCATGTGATTTTTCACCGGATGTACCCGGTCGCCGCGGACCGCACGCTCGTCGAGTGCGACTGGCTCTACCTCAAACGCGTCGTCGAAAGCGGCAAGGACGTCAGCCGGTCGGTGGAGCTATTCGACCGCGTCAACCGGCAGGACTTCGACGCGTGCGAGCGCTGTCAGCCCGCGATGAGCTCCCGGCTGTACGCCAAGGGCGGCGTACTGGTGCCCAGCGAGCACCACATCGGTGAGTTCCACGACTGGGTCCAGGAACGCCTGGGGACAGGGCAGCCGCAGTAGCGGCGGCGGTTCTCGGCAGGTCGACGCCGGCGGCCGATGGGCCGGCGACGGCCTCGCAAGGGTGGTCAGCCCAGGTAGCCCATCCGATGGCTGATCTCGTCCGCACCCTTGACCAGCACCGGAGCGAGCTCATGCATACGCTCCTCGGTGAACCGGTACGAGGGTCCGGAGGCGCTGAGCGCCGCGATGACCACTCCGTCCCGATCGCGGACCGGCGCGGCCATGGCGTGGAGCCCGACTTCCAGCTCCTCCACAGTCCAGGAGTAGCCACGCTCCCGGGCCTCGGCGAGATTCTTCTCGAGCTTCGTCTTCGAGGTGAGGGTGTGCGTGGTCACCTTCTTCAGGCCGGCCTCGGAAAGCATCGCGGCGCGTTCCCTGGCCGGCAGGTAGGCCAAAAGGATCTTGCCGCTGGAGGTGGCGTGCAACGGGGTCAGCTTGCCGACCCAGTTGTGCGCGGCGACGGCCCCCGGACCGCGCACCTCGTAGAGGTTGATCGCGTAGTGCTCCTGCATGACGGCGATGTTGATGGTCTCGCCGATCTCCTCGGCGAGGCGCTCGCAGACCGGGCGGCCCTGCTGGGTGATGTCGATGCGTCCGGTGACCGCGCCGGCCAGGCGTACGATGCCGAAGCCGAGGCGGTACTTGCCGCGCTCGCCCGCCTGCTCCACCAGACCGCGCGCCTCCAGGGCGCCGAGCAGTCGGAACGCGGTCGACTTGTGAACATCGATCTCGGCGGCCACCTCGCTGACGCCGGCCTCGCCGCGCTGGGCCAGGATCTCCAGCACGCTGATGGCGCGGTCGACGGACTGCACGCCGCCAGGCTGCGAACCCGTCGTTTCGGTATCTGGACTGTAGTTGCTCACAGCAAAACTATATGCGCAGTAAACAACAGAAACGCAAACAACAGCGTGGAAACGCAGGCTCGCACGTTGCGCTTTCCGCAACCTGGTGCGTATAGCGCTACCTGTATTAGCATGCCACGCGTATCTACGGCGCGAGCGAGACGAGGCACCATGGCTCCCCTGCAATACGACTTCGTCATCGTCGGTGGTGGATCCGCCGGCAGCGCTCTGGCGAACCGGCTCTCCGCCGACCCGGGCAACCAGGTGCTGGTCCTGGAGGCCGGCCGGCCCGACTACCCGTGGGATGTCTTCATCCACATGCCCGCGGCGCTGACCTATCCGATCGGCAGCCGGTTCTACGACTGGAAGTACGAGTCCGAACCCGAGCCGCACATGGGCGACCGGCGCATCTACCACGCGCGCGGCAAGGTGCTGGGCGGCTCCAGCAGCATCAACGGCATGATCTTCCAGCGCGGCAACCCCATGGACTATGAGCGCTGGGCCGCCGATGCCGGGATGGAGACCTGGGACTACGCGCACTGTCTGCCGTACTTCAAGCGGATGGAGAACTGTCTCGCGGCCGATCCCGACGACGAGTTCCGCGGCCACGAAGGCCCGCTCGTCCTCGAACGCGGCCCCGCCTTCAACCCGCTGTTCACCGCCTTCCTCAAGGCCGTCCAGGAGGCGGGCTACCCCCGCACCGACGACGTCAACGGCTATCGGCAGGAGGGCTTCGCCCCATTCGACCGCAACGTCAGCCGGGGCCGCCGTCTGTCGGCTTCGAAGGCGTACCTGAAGCCCGTGAAGAAGCGGCCCAACCTCACCATCACCACCCGCGCGCTGGTCACCCGCGTTCTCTTCGAGGGCAAGAAGGCCGTCGGCGTCGAGTACCGGCGACGTGGCAAGGTCCAGCAGGCGCGCGCCCGCGAGGTCATCCTCTGCGGCGGCGCGATCAACTCCCCTCAGCTGCTCCAGCTCTCCGGCGTCGGCAACGCCGAGGAACTGAGCGCGCTAGGCATCGACCTCGTCCACGACCTGCCGGGTGTCGGCGAGAACATGCAGGACCACCTGGAGGTGTACATCCAGTACGCTTGCAAGCAGCCCGTCTCCATGCAGCCGTACATGGCCAAGTGGCGCGCCCCCTTCATCGGCCTGCAATGGCTCTTCCGCAAGGGCCCCGCCTCGACCAACCACTTCGAGGCAGGCGGCTTCGCCCGCAGCAACGAGGACGTGGACTACCCCAACCTGATGTTCCACTTCCTGCCGATCGCGGTCCGCTACGACGGCTCCTCGCCGGCCGGCGGCCACGGCTACCAGGTGCACGTCGGGCCCATGTACTCCGACGCCATCGGCTCGGTGAAGATCAAGAGCAAGGACCCGAACGAGCACCCGGCACTGCGCTTCAACTACCTGTCCACCGAACAGGACCGCCGCGAGTGGGCCGAGTCGATCCGCGTCGCCCGCAAGCTCCTCAACCAGCCCGCTCTGGCCCCGTACAACGACGGGGAGATCTCACCCGGCCCGTCCGTGGAGAGCGACGAGGAGATCCTCGCCTGGGTTGCGAAGGAGGGCGAGACCGCCCTGCACCCCTCGTGCACCTGCAAGATGGGCACCGACGAGATGTCCGTCGTCGATCCGACCAGCATGCGTGTACACGGCGTGGAGGGACTGCGCGTCGTCGACGCGTCGGTGATGCCCTACGTCACCAACGGCAACATCTACGCGCCGGTGATGATGATCGCGGAGAAGGCGGCGGACCTCATCCTCGGCAAGGAGCCGCTGCCCGCCTCCAAGGCCGCGTACTACCGGTACCGCGACGCCCGGAAGCAGGCCGGGTAGGCATTGGACGCCGAACACTTCCGGGCGCTGCTGTCGAGCGTCCGCTACGAGGTGCTGCCCGCGAAGACGACCGAGGACAAGGTCCTCGCCCATGTCCCGCGCGACGTCGTCGTCACCGTGACGGCCTCGCCGGTCAAGGGCCTGGAGCCGACGCTCGACCTCACCGTCCGGCTCGCGGCGCACGGCTACCGCGTCGTCCCGCACGTGCCCGCGCGTCTGTTGCGGGACGACGCGCACCTGAAGGACGTCATAGGCCGGCTCCGGGAGGCGGGCGTCGACGACGTCTTCGTCCCGGCGGGCGACGCTGATCCGCCGGCCGGGGCCTATGCGGGGGCGCTGCCGGTGCTGCACAGGCTGAGCGAGCTGGGCAGCCCCTTCGCTCATGTCGGCATCACTGGTTATCCCGAGAGCCACCCGCTCATCCACGACGACCTCACCATCCAGGCGATGTGGGACAAGCGCGCGCACGCCACGTACATCGTGAGCAACCTCTGCTTCGACCCGCGCGTGCTGGCTGAGTGGGTCGGCCGGATACGCCGCCGCGATGTCACCCTGCCCGTCCATGTGGGTGTCGCGGGCCCCGTGCAGCGGGCGAAGCTCCTGTCCATGGCGGCCAAGATCGGGGTGGGGGAGTCGACCCGCTTTCTGGCCAAGCACGCCTCCTGGTTCCTGCGCTTCGCGGCCCCCGGCGGCTACTCGCCCGATCGCCTGCTCGCCCGCAGCGCCGAGGCGCTCACCGCGCCCTCGGCGGGGGTGGCGGGCCTGCACGTGTTCACCTTCAACCAGGTGGCCGAGACCGAGCGGTGGCGTTGCGCTGTGCTGGACCGGTTGGGCGGCTGAGCGGACCGGCGGGTCGCTTTCTCGGAGCCCATACAACGCCGGGGCGAGGCTGGAATCCAGCCCCGCCCCGGCGATCGTCCGCCGCTCAGCGGAATACAACCGTGCGGTTGCCGTCCACCATGACGCGGCTCTCGCTGTGCCACTTCACCGCGTGCGCGAGCACCTGCGCCTCCACGTCCCGCCCGACCGTGACCAGCTCCTCGGAGTCGAGCGAGTGGTCCACCCGGACCACTCCCTGTTCGATGATCTGCCCCTCGTCCAGGTCCGGCGTCACATAGTGCGCCGTCGCGCCGACGAGCTTCACTCCGCGCTCGTACGCCTGCTGGTAGGGGCGCGCGCCCTTGAAGCTGGGAAGGAAGGAGTGGTGGATGTTGATGGCGCGCCCCTCCAGCTGTTTGCACAGGTCGTCGGAGAGGATCTGCATGTAGCGGGCCAGCACCACCAGGTCGATGTCCAGCTCGCGCACGAGCTCCAGCAGGCGCGCCTCGGCGTCGGCCTTGGTGTCCTTGTTCACCGGGATGTGGTGGAAGGGGACGCCGTAGGTCTCCGCCAGTCCCTCGAAGTCCCGGTGATTGGAGACGATCGCCGGGATCTCGATGTTGAGCGCACCGGTGCGTCGGCGGAAGAGCAGATCGTTGAGGCAGTGGCCGAACTTGGACACCATGATCAGCGTCCTGGTCGGGGTCGAGGCGTCGCGGAGGGTCCAGGAGATTTGGTGGGCCTCGGCGACGGGGCCGAATCGGTAACGCAGATTTTTCAGATCGGCGTTTGGATCGGAAACGTCGAAGTGGACCCTCATGAAGAAACGGCCCTTGAGTCGATCATCGAACTGCTGGCTCTGCAGGATGTTGCCGGAGTTCCTGACGAGGAAGCCGCTCACGGCGTGGACCAGCCCGGCGCTGTCCGGACACGAGAGAGTCAGGACGTACTCACGGCCAGGATGCGGTCGAGGGGACATGTGCAGCCTCCGTTGGTGCGTATTGCACAACATGGTGAGCGATACGCAACATGGTTGGGCTATGTGCGGCTCGTGGTCAAGAGCGGTCGCGCAACTGCCCGCATGGCGCAATCGTCACCTGTCAGCCTCTTGACGTATGTCCGCACATTGACCAGGGTGTTCCATCACAAGCAATACGGTGCACAATGCGCAACGAAATTCGCTCGAAGGGCTCCACACGTGGCAGACCTGTATGTGGACGGAGAATGGCGCGATCCGGTGGCCGGAGGTCACCGCGACATCCGCTGTCCCGCTGACGGCGCGCTTGCCGCGACCGTGTCCGAGGGGACGCGCCCCGACACCGAGGCCGCGATCGCCGCGGCCCGCCGGGCCTTCGACGAAGGACCCTGGCCGCACACCCCCGAGCGGGAGCGCGGTGCGCTGCTGCTGCGCACCGCCGACCTCATCGAGCGCGACGCCAAGGAGTTCGCCCGCGCCGAGTCGCTGGACACCGGCAAGCGGCTGGTGGAGAGCGAGTGCGACATGGCCGACGTCGTTTCCTGCTTCCGCTACTACGGCGGGATCGGGGGCACCGATGCCGGCCGGGTGATCGACACCGGCCGCGACGACGCCGTCAGCCGCGTCGTTTACGAACCGGTCGGCGTGTGCGGGCTCATCACCCCGTGGAACTACCCGCTGCTCCAGGCGTCCTGGAAGGTCGCGCCCGCCCTGCTCGCGGGCAACACCGTCGTCCTCAAGCCCAGTGAGCTCACCCCCTCCACCTCGATCCTGCTGATGCGGGCACTCGAGGAGGCCGGGCTCCCGGCCGGCGCCGCCAATCTCGTCCTGGGCACCGGACCCGAGGTGGGCGCACCGCTCTCCGAGGACCCGGCCGTCGACATGGTCTCCTTCACCGGGGGGCTGGAGACCGGCAAGCGCATCATGGCCACCGCCGCCGCGACCGTGAAGAAGGTGGCGCTGGAGCTCGGCGGCAAGAACCCCAACGTCATCTTCGCCGACGCAGACTTCGAGACGGCCGTGGACTTCGCTCTCACGGCTGTCTTTCTGCACTCCGGCCAGGTCTGCTCGGCCGGAGCCCGCCTGATCGTCGAGGACTCCCTCCACGACGCCTTCGTCGACGAGGTCGTCCGCCGCGCCCGGCAGATCCGCCTCGGCGGACCCTTCGACCCCGAGGCCGAGACCGGAGCGCTGATCTCCGTGCAGCACCTGGAGAAGGTCGAGGCGTATGTGGCGGCGGGCCTCGCCGAGGGCGCCGTACTGCGCTGCGGCGGTGCACGCCCGGACGACCCGGCACTGGCGAACGGCCACTACTACCCGCCCACCGTGCTCGACGAGTGCCGACAGGACATGCGTGTGGTGCGGGAGGAGTCCTTCGGCCCCGTGCTCACCGTCGAGCGCTTCCGTGACGAGGACGACGCTGTACGCATCGCCAACGACACCGAGTACGGACTCGCCGGAGCCGTCTGGACGCAGGACGCCGGGAAGGCCCAGCGGGTCGCCCGGCGGCTGCGCCACGGCACGGTGTGGATCAACGACTACCACCCCTACGTGCCGCAGGCGGAATGGGGTGGCTTCGGGCACTCGGGCGTGGGACGGGAGCTGGGATCGACCGGCCTGAACGAGTACCGAGAGCCCAAGCACATCTGGCAGAACATCCAACCCCGGCCGCAGCACTGGTTCCGCGGCTGAACGCCGAAGAGAGGTCGATCGTGACCCCAGCACAGACCGAGGTGCCGCAGCGGCGCAGCACGCCCCAGGACTTGGGCCCCACCCCGGTCATATCCGTGCGCAAGCTGTGGAAGGTGTTCGGGCCGAAGGCGGACCAGGTGCCGGACTCCGAGGAGTTGTGCGGGCTCACCCGCCGTGAGCTGATGGACCGCACCGGATGCACCGCCGCCGTACGAGACGTGAACTTCGAGGTCTCGCCGGGCGAGGTCTTCGTCGTCATGGGCCTGTCCGGCTCCGGCAAGTCCACCCTGGTGCGATGTCTGACCCGGCTGATCGAACCCACCGCCGGTGAGATCGTCTTCGAGGGCGAGGACATCCGCGGCGCGGACGGCAAGCGCCTGCGCGAACTGCGGCGCCGCAAGTTTTCCATGGTCTTCCAGCACTTCGGGCTGCTGCCCCACCGCCGGGTCGTCGACAACGTGTCCTTCGGCCTGGAGATCCGCGGCATGAGCAAGGCCGAGCGCACCAAGCGGGCCCTGGAGGTCGTCGAACTGGTCGGCCTCTCCGGCTACGAGAACTCCTATCCCGACCAGCTCTCCGGCGGTATGCAGCAGCGCGTCGGCCTCGCCCGGGCGCTGGCCGGCGATCCGGACGTACTCCTCTTCGACGAACCGTTCTCGGCGCTCGACCCGCTGATCCGCCGCGACATGCAGAACGAGGTCATCCGTCTGCACCACGAGGTCGGCAAGACGATGGTGTTCATCACCCACGACCTCTCCGAGGCGCTCAAGCTGGGCGACCGCATCCTCATCATGCGCGACGGCAAGACGGTCCAGTGCGGTACCGGCGACGAACTGGTCGGCGCCCCCGCCGACGATTACGTACGCGAGTTCGTCAAGGACGTGCCGAAGGGCGACGTACTCACACTGCGGTGGATCATGCGTCCGGCGAAGCCGGACGACGCCCTGGACGGCCCAGAGCTGGGTCCGGACGTCGTGGTGCGGGAAGCCACCCGGGCGGTGCTGGCGGCCGAGAAGCCGGTCAAGGTCGTCGAGAACGGCAAGTTGCTCGGCATCGTCGGTGACGAGGAGATCCTTGCGGTGGTCGCCGGACGGGAAGGCGACATGTGATGACCGTCGCCATAGAGAAACGGGAGAAGGCCGACAAGGCCGACAAGGCCGAAGAGGCTGTGCCCGTCGCGGGCGGGCGCAGGATCAGCCGCCGCATGGTGGTGGCCGCGATCATGGTCGGGTGGCTGGTGCTCTTCGCCCTGCTGCGTGGAAAGCAGACCCTGGCGCTGGCGGCGGCGGACCTCACCGATCTGCACCGCTGGTTCAACGACGTCAATGACTCCATCGGCGCCAATCGCAACTCCAACCCCCTCTTCCTCTATTTCTTCAACGAGATCCGCCTGGTCATCGACAATCTGGTGACCTTCGTCCAGGACCTGATCTCCCAGCCGTCCGCCGACCGGCCGCTGCCGCAGATCGGCTGGCTCGGCGTCGTCGGCATAGCCGGCTACATCTCCTGGGCCGTCGGCAACTGGCGGGTCGCGCTCCTGGCCGTGGCCGGCTTCACCTTCCTCGGGCTGCAGGGCCTGTGGCAGGAGAGCATGGACACCCTGGCGCTCACCCTCTCTGCAGTCGTCGTGGCGTTGCTGTTCGCGATCCCACTGGGTGTGTGGGCAGGGCTCTCCGACCGGTTCAACCAGATCATGACCCCCTTCCTGGACCTCATGCAGACGATGCCGACCTTCGTCTACCTGGCCCCGCTGACCCTGTTCTTCCAGATCGGCCCGGCCTCCGCCACGATCGCCACGCTGATCTACGCGGCACCGCCGACGATTCGCATCACCGCGCACGCCATCCGCTCCGTACCGGAGACCACCGTGGAGGCGGCCGACTCGCTGGGCTCGACGCGGCGGCAGACACTGCTGAAGGTGTTGCTGCCGATGTCCAAGCGGACCGTGGTGATGGGCATCAACCAGACCATCATGGCCGCCCTGGCCATGGTGACCATCGCGGCCCTGATCGACGCCCCCGGCCTCGGAAAGACCGTCGTCCAGGCCCTGCAGTCGCTCGACGTCGGCACGGCCTTCAACGCGGGCCTTGCCATCGTCGTCATGGCCATCGTCCTCGACCGGGTCACGACGGCGGCGAGCGGACGGGCCGAGGCGGCCAGGCGCTCGGGCAACCGCTTCCTCAGGTGGCGGCGCCCGCTGCTGGCGGGCGGCGGAGTGGTGGCTGCGGTCCTGGTGTACCTGTCGCACCTGTACGTATGGGCGGCCGAGTTCCCCGGCGAGGGCGGCGCCGGCAGCACCATCGCGAGCGCGGCGGACAACGTGACTACCTGGGCGCAGGACAACCTGGCGGGCATCACGAACGCCTTCCGCGACGCCATCACCAACGGGCTGCTCAATCCGTTCCAGACACTGCTGACCGACTCCCCGTGGTGGCTTGTCGGCGCGGCCCTGGTCGGACTCGGCACGGTGCTCGGCGGATGGCGCGCCGGGGTCACCGCGGCCGTGTGCGTGGGACTGCTCGTCGGCACGGGCGTGTGGTCGGACAGCATGACGACGCTGGCGTCGACCCTCGTGGCGACGGTGCTGGTGCTGGTGCTCGGTGTCGCCTTCGGGGTGTGGATGGGGCGCAGCCCGCTCGTGGACCGGATGCTGCGGCCCACCCTGGACGCGGCACAGGTCATGCCGCCGTTCGTCTATCTCGTGCCGTTCCTCGCGCTGTTCGGCGCGACACGCTTCACGGCGATCGTCGCTGCCGTCGTCTACGCGGCTCCGGTCGCCATCAAGATCATCGGGGACGGAGTGCGGGCCGTGCCCGAGACCACCGTCGAGGCGGCCACGGCTGCCGGGTGCAACACCTGGCAGATCATCACCAAGGTTCAACTGCCGATGTCACGCAGTGCCCTGACGCTCGCGACCAACCAGGGTCTGATCTACGTGCTGTCGATGGTTGTTGTGGGCGGCCTGGTGGGAGCGGGCGCCCTCGGCTACGACGTCGTGGCCGGATTCTCTCAGGGGCAGCTGTACGGCAAGGGGCTGGCGGCGGGGCTCGCCATCGTGCTGCTCGGAGTCATGTTCGACCGGATCACTCAGGCAGCGGCTCGGCGTACGAGCGCATAAGGAGCGCGGATCATGGCAACGCAAGGACAACAGTGGAGAGTCGGCGCGGCCGGCATAGCGGTACTCGGCCTCACCCTCACCGCCTGCGGCGGTGCGAAGGTCGGTGACAGCTCCGCCGGTTCGGACAGCAGCGCGGGCAAGTGCGGCACGTTCAACCTCGCGGTCAACCCGTGGGTGGGATACGAGGCGGACGCGGCGGTCGTCGCGTACGTCGCGCAGCGGAAGCTCGGTTGTACGGTCACCAAGAAGGACCTCAAGGAAGAGATCGCCTGGCAGGGCTTCGGGACGGGCGAGGTCGACGCCGTCATCGAGAACTGGGGTCACGACGACCTGAAGAAGAAGTACATCGCCGATCAGAAGACCGCCGTCGAGGCAGGTCGGACCGGCAACGAAGGCCTCATCGGGTGGTACGTACCGCCGTGGCTGGCCAAGGAACACCCCGACATCACCGACTGGAACAACCTCAACAAGTACGCGTCCAAGTTCAAGACTTCGGAGTCCGGCGGCAAGGGGCAGCTCCTTGACGGCGACCCGTCGTTCGTCACCAACGACGAGGCACTGGTGAAGAACTTGAAGCTGGACTTCAAGGTGGTGTACGCGGGCAGCGAGACCGCGCTCATCCAGGCCTTCCGGAAGGCCGAGAAGGACAAGGAGTGGGTGATCGGCTATTTCTACGAGCCGCAGTGGTTCATGTCCGAGGTACCACTGGTCAAGGTCAAGTTGCCTGAGTACACGACAGGCTGTGACACCGATGCGGCGCAGGTCGCCTGCGACTATCCCGTGTACCACCTGGACAAGATCGTCAGCGCGAAGTTCGCCAAGTCCGGCAGTCCCGCCTATGACCTGGTGAAGAACTTCAACTGGACGAACGACGACCAGAACATCGTGGCCAAGTACATCGCGGTGGACAAGATGTCGCCCGAGGCGGCGGCGGAGAAGTGGGTCGAGGCCAACCCCGACAAGGTCGACGCCTGGATCAAGTAGGGCTCGACGCGGCACCGTCTGCAGCCTCGGGCCGGCGGCGGAGCGTTGCCGCACGAGTGACCCGGAAACCCGCCGGACGGGCCCGGCAGGCTGCGCTGTCAGCCTGCCGGGCCTCGTCGTGTTTCGGACGGTTTTCCGACGTCGCGGACCTCTTGACACCCACTCCCGGCGACAGGCACATTGAGTTGCGCAACCTGAAGCATGTTGCGCAGACAGCAACTGGATTGCTTTGAGTCGGAGGTGCGGCGATGGCGGGACCCCGAGTGGTCATCATCGGAGCGGGCGTCGTGGGAGCGGCGCTCGCCGACGAGATCTCCGCGCGAGGCTGGACCGAAGTAACCGTGGTCGACCAGGGCCCGCTCCCCGCCACCGGGGGATCGTCGTCGCACGCCCCGGGCCTGGTCTTCCAGACGAACTCCTCCAAGACCATGACCGAGTTGGCCCGCTACACCGTCGAGAAGTTCTGCTCTCTCGACGTCGACGGCCGGCCCTGCTTCCTGCAGGTCGGCGGCCTCGAGGTGGCGACCACCCCCGAGCGCCTCGCCGAACTCCACCGCCGCCACGGATGGATCGCCGCCTGGGGCATCGAGGCCCGGCTGCTGAGCACCCGGGAGTGCGTCGAGCAGCACCCGCTCGTGAACCCGGACAAGGTCCTCGGCGGCCTCCTGGTGCCGACGGACGGTCTCGCCAAGGCCGTCCTCGCCGTCGAGGCACAGATCCGCCGGGCCACCGAGCGCGGCGTACGCTTCCTCGCCCGCCATGAAGTCCTCGACGTACAGCAGAGTGAGGGCCGGGTGACCGGCGTCCTCACCGACCAGGGGGAGATCCGCGCCGACATCGTCGTGTGCTGCGCCGGCATCTGGGGCCCGAAGATCGCCCGCATGGTCGGCATGAACCTTCCGCTCACCCCTCTCGGCCACCAACTGGCCTGGACCGGACCGGTACCGGCGCTGGCGGGCCAGACCGAGGAGGCGGTGCGTCCGATCCTGCGCCACCAGGACGCCGATCTCTACTACCGCGAGCGCTTCGACACCCTGGGCATCGGCTACTACGGTCACCGCCCGATGCCGCTCTCCGCGGACGACATCCTGTCCGTCGACGAGGCCGACGGGATGCCGTCGGTCCTGAAGTTCACCGAGGACGACTTCGAGGACGCCTGGACCGAGACCCAGTCACTGCTGCCGGCGACGAAGGAAGCCAAGGTCGAGGAGGGCATCAACGGCCTGTTCTCCTTCACCACCGACGGCCTGCCTCTCCTCGGCGAATCTCCGGACGTCAAGGGCTTCTGGGTTGCGGAGGCCGTCTGGGTCACCCACTCCGCCGGCGTGGGTCGGGCCGTAGCCGAATGGCTGGTCGACGGCTACTGCTCCTCCTTCGACCTGCACGAGTGCGACATCAACCGCTTCGAGCCGCACCAGCTCGCCCCGGACTACGTCCTGGCCCGCGACTGCCAGAACTTCGTCGAGGTCTACGACATCCTGCACCCGCTCCAGCCGTCAGGGGACCCGCGTCCGATCCGCACGAGTCCCTTCCACGCCCGCCAGCAGGAGCTGGGCGCCTTCTTCCTGGAGGCGAACGGCTGGGAGCGCCCCCAGTGGTACGAGGCCAACGCGGGCCTGGTCGAGGGCCGTTCCATCCCGACCCCGAACGATTGGGCCGCGCGTTACTGGTCACCCATCGTCGGAGCCGAGGCACAGGCCACCCGCGAGACCGTCGCGATGTACGACATGACGGCCCTCAAGCGCCTCGAGGTCGCCGGCCCCGGTGCCGCCGCCTTCCTGGAGCGGCTGTCCACCGGCAAGGTCGACAAGTCCGTCGGCTCCGTCACGTACACCCTTCTGCTGGACGAGGACGGTGGCATCCGCAGTGACGTCACTGTCGCCCGGCTGGCCCGCGACCTCTTCCAGGTCGGCGCCAACGGCAACCTGGACCTCGACTGGTTCACCCGCCACCTCCCGGCCGACGGATCGGTTCACGTACGTGACATCACCCCCGGCACCTGCTGCATCGGGCTGTGGGGCCCGCTGGCCCGCAAGGTCCTCCAGCCCCTCACCGACGCGGACTTCTCGAACGACGGCCTGAAGTACTTCCGCGCCAAGCGCGCCCACATCGGCTCCGTCCCCGTCACCGCGATGCGTCTGTCGTACGTCGGCGAGCTCGGCTGGGAGCTGTACACCACCGCCGACCTCGGCCAGAAGCTGTGGGACACCCTGTGGCAGGCGGCCGAGCCACTGGGCGGCCTCATCGCCGGCCGGGGCGCCTTCTCCAGCCTCCGGCTGGAGAAGGGCTACCGCTCCTTCGGCACCGACATGACTTACGAGCACGACCCCTACGAGGCCGGCGTCGGCTTCGCGGTCAAACTCGACAAGGGCGACTTCATCGGCAAGGCAGCCCTGGAACGCCGTAAGGCCGACGTACGGCGCAAGCTGACCTGCCTCACCATCGACGACCCGCAGGCCGTCGTCATGGGCAAGGAGCCGGTGTACGACGGTGATCGCGCCGTCGGCTATGTCACCAGCGCTGCCTACGGCTACACGATCGGCAAGGGCATCGCCTACGCCTGGCTCCCGGCGGAACTCGCCACCCCCGGCACCGCCGTGCACATCGGCTACTTCGACCAGCGCGTCGAGGCGGTCGTCGCCGAGGAGCCCCTCTTCGACCCGACCATGTCCCGCCTCCGTGGCTAGCTCACAGCTTCGGCTTCGAGGGAAGGAGCACCGCCGGTGACCGCGCAATTGCTCGACGGCAAAGCGATCGCCGCCGCTATCCGCCGTGAACTCGCGGAACGTGTCGCCAAGCCGACGGCCACGGTCGGCCGCCCGCCCTGGCTCGGCACGGTCCTGGTCGGAGATGATCCCGGCAGCCGCGCCTACGTCGGCGGCAAACACCGCGACTGCGCGCAGATCGGCGTCTCCTCCATGCGCCGTGAACTGCCCGCCGACGCCACGCAGGAGCAGGTCGAGGATGTGATCGACGAGCTCAACGCCGACCCGGCCTGCACCGGATACATCGTCCAACTCCCGTTGCCGCGCCACCTGGACGCGAACGCCGTACTGGAACGCATGGACCCGGCCAAGGACGCCGACGGCCTGCACCCCGTCAGCCTCGGTCGGCTCGCCCTGGGGGTCGAGGCCCCGCTGCCGTGCACCCCCCGTGGCATCGTCGAACTGCTCCGCCGCCATGACGTACCGCTCGCGGGAGCGCGGGTGTGCGTGATCGGACGGGGCGTCACGGTCGGACGGCCCATCGGGCTGCTGCTCACCCGCAAGTCGGAGAACGCCACCGTGACCCTGTGCCACACCGGCACCAAGGGCCTGGCCTGGCACGTACGCGAGGCGGACATCGTCATCGCGGCCGCCGGCTCGCCCGGGCTGATCACCAAGGACATGCTGCGCCCCGGCGCGGCGGTCCTGGATGTCGGCATCACCCGCACCGACCACGGGCTGGTCGGCGATGTGCACCCGAACTCCGCCGACGTCGCCGGGTGGCTCGCGCCGATGCCCGGGGGCGTAGGACCCATGACGCGGGCGATGCTGCTCGCCAATGTCGTCGAGGCCGCCGAGAGGAACGCGAACGCCGTATGAACGCGCTGAACACCCCCCTGGCGGAGCTGGACCCCGAGGCCCACGCCGCCCTCCGCGCCGAGCTGCACCGCCAGCAGTCGGCGGTGTTTCCCGGCATGCAGCGCGGACTCCTGGAACACGTCATCGCCGCGAAGGCGGTGTCGTTCAAGATCGCTGCGTCACCCGAGTTCGCCGAGCGCCAGGCCCGTACGCTCGCCGGCTCCCGGATCCTCGCCGAACGGCTCACCCGCCCCGACGTGGCGGCCAACGGGGTGAAGGCCCTCACCGGCGGTACGGACGTGCACCTGGTCCTGGTGGACCTGCGGGACTCCGAACTGGACGGCAGGCAGGCCGAGGACCTGCGCCACGAGATCGGCATCACCGTCAACCGCAACGCCGTGCCCTTCGCCCCGCGCCCACCCGTGGTCACCTCGGGACTGCGCATCGGCACACCGGCGTTGACCACCCGCAGCTTCACCGAAGAGGACTTCGCCGAGGTCGCCGATGTGATCGCCCCGGCCCTCCAGCCCGAGCCCGACATCGCCGCCCTGCGCGCCCGCACGGAGGAGGTGGCAGCCAAGCATCCGCTCTACCAACACCGTTCAGAAACGCCGCTTTCAGAAGCGCACCTTTCAGAATACGGAGACGTCCGATGAGCCCCCGCACCCCGGGCGCCGAGCTCCCCGAGCACCCCGACTGGCTGTGGCGCACACCCGAGCCCAAGAAGTCGTACGACGTGGTGATCGTGGGAGGCGGCGGACACGGCCTTGCCACTGCCCACTATCTGGCGAAGAACCACGGCATCACCAACGTCGCCGTGCTGGAGAAGGGCTGGCTGGCGGGCGGCAACATGGCCCGCAACACCACCATCATCCGTTCCAACTACCTGTGGGACGAGAGCGCCGGCATATACGAGCACGCGCTCAAGCTGTGGGAGGGACTGGAGGACGAGCTCGACTACCCGATCCTCTTCTCCCAGCGCGGCGTGCTGAACCTCGCCCACAGCCTGCAGGACGTCCGTGACAGCGTGCGCCGCGTCGAGGCGAACCGGCTCAACGGCGTGGACGCCGAATGGCTCGACGAGCAGCAGGTCAAGGACGTCTGCCCCATCGTGAACATCTCGCCCGACGTGCGCTATCCGGTGATGGGCGGCACCTACCAGCCGCGCGCCGGCATCGCCAAGCACGACCACGTCGCCTGGGGCCTGGCCCGCTCCGCCGACGCCGCCGGGATCGACATCATCCAGAACTGCGAGGTCACCGGCCTCGACATCGTCGGCGGCCGGGCGGTCGGCGTACAGACCTCCCTCGGTCCGATCGCCGCGGGCAAGGTCGCGCTCTGCTCGGCTGGCCACACTTCGGTCCTCGCCGCCATGGCGGGCATCGAACTGCCCCTGCAGAGCCACCCGTTGCAAGCGCTCGTCTCCGAACTCCTGGAGCCGGTGCACCCGACGGTCGTCATGTCCAACGCGGTCCATGTGTACGTCAGCCAGGCGCACAAGGGCGAGCTGGTGATGGGCGCGGGCATCGACTCGTACAACTCCTACACCCAGCGCGGCGCCTTCCACATCATCGAAGAGCAGATGTCCGCCGCCCTCGAACTCTTCCCGGTCTTCGCCCGCGCCCATGTGCTGCGTACCTGGGGCGGCATCGTCGACGTCAGCCCCGACGCCTCGCCGATCATCGGCCTCACTCCGGTGGACAACCTTTACTTGAACTGCGGTTGGGGGACCGGCGGCTTCAAAGCCACCCCAGGTGTCGGCTGGGTCTACGCCCACACCATCGCCCACGACACCCCCCACCACCTCAACGCCCCCTTCTCGCTCGACCGTTTCACCACCGGCGCGCTCGTCGACGAGCACGGCGCGGCCGCGGTGGCCCACTAGGGAGCCCAACCATGCTGCTGATCCCCTGCCCCTGGTGCGGGCCCCGTGACGAAGCCGAGTTCCACTACGGCGGCCAGGCCCATGTGCCGTATCCGGAGCAATCCGCAGACCTGACCGACGAGGAGTGGGCCCGGTATCTGTTCTTCCGCGACAACCCGAAGGGTCCCTTCGCCGAGCGCTGGAGCCATGCGGCGGGCTGCCGACGGTGGTTCAACGCGGTGCGGGACACGTCGACGAACGAGGTTCTCTCCGTGTACCGGTCGGGGGAGGAGTGCCCGGCGGTCAGTGAGCGTCCGGTGCCTTCTCCGCCACGGCCGGCACCATCAGCCCGTCCGGGGTTTGGGGACGAGGCCCCTTCAGGGCCGAACGGGGGTCCGGGGGCGGAGTCCCCAGCGGCGGTACCGGCAACCGGCTTCCGCCTCCTGACCGGCGGCCGCATCAACCGCGACCGCCCCTTGACTTTCACCTTCGACGGCACCGAATACCAGGGTTACGAAGGCGACACCCTCGCCTCCGCCCTCCTGGCCAACGGCGTCATCCAGGCCGGCACGAGTATCAAGCTCGGCCGCCCGCGTGGCATCTTCTCGGCCGGAGTCGAGGAGCCCAACGCCGTCATCCAGATCGAGGCCCCGTTCCCCGAGCCGATGCTGCCCGCGACGACCGTGGAGCTGTACGACGGCCTGGTGGCGAGCAGCCTGCCCGGCCAGGGACGCCTCGCCACCGAGCCGGACCCGGCCCGCTACGACGCCGTCCACGCCCACTGCGACCTGCTTGTCGTAGGCGCCGGCCCGGCCGGTCTCGCCGCCGCGACGGCCGCCGCCCGCAGCGGAGCGCGCGTCATCCTCGCCGACGACCGGCCCGAGTTGGGCGGCAGCCTGCTGGACACAGCTCAACTCCACAACTGGGTACAGGAGTCGGGTCAGCAGCTCGACACGGCACCCGAGGTGCGCGTACTCCGCCGTACCACGGTCTTCGGCCACTACGACGACAACCACCTCCTCGCCGTCGAGCGCCGCACGAACCACCTCGGCGCACTCGCCCCCGAGCACCTCTCCCGAGAGCGCGTCTGGCGCATCCGAGCACGTCGCGTCATACTCGCGACCGGCGCCCACGAGCGCTCACTGGCCTTCGCGGACAACGACCGCCCCGGAGTGATGCTCGCGGCCGCGGCCCGCGCCTACATCAACCGATACGGCGTCCTGCCCGGCCGCCGCGCCGTCGTCTTCACCACCAACGACAGCGCCTACGCCGCCGCGCTGGATCTCGCGGCGACGGGCGTGGAGGTCGCTGTGATCGTCGACACCCGACCCGATCCGGGGGAGTGGGCGCGCCGAGCCCGCGAGGCCGGTATCGAGGTGCTGACCGGACACGCCGTCGTCGCCACCGAAGGCGCCCCGCGGCTCACTGCCGTGACGGCCGCCCCGTACGGCGAGTCCGCAGGGACGCGGGAGTTCGCCGTCGACCTGCTGCTGGTCTCCGGCGGCTGGAACCCCGTCGCCCACCTGTTCAGTCAGGCTGGCGGCAAGCTGCGCTACGACGACACCCTCGGCTCCTTCGTTCCCGACACCTGCCGCCAGGCCGTCGAGGTCGCCGGCAGCGCGAACGGCGTCCTCGACCTGGCCGGGGTCCTCGCGCAGGGCGCGGCCGCCGGTGCCCGAGCGATCGAGGCCGAGGGCTACACGTGCGAGGCGCCCCGCCTCCCCGAGGTGACCGTCGAACCGCACTCGCCCGCCATGCTGGTCTTCCTCGTGCCGGGAGCCGCCGGTGCACCCCGTTTCGTAGACCTCCAGCGCGACGTCACCGCCGACGACCTGATCCGCGCGACCGGCGCCGGCCTGCGCTCGGTCGAGCACACCAAGCGCTACACCACGGCCGGCACCGCCAACGACCAGGGCAAGACCTCCGGGGTCCTGGCGAGCGGCGTCGTCGCCGAACTGCTCGGTGTGGACGTCTCGGCCCTCGGCACGACGACGTTCCGCCCGCCCTACACGCCGGTCTCCTTCGCCACGCTCGCGGGCCGCGACCGCGGCTCACTGCACGACCCGATCCGTACGACCGCTCTGCACGACTGGCACATCGTGCACGGCGCCCTGTTCGAGAACGTCGGCCAGTGGAAGCGGCCCTGGTACTACCCACAGGACGGCGAGGACATGGAGACGGCCGTGCTGCGCGAGAGCGCCGCGGCCCGGGAGGGCGTCGCCTTCATGGACGCCTCCACCCTCGGCAAGATCGACGTACAGGGCCCGGACGCCGCCGTCTTCCTCGACCGGCTCTACACCAACGTGATGAGCAACCTGAAGGTCGGCATGATCCGCTACGGCGTCATGTGCCACCTGGACGGCATGATCTTCGACGACGGCACCGTCATCCGCCTCGCACCGGACCGCTTCCTGATCACCACCACGACGGGCAACGCGGCCGCCGTACTGGACTGGATGGAGGAATGGCTGCAGACCGAATGGCCCGAGCTGCGCGTCCACTGCACCTCCGTCACGGAACAGTGGGCCACTGCCGCCCTGGTTGGCCCCCGCTCCCGCGAGGTGCTGGGGACGCTCGCGCCGGCACTGGCGGTGGACAACGACAGCTTCCCGTTCATGGCGTGGCGGGACACGACCGTCGCGGGCGTCGAGGCCCGGGTGTGCCGGATCAGCTTCTCCGGCGAACTGGCCTATGAGATCAATGTGTCACCGTGGGAGGCGCTCGCCCTGTGGGAGGCGCTGTACGAGGCCGGTGCCCCGTTCGGCATCACCCCGTACGGCACCGAGACCATGCACGTCCTGCGCGCGGAGAAGGGCTACCCGATCATCGGCCAGGACACCGACGGCACCGTCACTCCGCACGACCTCGGCATGAGCTGGGCGGTGTCGAAGAAGAAGCCCGACTTCATCGGCAAGCGCTCCTACGCCCGCGCCGACGCCGTACGCCCCGACCGCAAGCACCTGGTCGGCCTGCTCCCGGAGGACCCGGGTGCCTTCCTCCCCGAAGGAACGCAGCTGGTCGCCGACAGCGTGCTGCCCGCCCCGCCCGTGCCGATGCTCGGCCACGTCACCTCCAGTTACCGCAGCGCGGCGCTCGGCCGGACCTTCGCCCTCGCCCTGGTGAAGGGCGGCCGGGACCGAATCGGCGAGCGGCTCTACGCCCCCGTGGGCGACCACCTGGTTCCGGTGACCGTCGCAAGCCCTGTCCTCTACGACCCCGAGGGAGCCCGCCGCGATGGCTGACATCGCCCTTACCATCCCGCGCCGCAGTCCCCTGTTGCATGCCACCGACCGCCTGGCCGCCGCGACGCGCACCTCCGGGGGCGCGGTCCGGCTGGCCGAACTCCCCTTCCTGGCCCAGGTCAACGTACGGCTCGACGCCAAGGGAGCGGCAGCGGACGCCGTCGGTCTCGCGCTGGGCCTCCACCTGCCCCTCGAACCCAACACCGTCGTACGCGCCGGCGAGCTGACCGCGGTGTGGCTCGGCCCCGACGAATGGCTGGTGGTGGGGCCGACCGGCAGTCAGCGGGACTTGGAGAGCCGGATCAGGGCCGCGAGCGGCGACGATCCCGTGGCCGTCACCGACGTCTCCGCCCAGCGCACCACCCTCCTCGTCACGGGTCCACGCGCTCGTGACCTGCTGGCACATGGCTGTCCCCTGGACCTGCACCCGCGTGTCTTCGCAGCCGGATGCTGCGCCCAGACCACCCTGGCCCGCACGCAGATCGTGCTGGTCGCCAGGGACGAACCAAAGGCCGGATTCTGGGTACTGGTCCGCTCGTCGTTTGCCGGCTACCTGACGGACTGGCTGCTGGATGCGGCGGCGGAACACATCTGAACGAGCTCAACAGGGCGTGATGTCCAAAGAGGGTGGGAGGCGTCCGCCCCCGACAGGCCGATGCTGTCAGAGGGCGTTTGATGTACAGGCGGAGGCGCTGACCGGGCGGATCACCCCGCCCAACGAGGCGTTCCGGCCGCATGGCCCGTCGACACCTCGGCCGCGGCGATCACCGCCGTCGCGCTGGTCAAGCTGTCGCGTGCGTGGGCGCCCCGGGCCGCGGTGTGTTCGTACCGGGCCGTGGCGATCCTGAGCCGCCTGGCCGAAGCCCACCTCGGACCGGGCTCAGGGCGTCCGGCGGGGAATCCGTGACCTGCTGGAGCATCCGGGCGGCGACTTTGGCCAGCCCCACTTCGGTACGGGCGTCCTGTCCGGCCGCGATGAGGGTGACCGCCTCGTGGAGCAGGGGGCGGGTGGTGCGCAGTGCGAGCGGAGCCTGATGATCGGGGGCGGCGATCAGTAGCACCGCCACGAGCCGGTGGCGCACCCCGCGACGCTGTCCCGGATCCGGCAGCAGCCGCTCCACCAGCGGCAGTCCCGCCACGCCGCCCAGGACCGGCAGACTTGATCAGGCAGACGGTGGTAGACCTGTGGCACATCGAAGCTCCGGTGCATCAAGGCGACTTGGGAGGGTCAACCCGCCCAACCGGTCGTTGCGTTCGCGACGGGCCGGCCCGGGCCTCTTGCGCCGCTGCGACCTGCGGACCCACGCACTCGCGGGGACTTTGAAACGCCCCTAGTTCGCGGACTGGTGCAGGCTCTGCAATCAGGACCTGGGGTGACGCCATGGCCCTTTGGTTGCCCCCCAGATTCTCCCCAGAGTTGATTGCGAGCAGCACTGCGTCCGGGCTCGATCTTGACGTACGCCTCGGAATTGAAAGGAGGAGCGCGAGTTGGCCTGGGATTAGGGTGGTGGAAGTGGCTGCACTTTGCCCGTCTCGCGCCCCTATGTGAGGGTGATCTGCCCTCCCGGAATCATCGCCCCGGATGATCTCGGTACGTGCAGTCGGCAGGCCCCGTGGTCAGCCCCGCGACCTGCGGTTCTGCACCGTTCTAGGGTGCTGACCCGCGAGCGCGCTTCTTTCAGGGGCTTCCACGGGCTTCCCTGCCTATGCCGCTCAAACTCCCCGGGGACTCCCCGGGCGGGGGCAGAACTCCCCAGCGCACCCCAGGAGCAAGGCCGGCGCGGGCTGGGGCCGGGGACTTCTCCGGTGGCTCGCCCCGGTCCGCGGCAGAGGTGACGTCGGCATGTCACCGTCCGGGGAAGCGTCTCGGCATCGCCTCGGGTTCGGAGCTCGGCTCCGGGCCCCCGCTCCTGTCTTGCTCGCCATCACCCGGACTTCCTCTGCTACCCGAGACTCGCAGGGGGCCGAACGGCCCTTCCCGGGACTGAATGGACCCGCTTGATCGGCCCGGTGCACGACGGCGCGCAGCACGGAAGCAGTCCGCACCATCGTCGTCCCGCCGAGGCGAACCGCGATGACCCCGGCGGTACACCCCCGGCCCACTCTGCTGCTGGACCGTGCGGTCCTGACGCACGTGACCCGACGGCGGGGCGGAGGGGACGGCATGCGTCCCCCTCACCCGGTGTGGGTCAGATCCGCATAGAACCGACCGGTCCACGGCGCGCCTTGCAGGGAGGCAGGGATCGACCCCCGACACTCCGCCGGCGAGCCGTGCAGGAACGGAGGTCACGTGCCGGCCGCCAGGCCCGGGCACGATTCGGGGGAGTGCGACGACCACAGGCCCCACGAGAGGTCGCGCGGGACGATGTGCCATGAGCAGTCCTCACGGAAGTCACGCAAGGCGACGGCGCCACACGGCTGGTACGGGCAGCGGCAGTTGGAAACCCGTTCGCCTTCGTCGTCGCGGCGGAGGTGCCTGTCCTGATCGTCGAGGCAGCGACCGCGCCGCTCGTGCCAGGTCCGCAGGGCTGCTTCGGACGCATCGGCTCGTGACCATCTGCCGGACAGCACCGGGGTGCCCAGGCTCGGACCGGTCAGCCATTGCCGGACGGCGGCGGCGACGGCGGTGGGGTCGGCGAACAGCTCGGACAGAGGCAAGGGGTTGTGGTCGTAGGCAATCGGCAGCAGGGCGCTGTCCTCGTCCATCAGCCACCAGCCCTGGTGGTGCTCCCAACCGAGCCAGACCCAGTCCGGCTCGGACCACCGCTCGCCGTGGAACTCGCCGTCCTCGAACCGGAATCCGCCGTCGGCGTCATCGTAACTCGTGATGTGGAGGTCTGAGGCCCGGTGGGTGAGCTCAGTGGTCCAGGTGCTGCGCACTCGCAGGCCCTCGGCGGCCAGCGCAGCGTGGACGGCGGCAATGTAGTCCGCGTGCGGCAGGTCGGACATCGGCCGTTCCCTCCCCAATTTCCGGCCGGCTCGACTGCGTGGGCGCTCGGCGGCAGCCGAGCGCCGCGGACCGGCCTGGTGGTCGCCCGGCTTCCCCGGGTGTCTGAGCGACCGTAATCCTTCCGAGGGATCCCTGCCTCGGGAGGTGTCTTTATGTGTTTGGTCAAGGTGGTGGGTCCGTGCCAGGCGGGAGGTCGCCTGGCACTGTCACGAGTGACGAAGAGCCTGTTCAGGAGTCGGCTGATGAGGGCTTGCGTCCGTGTGGCTACTGGGGTCACCCGGTCCTGATCGACTCGGTCGACGAGTACGGCTGTTCTGCGCGTGGCGAGCGTGACGAGGATCAGCCTGAGGCCGGCGGCCGGGGTTGGTGGAAGGTTCCCTCGCGGAGCCTCGCGAAGAGGAAGAAGTCCCGTTGACCTGTTTGTTTCCGCGGCGGGATGGTTGTTCGCCACGGATCGGGAGCCTGGACCGCGGGTCGCCGGGGCGGGATCCGGAACGGATCATCCGTCCGGTGCGTCGGTTGCGCAGCAGACCGCGACGGTGGTCGGCGGCATCGTCCGGGAATACGGTCGCCTGAGCGCCGACGGGCGTGTTCCCGACTGCTGTGCCGCTTGCCCCGGCCTGGCTGTGCGGGCACTCGCGCGATGAGGATCTGTGGCGTCTGTCATGATCAACCGAGTGACCATCCACTACGGCTACTACGCCGCAACCGACGACGCCCACGCTGCCGAAGCAGTCGAACACGACACCCTGGAGGAGATGGGCTCGGGGTACGACCAATTGGTGCTGACGGGTATTGACCCGGAGGTCCACATGCCGGCGCTCGACACCCTGATATCGGGGAGGTCCGTCGAGGCCGTCGAGGCCGACCCGCCGTACGGCCGGTTCATCAACTCAAGCGACGACGGTGGAACGGTATGCCACTCGTTCACCGAAGCGTTCCGTGACGCGCTCGCGGGCCTTGCCCCCGAGAAGGTGCGGGCCGTGGCCGCCGACTGGGCCGTGTCGGAGGTCTTCCGGGGAAGGGACACCGATGCCGACGTGCTTGCCCAGGTCCTGACCGAGCTGGCCGGCATCGCCCGCGATGCGGCCGACCGTGGAGACCGCCTCTACTACTGGATCGGCACATAGCGAGGGCAGGCACCGCTACGACGTCACCCGAGCCGGCCACGCACGGAAGGCACCACCAGTTCCTCGATCTTCGGCAGATAGCGACCGGGGTGATCGTCGCGGGCAGCGCACAGTCCAGGCCGATCGTGTTGTCCGGACGCGTGAGGGTCTGCAGGGCCATCTGGGGGCAACCGTGCCGGGTCCGGGGGTGGCGAGCGGAACCACGCTCGTCCTGGAGATGGTGCTGACACTGGGGCTGGCGCCCGTGATTCTGGGAACGGCCTCCGGGGCCCGCAACATCGGGCACAACGAGGCCATCGCCGTGGGCGGTTACGTCGCGCTCGCGGCGCTGTGGGCCGGCCCGGCGAGGGCGCGCCGACGGCACCTGGTGGGCGCGAACTCCCTCTGATTTTCCCCGGTTACTCCCCGGTGTAAATTGACGAGGTCACAGTGGTGCGAGTACACGAGCGGGCGGGCCTTGGATTATTCGGCCCAGCCCTGGGATGGCCTGGGAAAATGCTGACCGAAGTCATTGCGACCCGCTATGTCACACCCTTGCGCGAGGGTGGCTCGCTACCCGGCATTGTCGAGGGCGACGACATGGGCACCTACGTCATGCGGTCCACGAGGCCGGTTTCGTAGCGCACCGCCGGTACGGCGTCCACGGGAGCGGTCACGACCTCGCGCAGCCGCTCGGGGCCCAGTGGGCCGAGGGCGTGGACGCGCCGGCCGATGACGGCCCCGAGCCGGGGATGCGCCAGCGCCATCTCCAGGAAGTCGGCCCGCAGGGTCGTGAGCACCCGGACCGGCTGCGGCAGGGCGTCGTCGAACAGGACGTCGGCCAGTTCGTCGACGTCTTCCGGGGCGAGGGCGAGGAGTTCCTCGAACTGGTCGACCACGACGAGCAGTCGACGGCTGCCGGACAGGTCGAGCACCCGGGCCACGACGTCCGCGAGGCCGCCCCGGCGCAGCACTTCGGTCAGCTCGGAGATCCGGGCGAGGCGCCCCGTCTCGGACAGTCCGGGCTCCAGCAGCGGCAGCAGCGCGGCGGCGAGGACGGCCAGGGGACTGCTGCCGTGGGTCGGGCGTACGACGACCGCTTCCGCCCCCGAGCGGCGCAGCCGGGGGAGGACCCCGGCCAGGGCCAGGGAGGACTTGCCGGATCCGGAGGCGCCCACGATGGCCACCCGTTGCTCGCCGGCCAGCGCGAGGTCCAGCTCGTCGCTTTCGGCCCGCCGGCCGTAGAAGTGCGGGGCGTCGGCCTCACGGAACGCTGTGAGGCTGCGGAACGGGGACGGCGGGATGGCCAGTGGGCGCAGCTCGGGCCAGGCCCGCAGGATGCCGGCCGTCGGGATCAGGTAGCTGACCGGGGGTCGGCCGGACTCGGCGACGGCGATCATGCCGACCACGCCGACGCGGTCCTCGTCCCAGACCGGCGTGCCGCTGAAGCCCCGGGAGACCGGATAGCCTCCGTCGGCCAGGTCCGCCTGGATCCATCCGTAGGCCTGTGAATCCCGCAGGACTCCGGAGTGCCAGACTCCGCCCGGCCGGCCGGCGGGGAAGCCGAAGGCTCGTACCGGATGCCCCCACACCCCCTCGGCCTCGATCAGCCGCACGGGGTGGGCGCCGGGCAGTGCGGCGTCCAGCCGGAGGAGGGCCATGTCCCCACCGCCCGGCTCGCGCGGCGGCAGCCAGCGTTCGACGCTCGCGCCCACCCCGACGGCGTCCGGGGCGAAGGCGGACACCAGGGGAAGGTCGACGCGGATCCGGGAGGCGGGCGAGGGCTCCTGGTCCTGCGGCGTGCCGAGCGCCGCCGACACCACGTGGGCGCACGTCAGGGCGAGCTCGGGGGAGATCAGGAAGCCCAGGCCGACCGGGTCCCCGCGCAGGTCGCGGATCCGCAGCACCGCCGCGTTCAGGGCTTTGGGGCCGACGCCCTCCGAAGCCTGCGGTCCGGTCACGGCGCCGGCTCCGCCGGGACGGAGCCGGCAGCTGGGGCCGCGGCCGGGCCGGTCGCCGGGCCGGACTCGGGGCCCGCGGCCGGGCCGTCGGACGGGGTACGGGTCCAGGTGAGCGATATCTTGAAGTTGGCCTCGGCCGCCGTACTCGAGATCACGACGTCGGCCTCGGCGGAGATCGACAGCCCGAACTCCAGGTTGAGTTCGTCGGGCGCCTGCGCCATGCCGCGGAAGCCGTCGACGAAGCTCTGCGCGACCGGTCGGATCCCGGTCACCATTTCCCCGAGCGACCGTGAGGCGCGCGCCATCACCTGCCCCGGTCGGGCCACTCGGACCAGGCCGTCTTCGCCGGTCTCCACGACCTCGACCCGGACCACGTCCTGCGGCCCGCCCGTCCCACCGATCGGTAACTCCACGTGATACATCGTGTCTCCCCCTCCTCCAGGACGCCGCCCAGTGTGGACCCCCTGGGCGCACAATGGAAAGTCTTTCTAGAAAAGAATCTAGTAATGGCGCTTTGGGTCGAACCCGACGAGGATCGACGGGATCCGCCGCCGCTATGAGACCGAGGACGCCTGCCCGATGCCGAAGCAACAACGCGGCGAAGCCACCGTCGAACAGGTCCTGGACGCGGCACTCCGCCTCTACGCCACGTCCGGGGAGGCCGGTCTCACCCTCGGAGCCATCACCAGCGCCAGCGGGGTCAGTTCCGGAAGCATCTACCACCACTTCGGCAGCCTGGACGGGGTGGTCGCCGCACTCGCGCTGGGAGCCCTGGAGCGGCTCCTGAAGGAACTGGGGGCAGCGCTGCTCCACGCGGCCGACGCCCGCTCCGGCATCCGAGCCGTCGTCCTGGCCTACCTGGACTTCGTACAGGTCCATCCCGACGCGGCCCGCCTGATCCACTCCGTCACCGCGGACCGCCTGGGCATGGCCCACGCGCGCGAGATCCGCGATACCCAAGAGGCCCGACTGACACCGATCGGACTCTGGATCCACGCGCACCAGGAATCGGGCGAACTCGCCGAACTCCCCGCCCCCTTGATCGAGTCCCTCGCCATGGGCCCGGTCGTCGCCGTCGTCCGGCGCTGGCTCACCGTGGGAGACGTCGATCTGGAGGAGGCCGCGCGCGAACTGCCCGACCACATCTGGCGGTCGGTCAGCAACTGACCCGGTCGACGTGGCCGGCGCAGTGGGGCGGGGCAGTGGGGCGGGGCAGGTGAAGGCGACCGGGCCGTGGTCACGCGCGGGCACCTGGCCCTCGGCCGGGCGGCGGCACCACGCCGAGGCCGCCCGTCATCTCGGGCATGTTCCGCACACCACAACTAGAGTGACGGGACATGAGCCCCTGACCGGGATTCCCACGGGTCCTGGTGGACCCTCTGGAACCCTTGGAAGGTGTCTGTGTCGGAAGCGGTGGAGTACGACGTGGTGGTCCTCGGCGGGGGACCGGCCGGTGAGAACATCGTCGACCGGACCCGTGCCGCCGGGCTGAGTACGGCGCTCGTCGAGAGCGAACTGGTGGGCGGCGAGTGCTCGTACTGGGCCTGCGTCCCGAGCAAGGCGCTGCTGCGCCCGGCGCTGGCCCGGGCCGACGCCCGCCGGGTGCCGGGCCTGGCCGGTGCCGTCCAGGGGCCCCTGGACACGGCGGCGGTGCTCGCGCACCGCAACTACTGGACCGGAGACTGGAAGGACCAGGGCCAGATCGACTGGATCGACTCGATCGGCGCCCATGTGTACCGGGGCCACGGCCGGCTCTACGGGGTCCGCAAGGTCGCCGTCACCAGCCCCGAGGGCGAGCACCACATCCTGTCGGCCCGGCACGCGGTCGTCGTCGCCACCGGTACCCGGGCCGTGGTCCCGGACCTCCCGGGGATCGCCGGGGCCCGCCCCTGGACCAGTCGTGAGGCGACCTCCGCACAGGAGGCCCCCGGCCGGCTGCTGATCGTGGGCGGCTCGGTGGTGGCCGTCGAGATGGCCACCGCCTGGCAGGCCCTCGGCTCGCAGGTCACCGTCCTCGCGCGCGGCGACGGGCTGCTGCCGCGGATGGAGCCCTTCGCGGGGGAACTGGTCGCCGACGCGCTGCGCGAGGCCGGAGCGGTGGTCCGTACGGGGGTGTCCGTCGAGGCGGTGGTGCGGGACGGCTCGACCGGACCCGTCAGCGTGGTCCTGGAAGGCGGCGAGACGCTGGAGGGCGACGAGTTGCTGATGGCGACGGGCCGCGCGCCGCGGACCGACGACATCGGGCTGGACACCGTCGGCCTGCCCGCCGGTCGGTGGATCGACGTGGACGACACCTGCCGGGTGCCCGGACACGACTGGCTGTACGCCGTCGGAGACGTCAACCACCGCGTGCTCCTCACCCACCAGGGCAAGTACCAGGCGCGGATCACGGGCGCCGTGATCGCCGCCCGCGCGGCCGGTACCCCACTGGACACCGCGCCCTGGGGTGCGCACACGCCGACCGCCGACACCCGCGCCATCCCGCAGGCGGTCTTCACCGATCCGGAGGCCGCCGCCGTGGGCCTGACCCTGGCCGAGGCCGAACGGGCCGGGCACCGGGTGCGCGCGGTCGACTACGACATGTCCAAGGTCTCCGGTGCAGGTCTGTACGCCGACGGCTACAAGGGCCGGGCCCGCATGGTCGTCGACCTCGACCGCGAGGTCCTCCTCGGGGTGACCTTCGTCGGCCCCGGCGCCGCGGAGTTGATCCACGCGGCCACCATCGCGGTCGCGGGGGAGGTCCCGATCCAGCGCCTGTGGCATGCGGTCCCGTCGTTCCCGACCATCAGCGAGGTCTGGCTGCGACTGCTGGAGACCTACCGGGGGTGAGGGCCGGCCCGAGGGGGCCTCCTGGACACGCCCGAGGGGGCCTCCTGGACACGGCCCGAGGGGGCTTTTTGGACACGGCCCGGCTGCGCCCTACGGCGTGGCCGGGCCGTTCTGCGCCTGTCCCTCGTTCCTGCCCCGACCCTTCAGACCTCCGGATCGGCGCTCGTCGGAACGAAGTTGACTGGCCGTCATGGCGAGGGAGATGGCGTGAAGTAGCCGTACAACCTTGATCGAAATTAGGTTAGCCTTACCTCAGTCTTCGTGACCTCCCGTGCCTGAAAGGTGTTCCAGTGATGCGTGCTGCCTCCCTGCCCCGTACCGCCGCCCGCGCGGCCGTCGCCACCGCCGCCGCCGTTGCGCTCGCCGTCGGCGCGGCCGGCTCCGCTTCGGCCGCCACCTCGACGCGTACGGTCACCGACGGCGCGACCACCTACAACCTCAGCCTCACCGCGCCCTCCACAGCCGCCGCGGCCGGCCAGAACGTCACGGTCACCGGCAGCGGTTACAACACCGCCAAGGGCATATACGTGAGCCTCTGCGCCGTCAGCGGAGCACCGGGCGCGAGCAAGCCCACCCCCTGCCTGGGCGGTTCGGACCAGTCGGGCACCACCGGAGCCTCGCACTGGGTCAACAACGTCTTCGGCGGCACCCTGGCCAACACCTCCAAGTTCGGTCCGGGCGGTACCTTCAGCGTCACCATCCACGTCAAGGCCGACCTCGGCGGCGGCCAGATCTGCGGAGAGACGGTCGAATGCGCCATCGTCACGCGCGCCGACCACTTCAACTCCTCGAACCGCAAGTACGACGTCCACGTCCCGGTGGCCTTCAACTAATCCCGTTCCGGGACCGATCGCCCGACCCGTCGACGAGGAAGCCATGACACCCCGACACCCCCTCACCCCCGGTCGTGCGGGCGCCGCATCCGCCGCGCTCGCGCTCGTACTGGCCTCGGCCGCCACCGGAAGTCCCGTATCGGCAGCCGGGAGTGAGGGGGCCGACGTACCGCAGGGCACCGTCGCGTACCGGTCGGTGGCGCGGTTCACCACGGCGGGCAAACCCCGTGACCTCATGCTGCACCCGGACTCGAAGAAGCTGTACGTCGGTTCGGACGACCTGCCCGATACCGCCGACGTCAACGAGAGCGGGCTGCACGTCCTGGACCCCGTCGACGGCAAGGTGCGCAGCACCGTCGGCCAGGCTCCCGGGCCCACCGGCACGCTCGGCCGGCGGGCGGTGCGGCAGCTGCTCGCACCGCTGCCCGGCGACGGAGCGGTCTTCTCCTACCCGCTGCGCGGCATCGGTACTGCGAAGGACGGCGACGCTGCCGCGGCGGGCGCGTGGGTGCCGGGTGCGGCCGTCACCCACGCCACCGCCGGGCTCACCCCCTCGACGGTGCTGGTCGCGCAGGGCCCCGTACTGTCGGAGGTCGACATCGCGACCGCCGCCGTGAAGCGCTCCGTCACCCTGGAGGGCGGGGACGGGTTCGCGGTCGACGCGGCACGCGGCACGGTGTGGTTCACGGACATCGGCAACCGCCGCATGTACCGGATCGACGCAGCCACCTTCAAGGTCACCGCGACCGTCGAACTCCCGGCCGGCGAGGGGTTCGGCGGGTTCACGGAGGTGGATCCCGAGACCGGCGCGGTGTGGGTCGGGCTGGACTCCTCCGTCGTCGTCCACGACGCGACGGGCAAGCGGCTGGGCACCCTGCGCGGCTCGGGCAGCGACGTGCCCCGCGCGGCGGGCTTCGACACCACCACGCACGAGGCGTTCGTCGTGTGGCAGGACGCGGGAGACACCTCGCAGCCGGGCAGCGACAACGACGGAACGCTCACCGTCCACCGCACCCGGGACCTCCAGGAGGCCGTGAAGCCGGTCGTGCTCCCCGGAGTCCACGTGCAGTTGGGCAGTGCGGCCGTCGCCGTCGAACCCGGTGGTGCGACCGTCTTCGTATCGGACCCGGTCGCAGGCAGCATCATCCGGCTGGAACGGGCCACCTCCCCGCGCGTCATCCGCGGCCCGGCGGACCGGTCGGTCGCGGCCGGGGCCGAGGTCTCGCTCACGGCGGAGGCCGAGGGGACTCCGCGGCCCACGGTCGCCTGGCAGGTCAGCACCGACGCGGGCCGGACCTGGCAGGCCGTGGCGGGCGCCACCGCGCCGACGTACACGTTCACGGCGGCGCTCTCCGACAGCGGCCGCCGCTACCGGGCGGAGTTCAGCAACGACGTCGGTGTGGTCCGTACCGCAGCGGCCACCCTCACCGTCACCATCGCGGACACCACGACGGGAGGCAGCGGCGGCGGCTCCACCACGACCGGGGGCACCGGCGGGACGGGCCCCACCGGCCCGGCCGGCTCGGCCGGGAGTACGGCAGGCGGTTCCGACGGCGGTTCCGGTGGTGCGGGCGGCTCCGACAGCCGGTCTGACGCTTCCGGCACTTCCGGCACTTCCGGTACCCCGGGGAGCGTCGGCGGCGGTTCGGCCGGTGCCACGGTCGGCGGCGGCGATCACACCGCTCCGCACGGCGGAACGCTCGCCTCCACCGGAGTCGCCGTGGGCTCCCTCGCCGGGAGCGCCGTCGTGCTCACGGCGGCCGGGTGGGTGCTGATGCGCCGCGCGCGGTCGCGCACCACTGGCTGAGGACCGGCCCGACGTTGACCTCGGGCCGGCCTGGTGCCGACCGGGGCCGACCGGGGCCGGCAAATCGCAGTGGGCGGGCGGCGGTTCGGCATGTTGAATGGGTGTCCACTACATCTCTTGACCAGGGACGAAGGAGACACCGCACGTGATCGTGATCGCCCACCTCAGCGACGTCCATCTCGACGGTGACCGGCGCGCGGCCGACCGCACCCGCGCCGTCATGGAGTATCTCGACGCGCTTCCGCACGACTTGGACGCCGTACTCGTCAGCGGGGACATAGCCGACCACGCCGAGGACGCCGAGTACGAGGAAGCCGCGAAGTTGCTGCGCTCGCGACACCCCCTGGTGGTCTGCCCCGGCAACCACGACGAGCGGGCCGCCTTCCGTCGCGGCCTGCTGGGGGAGCGGTCCCCCGGGAAGTCTCCCGAGGGGGCCCCCGGGGAGTCCTCCGGGAAGTCCTCCGGGAAGTCCTCCGGGGAGTCCCGCTCCACCCAGCCCGTTGACCAGGTGCTGCGCGGTGAGGGCTTCGTCCTCGCCGTGTGCGACTCGTCCGTTCCCGGCGAGCACCACGGCTTCCTGGAGGAGTCCACCCTGGCTTGGCTGGACGGCGTACTGACCGACACCCCGCCGGAGATCCCGGTCCTGGTCGCCTTCCACCACCCGCCGGTGCCGTTGCACACCCCGTACGTGGACGAGATCCGCCAGTTCGGGGAGGAGCGGCTCGCCGCCCTCGTCGAGCGCCACCCGCACCTGACCGCTTTCCTGTGCGGGCACGCGCACACCGCCGCGGCCACCACCTTCGCGGGCCGGCCGGTGCTGGTCGCGCCCGGGGTGGTCTCCACGCTCCGGTTGCCGTGGGAGGCGCCGACCGGGTCCTCCGAGCACGTGCACCTCGACGAGCCGCCGGCCGTCGCCTTCCACGTGCTCGGTGACGACGGCCGGCTGACGACCCACTACCGGGTGGTCGCCGCCCGCCGATAGGTACGTCCGTCACGGGTCCGAGTGAGCCGGCCCGTTTCGACCAGATAGCGCCGCAGCGCCGAGCAGTCCTCGTGCACGGTGCGCAGCGCGTCGTTCACCTCGGGCTCCGTGTACTCCCGGTCCGGCGCGAAGAGGGTCTGCGCGAGGTGGGTGAGCAACTGCTCTCGCCGGGCGGCCCTGCGCGGGATCACGGTGAGGCGCCCGCCGGCGAAGAGGTCGTGTACGTCTCCTCGTGGCGGGCACGGGGCGGCGGTGGACTGCGACGGCCGAGGCTCGGTGTTCTGGGACATGCCGGCGAGCTTGGCCCGTCCGCGCCGCCGGCGGCAACGCATTTTCCGGGTGGGGGGCGGACAGCGGCAACCCGCCCGGCCCCCGACGTTCCGGGGCCGGGCGGGCTCGTTCGGGACCCGTGGCCGGGGATCGCCGGAGGTCAGGGGCCGACGGTGATCTGCTGCGCCGGGTCGGTGGTGTCGGTCACCTTGTAGACCGCGTTGAAGACGGACGTGGTCGCGTTCGTCGGGCAGCCGAACCCGCCGGTGACCGTGACCGGTACGGAGACGTTCGTGAAGGTCAGGGTCGACGGAGCACCGTTGACCCAGGTGCCGCCGACGTTCGCCGGAGCGGTGGGGGCGGCCGTGACCGTACAGGAGGCGAGCCCGCTCGTCTGGACCACCAGACCGCCCACCGGCAGACCCATGGTGGCGGTGATCGGGGCGCCGTTCTGCATGGACACCGACCAGGCGCCGCTGGTGGTGACCGTGGGCGTCACTCCCCACGTGCTGGAGGTGCACGAGCTGTACGTGGGTGCCGAGATCGGCGAGGACACGGCCCCGGCCGGGTTGCTGTTGCCGGGGGCGCCCGGCACGCTGCCGGTGGCGACGGAGACCGTGCAGGTCACGGTGACCGAACCGGCCTTGAGGGTGGCCTTCCCGCTGAGGGTGGCCTTGAACGCGTGCCCGGCCGGGGTGACGGTGGTCGACCCGGCCAGGGGTAAGGGCGCGGCGGAGGCGGTGACCGAGGCCAGGGCGATGGCTCCGGCGACGGCCGTCCCGAGGGCGAGCGCGGTGCGCGTACGGCTCATGGCTGTGCTCCTTGGGGATCGTGGTGCGGGGTGGGGGGAGGGGACGCGGCCACGGCGGACTCCGCTTTCCCGGCACGCCGGGCGGCGTACGGCTGCCAGGCGAACATCAGGCCGCCGCCGAGGATGCCGAGCAGGGTGCCGATCAGGAACCCGCCGAGATTCGACAGGACCAGTGCGGCGGTGGCGATCAGGGTGGTGAGGACACCCGCGAGGGAGCGCTGAGCGGGAGAGAACCAGGCGGTGAGCCCGAGCACGATCATCACGATGCCCATCAGGACGGACGGGATACCCGCCACCCCCTGCTGGAGCATGATCTTCAACGGTGCCAGCGGCAGGACGCAGATCCACGACCCGGCCAGGATCGCGAACAGACCGCCCCAGAAGGGCCTGCTGCGCCGCCACTTCCGCCAGCGCCGCAACAGGTTCAGAAGCATTCCTTCTTGCCCTTGCTGACGTCCATGCTGAGCCCGGAGAGTTTGAAGGTGCCGGCGTTCGTCGCCCACGCGGTCTGCTGGAGATCGGTGATGCTGACGGTGTCGGCCTGCTGGGCGAAGAGGTCCTGCATTCCCTGGGCCTCGGCCGGACCCTTGTCGAGGGTGGAGGCGTCGCGCCCGATCTCGATGTTGGTGAAGACGGCGTCGCCGGCGAGTTGGGTCGCGTCGACGAACAGGTTGCTCGCCTCGACCGGGGCCTTGCGTCCCGCGGTGAGGTTGAGCGAGATGTCCCCGACCACCGGGAGCGTGGTGACCACGGACTGGCAGAGGCTGTGGAGCTTGGCCTCCCTGATGGCGGTGACGGCCACCGGGATGAGCTCCTGGCGGGCGTTGACGTCCACGCTGCCGTACTGGGCGAACCCCTCGCCCTCCAGGCTTTGCGCCGACACCTTGAACTGCTGCCCCGACACGGCGAACGAGGCGGCCAGAACGCCTTGCGCGAGGGCGATGCCGAGGCCGGCGGTCACGGCCACGGCGGGGATGGTCAGGACGGCGAACCGGCGCCAGCGGACACGCCCGGAGTCATCGTCGGAGAGGTCGGATAAATGCGGGGAACCGGTCATGAGAACGTCCCTTATTTCGGCTGTGCACCGTTGTTACCGACGAGTTGAATGTAAGAGTGCCAATGGGGGTTGGCAAGGTTGTGCGAGCGCACCCTTTGAGTCGACTCCTACTTCTCCGTACGCAGCAGTTCGGCGACCTCCGCGTCCACCCGCCGGGCCATCGCCCGTGCGAACTCCGTGGCCACCACCTCACCGGCCACCGGCCTCAGCGCCGTCACCGCCGCCGTGATGTGCCGCAGCTGCGTGGCCGAAAGCCGCTCCAGCCCCTCCGAAGCATCCGGGCCGTCCGGGCCGTCCGAGCTCGCCGGGCCGGCCGAGCCCGCCGAGCCCGCCGAGCCCGCCGAGCCCGCAGAGCCCGCCGGGCCCGCTGGGCCGGCCGAGCCCGCCGAGCCCGCCGGACCATCCGAGCCCGTCGGACCATCCGGGGCCGTCGAGCCGTCCACGCCCGCGGCGTCGATCACGTACCGCCGGAAGAGCCCCACGAACCGGTCCGCGACCGCCGCCGCCTGCGCCTGTACGAACTCCCCGGCATCCAGGACCTCCGCGAGCGGCACCCCCTGCCGTACCAGCGCCAGTGTCGCCTCCAGCAGCCGCCGGCTCGGGTACGTGACCAGGTCGCCGTCGACCGTCACGTAGCCGAGCTCCGCCGCCCGCCGGGTGTCCGCGGCGGTCGCCTTCGGACCGAACAGCTCCCGCAACTCGGCCCGGGTCATGGTCACCGGCTCCTCCTGTACCCAGTCCCGGGTCATCTCCCGTTCCAGGCCCAGCAGTTGGGACAGACCTCCACCCTGCTCCCAGGCGTGCAGGAGCTCCGCGATGCCGTTGACCGTGTAGCCGCGCCCCAGCAGATCGCTGATCAGCCGCAGCCGGGTCAGGTGATCGTCGGAGTACCAGGCGATCCGGCCCTCCCGGCGCGGCGGCGGCAGCAACCCGCGCTCCTGGTAGTAGCGCAGGTTGCGCACCTTGACGCCGGCCGCCCGGGCCACGTCCTCGCGGCGGTAGCGCCCGCTGCCGCCGCTTCCGCTCCCGTTCCCGCTGTCGCTTCCGTCCTCCACCTGGCTGCTCACGGGCCAGAGTGTAGGACTTACCGGCAGGTCACATGGGCCGCGGACGATCCTGCTTGACCGCCCGCAGGACGACGAACTTCGGTTCGCTCGCGACGACTTCGCTGTTGCCGAACAGCCGCCGCAGATGGGTGTGGTAGCCCATGTGCCGGTTGGCGACGATCCACAACTCGCCGCCCGGCCGCAGCACCTTGCGCGACTGCGCGAACATCCGCAGTGCCGTCGCGTCCGTCGTGGCCTGGTGGGAGTGGAACGGCGGGTTGCTCAGCACCAGGTCCACCGAGCCGGGGGAGAGCATCGCGACCCCGTCGCCGACGTGGAACTCGGCGGTGCGCCGGCCCTCGCGGATGTTCGCCCGGTAGGTCGCCCGCGCCGAGGCGACCGCCTGGTAGGACTCGTCGGTGAACACGACCTCGGCGTCCGGGTCGTGGACCTGGACGGCCGTGCCGACGACGCCGTTCCCGCAGCCCAGGTCCACGACCCGGGCGCCATCGGTGTTGGTCGGCAGGTTCTGCAGGAAGAAGCGGGTGCCGATGTCGAGCCGGTCGGCGCAGAAGATCCCGGCGTGGTTGACGACGGACAGGCCGGAGGCCGACCCGGCGTCCTCGTCCACCGTGTAGGTGAGCGGCCAGGGCCCGGCAGACGTGGGGCGGGTCGCCCCCGGGGTACCCGGCGTGCAGAAGATCAGCCGTGCCTTCTTCTCCGCGAGCGAGGTCCTCGTCGGGCCGAGGATCTTCTCGAAGAGGCGCAGCGTGGAGGTGTGGATCTCCTTGACCATGCCGGTGCCGACGACGACGGTGCCCGCGTGCACGTGCGGGGCCAGCCGGTACAGCTGGTCCTCCAGCAGCGCCAGGCTCTTGGGCACGCGCACCAGCAGGACGTCGATCCGCTCGGGCGGCGGGTCCTGGGTCGTCAGCAGGGTCACCGTCGACTTGGACGTTCCGATACCGGCCCGGTCCAGGTTCGCGGCGGTGGCCGCGCGGGTGAGGGCGGAGTCGGTGATCTGCGTCGGGCGGTACGCGGCGAGCGCCGTCGTCAGCGTCCCCCAGCGGTCCCCGAGCACGACGATCCGGCCGGCGGCGGCCAGGTCCACCGGCCCGCGTTCCCCGGTACCGGAGTCGAGGTGGCGCAACAGGTACTCGTCGGCCGCGTCCCAGGCGCGGAGCCGGTCGCGCGGGTCCTCGGGGAAGCGGGTGAGCTCGTAGGAGCCGAAGGGTGTGGTGAGGTGGTTCATATGGGGCCCAGGCTATCGGAGCCGAAGGCCCGACCCCGCATGCGCGGGGCCGGGCGGCCCACTACTCGGGGAACTCGCCGGCCATGGCCGCCGCCATCCGCAAGTACGGACGGGCCTCGGTGGCCCGGCCCAGACGCTCCAGGGTGCGACCGAGCATCAGCTGTGCGTAGTCCTCCACCGGCCAGCGCTCCAGGACGGCGCGGAGCTCGCGCTCGGCGCGGGAGAGCTGGGCGGAGTGGTAGTAGGCGCGGGCCAGCAGCAGCCGGGGCGCCAGCTGCTCGGGGGCCTCGATCGCCAGCGTCTCCAGGATGCGGGCGGCCGTCGCGTACTCCTTCGCGTCGAAGAAGAGCTGGGCACGCGCCCAGCGCTCGGCTGCCGTCCCGTGCTCGAAGTACGTCGTCGGCGCGTTCATCGTGTCCCTTCCGCCGTTCAGGTGGTCCGTCTGCTGCCCCCAACACGCCCCGGTCGTGGAACATTCCGCCCTCCGCGGCCGCGGTCTCGGGACTAGGTTGTCCACATGAGCAATCTCGATCGCCAGCCCGCTCTCTCTGCCTGCGGCGGCCGCGGCTTCGTCGTGGCCGAACCGGTGCGCGAGCTCCTCAGCCCGCGCACGGTCAAGCTCGGAGGGTCCACCGAGGTCCGCCGGCTCCTGCCCAACCTGGGCCGCCGCATGGTGGGCGCCTGGTGCTTCGTGGACCACTACGGCCCGGACGACATCGCCGACGAGCCCGGCATGCAGGTCGCGCCACACCCGCACTCCGGGCTCCAGACGGTGAGCTGGCTGCACGAGGGCGAGGTGCTGCACCGCGACAGCGTCGGCAGCCTGGAGACGATCCGGCCCCGGGAGCTGGGCCTGATGACCTCCGGCCGCGGCATCAGCCACTCGGAGGAGAGCCCGCGCCCGCACGCCCGCTTCCTGCACGGCGCCCAGCTCTGGGTGGCCCTGCCGGACGCCCACCGCAACGTGGAACCGCACTTCCAGCACCACGCCGACCTCCCGCGCGTGACGGCCCCGGGGCTGACGGCGACGGTCATCCTGGGCACCCTGGACACGGCCACCTCGCCGGGCACGGCGTACACCCCGATCGTGGGCGCGGACCTCGCCCTCGCGGCGGGCACGGAAACCCGTCTCCCCCTCGACCCGGACTTCGAGTACGCGGTCCTGTCGATGTCGGGCGAGGCCCACGTCGACGGCGTCCCGGTCCTCCCGGGCTCGATGCTCTACCTCGGCTGCGGCCGCACCGAACTCTCCCTGCGGGCAACCTCGGACGCGGGCCTGATGCTCCTGGGCGGCGAGCCGTTCGAGGAGGAGATCGTGATGTTCTGGAACTGGATCGGACGGTCACACGATGATATCGCGCAGGCCCGCGAAGACTGGATGAACGGGTCCCGATTCGGCGAGGTGAAGGGCTACGATGGCCCTCCGATTCCGGCTCCTGAACTCCCGCCGACGCACCTGAAAGCCAGGGGAAGAGTCCGCTGACCTGCTGGTCTATGTGGGGCGTGGGTCGGGTGCGATGCTTGCTCCTGGCCCTCCGCTTTTGGCTTCGTAGGGGAGGCCGCCGGACTTGGTGCGAGAGCCTTCGACGCCGACGGTCGAGTCTCATGTGTTGCAGGCTGTTACCAAGTTTGGTCGAACGAATGCTGACCTTTTGCTGACTTTACTGACGAGCAGTTAGATCTGGCCGCTGGCTGGCCGAGTCCGGTTGCTTGCGAAGGGCAGTGTGGGTCGCCGCTGCGCCGTCGGCTCCTACGATCGTTCCGTCGGTCTCGGCCAGGGCGTTCGATCCGTGGATGAAGCGTGAGTGGCGGAAATTGTGCGCAAGTGACAACGCCCTTGCCTGTCTAGCTCCCTCCGCCAGGCTGTGACGGAACGTCGTGCGCGCGCCGGAGGCCTACGGATCCGAGGTGGCTGGCTGCTTCAGCGGCGTGCCCTCTCCCGGGAATCGGGCGGCCGCATTCAGAGGCCTACAACCCACAGGGTGCGGGGCCGCTATGAGAGGGCGCCGCCCATGGACTGCTGTTGCGGGGGTCGAGGCCTTCTTGTCCTGGTTGCCGTGGTCAAGATCGAAGGGCAACGTCCAGGTGTTGCTGGACCGGCTCGAAGAGTCCGTACGGGATGTACTGCGGGATCTCCGGCAGGGTCACCCAGGCGACCTCAGCGATTTCGTCGGCGTCCGCCACGTGCGCGGTCCCGCCGACCACCTTGCAGGCCGTGTACGACACTTGCCAACTGGTGATGGGATGGACCCGCTCGTCCAGGCGAATAACGGCGACCACGTCCAGGCCGGCTTCCTCCTTGGTTTCGCGGACGGCGGCTTCCTCGCAGGATTCGCCCGGTTCGACTTTGCCCGCCGGGAACTGCCATGAGAGTTGGCCCTCCTCAACTCGTCGCCGTACGAGCAGTACTTGACCCTCATGAACCACGACGGCCCCGGTAACCCGACGCTGAGGTGGGGCATTGTCATTCAGCGACGTCTCTCGGTCACTCACGGCAGCCACTGCCGTTTGGGGTGAGGAGGGCTTTGGGCGTCGGCGGGACGTCGGGGCCTGGTGACTGTCGCGAGCCCCTCGTCGTTACTGGGATGAGTTGCATGGGGTGTGGCTCTCCGATCCTCATCCCTCGAAGAGCATTTCTTCCACTGCGGTCGGCGCCGTTGCCTCCTGCTGTGCGCGCTCGAACTCGAGCTGCCATGCTCGCGCCTCGGCGTAAGCGACGTGGACCATACTGCCCGGACACAGCACCAGTGCCCGGGGTTCGATCTTGTGGTCCTTGACCGATCCGTACCCGATCCGTTTGGTAGGCAACAAGGCGTGCGGAACGGAGCAAGAGGGACATGGAGCCTTCGGGAGGGTCGCCATGCCACCAGGATGGCCTCATGAGCCCCGGTGCGGCAGGGAGCGCACGAGTGCGCACTGTGGCACGTCGGCGGGGTGGCATCCATTGCGCGGCGAGCTACGGCTTTCATCGTCGGCGTTGCTGCGTCCGTGCCTGGTGCTCGGCCTGGCGGTCCCGCTCGGTACGCGCTTCTGCCAAACGAGGTCGGAGGTCGCAATCGCCGCCATGACGTGCACGTCGGCCTTGAGACGGCGGCTGAGTTCGATGTCACGCCTGATTTGGCCTTCGTTTGCGAACTCGGTGGCGCTGACTTTCGCCTCGCCTGCAAGGACCTTTCCTTCGTAGACGCCGAAGATGTCGACCTCCTTCGTGTCGCCATCGTCGAAGACAACGTCGACGCCGGGGAGGAAGTGTGAGTCGGGGGCGCGTTTCTGCAGGGCGGCGACGACTAGCAAATGGGTGAGCACGCCGTTGTCAACGGCCCGGTCGATGAACCCGTTGAGGCGATACATGATCTCGACGGACTTGCCGTTGTCCCGCCCGTACCTATCCGGTGCCGAGCAGGCGGGGCAGATGGCCTGACTGGTGCTCGCCTGTAGCGGGATGAAGCTGTGCAGTTTGCACTGCTCGCAGTCCAGCCCGAGTCCGCGCTCGGCCCATCCCTGTTCACAGGCCCGTTCCAGAGCGGGGGTCACCTGTTGGGGTCGCCAATGGTTCAGGGCGTTCGTGGCGGAGCGGAACTTCCGGTCCATGCGTCCGCCGAATTCGCGGGCAAGCTCTTTGGCTTCATCCAGCGGGATGCGCCCGGGGAGCCGATGGTCTAGCGCCTTGATGAAGTGCTCGGTGCGCTCCGTCTTGAGGGCGGTAAGTGATTCCACGACGAGCAGGTCTAGAAGGGCGCCGATGTCGGACTGCTGGGTGATGGTGACGCCGATCTTGCCCGGAGTCGACAGCTCGAACTTGTTGGTGGCGTCGTCCAAGAGCCGAGGTACGACCTCCACTAGCTTCGGGATGGTCAGGGTCAGCCGCGGCCAGTCCAACCACGGCAGGGAAACTGGCATCTGTAGTTGGTCGCCGTGCCAGGACGCCGGAAGTCGAATCTGGCCCCTGCCTTGTTCCGTGATCATACGAGCGACTACGGGATGCTTTGGAAGACCGTTGAAGGGCTCTCCGGCAAGGCGCAGCAGACCGGCTGCGGGGTGCTGCAGGGTGACGGGCAGCTTGACGTCGAACCGGCTGGGCCCGGCGAACTGGTGGAAACCGCTGCGCTTCATGGCACCCCATCGGCGATCGAAGAGCCACCCTGAAGAGACGTCCAGGTTGATCGCGTAGGTCAGAGGTTCAGGAGCCTCAGCAAGACGGCTGTGGCGGAGCTCATGGTCGAACGATGCGACGAGACCGGCCTGATGCGCCGCTTCGTGCAGGTCATCTTCCGCAACGCTCTGACTGATGAGGACGACGTCCGGTTGAACGCGGAGCCCCGAGTGGACCTGTGCCAGCCGGATGTCGCGCGCGAAGTTGGTCCAGTTCTTCGGTGCATCGTCGGGGAACAGCAAGAGGGGCATCTCGGTGTGTACGTGCAAGCGCAGAGCACGAGCATTCCAAAACCACAGGACGTCGGGCAGAGAATCCGGCCGGGCAACGACGACAACGATCGGCAGCTCGTCATGCACGTTCTGACTTGAGCGCTGGTGTTCCTGAAAGCCGGCCATGCCTTGCTGGAGGGCCGTAGCGCCGGTGCTTTGTGCGGCACCGAGGAGAGTGTCCTGCGCGGGGATCACGGGACTTTGGTACGCGGCTTCGTCTGGAGCGTCGTAGATACCCGCCACTGCCACGGCCCAGAGCGGTCCCTCCGGATCTGCCCGGAAGCAGGTGTCCGCTGCCGGCCCGATCAGGTTGTGGCAGGCAGCCTCAGGCCGGCTCGTGAACTGCCAGATTCCTGTTGAGCCCATGGCGTCGAGGGCCACGAGCGGAAGATTCCAGGAGTCGGCAAGTTCCTGAGCACGTTCAGGGTTGGCGTTCACATTGACGAGCGCTTGGACATCCGCGACTCGGATCAGCTCCGCCGTCGCGCCGGTGTCGGCATCCGTAGAGGCTTCGATGATCGGCTCGGTCATGCCGCCCCAGCGTTGGGTTGCCGCCCGCACCGCCGCCCGGAAACCGCTCGTGCTGTCTTCAGCGATGAGGTAGACCACCCTCGCGGGAAGAAGGGCTACTTCGATGAGGCGGTGGCCAAGATACTCCTGGTGCTCCATTGAGCCACCCAACCAGAGAGCAGTTCGCGGCGTGGCAGGTTTGCCGGGCTTCGTTGGGACCGAGGCTGTGGCCGTCTTACCGCCAAGGTGCCTGGGCGCGCTGTGCCTGTTGCTGCGCGGAGGCGGCGTCTGCGCGGGCCATGGACAGGAGGTGGGGGAGTCGGCCGGCTGCTTGGGTGTTCCACCAGCAGTGGGCGTCGGGCGAGAACGCTGCCTTGGGGACGTTGTCGATGGCTTCTTGGTACACGGTTGGTGAGTCGTGCCATTCGGTGTCGCCGATCACCCGCAGGGAGCGGCGCGAGAGACCGTCGAGGAGGGTGAAGAGCCGGGGGACTGCCGTGAGACGGTGTTGGCTGGAGCCGGCTGGGCGGACACCGCCTGGATATTGGGCCCAGAGGAGGTACTGGGCCGGCCGATGGAGCACCGAGCCGCTCGCCGTTTGCCACCGCGGTACGTCCATTCCCGCCAGAGGGCCCAATGGCACGTCGTGTGCCGTGGGAAGGGGTACGTGGTCATCGGACCCCTTGATCTGCTTCAGCACGTACCCGGCCGCCCCCGCCATGATCGCGTCCAACAGGGCGTCCTCGTCGTCGAACGACGTCAGCATCAGGCAGGCCAGATCCGGCATGCGGGAGCGCAGCTCACGGCAGACCGAGATTCCGTCACCGTCGGGCAGCCGTACGTCGAGGACGGCGACGTCCGGGCGAAGCGCCGGTCCGCGGGCCGGGGCCTGCTCCGCCGTGCCGCCTCGCCCACCGCGGTGATGTCCCCCTCGGCATCGAGGAGGTCCCGCAACCCGCGCCGGACCACCTCGTGATCGTCGAGGACGAACACCTTGATGGGGGCCTCCGTGGAGGCCCCCGGTACGTCGGACATGTTCGCCGCCTGATCCGGATGACGCTGCGCCTGCTTCCACCCGGATTGTCTCAGAATTTGGTGATATGCACCTGCTAAGCGGGTGAGACGGCCCCGTCGAACTCCATCCGGACGTCGACGACACCCTCGACGCTGCGGATCGCCCGGGCCAGGAGCGGGACCAGAGCCCGATCCCGCAGCGGTCCCCGGAGGGCGACGACTCCGTCCTGCACCGAGAAGTCCAAGCGCGCGCCCGGTGCGAGCTCGGCCAGCACGGCCTGGCGGATTTCCTCCTCAAGTTCCTCGTTGGGACGCAGGAACACCTTCAGGAGGTCGCTGCGACTGACGACGCCCTCCAGCATGCCGACTTTGTTCACCACCGGAAGGCGCTTGACGCCCTTGCGGGCCATGATGCGGGCAGCCTCCGCGGCAGTGGCGTCGGCGTGGACGGTGACCGCGGGGCTCGACATCAGGTCCTCGGCGAGCACGGCGCCGGCCTTGGACGCTTCGTCCAGCTGGTCCGGCAGGATGGGCTCCTCGCGGCGAAACTCTTCCTTGGGGAGGAGGTCTGCTTCGGAGACGACCCCGACGACGCGACCCTCACCTTCCAGGACGGGGACCGCACTGACCTTCCATTCGTGCAACAGTTCGACTATCTCCTTGTAGGACGCCTCACGGCCGATGGCGATGGCGGTGTGCGTCATGAGGTCACTGACGGTGGACTGAGAGGCGGGCATGACCGGCTCCTTCGCCGTGGTCGATCGGTAGGGTCCCGACACTTCCAGTGTCGGCATTCGGACGTGCGCGTCGACAGGGTCCCTGTGGGCCAAGACGGGGACCGACCGGCCCCGTGGTCGGTCCGGTAGGCCCTGTTCGGCGCGTGTTCAGTACGGCCAGGACCAGTCCGCGACTTCCGGCAGGTCGGTGCCGTGTTCGCGGATCCAGTCGTGGTGTCGGATGCGCTGGTCGGCCATGGCTTGGCGCAGTCCTTCGGCGCGGGTCGCGAGGCCGGGTACGCGGTCGATGACGTCCATGACTAGCCGGTAGCGGTCCATGTCGTTGCGCACGACCATGTCGAAGGGGGTGGTCGTGGTGCCGGACTCCTTGTAGCCGCGGACGTGCAGGTGGGGGTGGCCGGTCCGGCGGTAGGCGAGGCGGTGGATGAGCCACGGGTAGCCGTGGTAGGCGAAGATCACCGGCTTGTCGGTGGTGAAGAGGGCGTCGTACTCGGGGTTCGTCATGCCGTGGGGGTGTTCCTCGTGGGGCATGAGCCGGGCGATGTCGACGACGTTGACGACGCGGACGGCCAGCGAGGGGAGGTGCTCGCGGAGCAGGGCCGCGGCGGCCAGCACTTCCATGGTGGGTACGTCGCCGGCGCAGGCGAGGACGACGTCCGGTTCGCGGGAGCCGTGGTCGGTGCCCGCCCACTCCCAGATGCCGGCGCCGCGCGTCACGTGGGTGCGGGCCTCGTCGATGGGCAGCCAGTCGAAGCAGGGCTGTTTGCCGGCGACGATGACGTTGACCTGGTCGCGGCTGCGCAGGGCGTGGTCGGCCACGGCGAGGAGGGTGTTGGCGTCCGGTGGCAGGTAGACCCGTACGACGTCGGGGCTCTTGTTGAGGACGTGGTCGACGAATCCGGGGTCCTGGTGCGAGAAGCCGTTGTTGTCCTGGCGCCAGACGTGAGAGGTGAGCAGGTAGTTGAGGGAGGCGATGGGCGCTCGCCAGGACAGTTCGCGCGAGGTCTTCAGCCACTTGATGTGCTGGGCGACCATGGAGTCGACGATGTGGGCGAAGGCCTCGTAGGTGGAGAAGAGGCCGTGGCGGCCAGTGAGGAGGTAGCCCTCCAGCCAGCCCTGGCAGACGTGTTCGGAGAGGATCTCCATGACCCGGCCGTCGCGGGACAGGTTCCGGTCCGTGGCCTCCGTGATGCCCTGCCAGGCCTTGCCGGTGGCTTCGTACAGGTCGTCCAGCCGGTTGGAGGCGGTCTCGTCCGGCCCGACGACCCTGAAGTCCCGTCGCTCAGCCGTGTCCCGCATGATCTGCGTGAGGAAGCGGCCGAGGACGCGGGTCGGTTCGTGGAGGGTGCGGCCGGGCTTGTCGACGGGGACGGCGTGCTGGTCGAGCGCGGGCAGCGGGAGCGGCCGCAGCAGCCGGCCCCCGTTCGCGTACGGCACGGCGCCCAAGCGGTGCTCGCCGTCCGGCACGCAGGCCAGGACCTGGGCCGTCGGCCGACCGTCGGCGTCGAAGAGCTCCTCCGGCCGGTACGAGCGCAGCCAGGCCTCCAGCTGCTGCAAGTGTGCCGGGTTCTCGCGCACACCGGCGAGCGGGACCTGGTGGGCCCGCCACGTGCCCTCGACCGGGTCGCCGTCGACGTTCGCCGGACCGGTCCAGCCCTTGGGCGTGCGCAGCACGATCATGGGCCAGCGTGCGTACTCTCGGCCGGGGTCGGTGCCCGCCGTCCGTGCCTCTTGCTGGATGAGGGCGATGCGGTCCAGGGCGTGGTCCATCGCGCGGGCCATGGCGTGGTGGACCTGGGTGGGGTCACTGCCGGTCACGTACAGCGGGTCGTGCCCGTAGCCGCGCAGCAGCGCGTCGAGCTCGTCCTCGGGGATCCGGGACAAGACGGTCGGGTTGGCGATCTTGTAGCCGTTCAGGTGCAGGATCGGCAGGACCGCGCCGTCGTGGACCGGGTCGAGGAACTTGTTCGAGTGCCAGGACGCGGCGAGCGGACCGGTCTCGGCCTCGCCGTCGCCGATGACGCACGCGACCAGCAGGCCGGGGTGGTCGAAGGCGGCTCCGTAGGCGTGGGCCAGGGCATAACCCAGCTCCCCACCCTCGTGGACGGAACCGGGGGTCTCCGGCGCCACATGGCTCGGCACCCCGCCGGGGAAGGAGAACTGCCGGAACAGCTTGGCCATGCCGTCGGCGTCGCGGCTCACGTCCGGATACGTCTCGCTGTATGTCCCTTCCAGCCAGGAGTTGGCCAGGACGGCGGGACCTCCGTGTCCCGGACCCCAGACGCACAGGGCCTCCAGCGCACGCTCCTTGACCACGCGGTTGAGGTGCGTGTGCACCAGGTTGAGGCCGGGCGAGGTGCCCCAGTGGCCGAGCAGCCGCGGCTTGATGTGCTCCGGCCTCAGCGGTTGGGTCAGCAGGGGGTTGCCCATGAGGTAGATCTGACCGACGGCCAGGTAGTTCGCGGCGCGCCAGTGGGCGTCCAGCTGCGAGATCGAATGCGCGCTCAACGCGGTCATGTCCGCTCCTGCGTCTGAGGGTCCGGGACGTTCGTCGACGGGGCCGATACCGACACCCTGCCCCTGCTGTGGTGCGGCCGCGAGAGGAGGACCGGCCCTCGAGGAGGGACCGTTGGCCCTTCTGCGCCCCTGCCCAGCACGAGCAAGGTGAATCCCGGTGGCGCCGGTCCTTCCCCCGGCCGGCGCCGCCCAATCCCCGCCGGCCGACCCCGATGCCTCTCGCATCAGTACGGAGGACAGACCTGTGAAGCGCACCCTCGTTGTCGGAGTGGACGGATCCCCGGAAAGCCGGGCCGCCGCGGACTGGGCCGCGCGCGAAGCCGTACGGCGTGACCTGCCCCTGCACGTGGTCCACGCCTGGCTGTGGCAGCCGCTCGCCGTCCCGATCGTCCAGGACCGCGACACCGAATCCCGCCGGGCCGACGACATCCTGAAGGAGGTCGAGCAGGAGCTCACCCACCGGTACCCGTCGCTCGCGCTCACCGCAGAAGTCCTGTGCGACACGCCCGTGCCGGCCCTGCTGCGCACCGCCAAGGAAGCCGAGCTGCTGATCCTCGGCACCCGCGGGCACGGAGCCCTGCTCGGCTTCCTGCTCGGCTCCTACGGTCAGCAGGTGATCGCGGCCGCCGAGTGCCCCGTCGTCTCCGTCCGATCCCGCCACGGCAGGCCGCTGGCCGTGCCGGAAGAGGGCGAGGTCGTCGTGGGGCAGCAGGGTGGAGTGGAGGAATCAGCCGAGGTACTGCGCGTCGCGTTCGAGGCGGCCGCGGCGCGCAAGGTCCCGCTCCGCGCCGTCCGGGCCTGGAACCTGCCCCCGGTGTACGGATACAGCCCCGGCTCGATGTGGATCGCCGAGCAGTTCGGCGGTCTGGAGCCGTTCGAGAAGGCCGCGCTGGACCAGGCGCTGGAGCCGTGGCGGCTGAGGTTTCCCGAGGTGGAGGTCGTCGCGCACGTGGAGCGGGGCAGCGCCGGCCACGTGCTGCTGTCGGAGGCTTCGGACGCCCAGCTGGTCGTCGTCGGCCGCCGGGTCTGCGAGTCGGCGGTGGGTACGCGCATCGGTTCGGTGGCCCATGCCGTGCTCCACCACGCGGCCTGCCCCGTCGCCGTCGTCCCGCACCACTGACGCCGAATCGACGGTTGAAGCCGGGCTCGCCGTCGTGCGGCGTGCCCGGCCCTTACCGTGGGCGGTTCCTACTCCGCGGCCGGGATCGGGTGCCGGCCGGGTGGGGTCAGCGCGTGGCTGGCGATCACCGCGGCCTGGACGCGCCTCTCCACGCCCAGCTTGACGAAGAGCCGCGAGATGATGTTCTTGACGGTCTTCTCCGCGAGGTACAGCCGCTTGCCGATCTCCCGGTTGGTAAGACCCTCACTGACCATGAGGAGGATCTCCTTCTCCCGGTCCGTGGAGCCGGGAAGCCCCGGGACCTGTTCCTCCTTCGGCACGTCGCCGCGCATGCGGGCCAGCAGCCGCGTCGTGGCGCCGGGGTCGAGCATCGACTGGCCCGCGGCCACCGTCCGGACGGCGGTCACCAGGTCGGTGCCGGTGATCTGCTTGAGCACGTATCCGGAGGCCCCCGCCATCACGGCGTCCAGCAGCGCCTCTTCGTCGTCGAACGACGTGAGCATCAGACAGGCCAGCTCGGGCATCCGCGAGCGCAACTCCCGGCACACGCTCACCCCGTCGCCGTCTTGGAGCCGTACGTCCAGGATCGCGACCCGGGGGGCGCAGTGCGGGGATGCGGACCAGCGCCTGTTCCGCCGTGCCCGCCTCACCGACCACGGTCAGGTCGGACTCGGCGTCCAACAGGTCGTGCACCCCTCTGCGCACGACCTCGTGGTCGTCGAGCAGGAAGATGCTGATGGGATCGGTCGCGCCGCTCGCGCTCGTCGCGTGGGAGTGGGCACCGCTGCCGGTCATGACGCAACTCCTTCGCCTGGTTCGTCCCGAACGCACGAACACCGGCATCCTGCCTTCCGTACGGGCGGAACGGACAGGGCCGATAGGCCCGCATCGACCTGCCGCTGCGCGCGGCAGGGCCGGTGTGGGCAGAGGAGGAGGGACCTTCGGCCCTGTCCGAGGGCCTGCCGGGCCTTCCCGAGTGCACTCAGCACCCGATGAACTGCGGGTGCACGGGGAACGGCGCGACTCGACGGAGCCGCACGCAGCGCGGAGGACACCATGACGACCGCCTTGATCGACCTGAGGACCGTGGCACGCGACGACCGCGGCCTGAGGATCGCCCTGGCCGGAGAGCTCGACTTCCATACGGCGGGACGAGTGGAACCACGCCTCGCCGAACTCGCCGGATTCGGCCACCGCAACATGGTCCTGGACTTGTCCGGGATCTCCTTCTGCGACAGCTCAGGCATCGAACTCTTCCTCTGGCTCCACCAGCGCTGCCGTAGCGCGGGCACCCAGCTCCTGCTCCGCGGCGTACCACCCCTGCTGGTCAAGTCCATGCAGGTGCTCGGTGTCGACCGCAGCCTGCCGCTCGCCGTGACGTGATCGAGCGGGCGTCCGAATCTCGCCCCTGGACGGGGACCGTTCGGCCCTGGTTCTCCCGTGGATCGCGGTGAAGGCTGGGACGCGGAAGCCGCAAGGGCCCATCGGGGCCGGACGAAGGTAAGCAGCATGGATCACGAAGGCAACCCGCTACGGGCCCGAGAGGTCGGTGACACGACAGCCCGCCGCTACATGCGGGAGCTGGACAGGGCCGAGGCTCTGTGGCTGCTCTCGACGGTGTCCCTGGGGCGCATCGTCTTCACACAGCACGCGCTGCCCGCCGTCCGACCGGTGAACCATCTCGTCGAGAACGAGGCCATCATCGTCCGGATACATGAGGACGGGGCATTGGCATCCCTGGCGGCACCCGCCGACGCTCCCGGCGTGGTGGTCGCTTACGAAGCGGACGTCATCGATTCCGTCACGCACCTCGGTTGGAGCGTTGTCGTCACTGGTTACGCGAGGGTGGTGTCAGATGCCGACGAGATGGACCGGTACGCGCACTTGCTGCGTCCATGGGTGGCGCACCGGATGACCAGCACCCTGAGGATCCGTCCGGATCTCGTCACCGGGTTCCGGCTGGAGGCGGACCCGACGCAGCACGTGCCCGCGGCCCGGGGCTGACGCCTTGCCCCGGTCCTCAGCCCCCGGTGGGGAGGGGAGCCCGCCAGACGAGCCTTGTACCCCCGTCATCCGGAGTCTCGTGAGTGAAGGAGCCGCCCAGGCTCCGCGCCCGCTCGTCGAGGTTGAGCAGGCCGCTTCTGCGGCCTTGGGCCGGAATGCCCTTCCCGTTGTCCGAGACGGTCAGCACGACCTCGCCCTGGCCCGCCTTGAGGGTCACTCCGACCCGGGTCGCCTGTGCGTGGCGGGCGGCGTTGCTGAGGAGTTCACCCAGCACAGCCATGACGTGGTCGGCTATGTGCGGAGGTACGTCGGTGTCGAGCAGGCCCTCCATGCTCAGACGCGGCGGGTGACCGAGGGTGGTGGCCGCGTCGCCGACGGCACGGGCGGCGCGCGCCCGCAAACCAGGGCCGCCCTCGCGGTCCTTGGTACGCAGCCCGAAGATCGTCGACCGGATGATCTTGATCGTTTCGTCCAGGTCGTCGACCGCCCGGCCGACCCTCTCGGCCGCCCCTTCGTGCTCGACGAGCCGGGCAGCGCTCTGCAAGGTCATGCCGGTCGCGAAGAGCCGCTGGATCGCCAGGTCGTGCAGGTCACGGGCGATCCGGTCGCGCTCCTCCAGCAGTGCTATCTGCTCGGCGTCCCGGCGCCGCTCCGCCAGCTCCAAGGCGAGTGCGGCCTGACCTGCGAAGGCGACGAGCGGCTCCAGCTCGCCCTCGCCGAACGCCGGCTCTCCCGCCGGGCGCGCGAGCAGCAGGACACCTCTGCTTTCGCCGCCCGCGGTGCCCAACGGGACTGCCACGGTGGGCCCCAACCCTTCCTGAATCTGGGACTCAGCGGGATAGCGCTCGTCGGCCCAGGCTTGCACCGCTGTGACGGGTTTGCCGGCGAGGTGCGCCGCTCCTGCGAGCGTGCCCGCGAAGGGGACGACGAGACCTTGCCGCTCGGCTCCGTCCGCATCGGCCGCGAACTCCACGACCAGGCCGTCGATACCGGCCACGGGCATGGCGATGTCTGCGAGGCGTGCCGCGGTGATCTCTTGTGCGCGGCGGGCGATGAGCTCCAGCACCGCCGGGCGGGAGCTGCCGGACAGCAGGCTTTCGGTGATTTCCGCATTGGCCTTGAGCCATCGCTGCTGGCGCTGCGAGCCCTCGTAGAGCCGTGCGTTGTCGATCGCGACACCCGCCGCCACCGAGAGGGTGGAGATCACCGTCTCGTCCTCGGTGTCGAAGTCGATTCCGCCACGCTTGTCGGTCAGATAGAGATTGCCGAACACCTCCTCGCGGACCCGGATCGGCACACCCAGGAACGTACGCATCGGCGGGTGATGGGCCGGAAAGCCGTAGGACGAGGAGTGCGCGCCGAGATCCGTCAGGCGCAGCGGTTCCGGGTGGTGGATGACCTCCCCGAGCAGGCCGTGGCCCGCCGGCAGGGGACCGATCTCGGCGATCTCCGCATCCGTGAGCCCCACGGTCAGGAACTGTGAGAGAGTCCGGCCGTCGGGGCCGATCACTCCCAGCGCGCCGTATTCGGCGTCGACGAGCAGCGCGGCCGCCTCCACGATCCGCCGCAGTACCTGGGCGAGATCCAGCTCCCGCCCCACCGACACCACGGCTTCCAGGAGGCTGTGCACCCGGTCGCGGGTGCCGCGCACCTCGTCGATGCGCGCTTGGAGCTCGTCCAGCAGCTCGTCCAGCCGCATCCGCGGTACCTGCGTCAACGGATCCCTCACACCCACGTGCTTCCCCTCCGACGGCTCGCTCGGTTGCCCGATCCACGGTCAGCGTATCGACACGCCCGGGCCCGATGGGCATCGTTGCGCGCGGATGCCAGCCGAGACTGACGTGACCGAAGCGCCGGACGACGACGGGGAGGATGCGCCATGGGCCTGAAGAAGGCGGTCTACGAGGACGAGCTGCTGCGGCTCCAGACGGAGCTGATCAAACTCCAGGAGTGGGTGCGTGCGGAGGGCGCTCGGCTCGTGGTCGTCTTCGAGGGCCGCGACGCGGCGGGCAAGGGAGGAACGATCAAGCGTGTCACGGAGCACCTCAACCCCCGTGTCGCACGCATCGCGGCCCTGCCCACGCCGACGGAGCGGGAGCGCAGCCAGTGGTACTTCCAGCGCTACGTCGAGCACCTGCCCGCCGCCGGTGAGATCGTCGTGTTCGACCGCAGCTGGTACAACCGCGCCGGAGTCGAGCACGTCATGGGCTTCTGCACACCGGCGGAGCACCGGCTCTTCCTGCGTCAGTGTCCGCTCTTCGAGCGCATGCTCGTCGAAGACGGGATCCTGCTCCGCAAGTACTGGTTCTCCGTCAGCGACGCAGTGCAGGAGGAGCGGTTCCGCGCCCGGGCGAAGGACCCGCTGCGGCGCTGGAAGCTCTCCCCGATGGACCTGGAGTCCCTCACGCGCTGGGAGGCCTACTCGCGGGCCAAGGACGAAATGCTCGTCCACACCGACACGGCGGACGCCCCCTGGTACGTGGTCGAGAGCGACGACAAGCGCAGCGCGAGACTCAACATGATCGCCCACCTGCTGTCCTCGCTTCCCTACGCGGACGTGGCCCTGCCTTCACTCACCCTGCCGCCCCGTCCTCCTTCCACCGGATACCAGCGTCCTCCCAAGGACCTGCAGAACGCCGTCCCCGACCATGCGTCCACGCTCGGCAAGGGCTGAAGGGCGGCGGATGCCGACGCGGAGTTGCCGAGTGCACCGTCAGCGAGGAGCGCGATGTCCGCACGTGGAAAGCCGTCCCTGCTGCCTCTCGGACTCCGGGGGTACCGCCAGGCATGGCTCGGCCGGGACGCACTGGCCGGCATCACCGTTGCCGCATATCTGGTGCCCCAGGCCATGGCTTATGCGGGGGTGGCCGGGCTGCCACCGGTCGTGGGGCTCTGGGCCGTGCTGCCGGCCATGGTCTTCTACGCCCTGATCGGTTCCTCACGGCTGCTGTCGGTGGGACCCGAGTCGACCACCGCGCTGATGACGGCCGTCGCCGTGGGGCCGCTCGCAGGAGGGGACCCGGGCCGGTACGCGGTTCTCGCGGCGGCCCTCGCCGTGGTCGTCGGCCTGGTGTCGCTGGCGGCCTGGGCCGTGCGCCTCGGGTTCCTCGCCGACCTGCTCTCACGGCCCGTGCTCGTCGGCTACCTCGCCGGTGTCGCCCTGATCATGATCGTCGACCAGCTGCCCCGGCTCACCGGAGTACGAGCCACCGGCTCCGGCTTCTTCTCACAGCTGTACACCTTCGCCCTCAACGTCTCGGACGTTCACTGGCCGACCGTCGTCCTGGCCGCCGCTGTGCTCGTCCTGCTCCTGGTGGCGCCGAGGTACTGGCGGACGGTTCCGCGTCCCCTGCTCGCCCTTGTCGCCGTCACCGCCCTGGTGGCGGCATTCGGGCTGGACGAGCGGTACGGGATCGCCGTGATCGGATCCGTACCCTCCGGGCTGCCCGTGCCCGCGCTGCCGACCCCCGGCGACCTTCCGCAGCTGGTGATCCCGGCGCTGGGCGTCCTTCTCGTCGGCTACTCGGACGTGATCCTCACCGCCCGGGCCTTCGCCGACCGGGGCGACCCGCTTCCGCTCGACCCCAACCGTGAGCTGCTCGCCCTGGGGGCGGCGAACCTGGGGGCGGGCCTCATGCACGGGTTCCCCGTCAGCAGCAGCGCCAGCCGCACCGCGCTGGCCCAGTCGGCGAAGGCACGGAGCCAGGCCTACTCCCTGTTCGCCGCACTCGCGGTACTGATGGTCCTCCTCTTCCTGGGGCCGCTCCTGGCTCACACTCCGAGCGCCGTCCTCGGCGCCATCGTGGTCTACGCCGCCGTCCGCCTCGTCGAAGTGGGCGAGTTCCGGCGTCTCGCGGCCTTCCGCCGGCGCGAGCTGCTGCTGGCGCTCGGATGCCTCCTGGGTGTTCTGGCCCTCGGCATCCTGTACGGCGTGCTCGTCGCCGTGATCCTGTCCGTGGTCGAGTTGCTGGCCCGTGTGGCCCGCCCGCACGACGCCGTGGAAGGCATGGTGCCCGGGCTCGCCGGCATGCACGACGTGGACGACTACCCGACGGCGCGGACGGTTCCGGGGCTGCTGATCTACCGCTACGACTCGCCGCTGTTCTTCGCCAACGCGGAGAACTTCCGCCGCCGTGCCCTGGCAGCGGTCGACGAGCAGCGGTCTCCGACGCGCTGGTTCGTCCTCAACACCGAGGCGAACGTGGAGGTGGACATCACAGCGCTGGACGCCGTGGAGACACTCCGCCAGGAACTCGAGGACCGCGGCATCGTCCTCGCCCTGGCCAGGGTCAAACAGGAACTCCGCGAGGACCTGGACGCTTACGGCCTGACCGCCTCGGTGGGCGCCGACCGCATCTACCCGACCCTGCCCACGGCTCTGGAGGCCTATCGGGCATGGGGCCGCGGGGCAGGGTTCGCGGCGGAATGAGCAGGACCTGCCGCCCCGAAAAATGCCGCCCGGCCCCTGCTGGTGACTGAGTCGGCGGAATGCGGTCCGGGCGGTTCGGGTGTTCGATGGGATCGTCTGCCGCCGTGCGCCGGGGGCGGCTGCCCATGGCGGGGTGAAGTCTTTGGCTCAGCATCCTGCGAAGACGGGAGCCCATGTGAGAAGGATTCCGTTGGCTTCCGTGAGCGAGGTCCACCTCGGTTCAGTTGGCCGCTTCTCCAGGGCCAGGACGGGGCATACCCGAATGTCGGTGCGCCCGAGCTGTAGTTGGTGCGTGTAGTCGAGGACTTGCCCGATCCCCAGGCGAATCTGCTGATCCTCACTCGCGCCGGTCAAGCTCTTGACCTCGGCGATGAAGATGTCATCGCCACGTGACCAGCCGGCGTCGAATCGTGGGGCATTGCGTGCGTGCCCGCGTACCTCGACCTGCTGGTAGGCCAGGTGCTCGATGAGTGCGGCGATGGTTGCCTCGTGAGCCCTGGTGCCCCTGTCGAGGTGATCGAGGTCGAGCGACAGGGCTCCGGTTCCGTGCTGCCCGACCTTGCGTCGATGAAGGGGGCCGCCCAAGATCCCGTCTCCGGAGCGTGCGAGGACGAAGACGCCGCCGTCCGCGCCCTGAGCCCGTTGCAGCTCTCGGCAGGGCGCGGGATTTCCATCGATCAAGTCGACGAATCCGTTCCCATCCACCACGCATACGTGATGTCCTTGTTCGCGTTCCCGTGCGGCGAGGACCAGTTTCTTGCTGTACTCCCGGTGCGAGTCGGTTACGAGCTGACTGGCGAGATCACCGTGGACGACGACGGTGATCTTTCGGGAGAAGTCCGGCTTGGAATTCGCACCGAACTGCTGGATCATCTCCTCGCAGTCCTTTCGAATGACCCATTCGCCATCCATGAGGACTTTGCCGGTGAAGCAGAGGGTTTGCTCGCTCAAAGTATGAACCCAGCCGTCGCAGGGTTTGACGTCCATGAGGCCTCTCCATGTGTCGGGACCTTGCGCAACGGTGACGGCGCTTGCATACGCGCCCTGGAATTTCGAGGGTGGATTCCTGGTGACTGGTGATATGTCGTGGCGGACGGCAGCGGACTGGGAGTTCCTAGCCCTTGCCGGGCGGGCCCTCGAGCTAGGCTTGATGGGTTCCTCGGCCGCAGTTATCAAATTCCGTTCCAGCTCCCGCACGAATGGCCTAACGATGTAGCGGCTGGATGGTCACTTAACTGCAAGAAGACCGGATCTCGCTGCCGATTCCGACATTCGCGCAGACCCTCAGTGTGTTCTCGACGTCTGTGTCGTCGTAGAGCGGTTTGGCGGGGCGGTCGTGGAGGTCCGCCGCTGTACGTGCCCGTCACCGAGTGGCGCGTTCTGGGGCGCCGCCATGTATGCCGCGCGGGACCCCTGCCGGCCGCCCGTGGCCCTTGCGAGGCACGCAGACCTCTGACCGCGGGTGTCCCTCGTCCCCGCCGCGTTCGTTTCCCGACCGTCGCCATACAGGGCCGAAGGGCCCTGCGAAGCGACCGAACAGGTCCTCCCGGAGAGTGCCGACCGGCCCGCCACCAGGGACTGTTGCCGCCGGGCATGAGGGGGCGCAAGTGACAGAGTTCAAGTGCTCCCCGAGGCGCCCCCAGAGGACGCCCGGCCGGGCGCACATCCCATTACGGCGCCCGTCGAGCGCACCTTCCGTCTCACCTCCGGGGGACCCCATGACGTTTCACGTCGACTCCGAGACCGGCCGGCTGCGGCAGGTCATCCTGCACCGCCCCGACCGTGAAATGACACGCCTCACACCCACCAACAAGGACGAGCTCCTCTTCGACGACGTGCTGTGGGCCAAGCGCGCCCGCGACGAGCACGACGCGTTCGCCGATGTCCTGCGGGACCGCGGAGTGCGCGTGCACCTCCTCGCCGACCTGCTCACCGAGACGTTGGACGGCATCGAGGCACGGCAGCTCGTGCTGGACCGGGTCTTCGACGAACGCGAGTTCGGCATCCTCGGCACCGACCGGCTCCGCACGCACTTCGACTCCCTGGAGCCGGCCGCCCTGACCGCCTGCCTCATCGGCGGCGTCACCAAGGCGGAACTGCTCGAGCGTACGGGCCCGATACCGAGCGTACGACTGCACGCCATGGCGCCCGACGACTTCCTCCTAGCGCCGCTGCCCAACCATCTGTTCACCCGCGACACCTCGTGCTGGGTGTACGACGGCGTGAGCGTCAACCCGATGAACAAACGGGCACGCCGCCGTGAAACGGTTCACTTCGAAGCCCTCTACCAGCACCACCCCCTTTTCGCGAAGGGGGAGTTCCACCGGTGGTCCGACGGACAGGCGGCCTATCCCGCCACCATCGAGGGCGGCGACGTCCTGGTCATCGGCAACGGCGCGGTGCTCGTCGGCATGAGCGAGCGCACCACGCCTCAGGCCGTGGAGAATCTCGCCCTGCGCATGTTCGCGGCGGGTTCCGCCCAGCGGGTCGTGGCCGTCAGCCTGCCGAAGAGCCGCAGCTTCATGCACCTCGACACGGTCATGACGATGGTCAGCGGCGACACCTTCACCCGATACGCCGGCCTCGGCATGCTGCCTTCCTCCACGATCGAACCCGGGACCGGCGGGGAGGGGCTGAGGGTCACCGACCACGCCCCCGAGGACATGGACCGGGCCATCGCCGACGCGCTGGGTCTGCCGTCCATCAACGTCCTCACCCCGAGCCAGGACCTGCGGTCCGCCGAGCGGGAGCAGTGGGACGACGGCTGCAACGTGCTGGCCGTGGAACCCGGCGTGGTCGTCGCCTACGAGCGCAACGTGACCACCAACACCCACCTGCGCAAGAGCGGTATCGAGGTGATCACCGTTCGAGGCAGCGAACTCGGCCGGGGCCGTGGCGGCCCGCGGTGCATGACCTGTCCCATCGAGCGCGAGGCCGCCTGACCACCCCTCCCGCGCCCCCGCGTCCCCGTCATCCGCCCGCCGCACACACCCCGTACACATCAAGGAGCCCGCCATGCACGACGACCTGCACCAGCGCCCGTTCGTCAAGGAACTCGACTTCACTCCCGAGGAGTTCCGCCACCTGCTGGAACTCTCCGCCTCCATCAAGACGGCCCGCCGCGAGGGACGCGAGGAGCAGCGGCTGCGCGGCAAAAACATCGCCGTCATCTTCGAGAAGACGTCGACGAGGACCCGATGCGCCTTCGAAGTGGCCGCGCACCAGCAGGGCGCGCACGTGACCTACCTCGACCCGGCCGGCTCCCAGCTCGGGCACAAGGAGTCCATCAAGGACACCGCACGCGTCCTCGGCCGCTACTACGACGGGATCGAATACCGGGGCAGCGACCAGCGCCTGGTGGAGGAGCTGGCCCAGCACGCCGGCGTTCCGGTCTGGAACGGCCTGACGGACCAGTGGCACCCCACCCAGTCGCTCGCCGACGTGCTCACCATGTGGGAGCACACCGACAAACCGCTGAACCAGGTGTCCTTCGCCTACCTGGGCGACGCCAGGAACAACGTCGGCAATTCCCTGCTGATCGTCGCGGCGATGCTCGGCATGGACGTACGCATGGTCGGCCCGCGATCCCTGCACAACGCCTCCGACGTCGTCGACCACGCGCGGCGGGCGGCGGCCGTCAGCGGTGCGCGCATCACCCTGACCGAGGACGTGACCGAAGGCGTGGCCGGCGTCGACTTCGTCTACACCGACGTATGGCTCTCCATGGGAGAGCCGCCGGAGATGTGGGACGAGCGCATAGCCCTGCTCAAGCCGTACCAGGTGACAGCGAAGACCCTGGAGGCGACGGGCAACCCGGCGGTCAAGTTCATGCACTGCCTTCCGGCCTTCCACAACAGCGACACCACCGTCGGCGCCAAGATCGCTGCGCGGACCGGCATGACCGCACTGGAGGTCACCGACGAGGTGTTCGAGTCCTCGCACTCCATCGTGTTCGACCAGGCCGAGAACCGGCTCCACACCATCAAGGCCGTCCTCGTCGCCACCCTCGGCGACTGAACCGGCATCCCCTCGACCTCCGGAGAACACGTCATGCGTGTAGTCGTCGCATTGGGCGGCAACGCCCTGCTCCGCCGCGAGGAGCGGCCGGACGCCGCCGTACAGCTCGCCAATATCCGCGCTGCTGTGTCCGCGCTCGCCCCCCTCGCGCACGAGCACGAACTCGTCATCACCCACGGCAACGGACCTCAGGTCGGCGTGCTCGCTCTCCAGAGCGCCGCCGACCGCTCCCTGAGCAGCCCCTACCCCTTCGACGTCCTCGGCGCGGAGACCCAGGGCATGATCGGCTACTGGCTGCTCCAGTCCCTGCAGAACGCCCTGCCCGAACGGCAGGTCTGCGCCCTGCTCAACCAGACCCTCGTCTCCGCGGCCGACCCCGCCTTCACCGACCCGGCCAAATTCGTGGGCCCGGTCTACGACCGGACCGAAGCGAAGCGACTGGCCGCCGAACGCGGCTGGACGGTCAAGCAGGACGGTGCCCACTGGCGACGCGTCGTACCGTCCCCCCGTCCACAACGCGTCGTGGAAACACGGCTCATCCGGCTGCTGCTCAACTCGGGAGCGGTGGCCGTGTGCGCAGGAGGCGGCGGCGTACCGGTGATCCGAGACGAACAAGGGCAGCTGACCGGCGTCGAAGCCGTGGTGGACAAGGACCTCACCGCCGTCCTCCTGGCCGAGGCGCTCGACGCCGACGCGCTCCTGCTCCTCACGGACGTTCCCCACGTCTCGCTCGGCTACGGCACCCCCGGCGCCGAGCCCATCGGACGGACCACACCCGCAGTTCTGAGAGCCCAGCAGTTCCCCGCCGGATCCATGGGACCCAAGGTCGACGCCGTGTGCCGGTTCGTCGAGCTCACCGGCGGAATGGCGGCCATCGGCGCTCTCGAAGACGCCCGAGCCATCCTCGACGGAGCCGCCGGCACCGTCGTCACACCCAGCGGCAGCTACCGCGAAGCCCGCCACGACGGAACACAGGACCTGACATGACTCTGCAGAGCGCACCCGCATCCCCACAGCCGGCCAGAGCCAGAACGGACTCCAGCGCGCCCGACGCCCCACGGCGGCGGCTTCGGTTCCCGTCCGCCTTCACCGTCCTGATCGTCGTCACCGTCGCAGTCTGGGCCCTGACGTTCGTCATCCCCGCCGGCCGCTACGACACCAAGGACGGCAGCCCCGTACCGGGCACCTACCACTCCGTAGAACTGACCACCGGATTCTGGGAGCGGCTCAAAGACCTGTTCCTCGCCCCGGTCAACGGTCTGTACGGCGTCACCGACGCCGGGACCGGCCTCACCGCACCTGGCGGCACCGGCTCCTTCGCGGGCGCGGCGGGCGTGTTCCTCTTCATACTGGCCGTGGGCGCGTTCATCACCGTCACGATGCGCACCGGGGCACTCACGACGGGAGTGGCGCGCCTCGCGCAGCGTCTGCACCACCGCAGGACCCTGCTGCTGGTGGTCCTGCTGACGGTGTTCTCCCTCGGCGGGACCACGTACGGCATGGCCGAGGAAACCCTAGGCTTCTACGGGCTGATGATCCCCCTGATGCTGAGCCTGGGCTACGACCGCATGGTCGCTGCGACGGTCGTCATGGTGGGAGCCGGGGTCGGCACCCTCGCCTCGACCGTCAACCCCTTTGCCACCGGAGTGGCTTCCGACAGCGCCGGCATCGGCACGGGAGACGGCATCGTCCTGCGACTGGTGATGTGGGTCTGCCTGACGGCCCTGGCAGCCGCTTACGTCGTGCGCTACGCCCGCCGCGTCACCGAGGACCCCTCCCGGTCGCTGACACCCCTCACCGAGGACGACCTCCGCATCAAGGCCGAGGGTGGCGAAGCGGCGAAGCTCACGAGTCGCCAGCGCACGGTCCTGGGCCTCTTCGCGACCACGTTCCTCTTCATGATCTTCGCCGTCGTCCCCTGGTCCGATCTGCACGTCACCTTCCTGCCCACCCTCGGCTGGTACTTCCCCGAACTCGCCGCCCTGTTCATCGTTGCGGCGGTCGCCGTGGGGCTGGTCGGCGGCCTGGGCGAGAAGGGAACGGTGAACGCCGTCACCGCCGGCGCAGGGGACTTCATCGGAGCGGCGTTGATCGTCATGCTGGCCCGGGGAGTCACGGTGATCATGAACAACGCCAGTGTCACCGACACCATCCTCGACGTCCTGCAGAGCGCGGTGGCCGACACGTCCTCCGGAGTGTTCGCCGTACTGATGTTCGCGGTGAACCTCCCGCTGGCCTTCTTCGTCCCCTCCTCGTCCGGCCACGCGGCCCTCGCCATGCCCATCCTCGCCCCCCTGGCCGACTTCGCCGGAGTGAGCCGGGCTCTGGTGGTGACCGCGTACCAGTCGGCTTCCGGATGGGTGAACCTCGTTACGCCCACCTCGGCCGTCGTCATGGGAGGCCTCGCCCTTGCCAAGGTCCGCTACGACCGGTACCTGCGCTTCATGGCACCACTGATGGGTGCTCTGTTGGTGGCCGTCGCCGGATTCCTCGCACTCGGTGCGGCAGTGCGCTGAATCGCTACGGGGCAGGCAAGTGGCCGGCTGGTCGGGACACCGACCAGCCGGCCACCGTCGTGTGCCCAGCACGAGGCGGACCTGTGGGCTCCGCCGGACGGCGCCAACAGGGCCCTGGGCGCTCCTCTGAGCCGCGACCGTGAGCTCGGGCAGGGCATGGTGTCCCGTGGCCGCTCAAGGTGGTGGGGCCTCATGCCCGGACTGCCGGCCATCGGAGCGACTGCACGGGCGTGATTCCCGTCCTCGCTGTGGACTGGCAGTGCGACAGCGCCGACGGGCCACTGGTGGGGCGCTCGCCCCACCGGATGGCCGTCTCGCTGCGGCTACCGATGCGGATACGCTCGCGGCGTCGGGCGGCCGCCCATCGGGGTTTGGCAGGCTTGAGAGTTGCGTCGGCGCAGACGGGCGGGCAAGGCCTGCACGGACGCTTTGGTCGAGGTGGTGGGGACGCGCGGGGACTGCCGCAACGGTCCTTCCCGGCCGGCCTGTGGACCCGGACCGACCGCCCCATCGCGCCCCTCGCCGCAGTGGCTTCCGTCTTTTCCACCCGGTACGACAAGCAACGCACCGACCACTGCGATCGCAGCACACCAGGAGCCCTCGTCGCGCAGCTGCGCGACGAGGGCTCCTGGTGTCAAGGGGCGACGGCGTCCGTCGGGGGACCGCAGCCGGGGTGTATCCGTCCTTGGTGAGGCTCGCGACGATCAGAGATGAGGGACGACCGCCACGGGCGTCGTGGCGTGGTGCAGCACTGCGTGGGTGACCGGGCCGATGTGTGCTCCGACCGCCGCCCGGCGTATGCGCCGTCCGACGACCAGCAGCGAGGCTTCCTTCGACGCTTCCACGAGGTGGCCCGCGGGCCGTCCCACCAGGCACTGCTCCTTGACCTCGACCTGGGGGAACTTGCCGCGCCACGACCGCAGTACGTCGGTGAGTGCGCTCGCCTCGCGCAGTCCCAGCGCGACGCCGTGGCCAGGGTCGGCCGCCGCAGGGTCGTACCCTTCGACCACCGGTACGCTCCAGCCGTGCACGACCCGCAGGGTGGCCGCTCGGGCAGCGGCGGCTTCGAATGCATACGCGAGCAGCTCGTCGCACGGCCTGGAGAGGTCGAGGCCGAGCACCACGTCAAGGCACTGCCCCTTGCGGTCCCCGTGGTCGCCCGTCCCGGGGAGCGGTTCACACTCGGCCCGTTCCCCGGCCCGTACGGCGACGACCGGACGCTCGGCGTGCGCGATGACGGGCAGGGACACCGATCCGGTTAGGAAGCCGGCCAGGCCACCCAGCCCTCGTGAACCCACGACCAGGACTTCCGCCTTCTCTGCGGCGGACAGCAACACCTCCGCGGGGCGGCCGTGCACCTGCTCGACGCTGATCTCCAGGCCGGGGTGCGCCGCCCGCAGCCGGTCGGACGCGTCGTGGGTGACCTGCTCGGCGTAGTGCTGTGCGGCGGTCGCCCCCTCACAGGGCGTGGTGTCCAGGCCGGTGAACGGGGCGTGGGCGAAGGCCCGTGACCAGTCCTGCCAGACGTGCAGGAGGTGCAGGGGCAGACGGCGCATCTGTGCCTCGTGGGCGGCCCAGTCCGCAGCGGCCAGCGACTCGGCCGAGCCGTCCACAGCGGCGATGACGGTACGTGACATGATTCCTCCGGGTGAGGGGTCTTCGGGTGGTTTGCGGCACTGGTCCGGGGACCGGCGGCCGGGCGCGCGGCGTCCCCCGGAACGTGTTACCGGGACGGAGTGATCAGCCCGTAGTGGCCGTCGTAGCGGTGGTAGAGGACGCAGCCCCGGCCGGTGGCCGTGTCGTTGAAGAAGACGAAGGGCAGCCCGGTGAGGTGCAACCGTGAAACGGCCTCGGTCACACTGCTCGTCGGCACGGGAACCGTGCTCACGCCGAGCAGACCGTCGACCTCCCGTTCCTGACCCAGAGGTCCCAGCGAAGCCATGCGATGCCGCCCGGTACGGACGTCGCGGTAGACGACGCTGTCGCGCCCGGAGGCCAGGTCCGTGAAGAGCCAGAAGTCGTGGTCCATGGCCTCCAGGTCGATCACGGCGTCCTCAGGCGTCTGGTGGACCAGGCTGAAGGACTTGTGCCGCACGATCCGGCGCTCTTCGGCGGGAACGTGATGCCGGTGCGGACGGTGGTCGTGCGCTGCGCCGTCCCGCGATGTCCGGCTGGGCGTGCCGTTGCGGTGGGGGCCGCCCGCCGCATACCGCCGTGGCCGGGTGAGCCGGGCAGCCAGGCGCTCCTGCAGGAGGTCGACCGCTTCGAACATGCTGTTCGCGGCCACGTGGGCGCGAACCATCCGGCCGTTGACGTCCACCACGGCCTGAGCCGTGGCCGGGCGGTTCGCCGAAGTGTTGACGGCTTGCGTGAGCTTCACCCGCACGGTCGGCACGGGTCCGCGCACGTGGCCGATCACCGCGAGCATCTTTCCCTGGGCGTACACGTCCGCGCCATCGGGCACCTGCCCTCGGTTGCGGACCTGGACGTCGGCTGTCCGGCTGGTCTTGAGACCGCTCATGAGAACTCCTCCTCGATCCCTTTCAGCCTGTCTGCCGGCGGTCGCTCCCGGGCAGAGCCGTCCGGACCCCGCCACGGCGCCACTGGTACCGACACCACCCGAGAAACCGGGACTTCTGGTCGGCCGGACAAGGCCGTTCGGCCTACAGACCCAGAGACGGGTAAGTCGACGAGCCCCGGCCTGATATCGCGTGACGTGCCGGACCGACAGCACGGCTCGGGTCGGCGGCTCCGGGTCGCCGCGACCGGCCGCGGTGACCGCCGCCGCTCGGCCGACGGAAGAGCCCGTGGTGTCCCGCCCTGTTGTCAGTGATCGCTTTCGCGGGCGGTTGTCAGCCGGTTCACCACACCCACCACACCGTCCACGCGCCACGTAGCGCTGATCAACGCCGTTGTATCGAGGGCAGGTTCGGATGACCCCACCATGGTGACCATCCCGTCGCGAACGTCGATGCGGAGCCCGTCGATGCGGTGGGCGGCCGGCGCCCGGCCGGAGACGGCATCGGCGACGTCCGCGAGGATCTCCTCGTCCGTCCTCAGGAAGACGCGCAGCAGATCACGTCGCGTGGTGATGCCGATCAGACGGTCTTCCTCGTCCACCACCGGCAACCGGTCGACGTGGCGACGTTCCATGATGCGCGCGGCGTCGGCGACGCGCTGTTCGGGATGCACGGTTACAGCCGGGCTGGTCATCAGCTCGCCTGCCGCCATGGCGAGTCCCGCGACGGCGTGGGCGTCGGCCGGTCGCCGTGGTGTGAGCGCCATCCGATGCCGCCCGGAGTCGTGCCGGCCGAGACAGCCCTGTTGCCTGGCAAGGTCTTTCCGGGAGATGACGCCCATGACCTTGTCGTCGTCATCCACCACCGGCAGCCCGCCGATCCGATGGGCGATGAGCATGCGAGCCAGTTCTTCGAAGGAGGTGTCCGGGCGGGCCTGGACCACCTCGCTGGTCATGACTTGGCCCACCGTCCGTTCTTCGACCACGGTGCTCATCTCCACTCGTCTCGCAGGTTTCCGGATACCGCCGATGGCGCCCCGACCTCTGACTGCCCGCCGACCGCTGTGCTCAGCGCGCAGGGGGCCGGGAAGCCCCGGGTTCGTCTGCTCCTCGTGCTTGCCGTTGCTTCCAGAGTGGGGCGGAGGACGGCCGGGGGGACAGAACCGGTCAGGACCCGCACGCCGGGCCGTTCGGCCCGTGACAGGCCGGGCCGGGCGGGGCCCGCCGGGGGAGAGGGCCCAACGGCCCTGGCGTGCACCCCGTTCGACCCCTGCCCGCGGCGCGACATGCCCCCCAGGCTGGCACCACTCGCATCGGCACCCAAGGGAAGGGGCGGCGGAGATGACCGTACGCATCGGAATCAACGGCTTCGGACGCATCGGCCGGAACTACCTGCGCTGCGTCATGGAACGCGCGGAGACGAGCAACGGCACCCCCATCGAGGTGGTGGCCGTCAACGACCTCACCTCCCCGGCTGCGCTGGCCCATCTGCTCACCTACGACTCCACCTACGGCCGACTCCACCGCACCGTTGATCACGACGGCGAATCCATTACGGTGGACGGTCACCGCATCGCGGTCACGTCCCGGCGCGACCCCGCCGACCTCCGGTGGGACGCGCTCGGCGTGGACGTCGTCATCGAGGCCACCGGACGCTTCCGCACCAAGGAGGAAGCGGGCCGGCACCTGACGGCAGGAGCACGCAAGGTGCTGCTGTCCGTCCCCGGCAAGGGCGTCGACGCCACCATCGTCATGGGCGTCAACGAGTCCGCGTACGACCCGCGCGTCGACCACGTGATCTCCAACGCGTCCTGCACCACCAACTGCGTGGCTCCCATGATGAAAGTCCTCAGCGAGCGCTTCGGCATCGTCAAGGGACTGATGACCACCATCCACGGCTACACCAACGACCAGGTCGTGCTCGACGGCCCGCACAAGGACCTGCGCCGCGGCCGCACGGCCGCAGTGAACATCATCCCGACCAGCACCGGCGCCGCCCGCGCCGTCGGCCTGGTGCTCCCCGAACTCGCGGGCACCCTGGACGGCATCGCCGTGCGCGTGCCGGTCGAGGACGGCTCGCTGACCGACCTCAGCCTGGTACTGGCACGGCAGGTGTCCGCACAGGACGTCAACGACGCTTTCCGGGAAGCCGCCGAGGGACCGCTGAAGGGCGTCCTGAGGGTGAGCGATGCCCCTATCGTCTCGCGCGACATCGTCGGCGACCCCGCCTCGTGCATCGTGGACGCCCCGCTGACGCAGACCAACGGCGACCTGGTCAAGGTCTTCGGCTGGTACGACAACGAGTGGGGCTACACGAACCGTCTCGTCGACCTGACCCAGTACGTCGCCACGCTGCTCGACGCCCGGTGAGCCGGCGGCAGCCCGGGCGGCGGACGCCGTAGAGGCACGGAAGGCCCGGTGGTGGCGCAAGCCTCTGCGTCTGCGCTGCCACAGGTGCCGGAGACCATCGGGCCCCGTCCAGGGACCTTCGGGACCTCCGCCGAGGACGCGTCCCGGGCAAGGCTGTAGGTGACAGGACGGAACGGATGGCCACCCCGGTGGCCGGCCACGTGTGGCCACAGCGCCACCCATACCCAGGGAGCTTTCCATGACACAGGCGACCAGCGACCCCCGCACCACCACCGACGGCACCCCGTCGGACACGCTCATCGCCGTGAACCTCCTGGTCGACAACGCCTCCAAGGCGCTCGCCGACTTCGAGTCCTTCACGCAGGAGCAGGTCGACCACATCGTCGCCAAGGCCTCGGTGGCCGCCCTGGATCAGCACACCGCCCTGGCCCGCTCGGCGGTGGAGGAGACCGGGCGGGGTGTCTTCGAGGACAAGGCGGCGAAGAACATGTTCGCCTGCGAGCACGTCACCCACAGCATGTCCCGGGCGAGGACGGTCGGCGTCATCGGCCGTGACGACATCGAGGGCATCATCGAGATCGCCGAACCCGTAGGTGTGCTCTGCGCGGTCACGCCCGTCACCAACCCGACCTCCACCACCATCTTCAAGGCGTTGCTGGCGCTGAAGTCACGCAACCCCGTCGTATTCGCCTTCCACCCCTCCGCGCAGGCATGCAGCACCGAAGCCGCACGCATCGTGCGGGACGCCGCCGTCGCCGCCGGAGCGCCCGAGCACTGCGTGCAGTGGATCGAGGCTCCTTCCATCGAGGCCACGAGCCTCCTCATGCGACACCCAGGCGTCGCGATGATCCTGGCGACCGGCGGCAACGCCATGGTCAAGGCCGCCTACTCGGCCGGCAAGCCCGCCGTCGGCGTCGGCGCCGGCAACGTGCCCGCCTACGTGCACCACAGCGCCGACCTGCGCCGGGCGGTCAACGACCTCGTCCTTTCCAAGTCCTTCGACAACGGCATGATCTGCGCGTCGGAGCAGGCGGTCATCCTGGACACCGACGTGTACGACGAGGCGCTCGCCGAATTCCGGCGCCTTCACGCGTACGTCGCCACGGCCGAGGAGAAGCGGAAGCTGGAGACCTACCTCTTTCCGCCCGACCCGGCCGGCCGGCAGGGCCGCGTCAACCCGGCAGCCGTCGGACAGAGCCCCGACCGGATCGCCGAGCAGGCCGGGTTCACCGTACCCGCGGACACCTCGCTCATCCTGGCCGAGGCGAGCCACGTCGGGCCCGACGAGCCGCTGACGCGGGAGAAGCTCTGCCCCGTCCTCAGCGTGCTGCGGGCCGGGTCCACCGAGGAGGGCTTCGACCTCGCGGCAGACATGGTCGACTTCCACGGGCAAGGACACAGCGCAGTGATCCACACCGGGGACCCGGCCCTCGCCGAGCGCTACGGCCGTCGTATGAAGACCGTACGGATCATCGTCAACTCGCCGTCCTCGCAGGGAGCGATCGGCGGCATCTACAACCGTCTGGTTCCGTCCCTGACCCTGGGCTGCGGTTCCTGGGGCAGTACTTCGGTCTCGGACAACGTCTCGGCCGCCCAGTTGCTCAACATCAAGCGCGTCACCACCCGGCAGAACAACATGCAGTGGTTCAAGGTGCCGCCGAAGATCTACTTCGAGCCCCAGGCCATCCGCTACCTCGCGGCAATGCCCGACGTCCACCGCGTCACTGTGGTCACCGACGCGACCATGACCCGGCTCGGTTACGTGGAGCGCGTCAGCCGTGTCCTGCAACAGCGGCAGCAACCCGTGACCATCCAGGTCATCGACGACGTCGAGCCGGAGCCGAGCATCGACTCCGTACAGCGTGGCGCCGCTCTCATGCGCGACTTCCGGCCGGACACCATCATCGCCCTGGGCGGCGGATCCCCCATGGACGCGGCGAAGGTGATGTGGCTGCTGTACGAACAGCCGGACGTCGACTTCGCCGACATGCGGCAGAAGTTCTCCGACATCCGTAAGCGTGCCTTCCGCTTCCCCGTGCTCGGCAAGCGGGCCCGTCTCGTCTGCGTTCCCACCACCTCGGGAACCGGCGCCGAGGTCACCCCCTTCGCCGTGATCTCCGACCCTGCGACCGGCAAGAAGTACCCGCTGGCCGACTACGCCCTGACCCCCAGCGTCGCGATCATCGATCCCGTCCTGACCAACGACCTGCCGGCGTCGCTCGCGGCCGACAGCGGCTTCGACGCCCTCACCCATGCCACCGAGGCGTACGTCTCCGTCTATGCCAACGACTTCACCGACGGTCTGGCGCTGCACGCCATCAGGCTGGTCTTCGACCACCTCGAGGCGGCGGTCACCGGCGAGGCGGCACGGCGGAGCGTGGCACGGGAGAAGATGCACAACGCGGGCACCATCGCCGGCATGGCCTTCGGCAACGCCTTCCTCGGCATCGTCCACGCGATGTCCCACACCCTGGGCGCCACCTTCCACATCGCCCACGGGCGGACCAACGCAATCCTCCTGCCGCACGTGATCCGCTACAACGGCACCGTTCCCGGCAAGCTGACGGGATGGCCCAAGTACGAGAGCTACCGCGCGCCCGAGAGGTTCCAGGACATCGCCCGCGCCCTCGGGCTCCCCGCATCCACCCCCGCCGAGGGCGTGGCCTCGTACGCCGCCGCGGTGGAACGCCTGCGGGACGCCGTGGGCATCGAACCGTCCTTCCGCGCCCTGGGACTTGACGAGGCCGCCTTCATCGGCGCGCTGCCGCAGCAGGCACTGAACGCCTATGAGGACCAGTGCGCCCCGGCCAACCCGCGCATGCCGATGCTGGACGACATGGAGGACATCATGCGCGCGGCCTACTATGCCGGGCCGCGGCCCCTTCCCTCCTTCTGACCGCGCGTAGGGCGGCAGCCGGTCTGCGGGCGGGCCGCCGAGGCCGTGTGGGACCGGGGTCCAGGGCAGCCATCTGGGGCGCGGCCGCGTATGAGGGCCATCCGGCCCTGGCCTAAGGTCCCGCTCGCACGGCACGATGCAGTGGATCCGCCGGCGGGCGGAAGACTCGGCGAACTCGGAGTGTGCGATGACGGACAGCAGCGGCGGCCTCACCGGGAAGGAACCGGTCAGGGTCTTCCTCCTCGACGATCACGAGGTCGTGCGCCGCGGTGTGCACGATCTGCTGGACGCCGAGCCGGACCTGACCGTGGTAGGGGAGGCGGGCACGGTCGAGCAGGCGCTCGTCCGTGTGCCCGCGCTGCGCCCGCAGGTCGCCGTCCTGGATGTGCGCCTGCCGGACGGGGACGGCGTGAGTGTCTGCCGGGAGCTGCGCTCCCGCATGCCCGACCTCGCCTGCCTGATGCTGACGTCGTTCGACGACGAGGAGGCGCTGCTCGACGCGATCATGGCCGGCGCTTCCGGATACGTGCTCAAGCAGATCACCGGAACCGACCTGGTGAACGCCGTGCGGACGGTCGCCTCCGGCCAGTCCATGCTGGACCCCGGCGCTACGGCGCGGGTGATGGCCCGGCTGCGCGGCGGACCTCCGCAGGAGGAGCTTCCACAGGGTCTGCCCGGCCTGACGGAGCGCGAGCGTGAGATCCTCGCTCTTGTCGGGGAAGGGCTGACCAATCGTGAGATCGGTCAGCGGCTCTACCTGGCGGAGAAGACGGTCAAGAACAACATCTCCCGGCTGCTCGCCAAACTGGGCGTCGAACGGCGAGTGCAGGCCGCCGTCATCGCCACGCAGGCTCTGGCAGCCCAGGGAGACCAGAGCGGGCGGCTCGGCAAGGTGTGACGGCTGTGCCGGGATCTGAGCGCAGGTTCACGCGCCCGCGAAACGGCTGAGCGGCCCGGCCCGGCGTCCTTCTCGGACGTCGGGCCGGGCCGCTTCCGCATGTCTGCCGGAGAGGCCGGCCGGGGCCGTCCCCGAAGCGGGGCGGGGCCGTCAGGCGTGCGGCACGACAGCTACGGGGCAGCGGGCGTGGTGCCGGAACTGCATGGGCGACCGACCGCCCGGCGGTGCGCGGTCGTGTGGGGCCTACAGGACCCGCAGCAGGGACCTGTGGCCCCTCGGCGGGTGGGTCGTGGGCAGGCCACTGTGGAGATGCAAGGCCCTTCCCCGTTCTCCCGAGGAGCCGTTCATGTCCCGCACCGTCACCGTCACCGTCGGCTTCGACGGATCCCGTGAGAGCCTCGCCGCCGTGGACTGGGCTGCCGGGGAGGCAGTGCGCCGCGCGGCGCCGCTCCGGATTCTCCAGGTCTGGAGCAAGGACGACGATCCGCGTACCCGCCTGGTGGCGCCGGCGACCGCTCAGGGGTGGGGTGAGCGGGCGCTCGGTACGGCGGGGAGGCGACTGCGCCGACGCCACCCGGGTCTGCGGACCGAGACGCATTGGGTCTGCGGTGACCCGGTGGAGGAGCTGTGTGCTGCCGCGGACGAGGCGGAGCTGTTGGTGCTCGGCTCCCGTGGCCTGGGCAGGCCGGCCGGCTTCCTCGCCGGATCCGTCTCGCTGGCCGTGCTCGCCCGCACCCGGCGCCCGGTCGTTCTGGTCCGCCCGCACAACCGCCCGGCGGCCGGGGAGGACGGGCCGGCCGGAGAGGTCGTGGTCGGCCTGGACGTGTCCGCACCCGGCGACGAGGTGCTCGCCTTCGGCTTCGCGGCGGCCGACCGGTACGGCTGCGGTCTGCGGGTACTGCACACCTGGGCCGTTCCGTCGCTCTACGGAGCCGACATGGGCGCCGCCCTGCAACTGATGTGGGCGGAAGTCGCGCAGGACGCGCGCCGGGCGCTCGACGAGGCGCTGGCCCCGTGGACGGAGAAGTACCCCGGTGTTTCCGTCGTCCGTGAATGCCGCCAGGGCCGGCCGGCGCAGGACCTCGCGGAAGCCTCGCGAGGGGCCCGGCTGGTCGTGGTGGGGCGCCGGAACCGGCGTGCGCGGATCGGCACGCACATCGGGGCCGTCACCCACGCCGTCATCCACCACTCCCTGGCTCCCGTCACGGTCGTGCCGCACGACTGACCGACCGAACCGGCCGCTACCGTGCGGCATGCCGCCCCGCTTCCCGGGACCCGACATCCACCGAAGAGACAGGCGAGCAGCCATGACCACCTATGTGTACGACTTCTCCGAGGGCGGCCGGGACATGGCCGGTCTCCTGGGAGGCAAGGGAGCGAACCTCGCGGAGATGGCGCGCATGGGCCTGCCCGTGCCGCCCGGCTTCACCGTCACCACCGAAGCCTGCCGGATCTTCCTCGCCACGGGGCAGGCTCCGGACGGCCTCGACCGGCAGATCGGCGAGCATCTCGCGGCGCTGGAACGAGCCGCCGGGAAGCGGCTCGGCCAGGTGGACGACCCGCTCCTGCTCTCCGTCCGCTCGGGGGCGAGGTTCTCGATGCCGGGCATGATGGAGACCATCCTCGACATCGGGCTGAACGATCTCTCGGTCCTGGGCCTGGCCAAGACCCCCGAGCGCGAACGCTTCGCCTGGGACTCCTACCGGCGCCTCGTGCAGATGTTCGGCAGTACGGTCATGGGCGTCGACGGTTCCCACTTCGAGGCGGCGCTCGCCGCCGTCAAGCAGCAACACAGCCGGGGCGACGACACGCAGTTGGACACCTGCGACCTCATCCGGATCGTCGAGACCTTCAAGGACCTGATCCACGAGCGGACCGGGGAGGAATTCCCGCAGGATCCGGCCGAGCAACTCCGGCGGGCGGTACTCGCCGTCTTCACCTCTTGGAACGGCGACCGCGCACGCCTGTACCGCCGGCGTGAGCACATTCCGGACGATCTGGGCACCGCGGTCAACATTCAGACCATGGTCTTCGGCAATCTCGGTGCGGACTCAGGCAGCGGCGTCGCCTTCACCCGGGATCCGGCGACCGGCCGACAGGGCGTCTACGGCGACTACCTGCCCAACGCCCAAGGGGAAGACGTCGTCGCCGGCATCCGCAACACCGTGCCCCTCCAGGACTTGGCCGGTCTCGACCCTGCGTCGTTCGCGCGGCTGCGCAGCTACATGGACCGGCTGGAGGCCCACTACCGCGATCTGTGCGACATCGAGTTCACCATCGAACGCGGCACGCTGTGGATGCTCCAGACCCGCATCGGCAAGCGCACGGCCCAGGCCGCCTTCGCCATCGCCTCCCAGCTAGCCGACGAAGGACTGATCAGCGAGCGGGAAGCGCTGGGCCGGGTCGGCGGCGAGGCGCTCGCACGGCTGATGTTTCCCCGCTTCGCCACCACGGACTCGAGCGAGGTCATCGCGCGGGGCGTGCCCGCCTCACCGGGAGCGGCCGTGGGAGCCGTCGTGTTCGACTCCGCGGAAGCGGTCCGCAGGGCGGCCGCCGGCGAGAAGGTCGTTCTCGTACGTCAGGAGACGACGCCCGACGACCTGCCGGGCATGGTCGCCGCCCAGGCGGTGCTCACCAGCCGGGGCGGGAAGACCAGCCACGCCGCGGTCGTCGCGCGCGGCATGGGCAAGGTGTGCGTGTGCGGGGCGGAGGGCATCGTCGTGGACACCCGGGAGCGGCGCTTCAGCGCCGGTGGCGTGACGGTCCCCGAAGGCACGGTCGTCTCCGTCGACGGGTCGGAAGGCGTGGTGCGCCTCGGCTCCGTACCCCTGGTCGACTCCGACGTCATGCGGTACTTCGAGGAGGGCGGCGTGCTGCCGGCCGACGGCACGGCCCGGCAGCCGGTGCGTGATGTGCACCGGCTCATGCGGCAGGCGGACGCCGTGCGGGGCCTGGAGGTCAGGGCGAACGCGGACACCCCCGAGGACGCGGCCCGCGCCCGTCGCTTCGGTGCCCAGGGGATCGGCCTGTGCCGTACCGAGCACATGTTCCTCGGCGACCGGCGCCCCCTGGTCGAGGCGATGATCCTCGCGCACGGCGACACCGAACGAGAGGCGGCACTCGCGGCGCTGCTGCCGCTCCAGAGGCACGACTTCATCGGCATCCTCGAAGCGATGGACGGCCTGCCGGTCACCGTCCGGCTGCTGGACCCGCCACTTCACGAGTTCCTGCCGGACCGCACGGAACTCGCCGTCCGTCTCGCACGCGGCGAAGCGCTCGGCACACCGGCCGATCCGCACGACAGCGAACTCCTGGCGGCCGTTACGCGCATGCACGAGGAGAACCCGATGCTCGGCCTGCGTGGTGTGCGCCTGGGGCTGGTGGTGCCGGGGCTGGTGGCCATGCAGGTACGGGCCCTCGCGGAGGCCGTCGTCGCGCGCAGGCGTGCGGGCGGCGACCCTCGGGCGGAGATCATGGTCCCGCTGGTGGACGCGGTCGAGGAGCTCCACCTCGTACGGGAGGAAGTGGACCGGGTCCTGGCAGAGGTTTCGCAAGAGACCGGCGTCGACGTCACCTGCCCGGTCGGAACCATGATCGAACTGCCCAGGGCGGCTCTCACCGCCGGCCGGATCGCGAAGGAGGCGGCGTTCTTCTCCTTCGGCACGAACGACCTGACACAGACCACCTGGGGTTTCTCCCGCGACGACGTCGAAGCCGCGTTCTTCTCCGCGTACCTCGACAAGGGCGTCTTCCCCGTCTCCCCGTTCGAGACGATCGACCGTGAAGGCGTCGGCCGGCTGGTGCGGATCGCGGTCGAGGAGGGCCGGGCAGCTCGCCCGGACCTGAAGATCGGCGTGTGCGGGGAGCATGGAGGAGACCCCGCTTCGGTCCACTTCTTCCACGGGGCCGGGCTGGACTACGTCTCCTGTTCGCCCTTCCGTGTCCCGGTCGCCCGCCTTGAGGCCGGCCGGGCAGCCCTGGAAGCGAACGGCACCGACGCGAGCGCATAGCCCCCGCACCGTGTTGCCCGGGGGCGCGGAGAGCCGCGTCGGCATGCACCCGTACCCGCCGCGGCTGCCGGGTAGGGCTCGTGACGCTCTGCGGGAGGGCCCATGGTCCCTCGCCCCGACGGGACCACAGGCCCTCTCCGCCCCGCTCACCGGGGCCGGTCAGCGGGCTCCGCCTTGCCTCTTCGACCCTGGCCGGCGACACAGCCGACGGGAACCATCAGCAGTGAGAAAGGGCGATCGCCCACCTCGCCTCCGCCCCGGCCCAGGAGATGACGACATGACCGTGACCGTCCAGCACTCTGCCGACCCCAGCCCCCTCGTCACCCGGTCGTGGCGTGGTTTCACCGGCGAGGAGTGGCAGCGACACATCGACGTCCGTTCCTTCATCCAGGCCAACTACACGCCCTACGAGGACGATGCCGCATTCCTCGCCGGTCCCACGGAGCGCACCCGCACCGTGTGGAAGACCGTCACCGCGCTCTTCCCGGAGGAGCGCCGCAAGGGTGTGCTCGACGTGGACACCGCCATGCCGTCCACCATCACCTCCCACGCGCCCGGCTACATCGACCGCGACCTGGAACTGATCGTCGGATTGCAGACCGATGCTCCGCTGAAGCGGGCGATCATGCCCAACGGCGGGCTGCGGATGGTGGACAACGCGCTGCGCGCGTACGGCTTCGAACCGGATCCGTTCGTCACCAAGGTCTTCGGCACGTACCGCAAGACCCACAACGACGGTGTCTTCGACGCCTACACCCCCGAAATGCTGGGTGCCCGCAGGGCCGGCATCATCACCGGCCTGCCAGACGCCTACGGGCGAGGCCGCATCATCGGCGACTACCGCCGCGTCGCGCTGTACGGAACCGCCCGGCTGATCGAGGCCAAGCGAGCCGAGCGGACCCGGATGGATGAGACACCGTCCACGGCCGACGTGATCCGCGACCGCGAGGAACTGGCCGAGCAGATCAGGGCACTGGGCGAGCTGGAACGGATGGCCGTCTCCTACGGCTGCGACGTGTCCCGTCCCGCAGCCACCGCGCACGAGGCCATCCAATGGCTCTACTTCGGCTTCCTCGCCGCCGTGAAGGAGCAGAACGGCGCGGCGATGTCCCTGGGCCGCACCTCCACCTTCCTGGACGTCTACCTTCAGCGTGACCTCGACGAAGGGAAAATCGACGAGAGCCGCGCCCAGGAACTCATCGACGACTTCGTGATCAAGCTGCGGATCGTGCGGTTCCTGCGCACACCGGAGTACGACGCGCTGTTCTCCGGCGACCCCACCTGGGTCACCGAGTCCATCGGCGGCATCGGAGAGGACGGCCGCTCCCTGGTCACCCGCACGTCCTTCCGCCTTCTCCAGACCCTGTACAACCTCGGCCCCGCCCCCGAGCCCAACCTGACCGTGCTGTGGTCCCCCCGGCTGCCGGCGGGCTTCAAGCAGTTCTGCGCCCAGACATCCATCGACACCAGCTCCATCCAGTACGAGTCCGACGACCTCCTTCGCCCCCGCACCGGCGACGACACCGCGATCGCCTGCTGCGTCTCCGCGATGGCGGTGGGCAAGCAGATGCAATTCTTCGGTGCCCGTGTGAATTTGGCCAAGGCGCTGCTGTACGCCATCAACGGCGGCCGCGATGAGATGAACGGCGAGCAGGTCGCCCCGGCGACGGCCCCGCTGACCGGCGAGCAGCTCGACTACGCCGATGTGGCCGACGCGTACGACCGCACGCTGGACTGGCTCGCCGCGACCTACGTCAACGCGCTCAACGTGATCCACTACATGCACGACAAGTACGCCTACGAGCGCATCGAGATGGCCCTGCACGACCACCCGGTGCATCGGACGATGGCCTGTGGCATCGCTGGGCTGTCCGTGGCGGCCGACAGCCTCTCGGCCATCAAGCACGCCCGTGTCAGAGTCATTCGGGATGCCACCGGGCTCGCCGTCGACTACCACGTCGCGGGCGACTACCCGACCTACGGCAACGACGACGACCGCGCCGACCGCATCGCGGTCGACCTGGTCCGCTCCTTCATGGCCAAGGTGCGCCGCCACCCGGCCTATCGGGGGGCCGAGCACACACAGTCGGTGCTCACCATCACCTCCAACGTCGTCTACGGCAAGCACACCGGCAACACCCCCGACGGCCGCCGTGCGGGTACGCCTTTCGCCCCGGGCGCAAACCCGATGAACGGACGTGACCGACACGGGATGGCGGCATCGGCGCTGTCGGTCGCGAAGATCCCGTATGACCAGGCCCGCGACGGCATCTCCCTGACGTCCACCATCACACCGGAGGGCTTGGGGCACGATCCGGCCGAACGTGCGGAACACCTCGTCGGAATCCTCGACGCCTACACCGCCGCAGGCGGTTTCCACATGAACGTCAACGTCCTCGACCGAGCCACCCTCGAGGACGCCATGGAACACCCGGACAACTACCCCGACCTGACCATCCGCGTCTCCGGCTACGCCGTCAACTTCGTCCGCCTCACGCGCGAACAGCAACTCGACGTCATCAACCGCACCTTCCACGGTGCGCGATGACCACGGGCCGCATCCACTCCTGGGACCTGTCCACCGGCGTGGACGGGCCCGGCACCCGGTTCGTTCTCTTCCTCAGCGGCTGTCAGCTGCGCTGCCTGTACTGCGCCAACCCCGACACCTGGCACATGCGCGACGGGCAGCCGGTCACCGTGGACGAAGTGGTGGGGCGCATTGAGCGGTACCGGCAGTTCATCACCTTGGCCGGTGGAGGCGTGACGCTGACCGGAGGGGAGCCTCTGCTCCAGTCCGCCTTCACCGCCGAGGTGTTCCGGCGCTGCAAGGAGCTCGGCCTGCACACCGCACTGGACACCTCCGGTGCCCTCGGCACTCGCGCCGACGACGCGCTCCTGGCCGATACCGACCTGGTCCTGCTCGACATCAAGTCCTTCGACGCCGGCGTCTACCGGCGCCTGACCGGCGGCCACCTTGCACCCACCCTCAACTTCGCCACCCGGCTGAACCGTCTCGGCGTCCCGACCTGGATCCGCTACGTCCTGGTCCCCGGCTGGACCCGACGATCCGGCTGCCATCGATGGGCTGGGCCGCGTCCTCGCGGAACTGGACAACGTCGACCGCGTTGACGTCCTGCCTTTCCACAAACTCGGAACCCACAAGTACGACTCGCTCGGCATCCCCTTCCCGCTCCGCGACAATCCGGTTCCGGACGCCGCACTGGTCGAGCGCGTTCGCGACCAGTTCCGGGCGCACGGCTTGCGGGCACGGTGAACCAGCCGAATGCGCGTCACATGAGACAGCGTCGGCCTGTCCGCGCGCGGGCTCCTGATCCGGCTTGGGACGCGTCACAACCAGCGTTGTACGGTTCCGGCCCAGCTCATTCCGGCGCCGACAGCGGCATGCAGAACGGTGCTCTCCGGGTGGAGGCGGCCTTGCTCCCGTGCCACGTGGAGTGCCATGGGGATCGAGGCCGCGCCCGTGTTGCCGAACGTATCAGCGGTGACGACGAGTTGTGAGGCGGAGATGCCCACTTCAAGACTCAGGGCACGCAGCATACGGGGATTTGCCTGATGCGGAACGACGAGGTCGATCTTGTTCAGGGGCAGACCGGACAGTTGGACGAGTTCTTCGACGATCCTCGGGAAGACATCGTGGAAGTAGGCCGCGACCTTCTTCCCGTTCATGTGAAGGTAGTGCCCGCCTTCAGCCACGGTGTGTCCGGTTGTCGGCCGTGCGCTGCCCCCGGCACGGATCCCCACGATGTCGGCCAGTGCACCATCAGTCCCCTGTGTGCTGCACAGGATCCCCCTTCCTGGGCCTGAAGGGCCTACCACCACTGCTCCGGCACCGTCTGCGAACAGTACGCCCGTGGACCGGTCGGCGGGATTCTGGAACTTGGAGAACGTCTCCGCTCCGACGACCAGCGCGCGTCCATCGGGGTGGGATGCGGCGAGGATGTCGCGCGCCGTCTTCAAGGCGTAGAGGAACCCCGCGCATGCTCCGCCGACATCGGTGGCCCAGGCCCGGTCCGCGCCGAGACGGTGCTGTACCCGACAGGCTGTGGCGACCGCGAGCTGATCCGGTGTGCTCGTTGCTACCAGGATGACATCGATGTCCCGGGGTGACAGGTGAGCATCGGCGAGGGCGTGTTCGGCAGCGGAGACTGCGAGGTCGGACGTGGCCTGGCCGGGTTCCGCATACTGCCGCTGCCGGACACCGGTCATGCGCTCGATCCACTCCGGGTCCACCCCGTACTGGTCGGCGATGTCCGCATTGCTGACTCGGCGCTCCGGGATGTGCACACCCAGCCCCTGGATTCCGAACGCGATGGACGGCGCCTGGGCGCTCACGTCCGGACCTCCTTGGCGTGCGCCTCCTGTACCACGTGCGCACAGTGGGACACGGTCACACCCTGCTCGGCCAGCAGCGAGTCGTCGATGGGCTTGCCGAATTCCTCCTCGGCTCGGACTGCGATCTCCACTACCTGAAGCGAGTCGAGGTCGAGATCTTCGACAAGTCGGGATTCCGAGGAGATTTCATCGACCGGGCAATCGGCGACGGCGGCAATAATGGCCGTGACCCGGTACAGAACGTCAGCAGCTGTAGGCATCTTGGATTCCATCTCGGTGGACTGCGAGGAAAGGACTATCGATGGTGGCGCCGGTCGGGCGCCTGGCGCGGCAGCGTGTGCCGGCAGGGTGTCATCGCTCGGCGTGCGCGCCCGCAGTGATCCTCGGGGCGCGTGTCATGCGACGGTGCTTCGGTCGCCCGCGGTGAGGATCTCCAGGTCGGTGTAGAAGCGACCCGACGGGCGGGGCTGGCCCAGCAGGATGCGGCGCGCGGCGTCGGCGGTGAGGGCGCCGCCCAGGGCGACTCCCGAGGCGAGTTGCGGCCAGCTGCTGAGGGTGATGCCGATCTGGGAGACGGAAGCTGTCAGCTCCGGGCTGATGCGCTCCCGGTCGACCATGGTGAGGATGACATCGACCATTTCCTCGTGGGTGAGGTCCCTCAGGTCGCTGGAGGTCGTCTCGCCGAGAAGGCCGTGCAGCAGGGGCCGGTCGGGTTCGAGGTCGAACCGTTCCACGTCCAGCAAGCCCCGATCGTTTGCGTCCATGACGACCGGGATGCCCAGCGCCCGGGCGTGCTCGCGGGCGGCGATCTTCACGTAGGGGGTGTCGCACTCTTCGACGAGAAGGTCGATGGGGCCCGCGCCGCCGGTGAAGAACTCCTCCATGGTGGCATCGGTCAGACCACCCTGGTAGAGCTCGATGTCCAGCCAGGGGTCGATCTCCAACATCTGCCGGGCTGCGAGCACGCACTTGTTCAGACCAAGATGGTGGACACCCGCACGCAACCGGTTGAGGTTCGAGACGCTGAGGGAGTCGAAGTCGGCCAGCTTGAACGATCCGCCGATGCCCTCCATCGCGAAGGTCAGGGCGGCGCTGCTCCCGACGGAAAGACCGATGACGCCCACGCGGCGTCCCAGCAGCCTGCGCTGCTGCGCGCGGTCGATCCGTCCGCGGTTGCGGTCGGTGCGCACGAGGCGGAACTCCTCGCGGGGCAACAGGTGCACCAGGCGTCCCGACCACGGGTACCAGACCCAGGTCCCGTACTCCTGCGGACTGGTGCCGGCCAGCTGTTCCGCCACGGCCCGCTCCGCCGCGTCCGGCGAGGAACACAGACGCGGCTCACGGCTGGTGACCAGCTCTGTCAGCTGATCCGTGATCGTGTCCATCACCTCGCGGACCTGCCCCGAATCGATCAGGCTTTGCAGGCCGATCCGGTCCTGCTCGCGATCCAGGGTGAAGAGCACAGGCTGCCAGCTCGCGCCGGCATGTCCGTGACTGCTCTCGGCTGCTGCCATGAGGGGGGTGGAGGGTAGGCGCAACTGGTCCTGCGGCGTGTGCCCGACCTGCGATGCAACGCCCAGCCCGGCATGTTGTGCCGGGACGACCGAGGAGGGAAACGCTTCCTCCAACTGCTCGACGAGCCCGGTGAACTCGCCTGCCGAGAACCCGGGGCGGTACAGCATGATCACCACGTCTTCGGTGTAGTGCCCGACGTAGCGGCGCGTTCCTGGGACCGGACGGAAGCCGAATCGCTCGTGGAAACGGTCCTGGCCATCTGCGGTGCCCGAGGTACCGATCATCGCCTTGGCTCCCAGGAAACGCGCGGCTCCCATGGCGAAGGCGTTCAAGTAGATCCCCAGACCCAGCTTGCGCGCTTGGTGCTCCACTACCAGACGGCTGTGCTCAAACGTTTCCGCAACGCCGAGGCCGTGCTCCCGGAGCACATCCTCATAGCGCTCGGCACCCAAATGAGCCCGGGTCTGAAAAAGACCGCCCGTCTCCGGCGTCGAAAGCCGCACGTATCCCAACGGTGGCCCTCCCGCCTCGCGCCTCCCGACGAAGTGCCAGGCGCCGAAGTCCAGATCCTGATCGTCGGCGTAGCCGCCGTCCGGAGTTTGGAAGTCGGGCCGGCGGCCACGGTCGAACAGGATCCTCGCCCTCAGCTCGCGGATCCGCCCGACCAGCTCCGCTTCGCCCGACTCGCCGGTTTCGACCCGGAACGCGGATACGTGCCACGGAACGCCTGTAGTCATGGGAATGCTCTTCACAACCGGTAACCCACTTCGGCTAGCGCTAGATGCTCAACTGTGCTCTGGGGGCGCACGCCCTGCGCACCCGAGATCACAACGAGTGCGCCGTTGATCGGTTGCGCCTCCATCGCCGTGACGGTCGGTAACGGCCCGAAGTTGGCGCCGGGCGGGCCCAGGTCGCGGCGCGGCCCGAGTCGTCATCGAACGGGTGGCTTCTGGACGCCTGTTCTCCACGTCCGGACGGGTGACCGCCGAAGCTTCTGGCGATCGGTCCCGCCAAGGATGGGCCGCGACCGCATTGACGTGCACCGCTACCCGGAGGAGCTCTCATGCCCGACACCGCCACCCCGGTACTGACCCGCAAGATGCACTACATGTTCGCGCTGCTCGACGCCGATCGAGACGGCCTTCTCGGGGCGGATGACCTGACCGCTGTCGCCGACCGGATGGCCGAGGTGTTCCCGGGCCGGCCGGACCGAATCCACACGCTCCGTGACGTCCTGCACCGGCTGTGGGAAGACCACCTGGCACACGTCGACCTCGGGGGCGGCCGCCTCGACCCCGAGGCCTTCGAGCGGGGGATCCGACGCTCGGTCGCCGCCAGTCCTGTCACCCTGCTGGAGACCCTGCATGCGGGGGCTTCGGCTTGGCTCGCTCTCACTGACGTGGACGATGACGGACTGATCGGGCTGGACGAGTACCTGCTGCTCAGTCGGGCGATCGGCGGGGTGCCCGCGCAGCAGATGAAGGAGGCGTTCCAGCGCCTGGATCGTGACGGGGACGGGACACTGGATCCGGCCCAAATTGACGCCGCCGTCGTGGAGTTCTTCACCAGCGACGACCCGAACGCCCCGGGCAACTGGCTCTACGGACCGTTCTGACCGGCCCTCGCACCTCCACCCTCGATCCTGAACAACCGAGACTGCCTCCAAATGGGCTGACCGAGAAACCTGGGCGGGGACCTTCGGCCCCGACGAGGTACCTAGGGCCCCTCTTCTGTCCGGCGCTGGGGTGTCAGCGTGGAGCTGCCCCCAATAGCGGTCGGCGAGGAGGAGCTATGGAAAGCAACAGCAGAGGTCCGGACCTCGGATCGGTCATCGTCGGTGTCGATGGGTCCGAGCCTGCCCGGTGGGCGGCGCTCTGGGCTTCGGACGAGGCTGCGCGGCGCCGTCGCCCCCTGCACATCGTGTACGGGTCCGATGTCGACGGCCGGGTCCTCGAGCTTTCGGACGACGACATGGAACGGGTCCGTGTCGCAGGGCGTGAACTGCTGGACGTTACGGCCGAGATCGTGCAGGCCCGGCATCCCGCGCTCTCGGTCACGAAGGAGTTCAGCCGTAGCGGGCCTGCGATGAGCCTGCGCCGGGCCGCGAGCGACCGCGGGACCCTCGTCGTCGGCAACCGGGGACCGGGCGGATTCAGCTCCTTGACCCTGGGCTCGGTCGGCCTCAAGGTCGCTGCGGACGCTCGTACCCCCGTGATCGTCGTGCGGGGGAGCGAGCACGAGGCCGTGAACGGTGTCGTGCTGGCCGCCGTGCGCGACGAGCGCGATCTCGATTGCGTCCGTCACGCCGCGCGTGAAGCCGAGCTGCGCAAGGCCTCGCTTCGGCTGCTGTACGTACAGGGCGTCCTGCAGTCCGTCGTCTCCGCGGCGGGAGCAGCCGATGGCCAGAACGGGGTCGCCGGCCACCGTGGGCAGAGCTTGAAGGTCGTAGCCGAGCAGATCCGGGCCGAGTGCCCCTCGCTGACGGTCCAGGCGGACGCGGAGAGGAGTGTGTCCGTCGCCGGGGTGCTGGTGGAGGCCTCCCGCCATGCCGATCTGCTGGTCATGGGTGGGCGCCGTTCGCCCGGCTACCTCGGGCGCACCCTGGGGCGCGTGACGCACAGCCTGCTGCACCATGCGTACTGCCCCGTCGAACTGATCCCGCGGCACGCCGACGAGCCCAGGAGCGAGGCGTCATGACGACCACCGAGATGGCCACCACCGAAGCCGGCGAGATTCTCGTCCGCATCGACCCGGCGGAAAACTGGTACGCGAGCCTGGCTCGGGCGGCAGCCGAGGCCGAGAAGCGCGGGCTGGGGCTTCGCCTCGTCCTCACCACGGCCCCTCAACAAGATCTGCCCCCTGCCACCGAGAGCCGAAGTGCCACGACCGGCCAGTGCCCCTCAGAGGCGGAACGGTGGGGCGAGGAAGACGTCCGCCGTGAAGAACGAGACACAGGCGGAACGCAGTAGCGCCAGGCAGACGCCGAGCCCGGCCGGTGGACATCACCCGGCCGGGCTCGGCGCGCATGGGTTGCTCCCAGGTCTGTGGTCAGCCACGGACGGTCAGGGCAACCCGGCACACGTGATCGCTTCAAGCGTGGGGTACGACCGCGACCGGGGCTGTGGCGTGGTGGAGGACAGCGTGGACGACCGGGCCGAGATGGGCGCCGATGGCGGAGCGGCGTATCCGCCGGCCGACGACGACCAGTGAGGCGTCTGCCGAGGCTTCGACGAGCTGGTTGGCGGGTTGCCCCACCGAGCAGTCCACTTCGACACGGACTTCGGGGTACTTGTCGCGCCAGGGCCGCAGTTCGTCGGCGAGCGCAGTCGCCATGGAGGTCGCCATGCCGTCCCGTACCTCGGGCGCGAGGAGCGCCGGGTCGAACGCGAAGGCGGGCGGCATGCTCCAGCGGTGGATCACACGCAGTGGGGCCCGGCGTACGGCCGCCGCGTCGAAGGCGTGGTCGAGGAGCTCGGTAGACGGGTAGGAGAGGTCCAGCCCGAGCACGACAGGCCGGTCGTTGTCCTTCCGTGGTGCGTCACCATCAGATGCGGGCAGGCAGTCGGCGTCCAGCCAGGCGCCCGGCCGCACGACCACGACCGGGCGCTTGGCCTGGGCGAGCACGGCCTGGGAGACGGATCCGACGAGGAATCCTGTCATCGCCCCCAGTCCGCGCGAGCCGAGTACCAGTACCTCGGCCTCCTGCGCGGCAGCGACCAGGACGGTCAGCGGCCGCCCGTCCACCTGCTCCTTGGTGATCTCCAGGTCGGGGTGCCGCTCGGTCAACTGCAGCGCGACCTCCCGGGGGATGCGCTCACCCCAGTACTGGGGTGACGGGGTGGCCTCGGTCTGCGACGCGTATCCGTAGGACGGGATCCACTCCTCCATGGCGTGCAACAGCTTGAGGGGGAGCCGGCGCCGCCGGGCTTCCCGGGCGGCCCACTCGGCGGCGGCAAGAGATGCAGGGGATCCGTCGATTCCCGCAATGACCGTACGTGACATGGTGTTTCCTCCGGAGCCTATGGGGCGAGTACCGTCGTCCGTCGTCGGCGGTGTGTGTCCCACCCTTCCCTTCCGTACCGCGGGGGAGCGATGGTCCAGGAGACCCGGGGAACGGGCCGAACGTCCCTCGTCGCCCGGCCGGACCGTGGCTGTGCCGGACACGGACGTGCGCGGTGCCCACACCAGTCACTGAGCACCTGGTACGCGAAGCGGCCCGCGTCCCTCACAGAGGGAACGCGGGCAACGGCGATGCGGAGCGCTGTGAATGGTCAGTCGTGGGGGATGACGGCCACCGGCGTCCGGCAGTGGTGCAGGACCGCACGGGTCACACCTCCGGTGTGGGGACCGAGCCGGAATTGGCGGTTGCGGCGGCCCATGACGAGGAGGTCGGCCGTGTGGGAAGCCTCCACCAACCTTCGCGCGGGGTGGCCGGGGCGGATCTCCCCTGTGACGCGCAGGCCGGGGTACGCATGCCGCCACTGCTCGATCACCTGCGTCAGGTCTCGTGCGGTCCTCGCGTCCGCAGCTCCGGGCGCCATGGCCGAAGCGGTCAGTGCCGCATCGCTGCCGAGCCCTCGCTGGGTATGCGGGCTGTGTACGACGCGCAGGGGTACACCGAGCCGGTGGGCCCGGGAGAAGGCGTGGTCCAGAACTTCGTCGCACGGGTGCGAGAGGTCCAGGCCGAGGACGATGCCGCCGTTCGGGATCGGAGCGCGGCCCGGAACCAGGACGACAGGATGCCGGGTACGGGCGACCACGGACAGGGCCACCGAACCGGACACGAACCCGGCGACCCCGCCCAGACCGCGGGAACCGAGCACCAACAGCTCGGACTCCTCGGCGGCCCCGCACAGAACGGTGGCCGGCTCGCCGCACAGCTCCTGCGCGACCACGTCCAGGCCCGGATGCGTGCGCCGTATCCGCTCGGCCGTGGAGCGCGGGTCCGCGTCGTACGGCTCCTGCCTGGTGCGAGAGCCGATGAGCGGTGAATGGACGTCCGGTTCCAGGCCCCACACGTGCACGAGGCGAAGGGCGAGACCGCGTCGGCGCGCTTCGTCCGCGGCCCAGGCGACGGAGGCCAGGCTCTCGCGAGATCCGTCGAGCCCGACGGTGATCGCCCGGGACCGGCGGACCCCGAGATCGGGTGGAGAGGTTGGCACAGGGTGGAACACGGAAGGACCTCCGGTCTGAAACGGCGAGCCGTGCTGTTGGGAGAGGCGAGCCACAGCTCAGGCGAAGACGGCCTTGAGGGCCCGCAGCGCCGTCAACGGGTCGGACAGCGCGTGGTAGACGGCCGGAACCTCCTTGTCGACGCCCAGCAGTTCGTACACCGCGTGCATCGCCCCGCGGACGGAGTACTCGACGGTGAAGACGACGTCTTCGGGGATCTCGGTGAACTGCCCGAGGAAGGCGAAGTTTGTCGACCCGGAGGGGACCACCAGCGGCCGGTCGTGGATGTCACGGCGCTCGAACTGGCTGGTGATGTAAGGCATCATCACCGTCGTGACGGCAGTGGTGGCGCACACCTCGTCGGCGATGTCGTCGAAGCCGAGGTGCCCGAGCAGTTCGACGAGGATCTCCTGTCCCGTGGCCTCCGACATCTTCTTGCCGGTCAACTCGCCCGGTTCGTCCACGAACAGCCCGTACCCCCAAAGGGTGAAGACGTCCTCGGGCTGGCCGGCGAAGTGCGGCTGGTGGGGCACGACCACCGACATCAACCACCGGGAGTCCTTGAACGTCATCAGCGCCCCGGTGCCGGGGGCATTGCCGGAGAACTCCTCGATCCGCTTGAGCAGTGCCGGGCTGCGCATCGTCAGGGTGAACGACTCCCACTTGGCCTCGTCGACGTTGCCGTTGAAGGCTCCGGGCCGACCGAAGTCCGGGGCCTTGCGGGCCAGCGTCTCCCACAGGTTCCAGGCCCCGTCGCGCTTGTCGCGGACCAGCTCGGGGACGATGTCGTCGCCTCCGTAGCGGGCGTCCGCGGTCATGGAGCCGATGGTGATGAACGCGTAGTCCTGCGGCCCGATTCCGTACGATCCCGCTGTGCCGTCCCGTTCGAAGAGGATGCGCTCGGCCCGACGCTCGCCGGCCTCGCCGACGGCGAACTCCACGTCGGTGACTCGGATTCCGTGCTCGATGCGGACTCCCTGCCGTTCCAGCCACGCCTGTACCGGCAGAACGATCGAGTCGTACTGGTTCAGCCGCGTGCGTCGTACTCCGGCGAGGGTGTGGATACGGGGGAGTTCCTGGAGGAAGCGCAGGAAGTAGCGCTTGAGCTCGATGGCGCTGTGCCAGTTCTGGAAGGCGAAGGTGGTGCGCCACATCGCCCAGAAGTTGGTGGTGAAGAAGTGCTCGGAGAAGAAGTCCTCGATCCGGCGCGCGCCGATGACGGACTCGGGCAAGGCGAGCAGGCGTGCCATCTCCACCCGATCGGCAGTGGTGAAGCCCAGCTCTGAGGCGTCGAGGATTCGGCCGGAGGCGTCGATGAGCCGGGCGTTGGCGTGGGTGAGCCAGCGGGCGTTGAACTCCTCGGTCTCCTGCAGGACGGACACGTTGTCGTTGCCGAGCGTGGGGATCGCCGCCAGGAGGTTCCACAGGCAGACGTAGGCTTCGTCCTCCAGCATCCGGCCACCCCGGGCGACGTAGCCGGTGTCCGGTGCGCCACTGCCGTCGAGTGCGCCGCCGGTCTGCGGCAGTTCCTCGAGGATGCGGATGTTCTCGCCGGGCATCCCCGCGTCCCGTACGAGGAAGACCGCCGCGGCCAGCGAGGCGATGCCTCCGCCGACCAGATAGGCGTGGGAGTTCTGGGTTTCGTTCGTCATGGCCATGCCCTTCGAAGGGCGAGGTGCCTCCCCGCCACTCCGTCCAGTCAACTCCCGCGCCAGCACGTCCCACAGGAGCCGAGGGGCCTGGTCGCCTGGTCCGTAGGTCCCTCCGGTGCTGCTGGAGATCTCGTATCCGGGGGACGTACACGTGCCCCGCCTTGCGATGAGTCGCGTGTCGGCAGCCGGTCCCTCACCGGGGCAGCTCCGGCCAGCTCTCCCTGGCCAATGCCTCCTTCCTCGCCTGTTGCCGACCAGTGCCCGGCCAAGAGGCTGTCCGGCTGGCTCCCGAGGGCCCTTCGGCCCAGGGCGGGGACGATCACAGGCCTGTCGACCTTCCGGTGCCGCTGCCCTGACGGTCCAGGCTCGTGGCGGCAGCGAGAGCGATGAAGCCGACGGCCATCATGATCAGTCCGACGAGCGGCCGGTCGGCGGTGGCCCATTGCCAGTCCACAGCGAACGTGAGAATGGCGCCGAGACCGATCGATGTGATGGCGCCGATGGCAAGGAGACCGGCCATGGCACTCACCTCCCTTGTCCGTCGTCCACGAGACTCCTTGCCCCGTGCAGACCTCACTGTTCCGAAGGGTGCAGCGGGCTCACAGGGGCCTGTCGGCCCTCTCTCGGCCAACAGGGCCCTCACAGCGTCGAGAGCGAACCTTCCGGCCCCCGGCACTCTGCCCCCGCTTCCGAGATCGACGGTGAACCGCGCGGCTCTGAGGGACCATTGGCGGCGCGGCGTAGGCCGTTCGCCCTCATGGCCCGCGCCCTCCGTGCGGGGACATTGGCCATGGGGGCACGCACAGGGCCTGCCCATGAGGAAAGGTTCCTACGACATGGCTCTCCACCAGCACCAGCGCCAGCACCGTCAGCCGGGAATGTGCTTCGCCGGGTGGCGCAAGGCCACCTCGGCCACAGCGCCCGGTACCGCGGCTGATGAACTCACCACGCCTCTGACCGTCGCGCGCGTCGCGGCAGCGACCCGGCTGCTGACCGCGTTCACGTTCCTCTGGGCTTTCGGCGACAAGACGTTCGGCTGGGGATACGCGACCCCGGCGGGCAAGGGATGGATCGATGGCGGGTCTCCGACCAAGGGCTTCCTGAGCCACGTCTCTGCCGGGCCGCTGGAGGCGACGTTCCACTCCTGGGCCGGGGCGGCCTGGGCCGACTGGACCTTCATGCTGGGACTGCTCGGCATCGGTATCGCCTTGGCTAGCGGCGTCGCCCTACGCGTCGCGGCTGCTGCGGGCACCACGATGATGGCGCTCATGTGGGCCGCCGAGTGGCCCCCTGCCAGGCACCTATCGGACGGCAGCCTCAGCATGTCCACGAATCCGTTGGTGGACTATCACGTCCTATACGCGGCGGTCCTGGTGACCCTCGCGGCGATCGGAGCCGGGCGCACCTGGGGTCTGGGCAGCCTCTGGCAGAGCCTGCCCCTTGTCCGCGGCAAGCGCTGGCTCGTTTGACGACGCCGGAGGACGGTCCGGGGCCGCCGCGACGGTGGCGGCCCTGGGCCAGCTGCAAACGATCAGGGTCGAACGGTCCTGGCGGTCCTCGGTCTGCCCGGCGGCACTGAGCCACTCGGCACCGCCGGTGTTGCCAGGAGCCTCGTCTCGGCCGACCTGTCTGTTTGGCCGCTCCGCTTGGACTGCCGTGTAACTCACGGATGCATCCGTTGTCTCCCGGCGGTCGCGCCTGTTGTCGGCCAACTGGTCGCCAACCTGTTCTCGACGACGTGCGACGTGGCCTCGGCGGCAGTGGCGGATACGTCGAGCTGCTGGGCGCACGTTCGGGTGCCAGCTCAGCGCGGACGGGTCCCTCTGGGACGTGATCCCGGACTTCCCCGCCCAGCTCTACTCGTACTTCGTGCCCAGCTCCTTCGTCGCCGGCATCGCCCGGGAGTTCGGCGTCACCGGGCAGAGCGGCGTCGTGTCGACCGGCTGCACCTCCGGGATCGACGCCGTGGGCAACGTGTGGGAACTGATCCAGGACGGCATCCTGGACTCCGTCGTCTGCGGGGCAACCGACGCGCCCATCTCGCCCGTCACCGTCGCCTGGTTCGACACGATCAAGGCGATCTCGACCTACTACAACGACACCCCGGAGACCGCCTCCTGGCCGTTGGACGCGACACGGGGCGGATTCGTCCTCGGCGAGGGCAGCGCGATGTCCCTCCTGCAGCCCGGGGAGGCCGTCCTGCGCCGCGGCGCGCGCGTCTGCGGCGAGATCAAGGGGGTACGCCAGCCGCTGCAACGCGTACCACATGACCGGCCTGAAGGCCGATGGGCGTGAGCTGGCGCAGGCCGTCACCGCCGCCCCGACCCAGGCCCGGATGGACCCGAGCGAGCTCGGCTACGTCAACGCCCACGGCAGCGGGACCAAGCAGAACGACAGGCACGAGACCGCTGCGCTCAAGGTCTCCCTGGGCCCCGCCGCCCGCCACGTGCCCAGCAGCTCCATCAAGTCCATGGCGGGCCACTCGCTGGGGGCCATCGGCTCGCTGGAGATCGCCGCGTGCGCCCTAGCGCTGCGGTACGACGTGATCCCGCCGACGGCCAACCTCGAAGTCAGCGGACGGTGCCCGACCGGGGCGGCACGGCGACGGTGACGATGTGGCTGGTCAGCGGGCGAGTACGTGGCCGTCCTGGGGGCGGTGGTCGCGGGAGCGGCGCAGGTCGGTGGTGACGTACGTGCGTTGCAGCCAGCGGTCTGCTCCGTCGTAGCGGGGGTGGAAGGCGGTGCGGCCGTGGACGGTGACGCGGTTGTCGATGACGACCAGGTCGCCGGGTGTCAGGCGCAGGGTGCGGGCGGTCGTCTCGCAGGCGCGGCCGAATTCGGTCAGCGCCGCGGCGGCCCGAGCGGTGAGCGGGGTGGTGACGAGTTGAGCCATCCTTATGTCGGGATCCTCGACCGCTCCCGACAGCACCGGTCGAGGCTGGACATCGAACCCGGTCGCGGCAGGGTCGGAGCCGAAGGAGGGGGGTGGTGAGGTGATGAACTCCGGGGCGAACAGGGCTTCGCGGCCGGCCGGGGTGAGGAGCGGCAGCGCTTGGCGGATGCCGGTGACGCGCATGCCGGCGATCTGGTCGTGGTCGGCACGCAGGCACAGGAAGACCACGTAGTCGGGCGGGTGGGGGTGGAAGCCGTTCTCGGTGTGGAAGGACAGCGGCACCGATCCGGCGTTGCCGTGGAAGCTCTCCTGCCCGGGCACGGGCACGACGTCCTGTACGAGGGCGCCGGATTTCTCCGCCCGGTAGGCGAGGGGTTCTCCGAGCCCGCAGGCCACCATGGTGAGCACCGCGGCCGAGACGGTGGCCTGGCGCTGGACCGAGCCGGGTACGGACGGTGTCGCGGGCAGGACCGCCTGATCGACGGGCAGGCCGCCGATCACCACGGTGCCGTGCGGGCCGGAATGCCTTCGAAACCGGCGCACCTCGAGGCGCAGCCGCAGCGGAAGCTCCTCCCAGGCGTCCCTGGCCCGGGCCACCCACTCGGGGCTGTCGACCTGGTCGTGCCCGCGGGTGCACAGGGTGCGTGCCACTTGCTCGCACGCGCCGGCATCGGCCGGGTCAAGTGCCCAGTCGGCTGCGACGGCAGAGCTTCGGGTGGTGCCGGGCGTCGTCTCGGGCATCAGGGTCCTTCCCTTCTCGATGTCTCCTGCCGGAGGTGTGGGCGGCGGACTCACGAGTGGCGCAGGCCGGCCACGGCGTCGGCGATGTAGTGGTCCCCGAAGCGGATCAGCGAGGCGTACCGGGCTGCGCGGCGATGGCGCATGAGCCGTAGTTCGGCGACGGCGTTGTCGGGGCCTTCGGGTTTCTGAGCGATGGAACGACGCAGATGTACCATCGAGTACGCGAGGGTGACGTGCCGTTCACCGTCCACGATGTCGGCTTCCAGGAGCGCGCCCCGTGCCTCGGCCAGCTCCGGGGCGCGAGCTGCCAACTGCTCGTAGGAGTCGGGAACCACGGACAGCAGGTCCTTCATCGCCGTCCGGAACAGCTTGTATCCGCGATGTTGGCGCCCGCTCAACGGGATGTCCACCGACGGCGGCGCCATGGTGTGGCGTATCGCCGCCATGTAGTAGTCGGCCGGGACCGTACTTGCGTGGGTCATGGCCGCCGGGAATCCGCGCACGTACACCGTCGCGTCGGCCAGCCGCAGCAGCGCCGCATCGTCGTCGCCGAGCCGCAGATGGCGGGTGGCGTCGGCCACGGCGACCGCAGCGCACACGTTGAACAGGACGTGGACCTGGTGACCAATGAGCCACCGCGCACTCCACACACGTTCCAACGACGATTCCGCACCGGCCTCGGGGACGGCCACCGGCGGGACGGAGTCATGGTCTGCGCCTGGCGTGGCGCCGGTGAGATCGAGCACCGACTGCCGCATCCCGGTCATCTCCAGCGCCAGGTCGGAGCCTGACAGCGGAGCGTCACACAGGTCTTCCAGACCGCGGTGGATGACCAGGACACCGTGCAGGGCGGCCTGCTGATCTGACAGCTCTCCCTCGCGGACCCGGAAGTAGGACTGACTGGTCGACTCCGCCGGCAGTTCCTCACCGGCCGCGGCCGGAGCCAGCGCCGACAGCGCGGCCACCAACTCACCGGCAGTCGTGGTGGCCTGCCGTAGCGCGAGGGTCCGCTCGACAGGTCCGGCATGGGTCGACACCGCGGCCAGCACGCGCGCGGTCCGTTTCGCCTCAGCATCGATCCGTGGGCCCAACACCGGGACGGGCCGCCCGCCTCGGGGCTCTCGGAAGACAGCGACAGCAGGATGACCGGCAACCGGTGATAAGCCCATGGTTGAAGTACTTCGCCGCGAACGCTCCACACGAAACCTGATCGGCATGACCATTCCTGCGGTGCACCGGATTTGGCCGGGGCGGCAGTGATGAGGATCTGGATTCAACGGGCCCCATCATTGACAGGATCCGGTCGCACGCACCGGTCGTGCACAGAGCCGCACTCGGCGAGTGCGGCTCCGCGGACTGTCGTCTCAGCTGATCGCGATGTCGTCTATGTAGCCGCGGTAGCTGCCGGAGCCCGGGTCCTGCTGGTCGTAGCCGACCAAGATCCGGCTGATCTGCTTGCCCGCTTTTTCGTCGAGGCTGACCGTGACGTAGTTCCAGGTGTCGAGGGTGAGGGCCGTGCACTGTTCGACGGGGGTTGCCCGGTGGCCCCTTTGGTCCCATGACCAGCTGTCACGCAGGGTGCTGCCGTCGGTGAACACCAGGTCCACGGCGACGCATGCGCTGTTTCTCGACCCGTCGGCGACCGCGGTGGCGGTGACGTGGCTCTGCGGGTAGATCCAGTAGCTGAGGGCCTTTCTGTCAGGCCATGCGGTACCGATGGCCAGCGGGCTGCTGCTCAGGTCGTAGATCTTCATGTAGGCGTCGGCATGGCCTGAGCCGGTCCGGGTGGATCCGGAGTACAGCAGTGCGCCGGTGCCGGTGTGGGCTGTTCCATCGCTGCGGATGCCTGCCTGAGGGCCGTCCACGTTGTGGAGGCCTCCACCGGCCGTGTCGACTGCGTGGGTCCAGGCCGGTACCGGGTCGCTCGACTCGAAGCCAGAGCGGAAGCTGCTGGCCGTGGACGGCTTTTGCGGCGGCTGGACGGGAGCCGGCGCCGGCTGATCCGGTGTGGTCATGCTCCGGGTCGGTCCGTCACTGATGCAGGCGGGCTGCCGTACCCATCGGCCGTTCTCGTCGAGCTTGTCCTCAGCGACACCCGAGTCGTACATCATGGTGGCCCCCGACCCGGCGGGGTAGGTGACGGTGATCTCGGCGTCGGTGGAGTAGGTCCACTCGTCCCAACTGCCCTTGGCGAAGACGAACCGGCCGGTGTAGGTCTTGCTGACCGGGAAGGCCTTCACCCAGGTCGTGGAGTGTGCAGGTGCCGCGGGGACCACGGCGTGGTAGGTCTTCTCCTCCGTGTTGGTCGTACCGGTCTGTACCGAATGGGTGATCAGCTGGGAGGCCTCAACCGCGAAGTCGGCGTGCCAGAAATCACTGGAGGAACCCAGCTTGACGGTGATGGTTTCCTTCGTGCCGTTGGCGATGGAATCCGTCGTGATGGTGGAGGTGCTGTTGGTGACCTTGTAGTCGACGGTGGTCGACGGGATCGCTGCGTCGGTGTGCTGGGCCTGCAGGCACAGGGCCACCCCTGCATCGTTGCCGGTCACCGCCGCCTGCGTCTGGCTGTAACTGCAGTACGGGTAGGCCGAATGCGCCAGGACGGCGGCATCACATTTGGTCAGCGCGTACTTGGCGGCCCAGTCAGTGGTGAAGTCCTTCCCGCCGCCGAAGCGGGAGCCCCACAACTGGTTCTCCTTGCCGTGACACGGCCACATGTTCAGGTAGTCGGCGTGGCCGGCGAGCCAGCTGCTCGCCACGTCCACGCATTGGTCGTCGACCACGTTGCGGATCATGAACTTCGTTCCCGAGCCTTTGAACTGACCCGGCTCGAAATACCAGTACTGATACTTCTGGGAGCCGTCGCACCGCTGTTGCTCCACCGGTCGGATCCGCCACGTGGAGTCCCACCAACCCGGCATCAGACACAACCCGGAACTCGTCTTGATCTGGAAACTTCCGTCACCCTGCGGTTGCAACGAGAACACCTGGTTGGAGCCGTCGTTGCGGTCGTAGGCCTGCAGCCACGCCCCGGAATCGGACGAACTCCAGGGCACATCGATTGCCCGCTGGTCCTTGGCGAGCATGAAGACACAGTCCTCGGCGCTCTTGCCGTCACCGGCGTAGCGGCACTGGTGGGACGTCTCGCCGGCCGCCTGCGCCTGCTGGGCCCCCGCCCCCAGTAGGGCGGCAACCAGTGCGAAGATCGTCGACACGAGGACCCCGACGGGTACCGGGGGTCTGGGGCGCCGCCTTCTGGGCGCGTGAGCCCGAACGGCATCGCTGCTCTGCATCTGCCACTTCCTCCTTCGTCGTGGCACCCTGCACGGTGCGCCTCCGCCTCCGGGGGATCAGCAGCGGCCCCGGGACATCGCCACACTGCGTGAGGGTCCATTCGTTCGATCAGACGGCCCTGCGAGGAGGGAGCCGTCGTAGCACCGCCAAAGTAGGAACGCGCAGCTGCCGATACATCCGTCACATGACGTAGGAATACTCGGGGTCGGCGGGCGTTCGGGCCAGGGCGATCGGGTGTGGCAGGCCGACGCCGGAGAAAGGCGCCCCGGATTGACCGTGTGACCTTCGAAGCCTCTTATGAAGCTCAAAAGTGCGCCACCCGGTGCGTATCGGAACGGGGCTGCGTCTATTGTCTGCTGTCGTGGAGTCAGCTCGACGCGTCGCAGCCCGGCGCGTGTGACCCGCAGAGGTGCTGCCTTGGCCGAATTGACCTCTCGTCGGGCAGCTGACTCTTCTGGACCCGACACCGCGGCACCCCTGATCGGGTCCGGCACGAGGCTGCCTGGTTCAGCAGGCAGGTGGCATCACTACGGGAGAGACGGCCGTGCAATTCATGGGGCCTCGCCTCGTCGGACGCGATGCCGAAACGGCGATCCTCACCACTTTGGCGGTACGCGCCGCACACGGCTCGGGGCAGGCCGCGTTCATCGCCGGCGAGGCCGGGGCGGGCAAGACACGGCTGCTCCGGCGCGCGGCGGCAGACGCCGAAGGGGCCGGCCTCCAGGCGTTGTGGGGATCGGCTCAGGAGCTGGAGGCGCATCGACCGTTCGCGTTGATATCGGCCTGCCTGGGGATCGATGACAGCCCTGTGGACCCGCTGCGGGTGCGGGCCGCCGAGGTCCTCTCGGGGCACGCTCGGTACGGGCTGCCGGGCACGCCGGGAGGCGCGGACTTCGCCACCGTGGAGGCCATGTGCGTTCTGGCGGAGGAGATCTGTGCGCAGGGGCCCGTAGCGCTCTTCCTCGATGATCTCCAGTGGGCCGATCGGGCCAGTGTGCTGGTACTGCAGCGGCTCGTGCAATCGGTGGCCCAGCTGCCGCTGCTGATCGTCGGGGCGCTTCGCCCGGTTCCCCGGGTGGTCGAGGTCGACGTGCTCGTCCGCGGGCTGCGCGGCACCCATCGCACGGTGCTGCGGCTCGGTCCGCTGGCCGCCTCGGCCGTGCCCTTGTTGGTGGCCGACACGATCGGGCATGAACCCGGCCCACGATTGCTTCGGCTGTGCGAGGGGGCGGGAGGCAACCCGCTGTACCTAGGGGAGCTGATCGCGGCCCTTCAACGGGAAGGGGTGATCACGATGCACGGGGGCGTCGCAGAGGTCACGGCCGATTGCCCCGTTCCCTCGATCGACACGCTGATCACTCACCGGCTGGCGTACCTGCGTGACGAGGTCTTGCAGGTGTTGCGCGCGGCGTCTGTGCTGGGAGCCGGCTGCACGCTCCACGACCTGGCAGCAGTACTGGAGGCGCCGGCCCATGTCCTGCTCGCCGGCGTCGCCGAGGCCGAAGCGGCCGGAATCCTGACTCCCGACGGCCCACGTGTCGTCTTCCGCCATGACCTGGTACGCCAAGCTCTGCACGACGCCGTGCCGAGTTCAGTGCGCTCGCTGCTGCACATCCGGGCCGCGCAGGCGCTGGCACGTGCCGGGGCGGCGCCCGAGCGGGTCGCCGGACATCTACTGGAAGCCGGCCCCCCGGACGGGGAGTTCCTGGTCCCCTGGATAGCCGGGTCCGCAGCGCAGCTCACCGCACGCGCGCCCGGTCTGGCCCTGCGGCTGCTGGGTACGGCGCTGGAGATCGCCGATCCCGCTGACCCGCGCTACGAGCAGTTGCGTCTGCACCGTGTCGTCGCACAACTGTCATCAGGCCTTCTGACCGAGGCCGAAGAAAGCGCCCGCATCGCTCTGGCCAGACCTGCCGATTCCGGTCTGGCAGATCTGTTCCGTTGGATCGTCGTGCAGGCCGCGTTCGCGCGCGGCCGCCCCGACGTCGCTCTGGCAGAGACCCGTATGACGTGCGGAACAGCGGGCGCGCCGACACTCGATGCGGTCCGGTTCCAAGCTTTTGCATCGGTATGCCTCTTCGCCCTGGGGCGGCTACCGGAAGCGGGAGCCGTGGCTGCCGCTGCGCGGCGAGCGGCTGCCGAGCTGGGCGACGCAACGGCCCTGGCCTATGCCCTGCACGTGCTGGCCGCCAAGCACTTCCTGGAGGCTCCTGGCCTTGAAGCACTGGAGCTCGCCCGTCAGGCGTCGCGTCTGACACCCGAGACGATCCACCCGGCGCAGTGGCTCGGGCTGCAGCTCGCGCTGGCCAACTGCTACATGGAACTGGACCTGACCCCGGACGCGGAACGCACATTGGCGAGCGTCCGCCCGAGCGCCGAGGACCTCGGGGGCGTGTTCCTGCCGTGGTACCACCTGTCCTGTGCGCTGCTGGCGTTCCACGCCGGCCGGTGGGAGGACGCGATCGCAGAGGTGGACGCCGGCCTCGACCCCGGCGTCCACTTCGCGATGAGCCGGGCGTTGAGAGCGCTGGCGGGGGCAATAGCCGTCCATCAAGGCCGGCGGGACGACGCCGAGACCCACATGAGCCGGGCTGCGGCGGCACAAGACAGCGGAACGGTCTCCTGGTTCTACGAGTACGTCCTGTTGTGTGCCCAGGCCCTGCTGGACGAGGCGCAAGGGCACCCCGAGCGCGCGTTCCGCCGCCTGGCACACAGCTTCGACACCGGGATCGGGCACCTGCCCGGTCAGCTGATCCTCAGCTTCCTGACGCCCGATCTGGTCAGACTCGCGCTTGACCAGGGCGACTCGCCGGCAGCACGGCGCTACGCGCAGGCGGCGCGTTCGCGTGCCGCGCACAGCAGCGCTCCCTACCATCTGGGGGACGCCTGCCGGTGCGAAGGGCTCATCGCACAGGATCCGGAGCTGCTGCTGGAAGCGGCCCGTCACTACCGTGAAGCCACACGGCCGCTGAACCAGGCGCACGCCCTCACCGACGCCGCCGAGCTGCACGCGATACGCGGCCGACCCTCCGACGGCCGCGCCCACCTCGAGCGAGCCCTGGCGATCTACGCCGGCCTGGGTGCGGTCTGGGACGCGGCACGTGCGACCGCCCGCCTGCGCGCGGTCTCCGTGAGCCGCGGCACCCGCGGCCCCCGCAACACCGCGCGCCTGGGATGGGAAGCGCTCACCTCCACCGAGCGCATCATCGCCGGTCACGTCGCTGCCGGACACTCCAACCCCGAAACAGCCGCGCGCATGTGCATCTCGCGCCGCACCGTCAGCACCCACGTCTCCAACATCCTGCGCAAGCTCGGCCTGACCTCGCGGGTAGAGCTGGCCACCGAGGTGATCCGCCGCAACAGCCCGCCCGAACACCAGCAGCCCTGAATCGTCAATCAGTCGGCAGAGCGCCGGGGGACCAGCTGTGTTCGAGCTCGCGGAGGAGTTCCTCCGCCCTCGGCCACGGGCCATGGCCGGAGGCGGGGTTGAGGTGGCCGACAGCGCCGAGTTCCACGAGGCGTCCGCCCCAGTTCCGGGCCAGCTCGGCCACTCGCTCGACGGTGCCCAGTGGGTCGTTCGAACTGGCCGAGACGATGGTGGTGCGCTTCAGGCACTGCGCCTGGACATAGCGGTGGTGGACGTTCTGCCGGTTCGGGGCCAGATCCGGAGGTGGTGGCGGAACGCCTGGTCAAGGTCGACTGTCCGGTGAGCGCCGCCCTTCGCCTCCAACGGCGCCGACTCGCCTGCACCTGATGTCGAGGTGCGGGCCGCCACGGGCGGTGGCGGGAACTGCTCGTACGCCGTCGGTTGCCTGGTGTACTGCCCGCATGGCAGATCAGAAGCAGTGCACGGTCGTGCGGACCGGCACGTATGAAGGCATTCAGGGCGGCACGTTCGGGGCGGGGATCAGTGCCCAGTCAGCGGGCGCGGAGCGGTTGTGTCTGCACCGGCTGGTGATGCCCGCGGGGACGCGGGGGCGTCCTCACCTGCACGAGGGGCACGAGTCGGCCATTTTCATCCAGTCCGGGCAGGTCGAGGTCTGGCACGGAGAAGACCTGGCCGAACATGCCGTGCTGCGCGCCGGAGACTACATCCACATCCCGGCGGACACGCCCCACATGCCCGTAAATACCGGAGCAGAGGACGTGGTGTGCCTGGTCGCACGCACCGACCCCGAAGAACAAGAGGGTGTCCGGCTGCTGGATCTTCCGACCTGGCTGGAGTCCCGGGTCGGCCCACTGCCGGTCGGGGCCGGCTGAGCCTCGAAGTATCGCGTCCGCGTCCGTGTTCTGCCGACTCGTCGTCGATGAGCAGCTCACCACGACGAGGGCATTCGGACCGGACCCGGGTCAGATCGTAGTCCCCTGATCACGCGCTGTGGGGAGAGCGCCCTGATGCGCGGACGCGGCTTCAAGGTCGCTGATGTGCCAGGCCGGAGCCGGAGGCCAGGAGCCGCGTTGCAGGCCACGAAAGAGACCACGAATGCGGAGCTGGGTACGGACGCGCAGCATGGAGGCATGGTTGTGCTCTCGCGGCGGCCGGAGAGGCGTTCGAAGGCCTCCGCCAGCGTCAGACCGGGATCCCCGTCGAGCGACTCCCGTACGGGTGCCGACCAGGAGAGCTCCGGGATCCGTGGACGCCGGATGCCGCCCGGCCTGCCCCGAGCGTCCTGCACAGCTCTCGCAGCCCTCCTGACGGCCGCTCTGGCCTTCGTGCCGATCGGCCCCGCCCACAGCTTCACCGGTGACAATCACGAGGACATCACCCGGGCCGCACTGCCCTGGGAGCCCATCACACTGACCGAGATGACTGACGCCCGCGCCGGGGCGATCAACGCCAACGACCACCCTCCGTACTTCGACGTCGGCCCCCTGCACTGCGACAACGCCGACTACCTTGCGCCCCGCTACGCCTCCGATTACCCCCGCACCCGGGACGAGGCAACCACCGAGCTCCTCGCGTGCATCCGTACCTCCGTCACCCGCTTGCGCAACGCGGTCGAGGCCGCCGACGGCCTCGTCGACGCCGACGGCAAGGTGCGCGCCGACCAGAGCGACCTGTCCTCGCACTGCACGTGGGACGGGAAGCCCGGGCGGGCCAAGTGCGCCGTCCTCGAACAGCTCGGCCGCAGTTTGCACCAGATCGAGGACTTCTATTCGCACTCCAACTGGAGCGACCGGCCCGCGCCCGGCCCGGTCGGCCTCGACAACCCACCCGGCCTGGAGCGTACGGACGTCGCACCGTTCCTCGACATCCGTCGCTACAGCGCCATGAAGGACGCCGACTGGACCCGCGACGCGCGTGAGCGTATCCCTGCGGACCTCGCCACCGGCTGCTACACCGACACCGATTCCACCGGTGTCAAGCCCGCCGACTGTGACGGGCGCGTCACCCACAACCGTGCCCTGACCAAGGACACCGCCGCATCGCCCCGCTCCAAGACGGGTGACAACTTCCACCACGCGACGGCCGGCGCCACCGCCGAGATCACGCGCCAGTGGAACGACTTCAAGGCCGAGCTGCTCGCGAAGTACCCGGATCACCGGCGCGGCGCACAGATGGTCTGCGCCCTCGTCCACGATGAACCCGCCGGTGCCTGCCCCTGACGGGGGAGGGAACGGTCGGTCGGGCTCTCTGGAACCCGGCCATGCATGGACTCGGCGGCGACCGGTGGGTCCACGGTGCGGCCCGCCTACTGGCGGGCCATGTACATGCGGATCTCGCTCTCGGCGTCGACGATCAGGTCGCCGGACAGGTCGACGGTGACCCTGTGCAGGGTGCCGGTGAAGCGGAACGGTGCCTGGTAGTCGGGGGTGACGGCTGATCCGGGGTTGTGGCCGCAGGCCATGCCGCCCGGGTTGAAGGCGATCGGCGTGGTGACCGGCATCTCGGTGTCGCCGACGAGGCGGCCGTCGATGTACAGCTGGGCCCGGCCGGGCGCGCCCTTGCCGTGGGCGATGTCCGGGGCGCCGGTGGGCTCGAACTCGAAGCGGAGGGCGTGGCGCCCTTCGGGGACGCTCTCGCTGGACGCCACGTGGTACAGGGCCCGTTGGACGTAGTTGTGGGCGTAGTGGAGGTGGCCGTCCTTGATGTAGAAGGACCAGCCGCCGGCGTTGGTGCCCTGGCTGAGGAGGACGCCTTCCGCGCCGTCGGGTGGGATCTCGACGTCGGCGGTGACGCTGTGCGGGCGGTTCAGGACCCGGGGGGCGACCGCGGCGGGGAGGACCTGGGTGTGGGGGCGGAGGGTGTAGCTGGTGCGGGTCCGAGTGATCTGGGGGCGTTCCTGCATCATGCGCTCGAAGGCGCTCCCGTCGATCGGCATCACGTTGTACTTGCCGGCCTCCATGTACCACAGGGAGATCATCTCGATGAGTTTGGTGCGGTTCTCCTGAGCGAGGTTCCGGGTCTCGGCGACGTCCTCGTCGATGCGGTAGAGCTCCCAGTGATGGGCATCGAGGTCGTCGAGGTCCGCCATGGTGATCGGGGCGCCGAAAGGCCGCCCGGCTTCGGCGAAGGAGGGGCCGGGCCAGGGGCAGACCGCCCGCCACCCGTCGTGGTCGATCGCCCGGTGCCCGAACATCTCGTAGTACTGGGTGCGGTGAAGGCTCGCGGCGCCGGCGTCGTCGAAGGTGTGGGCGAAGCTGACCCCGTGCAGGGGCGACTGGGTGACACCGCGGATGGTGGCGGGTGCCTCGATGCCGAGCACGTCCAGGACGGTGGGGACCATGTCGATGATGTGCGCGAACTGGCCGCGGATCTCGCCCCGGGCCTTGATGCCGCTGGGCCAGTGGACGAGGAAGGGGTCGCTGACGCCGCCGCGGTAGGTCTCCCGCTTCCACCGCCGGAACGGGGTGTTGCCTGCGGAGGTCCAGCCCCACGGGTAGTGGTTGAAGGTGGTCGGGCCGCCGATCTCGTCGATCCGCGCCAGGCTCTCCTCCAGCGTCTCGGGCGCGTTGTTGAAGAACTGCAGCTCGTTGGTGGTGCCGGTCGCCCCGCCCTCGGCGCTCGCTCCGTTGTCGGAGACCACCATGATCAGCGTGTTGTCGAACTCGCCGGTCTCCTTCAGGAAGGCCATCAGCCGGCCGAGGTGGTGGTCGGTGTGGGAGAGGAATCCCGCGTAGACCTCCATCATCCGCGCGGCCACCCGCCGCGCGTCCGCCGTCAGCGACTCCCACGGCGGCACGTCCGGATCGTGCGGGGACAACTGCGCGTCGGCGGGCACCACACCGAGCTGCTTCTGCCGGGCGAAGGTCTGCTCGCGGTAGGCCTCCCAGCCGTCGTCGAAGCGCCCCCGGTAGCGGTCGGCCCACTCCTTCGGCACATGGTGCGGGGCATGCGCGGCACCCGGGCAAAGGTTCATGAAGAACGGCTTATCCGGGGCGACCTGCTTGGCGTCGGCGATGAACGAGATCGCCCGTTCCACCAGGTCTTCCGTCAGGTGGTAGCCCTCCTCCGGCGTGGCCGGAGGCTCGACCTGGTGGTTGTCGTACACGAGTTCCGGATACCACTGGCTCGTGTCCCCGCCCAGGAATCCGTAGAACCGCTCGAAGCCCCGCCCCAGCGGCCACCGGTCGTACGGCCCGGCCGCCGACTCCTGCTCCGAGGGCATCAGGTGCCACTTGCCGACCATGTACGTGTTGTAGCCGTGCTGCAGCAGCATCTCCGACAGGAACCCGTTCTCGAACGGGATCTGCCCGTCGTAACCCGGGTAGCCGGTGGCCAGCTCTGTGATCGCCGCCATGCCGTTCGCGTGATGGTTGCGGCCCGTGATGATGCAGGAGCGCGACGGCGAGCACAGCGCGGTGGTGTGCATGTTGCTGTACAGCAGCCCGCCCGCGGCCAGCGCGTCCAGATGCGGCGTCTCGATCGGACTTCCGTAGCATCCGAACTGTCCGAACCCGACGTCGTCGAACACGATGAACAGCACGTTCGGCGCACCCGGAACCGCGCGCACCGGTTGCGGCCACGCCGGAGTCGACTCCTCGGCCGTACGGCCGATCACCCCCGGGAACCGTTGCCCGGGCCGGTACTCACGCCACGACGACTGCGCCATCTGTCTCCGTCCCACCAGCGGCACGACCACTGGCGATGTGTGTGCGGCGGTGCGACCGGACTCCTCCACGCTAGGACGCCACCGCCACCCCGGCGACCGGGCTGCGCCGTCCGGTCCCTGCCACCGGCCAGCACGCGGGCGTCTGCGCTCCCACCTGAGCCCGCTGCTGAGCGAGACGCCCGGGGCACTGATCGGCCGCAAATGCGCGTTCCTGATCGGTTGCGGGCTGGGAATTAGCTACTGAAGGTGTTCTTCGCCGATTCCGGCACCAGCGCCGACACCCTGGCCACCCTTCACGCCGCCCGGGCCTGGCCGTAGAGCGGAACCAGGGCAATGTGGCGGGGGCGCACGCCTACCTCGCCGGCCGGGCCCCGTTCCAGCAAAGGGCCGCCCAGACCGCACTCGTCGGCCGCTTCCTTACCGACTACTACCGACTCGTCGCGACCTGGGCGGAGTGGGCCGAGGCCGTCGTCCGGCAGTGGCCCGACGACCCCGCGGACGCCACCCCCGACCCGTCGGAGATCGCCGAGACCCTACGACGGGCGAGCTGGAGCGATTGAGCAGTGCGAGCGACGTCCATGCGCCCACGGGGCGACGATGCGGTGCGCGCGACTACGCCCGGAGCCCGCCCTTCATTCATCCCCGTCTCCGGCACGGGTGAGCGAGGCGACGAGGAGACCTGCGACCACCGCCCAGACCGCAGCGGTGGGGCCCGCTGTGGCCCAGCCGACGATGCCGAGCGCCGCGGTCGTGCCGGTTCCGATCGCCCATGCGCGTCGGTCGGTCAGGAAGGCCCACTGCCTTCGTCCGCTCCCGGGCACGCGGAGCTCCGCGACCGCGGTCCTGATCACCCGGGCGGCCACGACGATCGCGATGGTGAGCAGGGTGACCGTCATGCCGCCTCCGGAAGGAGTTCAGCTCCCGCCCCACGACCAGAGCCGACGGGTACGGGCCGATGGTGATGACGGCGAGCATACGTGGGTCAGCTCTAGGTACGCCTTCGGAGGCCCCCCGGGAGTCGAGGCGGGACAGCCGTCGTTGCCCCCGCCGCGCCCACCGGCGGACGCGCTCGGGGTCCAGCGGAGTGCCGTGGCCGACATGGAGGCGGCTGGGTCCGAGTTCGGGCATGGCGCGCAGGCTCGTGAGGTTGCCCAGGGGGTCGTCTTGGAAGGGCGGGTTCGCGGGCTTGCCCGGGATCCGTCCCGCCAGCCCGAAATCCGACAGCTCGGTTTCGCCGCTGATCAGGATCCCGGGTTCGAGCGGTCCGCCGCGATGTGGAGCTTCCTGTTCCTGTTCACCAGGCGGCCCATGGGCCCTGTCGGGAGGTACGCGCGGCGACCTGGACGGAGTAGCCGGGGAATCCACCCGGGGGCCCGGCTGATGCTGCGCTCGAGCTGCCGGATCGCCCTTCCGGTCGCGTCGCGCGCCAGGACCTCCGTACGACCTGCAAGGTAGCCGCCGGTCAGACCGATCACCCGGCTGATGTCGACGCGCGCGGTGAACTCGTCGAACGGCGTACCCACTTCCGCCTCGCAGCGGAACAGAACGGATTCGTCCAGGTAGCGCCACCGCATCCCACCGGCGTCCGGCGCGACAGCCGCGATCAGCTGGTCCAGCGGTTCCAGATGACGGGCCACCGCTTCGAAATCCGCATGCCCGAAGGCCCCTACATCGACCCCGAGCGGTATCGCCGCCGCGCGGACCGCGGCGTCGTCCGGGCGCATCCGAAGCGTGGTGGCCAGCTCCGTCGCCAGCTCCGCCGTCCGGTCGACGACGGCCAGCACCCTTCGCAGTGCCTCTTCGGCCAGGGGGATATCGGGCATGGTCCCGCCCTACCCGGCGCCGTCATCTCCCACACCGACCGTCCCCATCAGGGATGAACCCGTTGGACGGCGGCAGGGTGGAACTTCAGCTCCTGCTATGGGCAGTGCCGGGGCGTGGGCGCCTTCCGGCACCGTGCGGGAGTCACAGGAACCGGCGGATGGGGGTGACCGCAATCTCGCGCAGGCGTTGCGCCGCAGAGCGGCGGTTCCAGCGCGCTGGAACCATCGGCTCGCTGGCCTGCACGTCCTCGTCGAAGTGGCGGTCCAGGGTTGCGGTGAAGTCTTCGTCAAGGACCGCGAGCATGACCTCTTCGTCGTGGTCCAGGGAGCGACGGTTGAAATTGGTGGAGCCGATGAGTGCCGCGACCTGGTCGACGGTGATGACCTTGGCGTGCATCATCGTCGGCTGGTACTCGAAGATCTTCACCCCGCAGGCGAGGAGGTCCGCGTAGAAGTTCTGGCCGGCCAGCCGGCAGACGCGCTTGTCGGTGTGGGGGCCGGGCAGGAGTATCTCGACCTCGATGCCCCGGCGTGCTGCCGCACACAGCAGCTCGATGAAGTAGGCGTCCGGGGCGAAGTAGGCGGTGGACAGGCGGAAGCGATGCTGGGCGGATTCGATGGCGACCCGGATCAGGGTCTGCATGTCCTGCCAGCCGATACTGGCCGATCCCCGGACCACCTGCACCACTGCCCCGCCCTGCGGCGCGTGCTCGGTGAAGCGGTCCCGGTCGTCGAAGAGGGTGTCGTGGCACTCGGCCCAGTTCTGTGCGAAAGCGGCGGCGACGCCGTCCACGGCGGGGCCGCGCAGCCGGACGTGGGTGTCGCGCCACTCGTTCTCGTTGCGGGCGTTGCCGCACCACTCCTCGGCGATGCCGACTCCGCCGGTGAACGCCGTCTGTTCGTCGACGACGAGCACTTTGCGGTGGCAGCGGTGGTTCTGCTTGAGCGGGGAGAGGTAGAGGGGCTTGCGGAACCACGCGACGTCGACCCCGGCGTCCTCCATCAGATCGAGCAGGTTCTGCTCGATGAGCCGGCTGCCGAAGCCGTCCAGCAGCAGCCGCACCCGCACACCCGCGCGGGCCCGGTCCGCCAGCGCCTGGGCGAACTGTCGGGCTATCGCGCCCCGCCAGTACACGAACGTCATCATGTCGACGGTGTGTTCGGCGGCGCGGACGCTGTCCAGCATCGCCGTGAAGATCTCGTCCCCGTTGCGCAGGGCGAGCAACGCGTTTCCTTCGGTGGCGGCGATGCCGATCAGCCGCTCGATGCGGCGCCGCATCCGCTGCTTGCGCTCGGCCACCGACAGCGCTGGGGCGATGGCCGTCCCGCCGGACGGTCGCGACCCGCTGGTTGCACTCGTCATGACTCCACCTGACCGGTCGGGGACGCCGCCCCGGACGTCCGGCAACCGCCGGGGCGAGCCGACTGTACACAGCCGCAGACCGGGAAGGGGCGTGTATCTCCCCTCGTCGCGCGCTCATGGCGCTGAGCGGGCCGCAGAGCGGTCTCCTGCGGCCGGCGCCCGCTGCCCGCTGCCCCGGTGGTCCTTCCCGCCTGCCACCGCTGCTGTTCGAGGTCGATTACCTATCCGCAGAACACACGAAAATCTATGTTGGCCAGAGTAGACATTGGGTGGTGGTCCGGTTATGGTTTCTCTCGTAGCCCAGAGGGACGGCAGGGCCCGGCAGAGATGAACTGCCGGGCGCGGTGCCCGTAAACGCAGTTCGTAGGACGGTGCGGTGGTGGAGCTCCGAAGCCAGGGTTGTTGCAGCAGGGCGACGGGGCTGATGACCGGACCGGGTGGCCCGCGGTGATCAGGGGCCGCCATCAGCAGTACCGCAGTTGACGCAGCAAGCAGGTTGATCACCGAGGGAAGAACGGAGGAACCGCGCCATCAGGATCGCCCGGGCGGAAGTCCTGAGCCCGGGTACCGCAGGACATCGACAGTGAGGTGGTCTCCGGTCAAGCAACCGCGATCCCCGCACCCCCGACATCGTTCAAGTCGGGCATGCGGAAACAGAAGGCCGGCTCGGAACTGGTGCCGGCAGATGGTGTAGAAGTTCCCTCGGGGCCCTGGTGCCGTACGGCACCAGGGCCCCTCCATGTGTTTCAGAGAGAGGTGCAATGACAGCAGAGAATCCGACGGGCTCGCTCGGCGGCCACCTGGACGACGACGACTACCCCGCCTACACCATGGGCCGTGCCGCAGAGATGCTCGGCACCACGCCGGGCTTCCTCCGTGCCATCGGCGAAGCCCGCCTGATCACGCCGCTCCGCTCCGAGGGCGGCCACCGCCGCTACTCCCGCTACCAGCTGCGCATCGCGGCCCGAGCCCGGGAACTCGTCGATCAGGGAACCCCCGTCGAGGCCGCCTGCCGCATCGTCATCCTCGAGGACCAGCTCGAGGAAGCCCAGCGCCTCAATGCCGAGTACCGCCGCGCCGCCGCGCCGTCCGGCCCGCCGACCGCGGTCTGAGGCGGGCGAGCCCGCCGGTATCCCTTTGTTCAAAAAGCGTTGCGCCTGGGCTGCCAATATCTGTCACCGCGATGCAAGGATTTAGCGGTCCATGCGGAGAGGGTTTTTAGCGCGGCGATCACGGTGAATTGTTATTCGTACGCAGACCGCTACGGCATGCTATTGTCGATCTCAGTTGCAGTCGTGGTTCCCAAAACTTCAAGTGCCTCCAGCCGGTCTCCGTGCCCCATGGGAGTGCTTCGTATTTCCGGGTCATTTCCCGGCGGGGCATCATCGCGGCGACACGGTGTCCGTGCAATGCGGATTCCGCTGTACTGCCCCAAAGGAGATCTGACATGGCATCTGGCATCGTGAAGTGGTTCAACGCGGCAAAGGGTTTCGGCTTCATCGAGCAGGACGGTGGCGGCGCCGACGTGTTCGCCCACTTCTCGAACATCGCCGCCCAGGGCTTCCGCGAGCTGGCTGAAGGCCAGAAGGTCACCTTCGACATCGCGCAGGGCCAGAAGGGTCCGACGGCCGAGAACATCGTTCCTGCCTGACGCTGACGCGCACTTCGTAGCTGGGGCCCGCATCCTTCGGGGTGCGGGCCCCAGCTGCAGGCACCTCCCGCAGTGGGTCCACCTGCGGGATGCCCCTCACCACCCGGAGATTCCTCTCCGGCACGCGGACCTCTACGGACCTGCACCCGAGTCGATCTCGGAGATTTCACGTCCGGCACCACCCATTTTCATAGCGGCGCCCGCACGGACTCCCTGCGGCCGGCTTCGCTTTCGCATTCCATTCGGCCCGTTCTTGCGATTCCCCGCGCTGTTCTTCGGCTCCCGGAATTCCTTGATGCGCGCCGTATCGAGGAAGGTTCTGTATGAACCCCGTACGTACGAACAACCGCTCCGCTCGCACCCGCAGCCGCACCGGCGGCCCCACCTCAGGTTCCGCCGCGGGTTCGGGCCGCGGCGGCCGCTTCGGTTCTTCCGCCCCGAGCCGTTCCGGTGGCCCGAGCCGCTCGGGCGGGTACGGCCGCCGGCCCGCCGCGGTGCAGGGCGAATTCGCCCTGCCCAAGACGATCACCCCGGCCCTGCCCGCCGTCGAGGCCTTCGCCGACCTCGCCATGCCCGCGGAACTGCTCGCCGCACTCACTGCGGAGGGCTTGACCGTACCGTTCCCGATCCAGGGCGCGACCCTGCCGAACTCCTTGGCGGGCCGCGACGTGCTCGGACGCGGGCGGACCGGGTCCGGCAAGACCCTGGCCTTCGGGCTGGCCCTGCTGGCCCGTACGGCCGGTCAGCGCGCCGAGCCCCGGCAGCCGCTCGCACTGGTCCTCGTACCGACCCGTGAGCTGGCCCAGCAGGTCACCGACGCCCTCACCCCGTACGCCCGCTCGGTCAAGCTCCGCCTGGCCACGGTCGTCGGCGGGATGCCCATCGGGCGGCAGGCGGGCGCGCTGCGCGGCGGCGCCGAGGTCGTCGTCGCCACGCCGGGCAGGCTGAAGGACCTCATCGACCGTGGGGACTGCCGACTGAACCAGGTCGCGATCACCGTCCTGGACGAAGCCGACCAAATGGCCGACATGGGCTTCATGCCGCAGGTCACCGCCCTGCTCGACCAGGTGCGCCCCGAGGGCCAGCGGATGCTGTTCTCCGCCACCCTCGACCGCAACGTCGACCTGCTGGTGCGCCGCTACCTGACCGACCCGGTCGTCCACTCCGTCGACCCGTCCGCGGGCGCGGTGACGACGATGGAGCACCACGTGCTGCACGTGCACGGCGGTGACAAGCACGCCGCCACCACCGAGATCGCGGCACGCGACGGCCGCGTCATCATGTTCCTGGACACCAAGCACGCCGTGGACCAGCTCACCAGCCACCTGCTGAACAGCGGCGTGCGGGCCGCCGCCCTGCACGGCGGCAAGTCGCAGCCGCAGCGCACGCGCACCCTGGCGCAGTTCAAGACCGGACACGTCAGCGTGCTCGTCGCCACGAACGTCGCCGCCCGCGGCATCCACGTCGACAACCTCGACCTGGTCGTCAACGTGGATCCGCCCACCGACCACAAGGATTACCTGCACCGTGGCGGGCGTACCGCCCGTGCCGGGGAGTCCGGCAGCGTCGTCACCCTGGTCACCCCGAACCAGCGCCGCGACATGGCCCGGCTCATGGCCGCCGCCGGGATCACCCCGCAGACCACCCAGGTCCGCTCCGGGGAAGAGGCCCTCAGCCGGATCACCGGCGCCCAGGCCCCCTCCGGCATCCCGGTCGTCATCGCCGCGCCGGTGTCCGAGCGGCCCAAGCGCAGCGCGGCCTCCCGCAGCCGACGCGGTCCCGCTTCGGCGGCGCGGCGCCTGAACGTGCGCCGGTCCGCCTTCGATGCGGCGGCGGCCTGAGAACCACTTGATCAGGAAACTGACCCATCTCTGCAGGAGGCACGTTTTGACGCTGGTCCAGATGCAGTTCCGCTCGGTGAGTGCCAACCCTGTGTACCCGGTGGTGGTCGACGCCATGGAGGCTGCCGGGCCGCAGGTCTGCGACGACATGACGGTCGAAGTGGCCTTGTCCGTCATGGCCAGTGCCCGCGCGGGACATCTGTTGGTCTGCGACGAGGACGGCCTGTGTGCCGGTCTGGTGACCCCGGCCCAGCTCGCGGCCGTCCGTGACGGAGACGCTTACACGGACCGGATCCGGCTGCGCGACGTCCTCGGTGACCGCGGGCCGTCCACCTCGCCCCTCACCACGATGGCCGAAGCCGAGCACGCGATGCGCTACCGCCGGCTCGATGCTCTGCCCGTCGTCGACGAACAAGGCAGCGCCCTGGGCGTCCTCGCCCTTGCACGCTGAACCGCTTCACCGCGGTCGGACCGTTCCCCCGGCGCCCTGCCGACCGTCTCACTGACGGGACCGGCGTGAGCACACCCCCGACTGCGTCGGCAGTGCTGACGCTCCAGACCGATGAACAGGATGACGGGATGGATATCCTCCGCAGGAACAACGTGAAGGTCAGCGGATCACCCGGCAGCCCCGTGGTGATGCTGGCGCACGGGTTCGGCTGTGACCAGAACATGTGGGGCCTGGTGGCCCCGGCGCTGGCCGAGGAATTCCAGGTGGTCCTGTTCGACTACGTCGGGTCGGGCGGCTCCGACCCGTCCGCCTGGAGCGCCGAACGCTACGGCTCACTGCACGGATACGCCCACGACGTGGTCGAGGTGTGCGAGGCCCTCGACCTACGGGACGTGGCCTTCGTCGGACATTCGGTCAGCGCGATGATCGGGGTACGGGCGGCGGCCACCACTCCCGAGCGGTTCTCTTCCCTGGTCATGGTCGGCCCTTCCCCTTGCTACATCGACGACGACGCCTACCGCGGCGGCTTCAGCGCCGAGGACATCGACGAGCTGCTGGAGTCGCTCGAGTCGAACTACCTCGGCTGGTCGGCCACGATGGCACCGGTGATCACGGCCAACCCCGAACGTCCGGAACTGGGGGAGGAGCTGACCAACAGTTTCTGCGCCACCGATCCGGCGATCGCCCGCGTCTTCGCCCGCACCACGTTCCTCTCCGACAGCCGTGACGACCTGAAGTCGGCGGGCGTACCGACGCTGGTACTGGAATGCGCCCAGGACGTGATCGCGCCGTGCGAAGTCGGCGGCTACGTCCACGCGGCCATCCCCGGAAGCCGCCTGGTCACCCTGGACGCAACGGGTCACTGCCCCCAGCTGAGCGCTCCCGAGGCCACCACGTCAGCCATCCGCGCCTTCCTGCGGGAGCTGCGGTGATGGGGTGCACCGCCCAGAACCCTGAGCGGCCCGACGGCGAAGAGTCCGCCACCGACGCGGTGTTCTCCTCCCTGCTGGAGGACGCCGCCGAAGAGCTCTACGAATCCGCCCCCTGCGGCTACCTGTCCACCCTGATGGACGGCACCATCGCAAAGATCAACGGAACGCTCCTGGACTGCCTCGGCCTCACGCGCGAGGAAGTCGTGGGCCGTAGACGCTTCACCGACCTCCTCACGATCGGCGGCAAGCTCTACCACGAGACGCACTTCGCACCGCTCCTGCGGATGCAGGGATAGATCAGCGAGATAGCGATGGCACTCAAGGCACCGGGCGGCGGGCGTCTCCCGGTCCTGGTCACCTCCCGTGTGAAGACGAGCGGCGACGGCGAGCCGATGCTGATCCGCACCACCGTCTTCGACGCACGACAGCGCCGCGCCTACGAAAGCGAGCTGCTCCGCGAGCGTCAGGTGGCGGAGGAAGCCCGCCGGCAGGCCGAAGCCGACAGGGAGCGGCTGCGTGAAGCACTCGCGGTGCTCCAGCAGAGCCTGCTCCCCGCTGCCCTGCCCGCCGTGCCCGGAATGGCAGCGGCCTCCCACTACCACACCGCCTCCGTCGACCGGCTGGGCGGAGACTTCTACGACCTGTTCCCGCTGGACGACAAGCGCTGGGCGTTCTTCCTCGGCGGCGTCTGCGGCAAAGGTCCCCAGGCTGCCGCCGTGACCTCCCTGCCCCGCTACACCCTGCGTGCCGCAGCCCTCCACGATTCCGACCCCGTAGCCGCGCTGTGCACCTTGAACACCGTGCTGCACGAGCGGTTCACGAATGGGGACCCGCGCTACTGCACCGCGATCTTCGGTGTGATGGAACCCGATCCCAGCACCGGAACGGTTGCCGTGCACCTGGCGTCCAGGGGCCATCCCCCCGCACTCGTCGTGCGCGCCGACGGCCGGGCCGACTACCTCCCCACCCCCGGCGGCCTGCTCATCGGAATCCTGCCCGACCCCCGCTTCACCCCTGCCGCGACCACGCTCGGTCCCGGTGATTCCCTCCTCCTCTACACCGACGGCCTCACCGAAGCCCGCGTCGGCACGAACCGCGAGCTCTACGGCGAAGACGCCCTGCGGACTTTCACCGCCGGTCTCGCCCCTGCAGGTGCACACGAGCTGATCACCGCCCTCACCGGTCTCCTGGACGGCTTCGGTGAAGGCCTGGACGACGACACGGCTCTGCTCGCCCTCGGCGTGCCCCTTCCCATCCCGTTGCACGAGAGCACGATCTGACATGAGCACCCTGACGATTACCGCCCGAGACGCCACCACCGGCCCCGTCCTGGAAATCGCCGGCGACCTCGACTACGACCAGGCCCCCCGCCTTCGACAGGCCGTGACAGAGCTCAGCCTGGAGCCAGGACAACGCCTCGTCCTGGACCTCTCCCGCATACGGTTCTGCGACTCCAGCGGCATCACCGCCCTTATCGTCGCCCGCAACCACGCTGTCGCGGCCCAGGCGGACATCGCCCTGGCGGCGGTCCCCGACAACACGATCCGCATCCTTCGCATCGTCGGCCTCGACCGGGTCTTCACCATCCACCCCGACGTCGGCACGGCCACAGCACACCGACCGGCCACCAGGCGTCCCTGACGGCGCCGGTGCCGTAGGAGGTGCCCGCTCGGGACGTGTGACCCGGCCGCCAACGTCACCGAGAGGATTTCGGCGGGTGCCCGGCAACCTTTCGGGCTCCGGCGGCAACTGAGGGGTGAACAGTGCAGATCCACCTGTACGACAACTACTACGACACCACGGCGTCGGAGGGCTACGCGCACAGCTACAGCGTCAACTCCCGGGCCGGCGCCCAGGTCGTCGCGCAGAACAACTACTGGAAGCTCTCCCCCGACCGGAAGACCTCCCAGCTGCTCAGCGGCGACGGCACCGGAGCCATCGCGGGCAGCGGCAACCTCGTCGGCGGCGCCCCCGTGGACCTGGTCGCCGCCCACAACTCCGCCGGCCCCGGGAAGAAGATCAAGACCACCGTCGACTGGCGGCCCACCCTCACCGCCGGACTCGAAACCGCATCCGAACTGCCGGCGAAGCTGGCGGCGAAGGCCGGCGCCGGTATCCTCACCGAGACCGGCGGCAAGGCCGCTCCCACGCCGTCCGGTCCGGCCGGCGGCCGTACGCTGACGGTCGCCGCCGACGGCTCCGCGGCCCACCGCTCCGTACAGGCCGCCGTCGACGCCGCCACCGCGGGCGACACCGTCCTCGTCGCGCGCGGCACCTACCGCGAGACGGTGAACGTCCCCGCCTCCAAGCACGGACTGACGCTCAAAGGCGCCACCGGCAACGCCGAGGACGTCGTCATTACTCACGACAACGCCTCCGGCACACCGAAGCCCGGAGGCGGTACGTACGGAACCGCGGGCAGTGCCACCGCGACCTTCTCGGCCAACGACATCACCGTCACAGGTGTGACGGTCGAGAACACGTGGGAGAGGTCGGCTCACCCGGACGTCAGGGACACGCAGGCCGTGGCGGTCAACGCGTCCGGCGACCGCCAGAAGTACCTCAACTCGCGTTTCATCGGACACCAGGACACCGTCCTCAACTGGGCTCCCTCCGCCACCAACCAGTACCGGCAGTACTTCCGACACTGCTTCTTTGCGGGGGACGTCGACTTCGTCTTCGGCAACGCCACCGCCGTCTACGACCAGGTCAACGTCACCCTGCGCGACCGGGGCGCCGTGGCCGGCGGCCACAACGGATACCTCGCCGCACCGAACACCGACGCGGCCAAGCCGTACGGGATCCTCATCACCGACAGCACGATCAGCAGCCCCGCCCGACCCGGGACCTACTACCTCTGCCGGCCCTGGCACCCGGGCCCGAGCGCGGTCGGCCAGCTGGTCATCCGCAACACGAGCCTGCCCGCGGCCCTGAAGACCGAGGGGCCGTGGACGGACATGGGGGGCTTCTCCTGGAAGTCGGCCCGGTTCGCCGAATACGCCAACACGGGCCCCGGCGCCGGAACCGGAGCGAACCGTCCCTAGCTCGCCCCGTACCGGGCCGCAGCCCACACCGCCCGCGCCTACCTGGCCGGCACCGACGGCTGGAACCCGACGGACTGATGGGCGTCACCGTGTGGACCAGGCCCGGGCGAACCGAAGCGTCCGAACGAACGCTCGAACGGACAGCTACGCTCCGGCCCCTGCCTGAAAACGCCCCCGTAGCACCGAGAGGCCGTACCGAGGCCATGACCGAAGACGAGGCAGCCGCGGAGTTCCACGCGTTCTTCGAACGCCACCACGCCGAACTCTCCCGCCTGGCGTACCTGCTGACCGGGGAGGCGGACGCCGCCGACGACCTCGCCGCGGACGCGATGGTCGCGCTCTGGCACCGCTGGGACAGGGCCCGCAGTGCCGACTCCGCGGCTGCCTACGCCCGCGGAGTCGTCGCCAACCTTGCCCGCAGCCGGATCCGGAGCACGGTGCGCGAGCGGCGGCGCGTCCTGCTGTTCTGGTCGCACCGCCCGGAGCGGACCGACGGCCCGGACATGGCCGCCGTCATGGACGTACGGGCCGCCCTGGACACGCTGCCGTTCCGCAAATGCGCCTGCGTGGTACTGCGGTACGCCTTCGACCTCTCGGAGAAGGACACCGCGGCGGCACTCGGGATATCGGTGGGTACGGTGAAGAGCCAGACCTCGAAGGGGACTGCGGAACTGCAGCGGCTGCTCGGCACCCGGGCCGCCGGCGAGCTGGTGGAAAGGGGAAGCCGGTGACCGACGAACTGCGCGGCCTGCTGCGCGAGAGCGCCGGAGCCCACCAGCCCGACCGGGCCCGCATGCTGGCCCGGGTCGAGCGCGGCATGGCCCGTCCCGGCATCGCCCGCCGATCGCGGGACCGCGAGCGCACCCGCGCCCTGTCCTGGCCGAGGATCGTCCTCGCGACCCTGGCCACCGCCGGAACCCTGACGGCGAGCGCCCTCATGGTGGTCGCCGCCGTGCACACCCCGGACCCGCCACGGAATCCGATGGCCGCCGCCCCGTCCGCCGGCGGCCATGCGGTGCCACCGACGGCCGCGGGCAGCCGGACCGAGGACGGTCCCCTTTGGGCCGACGGCTCCGTCGACCCCCACAGCAACGCCTACTGGGCACAGAGCAACGTCACCCTGAAGGCGGGGAAGCCGCTCACCGCGCTCGTCGTCGAGCTGCGCATCGCCCTCACCGAGGGGGTGAAGGACACCGGTAGCTGGCGGACCCGCCCCGCCGCGGACTTCGACCTCTCCGCCCGCCAGGAAGGTGGCTTCCTCGTCTACCGGTGGACCCTCAGACCCGGCAGGACCGTTCCGCCAGGCGAGCACGTTTTCGCCGGCCAGTACGACCACGCCGCCGGCGGGCGCGATGCGAAGGACGACACGTACCGGATCGACGCCACTGCCGGTGCCGCGGAGAGCGGCGCCGCCGTGTGGGGCGGGTTCGCGTAGGCCGGGTCCACGTCCCGCGGTCGGCTTGGGCCGACATGCCGCGCATGGCGCAATGAGCCGCTCCGGCGGTTTCCCAGGTCACCTTGTGCGGAGGCGGTGACCGGCGCGGGCGGGCAGGAACGAGGCGGCGAGGCGGGTCGTGAACGAGGAGAGCGTGGACCGGGCCGAGGGTCTCGGCGAGCGGCCGCTCGGCCTGCTGCTGCACCGGGCGCGGCGGATGCCACCGCAGCTGATCGGCCCACTGATCGCGGAGGAGATGGCCGGGATCGGAGGCCGTGACGTCTCCATCCTGCTCCAGGACTACGCGCAGGCGCTGCTGGTGCCGCTTCCCGGCAGGAAGCTGCACGTCGGCCGGCCCCAGCCGGTGATCGACTCCCCGGCCGGGCGGGCCTTCCTGCGCGGGGAGGTCGTCGAGGTACCGCAGGCCCACGGCGGCGTCCGGATGTACGTGCCACTGCCGGACGGCAACGACACAGTGGGCGTCATGGCCCTCACCCTGGACCACGTCGGCGACGACGACCGGCGCCTGCTGCGCCGGCTCGCCGGGCTGGTCGCCGACCTGCTGGTCACCAAGAACGCCTACACCGACCAGCTCTTCCTGGCCCGGCGCCGGGAGCCGATGAGCGTGTCCGCGGAGATCCAGTGGAGCCTGCTGCCCCCGCTGACGATGACCGTGCCGCAGGTCGCGGTAGCCGGCATCCTGGAGCCCGCCTACCGCGTCGCCGGAGACAGCTTCGACTACGCACTCAACGACAACATCCTGCACATGGCCGTGATCGACGCGATGGGCCACGGCCTGGACGCCGCCGCGATGGCGACCATCGCCATCGGCGCCTACCGGCATGCCCGGCGCGTGTCCGTCAGCCTGGCCGAGAAGTACACGTACATGGACGACGCCATCTCCCGGCAGTTCGGTCCCGACCACTTCGTCACCGCCCAGCTGATGCACCTGAACATCGCCACCGGTGAGCTGGAGCTGGTCAACGCGGGCCACCCCGCGCCGCTGCTGATCCGCGACGGCAAGGTCGTGCGGCAGCTGGAGAGCGCGACGACGCTGCCCGTCGGCTTCGGCGGCGAGGAGCCCCGGATCGGAGAGCACACGCTCCGGCAAGGCGACCGCGTGCTGTGCTACACCGACGGAATCATCGAAGAGCACGTCGCCGGCGGGGAGTTGTTCGGCGAGGAACGCCTCATCCGGTGCGTCGACCGCCTCGGGGAAATGCCGTCAGAGGGGATGCGGGCAGATCTGCGCCGGCTCTCCCACACGCTGAAGAGCGAACGGGGTGGGCACACCAGCGACGACGCCACCCTCTTCATGGTCGAATGGCGCGGGGGCGCCGCCGACCACCTCGCGGTTCTCGACTGAACGCCTCGAAGCCGAGGAGATCGGCGGTCCTCCCCAGCGCCTCCGCCGGAAAATACCTGGTCACAACGGTCTTTGCCCACCGAATAGGCGTACAGTCAAAGGACCGGAAGTACTTCGAGCACCGGCTTTCACGCGGGTGTCATTTCCGGCGATCGCCTAAAAACCGGGCTGCCGACGGGCAGTCCGGGGGCAGGTCCATACCATGACCACCACCCTCGACCGCACCGCGCCCCGCGACTTCGCCGCAGAGTCCTCGGCTCGCTTGTCCCTCACCCCGAAGACCACGCTCGCCGGCCAGCTGGACGGGGCCTGGTGGCCCTACTCCCGCGACCTTGAGACCGAGCTTCCCCCGCTCGCCGCCGCCCTGGAGGAACCGTGGGGGCGCGTCACCCGCGTCACCGTGAATCCCGACCGCTGGCCCGTCGTACCGCACACGGTTGCCTTGGACGGACGCACGCTGCACGTGGGCTGGTTCACCGAACAGGACCCCGACAAGCTGATCCTGCTCTCCTACACCGTCGGCCGCTGGGACCTCCTGGTGATCCCGCCCGAGACCGCACCCGCAGCTGCGGCCCGGCTGATGGCCGCCGCCGCGATCCCGGGTAGCGTCCTCACCGCAGGCTCGCTCATGGCCAACGAAAGCGCCATCGGGCGCGGCGTCCGCGACGCCCGCCGCCGGGAAGCCACCTGGGAGGGCGAAGGCGGGGCCTGCATGTCTCCCTTCGGGGTCGCGATGGGACGAAGCGCCCTCCCGCTGTCCGCGAACGGCTGGAGGTGAGCTCCGTGGAGACCGTCGTCCTCATCGCGGTGGTCATCCTCATGATCGGCGTCGCAATGCGCTGGATCCACGTGCTGAACGCCCGGGACGAGGCGCGGATCGAGTCCTACCGCTTCAGTGACCCCCTGCCGAGGCCTCCCGGCCTGCCGGACGACACCGGTCGTCGAGCCCACCGCACGGGTGCCGACCGGTGAGGAACAGACCTTCCTCCGGCCGGGGGCAGCGGTCGGGGCGCCTCGGTGCCCCGACCCGCCGGCCTCCTCACCCGCCCTCGACGGCTACACCTGTCCCCGCGTACCCCCTCCGCCGGCACCGGCGCGCACACCGACGCGATCTGAGGAGCCCCGTCGGCCCCGGAGCCCACGCCACCCCACACACGAAAGGACGCGGTCATGGCCACACTGCGCGAACGCAAGACCTACCGCGACCAGGTGCTCCGGGTCCTGTACGAAGCCGTCGAGGGCAACCGCCTCCTCGGCATCACCGGAGCACAGCTGCGGCGCGACCTCCACGTACCGGAACAGGACCTGGCCGCCGCCTGCACCTACCTGGCGGGCGAAGGACTGATCACCGTCGACTGGGACCCCGGCAACACCCCCGCGATGGTCACCCTCACCCACGAGGGAATCCGGCACATGGAAGCCGATGAGGAGAGCACGGCTGAACCCCCGCACACGTGAGGGCCAGGGCCTGGGACGCGGGTAGCCGGTCAGTGCCTTCAGTCGGGTTTCCGAGTCCCCGAGACCGAGGGCGCGGGCCCGGTGGCAAGCGCAGTGCCCTGCTGCCCTGCCGGAGTGGCTCGATGCTTCGGGCTGGATCGGCTGGGCTGGCCCTGCGGAGGTACCGATGCGGATCCCGCCGCTCGGCCGGGTGCCGGCCGCCACATGCCCGTGTGCCGTGCTGCGCGTCGCCACAGGTGAGGCAGGAAGGCGTAGAAGCGGTCGGGAAGGAACACGGCGTCCGCAATGATCATCGCGCCGGAGAAGAGAGGCAGTCCCAGGAGCACTGCGATGCCGATGTGCATGCCCAGCAGCACCGTCAGAACGGGGTACTTGAGCCTGCCGAAGAGTACGAACGGGAAGGCGACCTGCAAGAGCACCGTCACGTAGCTGGCGATCGCGATCACCATCGGGTACTCGTCCACGAGGTGGGAGAGCGCGGGCCAGGGCTGGAAGAGTTCGAGGTTCAGCGCGTAGTGGAGGGCGGTGCCTCCGCCCCAGGTCTGGCCCTGGATCTTGTACAGGCCGGCCGATCCGTAGAGGAAGCAGACCTGTGCCGCGATGACGAGGATGCCGCAGTTGTGCACCACCGTGGTCAAGGTGGTACGGGCGTCGTGGAGTTGCTGTGCGGAGAGGCTCCTCACCGGCTCCGGCGCGTCGCCCGCACGGGCTGCCTTGAACCGGTTCCTGCGTGCGTCCAGGGACCAGCGCCGGCCGCACGCGGTGAGGACGAGGTAGAGGGCCATCAGCAGGATCAGGTTGTCGCCCCCGTCCGTCATGAAGATCGATCTGGCATGGAACGAGGTCACCACGACGGCGAAGAGGACGGACATGGCCCGGGTCCGCCAGCCCAGCATGAACAACGCGGACGTGACGAGGGCCGCCATGTAGCAGAGTTCGAAGTAGGCGCGGCTGTCGGACAGGATCAGGATGCTGTTCCAGCCCGTCTGGTCGAAGAGCTGCTGTGCCAGTGCCGGTGTCCAGGGGGAGCCCGGGCCCCAGATCTCGTCACGGTGCGGGAACTCTCGCAGCAGGAAGACCAGATAGAGCAGCCCGTAGCCGATGCGCAGAACCGATGCGGCGTACAGGGAGATCGGCCGGTCGGTGAGGAGCGCCCACAGAACACCGATCCGGTCGAGGAGCCACCGGTGGGCGGTGCCGGCGACCGGAGTCACTTGGGCCGCAGGCCGGTGCGGCGTGGCCGCTGCGGAAGGGGGCTGGGGGATCTGTTCACTTCCCATGGGAGGTCACCTTCCACCAGGGCAGGAGCCGGTCCTCGGTGGGTGCCGGCGGGCGGTTCCCGGCCGCTGTGCCGGGCGCAGCGACGGGCAGTGTGACGACCCGGAGCTGAATGAAGTCGAAAGCGCCGCCGTCGTTGTGGGCGGCGACGCGGTCCGCGGCGATGTTGCGCAGGTACGTCTGCAGCATCACGGCGCGTTCCGAGCGTGCCGTGTCGCTTCCTCCGTGGGTCTCGACGTACGAGGTCCAGGCGCGGCGCAGGAGGTTCTGGGACGTATGGCTCGGAAATACATTGTGGTCGACCGCGGAGTGGTCCACGGCAGCCAGGTCGAACCAGGGGGTCACCTGCACCGATCCTTCGGAGTCGGTGTGTGCGGTCCTCGCCAGGATCTTTCGGTTGAAGGAGTCGGGGTCCGGGGCGAAGAGCCGCCAGTTCTGTTCGAAGAGCGGGTACACCCATCCGTTGACCTGTGCGCTGTAGTGCTTCGATACGGGGTTGGCGGGGGCCACATGAAGGAATACCAGGACGACATGGACCAGTGTCGTCACCAAGCAGAGGGCTACTGCGGTGCGCAGCCCTGCTCTCACTGCGCGAACTCTCATGAACCGCTCGCCCGGCATGGCCGCTTCGTCATGACGCTGTTGGGGGACCGTACCGGAATCGGACTGATGAAGTTCCTTCACGCCCGCAGCTTCAATTCCGCTCGACACCGCCCACCCGGTCCTTCTCATGTCTGCTGTTCGCCTGATGTCTCTGCGATTCACCGACGGCGCGCGGCGGATTCGATGAGGATTCCGCCGCGCGCCGTCATCCGATGAACGGGCTTCGTGCAGCCTGTTGGCTAGCCCTCGTGGCCGTGGTGACCCTCGTGGCCAGCGGGCTTGTTGCCGTAGCCGTAGTGGTCGCCGGGCTTCCCGTCGTGGTCGTGGCCGTGGCCGTGGTCCGGCTTACCGGGTCCCTCGTCGTGCCCGTTGCCCGGCCCGCCGTGCTCCGGCCCGTGGTGCTCCAGGCCATGGTGGTCCGGCCCGCCGGGCTGACCGCCGTGCCCGCCGGTGACGTTGCCCCCGGTGATGGTCCCGCCGGTCGTGTTGCCGCCGGTCGTGTTCCCGGCCGTGTTGCCCGCGGTGTTTCCGGAGGTGTTGCCGGCGATGTTCCCCGAGGTGCCGCCCGACACGAGGTCGACGATCGGTCCGCCCAGGAGGCCACCACCGATCAGACCCACGGTCGTACCGGTCGTCGATCCTGCGGTAGGCGTGCCGGCGGTCGTGCCCGTGGTCGCGCCCGTGGTCGTACCGGTGGTGGTCGTGCCGGTCGTCGTGCCGGTGGTCGTGCCGGTGGTCGTACCGGTCGTGGTGCCCGTGGTCGTACCGGTCGTGGTGCCCGTGGTCGTACCGCCGGTGGCGCACCCGCCGAGGAAGATCCTGTTGGTGTCGAGCGTCACGGCGCCGTTACGGGCCAACGCCCGGCCCTCGATGTTCGTCCCCGTGGTAACGCTGATCGAGGTCAGAGCCATGATGGTACCCACGAAGGTGGAGGTGGTGCCGAGGGTGGCCGAACTCCCGATCTGCCAGTACACGTTGCACGCCGAAGCGCCGTTCGTGAGGAGCACTCGGCTATTGGATGCCGTCGTCAGGGCTTCAGGGATCTGGAACACCCAGACGGCGTTGGGGTCTCCTCCGGCGTCCAGGATCAGGTCACCGGTGAGCCCGACACCGGAGACAGCGGTGTGGACGCCCGGAAGCAGCGTCTGGCCGGCGCCGATTCCCGCCGCAAGCGCGAAGTCCGTGGCCTGCCCCGCAGCGTTGTTGTACGCCTGGACCAGGTCGGACTTGGCCTGAAGTGCCACAGCGTCGGCAGCGTGGACGGCGCCGAGCACCAAGCCGGGGGGGAATCCGGAGATGGCAGGGTTCGGGTGCGTCCCAAGGTCGTGACTGATCACGGAGGGGCCGGTGTTGGTAACGCCCTGACCTGCCAGAACGGAAAAGCTGGCGGCTGTGGCCAGAGGCACGGGTGTCGCGATGGCCATTGCCTGCGTCGGCAATCCGGCGACCATCACGGCGGCAACCGTTACCCCGACGGCCGAGGCCAGCCAGCCGGACAGAGTGCGGCGCTGGGCCGCTTGGAATTTCAGCTTCATCGAGAGGGGGGCCACTTCCTATGGGGGCCGTGGCATACCGGGCTCCTACCGATGGCCCGGGAAGCCTTGTCGTTGTTGCCGCATATTACGCAGCAACATTCACGTGGCAAAAATAGGCAAGGGGAGGGAGAGGGAATTACAAGCATATTCGACGCAGCGAGGCGCGATGAAAATACCAAAACTCCCGCGCCTATCATGCGATAGTCCCCCCGCCGGATGGGGCTGGATTAACTCGCACGAGGCGGAGCCGCTCATATGGAAATGCATTCAAGCCCGCCAAGCGTGCGGAGTGCCGCCAGGTAGGTGATTTCACGAGTTGTTGGAGGGTGGGCGCGCCGATCGATCTTCCGTCAATCCATATGACTCTGATCGGGATTGTTTGCGCTCCCTTTCTTGCGCGGGATCGAACACCGGCCTTGTCGAATTTTTGAGCGATGGCCGTTCCGTGGATCGAGCGTGAGTTCATCCGCAGGTGGCTTCCGACCGCTTTTCATATCCGGCAACGCCCGGCGGCCCAGCTCGCGCACTGCCCAAGGCCGCACCCAAGCCCTCATCCCGTACGTCGAGAGGGAGGAGAAGACCGTCGTCCCCCGCCGGCACGCCGCTGCCCGACAGGCCGGTACCCGAAGCCCCGCAGAGGGGTGTCAGCGGAGCGTGCGGTGGCGCCGGCCGGAACGCCGGATGTGCAGGACCAGGTACACCAGGGCGCCGATGAACACCACGATGCCGATGATCAGCAGATAGAACAGCCCCTCGGCGACGGCGCCGATGAGGCCCAGCACGATCGCAACGATGACGAGAACCAGGAAGAGCGTCATGACGCAGGGCACCTCCTCGAAGGGCCGGTCAGCGGCGGGCGAGCTGCCGCTCGCCGTTCACGCCGGGCTGATAGGCCAGGCCGTAGTGCGCGAAGACGGCCGCCTCGTCCTCGGCGGGCAGGACGTCGTCCGTCCCGATCGCCGGGCACTTCTTCACCAGCGACCTGTCGTAATCGACCTTGACGTAGCCGGGCCCCACGACCGCGCCCGCCAGCGGGACGAAGACCAGGTGGCGGCGGGTGGGCAGCCCGACCAGGACGGTGGCCATGGCCGGCTCGTCGGTGCTGGTGTCCACGTAGACCGCCTCCAGCACTCCGATCTTGTGGCTTGCGGCATCGACGACGTCATGGGTACGCCACTCCCGGATATCCGCGATTCCGATCATCCCGAGCGCCCCTTTCCCGCAACGTTGCGCCGGCAGGCGTTGTACTTTTCAGCCTGCCCCGCAAAGCCCGCCCGCACCAGCCCGGACACCCCGCAACGTCACACGGCAAGGACGACACGTTCCCCCGTGTGAGCCGCACGGCCGCCGGACCCCTGGCGACGTCCCCCCAGAGGCTTGGTAGATGAGCGGTTGTTTCCGGCGAACAGGTGGAGAGCTGTGGCATTCGGGTGAATTCTGCTCGGGCTGTGCACGCGGCTCCGCTCGCGCCGCGTGACACTCGACAGCGGGGGCCCACTGATCATCATTCCGCGGCGCATGCGTTCACCCGGGCCCGGCCGCGGCGATTTCCGTGGCTGGTAGACAGTCCCGAGCCGGAGGTAGACCGCCCGTGGCGGTGAACGGAAACCCGACCGTCAGACGACGCCGTTTGGGCGCGGAGCTGCGCCGGCTCCGTCTGGCCCGCGGTCTGACCAGTACGCAGGTGGCTGAGCACCTGTTGATCTCCCAGCCCAAGGTCAGCCACTTGGAGACCGGTCGCCGCGGGATCAGGCCGCGCGATGTGCGGGACCTGTGCGGCCTCTACGGGGTCACGGACCAGCAGGTCGTCGACTCGTTGATGGAGATGGCCCGGGAATCGAACCGACAGGGCTGGTGGGTCGCCTGCGGGGAAGTCCCGTACGCCGTCTACATCGGCCTGGAGACGGCGGCCGCTTCTGTCCGGTCCCACGAACCCCTGGTGATCCCCGGCCTGCTGCAGACGCCCGCCTACGCGGCAGCGGTCACCGCGGAAACGATCCCTCTGGCCACGGAGGAGCAGATCGCCGTGCGCCTCGAGGTACGGCTGCGCCGCCAGTCCCGCGCCCACCACCCGGCCCGGCCGTTCCGTTTAGCGGTCGTGCTGGACGAATCAGCACTGCGCCGCGTGGTCGGCAGCCCCGAGATCATGCGCGAACAACTCGAGTACCTGAACCGCCTCGGCGAGCAGCCGCACATCACCGTGCAGGTCCTCCCGCACAGTGCGGGAGCCCATCCGGGAGTCTCTGGACAGTTCTCCATCCTCGACTTCCCGGACACCGCCACGGGGACGGTGTACCTGGAGCGGTTCACCAGCGACCTCTACCTGGAGAAACGATCCGACGTGCGGTACTACGGCGCCATGTTCGACCACCTTCAGGCCCAGGCCCTGAACCCGGAGCGCACCCGCCGCTTCATCACCCGTGCCGCCGAGGAGCTGCCGGCCGCCGCAGTGCTGCCCGCCGGGCCGTGATCGCCGCACCGGCCGAAGGTCGCTGCGTCGCGTGTAGCCGTCGGCGCGCGTGGCGATGGCGCACCAGCGAGTGGGAGGTTCCTCCCCGCCGATGGCGGCGCTGAACCCCCGGGACGCGGGGAGCCCGCACCCCCGCCGGGGGTGCGGGCTCGCTCGGATCCGGGCCGCAGGGATCAGGCGGGGCGGCCGCCGAACGGGCCGCCGGTGCCGTAGTAGGTGCCCAGTTCCTCCCGGTACCCGGCGTCGCCGAGGTGCTTGTCCCGGTGGAACTCGGGGGCGTTCTTGATCTGTTCCTTGGTGCGGTCGACGAAGATCTTCTTGTCCTCCGGGTCGACCTTGACGACCGTGCTCGCCGGCAGCAGGACCTCCTTGCCGAAGATCCATACGCCGGTGTCCACGACCAGGTAGGCGTCACCGACCTCGTCGGAGTGCTTGTCGACCTTGCCGATGCTGCCGTCGGTCGCCTCGACCTTGTAGCCGGTCAGGTCCGTACCGGCCAGGTGGCCCGCGGTCGGCTGGTAACTCCACACATGTTCAGTCACGCGAAAACAACTCCTCCGGTCAACGGGGGACGGCGGGGAAGTGCTTCTCCGCCGATCCTCCTTGTTCCGTACGTCGTGCTCGGCGGATGTGCTGCGTTCCGCCTGGACTTCGCCTGCCCCGCTTTCACCGCTTCACGCACCCGGATCGAAGGCAGGACCGGGACGGTCACCGCCATGTGGTGCCCGGGTCGTGAGGATGCCTTGCTCCGTACGGCTCAATCGGCGGCTCGGGAAGGCGCCTTGAGGGCAGAAGATCACCATGGACAGCAATCGCGAGATGGACCCGGCGCACCGGGTGCCCGAGGGCGTCGACGAGAAGACACTGCGCGCCCTGGGCGCGCTCTCGAAGGCTCTGGAGACCACGGAGCGGGCCCGCGGACACCTCTACGGATTCCACCAGCTGACCGGGACCGCGGACTTCGAGCTCGGCGACGCCGTCCGGCTCCTGCGCGAGGCGGGCCACGAGGAGCAGGCCGCACGCCTCGAGCGCGACATCGTGGGCCGCAACGTCATCCCGGGACACTGGACGTTCCAGATCATCGAGGCCTACGACTCCACCTACCACCGGCCCTTCACCGCAATGGAACGCGACATCGTCGACGAGCTGGCCGGCGGGCGTGAGCACCTCCTGGAGGCCCGCCTGAAGACGATCCGCCGCACCCACGGCCATCCGGACCACACCGCCACGCCGCCCGCCTCCTGAAACGAGGGCCGAGTCCGGAGGGAGGGGAGCCCGCCGGTGTCGCTCATGTTGCCGGGTACCCTCGGACCGCCCGGCGATGGGCCACATGCCCGCCCAGGGCGCCGGTGACGGCGACGGCGGCCAGGCCGCCGAGGGACCACAGCCGGCCCTTCGCCGGGCGGCCGCGGAGCCGTGACGTCAGGGACGCGGCGTAGCAGGCCACCGCGGCCGCGTTCGAGGCCGCGTGGGCCAGGCCGACCCGGGCCTGTTCGGGAGGCAGGTCCGCCCAGTCCACCCAGCCGGCCACGGCTGCCGGGGCGATCCCGGCCAGGCCGACGGAGACGAGCGTGTTGCTCGCACGCTGCGTCCCGGGTACGACGTTCAGCACGGCGGACGAGAGCCAGCATCCGATGGGTACCTGCACCAGTACGGGATGCAGGGGGTGTCCGAGCGGTCTGCCACGCAGCAGATCACGCATCCCGCCCAGGGGGAGTGCGCGGATGCCCCGCTGGAGCACCCTGATCGCCGGATCGGCGACCGTGGTCCGTTCGAGCCGGTCCAGCGCGGTCAGCCACCGGGTCGAGGCGGTGTCGAGTACTGCGGTCCGCGCGGTCACGGCCGAGGCGTCAGGGGTGTGTGAGTTCATGCTCGACGCCTACCCGGTGTCACGCCGCGATCCCGCCCCGGTCTCCACTGGCACCCGAACGACCAGTCTCCCGCCGGGCCGGTCGCGCGGGCGTGTCCATGCCCTCGGATCCCGGCCGTCCGGACGGCTGGAGAGGTCATGCGCTGGGGACGGCCAAGGGATCGGACGGGGCGGTCTTCTTCGCCGTTTCCATCTGTACGCCGAGTTCGGTGAGGCGGTTGCGGCCCATGGCCTTGCGGACGTCCGGGAACCACTCCTTTTCCTCTTCCTCGACGTGGTGGCGGACGTTTTCGATGAGGACCGTCATCTTGGCGTCGAACCGCTCGTCGCCCGGGTCGAGGTCCTTGAGTTCGGAGAGCATCCACAGCACGACATGGTGTTCTTCGATGCTTTCGAGGACGTGGTCCTTGGTGTCGGGGTCGGCCTCTCGGGCAGCTGGGTAGAAGATCTTTTCCTCGATCCAGGTGTGCGTGGTGAGTTCCTCGATCACCTGGTCGGCGATCTTCCGTTTCGTGGCGTGCGCGTTGTCGCCGGCCTTCTCGAACTGCTTGAACAGCTTCTCGACCGTCTTGTGGTCTTCCTTGAGCAGTACGATCCCGTCCACCAGGTCTCCTTCGATCGTCCATCGGGGGCGCGGTCGACCGCCCTGACCCCGTGTACCCGGTGGGGTGGTGGTGACACTGTTGGCCGGGCGGGATGCCTCGTACGGACGACCCTCGCTACGCCGAACGCTGACGCTTCTCCAGCCTGTCGGGCTGCCCCGGTTCCGTGCGGGACCGGGGCGGGCACGGATCAGAGGGCGGCGGGGAACCGGTCCCAGGCCCGGTGCCCGCCCAACGCGGTCGTGGCGGCGGCCGCGACCGCGCTGCCGCTGTCGGCGACGGCGATGCCGGGGTCGTCTGCCGTGATGCCGGCGGATTCGAGGAGCCGTTCCGCGCCGTTCCAGCCGCCGATGGCCTTGCCGTGCCGGTACGCCTCGGTGAGGAGCAGCAGTACGCGCGGGTCGGGGGCTTCGGGGGGCTGTGCCGTGCCGGCCTTGGCGTCGCGGGCGCCGTACGCGTCCGCGCCGGCCTGGGGCACTCCGGCCAGCAGGACGGCGTCGAATTCGACGGAGCGGGCGGTGGCGAAGGTCCGCTGAACGGCGATCGGGTCGCCGTCGCCGTCACCGTCGAGGGTGCCGCCGGTCGGGGCGATGACGAGGGGCACCATTCCGGAGTCCAGGACGGCCTGGCGGGCGGCTCGTACGCCGTCCAGGTCGGCCGTGGCGTCGGCGACGATGCCGATCACGCGGCCGTCGGTCGGCCATGTCCCGCCCATCTGGGAGAGGGCGGGGCTGGGGTCGGCCGCGACGAGTGGCACGGTGGCGGCCGGTGCCGGCAGCCCGAGGCCCGAGGCGACCTGCTCGCACAGCTGCGGATCGATGTTCGCCAGCACCTTCAGGGTGCGTTCCTTGACGGCCTGCTCGTAGCACTTGGTCAGCTCGAAGGTGTAGGCGGCGATGATGTGTTCGCGCTCGGGCGGGGTCATGCTCAGCCAGAAGAGGCGCGGCTGGGTGAAGTGGTCCGAGAACGAGGCGGGCGCCTCACGGACCTTGCTCGCCTCAGGAACGGTGACGGGTACCTCGATGAAGGCGGCCGTATCGGCTCCGGCGAGGAACGGGCAGCCGCCGTCGAGGCTGTTCGGCCGGTAGGGGGCGATGCCCGTGTGGACGGCGCTCTGGTGCATGCCGTCGCGGAGCATGTCGTTGACGGGGGCGTGCGGCCTGTTGATGGGGATCTGGCCGAAGTTGGGGCCGCCGAGGCGGCTGATCTGTGTGTCGAGGTAGGAGAAGAGCCGGCCGGCGAGCAGTGGGTCGTCGGTGACGTCGATGCCCGGAACCAGGTGTCCGGGGTGGAAGGCGACCTGCTCCGTCTCGGCGAAGTAGTTCTTGGTGTTGGCGTTCAAGGTCATCAGCCCGATCGGCTGAACGGGTGAGCGCTCCTCCGGCACGATCTTGGTGGGGTCGAGGAGGTCGATGCCCTCGAACGTCTGGTCCTCGGTGTCGGGGAAGACCTGGATGCCCAGCTCCCATTGCGGGAAGGCGCCGGATTCGATGGCGTCGAAGAGGTCCCGGCGGTGGAAGTCGGGGTCCATCCCGCTGATCATCTGCGCCTCCTCCCAGACCAGGGAATGCACGCCGAGCTTCGGCTTCCAGTGGAACTTCACCAGCACGCTCTCGTCGGCCGCGTTGACCAGACGGAAAGTGTGGACGCCGAAGCCCTCCATCATCCGCAGCGACCTCGGGATCCCGCGGTCGGACATGTTCCAGAGGGTGTGGTGGGTGGCTTCGGTGTGAAGGGACACGAAGTCCCAGAACGTGTCGTGCGCGCTCTGCGCCTGCGGGATCTCGCGGTCCGGATGCGGCTTGGCGGCGTGGATGACGTCGGGGAACTTGACGGCGTCCTGGATGAAGAACACCGGGATGTTGTTGCCGACCAGGTCGAAGGTGCCCTCGTTGGTGTAGAACTTCGTCGCGAAGCCACGTGTGTCGCGCACGGTGTCGGCCGAACCGCGCGAACCGAGGACCGTGGAGAACCGCACGAACACCGGCGTCTCCACGTCCTTGGCGAGGAATGCGGCCTTTGACACCTCCCCGGCCGTTCCGTAGCCCTGGAAGACGCCGTGAGCGGCAGCACCACGCGCGTGGACTACCCGCTCCGGGATCCGCTCGTGGTCGAAATGCGTGATCTTCTCGCGCAGATGGTGGTCCTGCAGCAGCACCGGGCCGCGGGGTCCGGCCTTCAAGGAGTGATCGGTGTCGGGCAGCCGCGTCCCTTGAGTCGTCGTCAGGTACGCGCCGCTCTGCGCCACGCGTGCCTGGTCCACCCCTGTCGCCTGTCCGGTCGGCCCCACCGTCTCGGGGCCGTCCTGGTCGGGCTTCGGCGGAAGGGGTTCCGTGGGCTCCGTCGGCTCGATCAGCGGCGGAGACTCGGGGCCGGGCTTGCCCGGCAGCTCGCTCTTGGCGGTGCCGGTCGATGACTGCTGCTTGCTCATGATCCTTCTCCTTGGGGCCGCCGACGTGGTGGACGGGCGAGAGCCGTGACTTCCCCGGTCCGGGCTGCGCGGTGCGCGGTGTGCAGGGGCGGAGCCGCGGGTCAGGTCGCCGGATAGGGGGCGGCCTTGAGGCGGCGGGCGAGGTGGGCGGTGTTGGCGGCGAGGGTCTTGGTCGTGGCCGCCGTCTTCTGGGGGGTTTTGTCGAGGTCCTGGTAGTCGGTCTTCTGCATGGCTTCGCCGACCCAGTAGGTGACGGCGTTCGGAGCGAGGGAGAACCCGATGTCGTTCAGGCCTTGGAAGAGGTCGGCGCCGACCTTGTGGGCGCCGTCCTCACTGCCGACGACGCAGACCGCGGCAGCCTTGCCGTAGGTGAGCGGGCGGCCTTCGTCGTCGCTCTCGGAGATCTCCGCGTTCAGCCGCTCCAGGACCCGCTGGGCGATGCTGGACGGGTGGCCGAGCCAGATGGGCGTGGAGAGGATCAGGATGTCGCAGCCAAGGACGGTGTCCCGGATCTCCGGCCAGGCGTCCCCGTCACCCATGTCCGTCTTCACACCGGGCTTCACGTCGTGGTCGGCGATCCGGACGGTCTTCCCGGTGACACCGTGCTCGGCGAGGGCGGCCGTCGTCTGTTCGGCCAGCAGCTGGGAGCTGGACGGCGCGGGGGAGGGGGACAGGGTGCAGACGAGCGCGACAGCGCGGAGCGGCGTGTGCTTGTTGGGGCCCATGGTGTCCGGCTACCCGCACATCCCTCTTTGATGTCGCAAGCAATGTGATTCGTCCCCATTGGCTCCGTCGCACGGGTGTGGAAGTCGCGGAAGCGCGTCCCTGCGTCCTGGTCCGACACCTGGCCGTGTGAGCGCACGAAGGGGCCTGCGACCGGGGCAAGGCGGTACGCGTAGCGCCTCACGCTCCCGTCAGCCTCCGATGAGTCCGACGCGCAGCGGGGCGGAGAGAAGTCAGCGCCTCCCGCATCCATGCTGCAGCATCCGCCAGAGGCCGGAGGCATGACCGCGAGCGGTCCGTGGGCACGCATGAAATCAGGGTTCTGGCGCATGTGCGGCGTATGGAATGCGTGGTGTACGAGGAGCGGTCGGGCCGGTCGGAGACCGTCGAGTGCGGCGCGGGCGGCGAGGCCTGCCGACTGGTGCTGAAGCGGTTGCGCGGGCTGGGCGAAGGCGAGTTCGGCTGGGTACGACTGGTCGACCAGGCCGAGGGCGAGCTCGTGCAGCTGGCCGAGCAACTGGGCCTGCACCGCCTGGCGGTCGAGGACGCGGTCCAGGCCGGCCAGCGGCCGAAGCGGGAGCGCTTCGGTGACGTACTGGCCGTCGCGCTGAGGACCCTCTGGTACGTCGACGAGGAAACTTTGGTGCAGACGGGCGAGTTGATGCTCTTCGTCGGCCCGGTTACGTACTCACCGTCCGCCACGGCCCGGTGCACCCGGCAGCCGAAGCAGCCCGCCGGCTGGAAGCCGACCCGTCCATGCTGCTCTTCGGCCCGCTGTCGGCTCTGCGCGCCGTGCCCGACGTCGTCGTCGACGCCTACAGCGAGGCCGCCGAGACGGTGCGCGCCGCGCTCAACCGGCTGGAGGACCGCGTCTCCTCGCCCTCTCGCGTCGATCACACCGAGGAGATCTACCCCTTGAAGCAAGAGGTCCGTGAGTTCCGGGACGCCGTGCAGCCGCTGGTGTCCGTCCTGCCCGGTCTGCTGAGCGGTCTGGCAGACGAAGGGCGTCCGGCGACGGTCCTGCCCTACTTCCGCGACGTGGCCGATCACCTGCACCGCACCGACACCGAAGTACGGACGCTCGACGAACTGCTCACCTCCTCCATCGCTCCTTCCGCCGCAACGCCTGGCTCCAGGGGGTTTCTTGCCGGTCAGGTCGGATCCGGGGCCGCGCCCCGCGAAGGGGCCTTGTTTCCGAAGGCCGTACGGGCATGAGTTGCGCTGCGGGGGAAAGCCGGGGGGTATGACACCCCTACCGAGCCCAGCTCAGGGCCGTGACCGTGATCGTGCCGACACCGGGCGGGATTCTCTCGCGGGTCCGAGCGAGCGGGTCGAGGAGCGGGCCCCGGACCAGCCTTCCGACCTGCCCGCACGCTCCTGGCGGGCGGTACTGCGCGGCACGGCCGAGGAGTTCCGGAACGACGAGCTGGCCGATCGCGCCGCGGCCTTGACCTACTACGGGGTGCTGGCGCTCTTCCCCGCCCTCCTGGTGCTCGTCTCCCTGCTGGGCCTGGCCGGGGAGTCGACGACCGCGCGACTGCTGGACGACCTGCAGGAGCTGACGCCCGGCTCAGCCCAGGACGTGATCAGGGAGGCGGTCGAGCAACTGCAGGGCCGCAGCGGCGTCGGATCGCTGATGGCGATCGTCGGCCTCGCCGTGGCGCTGTGGTCCGCCTCGGGCTACGTGGCCGCGTTCATCCGGTCCGCGAACGCCGTCTACGACGTGCCGGAGGGCCGCCCGGTGTGGAAGGTGCTGCCGCTGCGCCTGGCGCTGACCGTCACACTGATGGTCCTCACCTGTGCGGGCGCCCTGATCGTCGTCTTCACCGGCGACCTGGCGCGGCGCGCGGGCGCCGCCCTGAGGATCGGCGACAGCGCCCTGATGGTGTGGTCGGTCGCGAAATGGCCGGTCCTTGTCCTCCTCGTCACCATCACGATCGCGCTCCTGTACTGGGCGGCGCCGAACGCCAAGGGCCGTGGATTCAGGTGGGTGACGCCGGGGAGCTGCCTGGCCCTGGTGATCTGGATGACCGCCTCGGCCGGCTTCGCCTTCTACGTCGCGAACTTCGCCTCCTACAACAAGACGTACGGCACGGTCACCGGCGTGATCGTCTTCCTGGTCTGGCTGTGGATCACCAACCTCGCCTTCCTCCTCGGGCTGGAGTTCGACGCGGAACTGGCCCGTCAGCGTGTGATAGCAGGAGGGCTGCCCGAGGACGCCGAACCCTATGTCCGGCCCCGTGGAACCCGCGCCTGGAGCGATCAGGACCGCCGCCGCATGGAGAGGCGATCGCACAGGACCGCGCCGCCCGCGCAAAAGGATCTGCTCGTGGCGTGGCTGCTCGTTCGTTTACCGGGTAGGCGCGCCATGACAACGGCGTGCGCATCGTGAAAGGTATCGCCGAGGCAGGCGCACCCGTCCCGGAGCAGACCATCGACAGCGTCAAGGCCGATCTGGCCGAGATCAAGGAGAAAGCGTTCCGATGACGAACGAACCCCGAACCGATATCGGCACACCCACCCCCGACGAGCTGCGCGAGCAGGTCGAGCGCACCCGCGACGAACTCGGTCAGACCATCGAGGCGCTGGCGGACAAGGCCGACATCAAGGCGCAGGCGAGAGAGAAGACGGCCGTCATGAAGCAACAGGCCGCCGAAACGGCCGGCGCCGTCGCCGACCAGATCCGTACGAAGACTCGGCATGCGGCCCAGCTGGTGAAGGGCGCGACGCCCGAGCCGGTCCTGGACAAGGCGGGCCGGGCCGCGAGCATGGCCCGCGCCAACCGCAGGCCGCTGCTCGTGGCCGGCGGCGCCGCTCTGGTCGTCCTTCTGCTGGTGCGGCGCAGCCGCCGAAGCCGATGAGAGCCTCCGAGGTCGCGTACAAGCCGGTGGGTCTGGCCCTGGGTGCTGTCAGCGGCATGATCGCGGCGGCGGCGTTCAAGCAGGTCTGGAAGGTCGTCGAGGGAGAAGGCGATGCTCCCAGCGCCACGGACGAAGACCGCTCGTGGAAGCAGATCCTGATCGCCGCCGCCATCCAGGGCGCGATCTTCGCCGTGGTCAAGGCCGCTGTCGACCGCTCGGGTGCCGTGGCCACACGTCGCGTGACGGGCACCTGGCCGGGCTGACCCCGCGCCGGCGCCGACCTGCACGTCCACACCACCGGGCAGGGCCGTTGCGGTGCCTCGGTGACGGGGAGGCGCAGCTTCCGAAGAAGGGCGCGCCCGCTCCGACGACCGCCGCCCGTTCCCTGCCGCGAATTCTGGGAGGGATTCCGGGAGAGAATCCGGGAGGGAGATGTCCCGTAAGCCCGCCGATTGTGGGTAGGCGCGAGCCATGATTCCTTCCGAAGTTCTCGCGGCCGAAGGCCAACGCGTACTTTTCCTCATGTTCGCCGGCGTGGCGGTGGTCGTCCTTTTGGTCGGCGCGTTCTGGTACGGCAGCCGACGCAGCGCGCGGCGCCGGGCCCCTGTCCGGCCGGCCGAGCAGAATCCCGTGGCGCGGGGGCGCGAGGATTCGTGGCAGACGCCGGACGGAAACGCCGGCGACCAGGCGCCCCGCGTGTGAGCCGGCCCGGTGCGCTCCGGGACGTGAAGCGCCGAGTAGCCGCCCGTGGGAATACCGGGAAAGGCCGATACTCGTCTGATCCTCTGAAGACCGACGAGAATTCGGATGGGCCGCTCAGTTCCGGGCAGCCGCAGCATGTCGGTCGATTTCCGCGGTCCGCTCCGCGGGCCGCATCCGAATCCGGGAGGTACGCGGTGCCCGCCACGGCTCTGTCCTTGCCCCCGCTCCCGGTCGCCCTGATGGCCCTGCCGGGCGTCTACCGGCCGCAGGCGGACACCCTTCTCCTCGCGGAGGCGCTGGCCCTGGAGGATCTCGGGCCGCGGACCGACACGCTGGAGATCGGTACGGGCACCGGTGCGCTGGCCCTGCACGCCGCCGGCAGGGGAGCCCGGGTCACGGCGGTCGACGTCTCCTGGCCCGCCGTGGTCACGGCGCGGCTGAACTCCTTGCGCCGACGGCTGCCGCTGCGCGTCCTGCACGGCGACTTCGCGGCGCGCACCGCGGGGTGCCGCTTCGACCTGGTGGTCGCCAATCCGCCGTACGTCCCGGCCCCAGGGGTCCGGCTGCCGTCGCGTGGGCCGGAGCGTGCCTGGGACGCCGGTCCGGACGGGCGCGGGGTCATCGACCGGATCTGCGCCGGCGCCCCGGCCCTGCTGCGTCCCGGAGGTGTCCTGCTCATGGTGCACTCGGCGCTGTGCGGGGCCGGGGAGACCCTCGACCGCCTGACCGGGGTGGGGCTGGCCGCAGAGGTCACGGCGAGTGCCTCGGTGCCGTGGGGACCCGTGCTGCGTTCGCGACGGGCCTGGCTGGAGCAGCGGGGTCTGGCGGCAGCAACCGACGAGTGGGAAGAGTTGGTGATCATCCGTGCCCGCTCCCTCTGACAGCTCCCCGGCTTCCGTCCCGGCTCCCGTCCAAACGCCGGCCCGCCGGGTATCGGTGGACCCGCAGGGCCCGGTCCTGGTCGAGGGGCCGGTCGAGATCGTCCTGGACGACGGGACGGTCGCCCGGTCCGAACGCTTCATGGTCGCGGTGTGCACCTGCCGCCGCAGCCGTGCCTACCCGTGGTGCGACACCAGCCACCGCTGTCGCGAGCGAGGCGGCTCGCCCCCCGAGGACAGGAACCCGCGATGACCCCTCCGAGCATGAGCCCGGGCTTGATCACGGTGGCGCCGGCCGCCGGCCCCCGCCTGGTCGACGGGCGGGGCGAGCTGTCCCGCGCCGTGACCGAGGCCCTGCGATCCGGCAACCCGCCGGTGTACGCCACGGGTTCCGTGCTGAAGGCGGACCCCTGGGGCGCGGACCTCCAGCTCGCCCTCTACCTGCTGTACGAGTTGCACTACCGCGGCTTCGATGGCGTGGACGACGAGCGAGAATGGGACCCGGAGCTGCTGCGGCTGCGCCAGTCGATGGAGACCCGCGTGCTGCACACCCTGCGCACCGAGCTGCCCGACGCGCCCCGGACGATCGAGGAAGCCTTCGCCCCGCTCCTCGTGGAGCCTGTGGACCTGTCCGGCAGTCTCAGTCACCACCTGGAAACCGACGGCGAGCTCTGGCAGTTGCGTGAGTACGCGGCCCTGCGCTCCCTGTACCACCTCAAGGAGGCCGACCCGCACGCCTGGGTCATCCCGCGGCTCACCGGACGGGCCAAGGCCGCCATGGTCGCCATCGAGTACGACGAGTTCGGCGCCGGCCGCGCCGACCGCATCCACGCACAACTCTTCGCGGACCTCATGGCCGACCTGGGCCTGGATCCCGCCTACGGCGGTTACCTGGACCGCGCGCCGGCGCCGCTGCTCGCGACGGTGAACCTGATGTCCCTCTTCGGGCTCCACCGCGCCCTGCGCGGCGCGCTCGTCGGCCACTTCGCGTGCGTCGAGGTCACCTCGTCGCCCGGGTCCAGGCGCCTGGCCAAGGCCATGCGACGCTGCGGAGCGGGACCTGCGGCCGAACACTTCTACGCGGAGCACGTGGAGGCCGACGCCGTCCACGAACAGGTGGTGCGCCACGAGGTGATCGGAGGTCTGCTGGCCGACGAGCCGGACCTGGAGGCGGACATCGCCTTCGGGTGCGCGGCGACCGTCCTGCTGGAGGACCGTCTCGTGACCCACATCCGCGAGGCCTGGGACCAGGGGCGCAGCGCCCTGCGTTCGCCCGTGCCGGGGCCGTGAGGGCGGGCTCTCGACCATGGGGAGCGGCGCGTCGGCCTCTTTGGGCAAGGCGCGCCGCTCCCTGCGGCTGATGGTGCATCTGCAAGGTTCTGCGGAACGGCAAAGACTGCCGTCAGCGGTGCGCGGCCCGGTGGCCGAACCAGTGGCCTCGGCCGCGGGGGACGTCGGTCACCGGCGCACCGGTCTCGACGCGGGGCACGTCGGCCGTCGGAGCACCGGCCCCGGCGCGGGCATCGTCGCGCTGCTTGATCAGATCGTCGCGCTCGCGGTCGACGACGGCGGCCTCACGGCGTGTTGTGCCGCGTTCCCGTCGGGCCTGCGCCGAGCGACGGGCCGAACGACGGGCGCCCATCATGACCAGAGTCAGACCCAAGAAGGCGACGGCTCCGACGATGATTCCGCTCAGAAAGAGGGATCCGGTCGAACCGGTGACGTGGTAGCCGAAAATCGCGAAATCGCCGCCGACGCCGAGATCATGTTCCGTGCCGGTATTGCCGAATACTCCGGCCAGGCCGACGGCGGTGGCGGCGATCAGAATGATGAGCCCGAGGATGAGAATCATGGAATTGCTCCTTGGATGCGCGCCCGAACGAGCCGCCGGACACGGCTGGCGTCTACCCCGGTTGTGAACCGTCACGCCGAAACGGAAGACATTGGTCCTGTCATCGGCGTCATTCTCCTCGTCATCCGCTTCGTGACGGGAATTCCGATCCTTTGGACCATCCTCATTCCGCTGGTCATCGGACGTTCGCTGGATCCAGGAAGCGGCCGGTCACCCCGTCAGGGAACGCGCAGCGCCAGTACGACGACGTCGTCCCCGGGAGCCGGGTCCGCCGGCCTGTTGCTGATCCCGTGGAGCAGTTCGGGCAGCGGACGGTCACCGTGGCGGGCGAGCAGGGCGACGAGTTGCGCGAGGGAGGCATCGATGTCGTGGCCGCGGCGTTCGATGAGCCCGTCTGTGTAGAACAACAGCGTCGAGCCCGCGGGAAGGCCGCGCCGGGCCTCGGTCCGGTGGAACGGCCCGAGGTCCCTGTGGAGGAGGATGTCGTGCTCCTCCAGGAGGGTCACCCGGCCGTCGGGGGTACGGAGCAGCGGCGGCGGGTGACCGGCGTTCGACCAGGTCAGCGTCCAGTCGGGACCGCCGTCGGCGAGGTCGAGGCGTGCGTGGACCAGCGTGCCGCCGGCCTCGATGGGCAAGACCGAACAAGCGGCATCGAGGGCGGTCAGCGCCGTGGCCGGGCTGTACGGCGGGTGGTCGAGGGTGGCCTGCCGCAGCATGCTGCGGATCTGGCCCATGATCGTGGCTGCGTGCATGTCGTGGCCGGTGATGTCACCCACCGTCACCATGAGGGCTCCGGGCTTGCCGCCAGGTGAGGAGGCGGGGGGCAGGTGGTAGGCGTCGTACCAGTCCCCGCCGATCATGTCGCCGACCGCGGCCGGCTCGTACAGGGCACTGATCTCGATGCGGTCGGCAACGGGGAGGTCGGTGAGCATGGCTTCCTGGAGCTGCCGGGCCACGGAGATGCGTTCGTCGAGGTGCAGCGCGCGCTCCACGGCCTGCGCGATGTAACCGGAAGCGGCGGCGAGCGTGGCCCGCTCCGTGACCCCCACCTCGTGCCGCTTGGCCCAGCAGACGGCGAGTACGCCCAGCAGGGCGCGGCTGCCCCAGAGCGGCAGGCACAGCACGGTGGTGAAGCCCATGCGGTCGAAGAAGCCGACCGCCTCGGGGCTGTACCCGGCGACGAGCGCCTCACGGTCGGGCACGAAAACCGCCCGCCGTTCCCGCATGGCCCGGGCGCTCGGGAACGCCGCGCTCGCGGGCAGCGTGAGGACCTCCCGTTCCACCGAGTGCTCGATGTCCGGGTCGGCAATCCGGTGCAGCTCGTCCTTGTCGGCGACCAGCAGGCCGACGTACGAGGGCTTCCCGACACCGACGAAGAGGTCCCGCAGCCTGCGCCGGACGTCCTCCAGCCCGGACGTCTGGGCCAGTTCCTCCGATGCCCTGAGCAGCAGCTCGGCGTGGTCCATGCCGGCCTGTGCCTCCTGCTCCAGGCGCTCCGCGTCGCTCCGGGCCCGCTCGGCGGCGGCTCGCGCGGTCTCCAGCACCTTCTGTGCGGACCGGCTCTGCGCCGACAGGATGCGCAGGCACAGCTCGGCGGAGCAGGCCGCCGCCAGATCCTTCAGGTCGGCCAGCTCGCCGTCACCCCACGTCCGCGGCTCGTGGTCGATGGCGCACAAGGAGCCCAGGACCAGCCCGTCGGCGTCGGTCAGCGGCATCCCCGCATACGCGATGAGCCGGAGATCCCCTATGGCCGGGCTGCTACGGAGCCGGTCATCGGCGCGGGCATCGGGTACGACCAAGGGCTGCCCGGAGGCCACCACATAACGGCAGAGCGAGTGCGACAGCGGCAGCGTGCGGCTCCCCGCCCAGGGCTCGGGCAGACCGATCAGTCCGGGCAGGATCTGCCGGTCCTCCTCGACCAGCGAAACGAAGGCCACCGGCACGTGGAGCAGTCGTGAAACCAGCCGGGCGAACCGGTCCATCCCGGTATCGGAGGCTGCCGAAAGACCGGCCATCCTCACGGCCCGTCGCTGTGCGCTGCCCGGGTCCGCTCCGGATTCCTGGCCCTGTTTCGGCATCTGTCCTCCGGCCGCGCTGTCCCGAAGCCCCTCAAGGCATGGTAGGCCAGCGGAGGGCCGCTTCGCCGGTCTACGGTGGCAAGGACGCGTGCGTCGACGGGGCGGCTCCCGGCAGCGACTGGCGGCCGAACGGCTGGGTAGGCGAGGGGTGCTGCGGGAGAGTCGGCTCCGGCTCCCACTCGTCCGAGGCGGCGTGTGGTGAAAGCCGAACTGCGCTCCTACGAGCGGACGCCCGTCCGGTGGCCCTCCCCGGTTGCTCGCACGACGGGATGGTGTGCGGCTGCCACATCCACGTCGGGGTGAACGGGCGTGGTCAAGTCCTCGTGCCGGCCGACCACATGCGCGCCTGACACTTCAGGCTGTCGCCGCCAACTGGCCCTTCTCCCGCGGGCGGCACAGCGGGTGGGCGATCGCGCTCAGCTGCTGTCGCCTTGCCGGATCCGAAGGCCGTGCCCCGGTCCCAGGAGCGCGCTGAGGCATGAAGACGGATATCTCGTATTACGTTCTGGAACTGGATCGGACGGTCCCAAGAGGATATCGCACAGGCCCGGGAGGACTGGATGAACGGGACGCGATACGGCGAGGTGAAGGGCTACGACGGCGCTCCGCTTCCGGCCCCGGAACTCCCCCCAACTCGCCTGAAGCCCAGGGGAAGAGTGCGCTGAGCTTTGTGTATGTCCTGAAGGTGGGGCCCGGGTGGTGGCCGCGCTATCGCTCCGCTTCTGGAGGTCCGCCGGTCGTCGGCGAGGCCTCTGGGGGCGCTTCCCGATCTCGAGGTCGAGTCTCATCTGAAGCAGGCTGCGGTCAGGCCTAGTCGGACGAATGCTGACCCTTTGCTGACTCTACTGATAAGTAGTTAGATGCTTGGAGAGGAAGTTCGGTTAGGTCTCCCGGCAGAGGAACGTCACGCCGAGGAGGCTGGTCCTGAACTCTTCGGCTGCCGCGGACAGCTTCAGGTGAGCCTTCCTCTGAGGCCGTACCTCGCTGTCGGTCTCTCGCCGGAGCCGGTGTGCGATGTTGTGGGCAGTCAACAAAACGTCGCGCTGAAGCCGCCGTTGTCGCGTCGGTGGGGGACTCGCGGGTCAGCCTGGAGGAATGTCGGTCAGGGCATGGTGCAGATGGTCAGAGCTGGGGAAGTTGGCCAGGCCGTCCGGGGTCTGGTACATCCGGCAGGCCAGCCTGGCGGGGCGGCCCGGTTCGGCGAAGGGGTCGCGGCCGTTGATGAGGAGGGTCAGGGAGTCGGTGAAGCCGATCCGTTCCGCCTCGGTCTGATGGGTGATGACCGTTGTGCCGATGGTGGTGCTGCTCTTGATGTCCGGAAGCGCGTTCCAGGACGCCGCGCCGGACCGGGCTCGGTTGGGATTCAGCCGGCAAGCATCGTCCGCATCTGGGCGATCTCGGCGGTCTGGGACGTGATGATGCTGTCAGCGAGGGCCTTGGCAGGACCGTAGGCGCCTTGCTGCTTCTCCGTCTTGGCCATGTCGATCGCGGCCTCGTGGTGCTCGATCATCATGGTCAGGAACATGGCGTCGAAGGCATTGCCCTTGGCGTTCCCGAGCCGGTTGATGTCCTGGTCACCCATCATCCCGGGCATACCGGAGTCGTCGTCACCGTGCCCCATGCCGAAGCCGGTGGGGACCTTCTCGCCCCACGCCTTGAGCCAGCCGGTCATGGTGTCGATCTCGGGCTTCTGCGCCTTCTTGATCTTTTCCGCGAGTGCCTTGACCTCGCTGGAGGCGCCGTGAGATTGGACCATGTCGGACATGACGATGGCCTGCCGGTGGTGGGGGATCATTCCTTGCGCGAAGGAGACGTCCGCCTGGTTGTGCTGGTTGGCCTCCGTGGAGGCCGGGGCGGCGGTGGTCACGACAGTGGGGCCGGCCGTGTTCGTGCTGTCGTTGCTGCCGCAGGCGGCCAGGACCAGGCTGGCAGCGGCGGCGGTGGCCGCCAGGGCCGCGCGACACGTCAGGGATCGGTTCGTGTTCATTTCGCTGAACTCCAGTGCTCGGATGCGGAGAGGAAGGCCGTGTGCGGCACCGTCGGGGAGTGCCGCAGGCGGGGTTCCTATATCCGCAGGAGCTGGAGTTCGGCGAGTGAGGGCGGTGCCCGCCCTCCGGCCGGCTCGTAGGCCACCGCGATCGGCAACGGGACCGGGGCATCGGCGGAGCCGTGCGCCCTGATGGTGACCGGCTCGGTGTCTGCTGCGGCGATGCCGGGGGAACCCGGTAGGGCAGTGGACGCGCACATCTGGTCTGTGTGGATGACATGGCGGCCGGTGTCACGATCGTCGTCGGGGTATCGGTCGGCGGGGGCTGTAGCCACGTGGTGGGAGGGGTGCTCGGTTGCGCTTGCCGACGGGAGGGCGGCGGCGCCCAGGGCGTGCATGCCGAGCAGTCCGACGATGACGGCGAGGACGAGCAGCGTGGAGACCCGCAGCACGGGCTGCGGCTGCGTGCGGGGCTCGCGGCCGGTCACATTTCCCACGGTAGGGCGCACCCTTGTACTGCGCAGCGCGGCCCGAGCCGGACTACTGGCCACCGCGAACGCCTCCTTCGGCTGAGCCAGTGGTTGCTGGGCGGGGCAGGCAGAGGCGCTTGAGGGCGAGTGCCTTGAGGCCGACGATGATGCTGGATCCGGACATGGACAGGCGGGCGAGGTGGTCGCCCTTGGGGTCGGCGTAGCCGTGCGGGGCCGTGCGGGGCCGTGCCCGGTGCCGGGTCCGGAGTGTCTGGGGGGTCGGGGATGGCGGTCATTTACTCTTACCTCCCTCATTTGTCCCGCCTGTCGCAATTGCGCGATAGCGGTCCGGGTCGGCGTCGAAGGCTGCCGCGCACTGGGCGGAGCAGAAGAAGTAGCTGCCGCTGGCGGTGTCGCGCCGTTCGGCGGCGGCCGGGTCGACGGGCATGCCGCACACCGGGTCCACCGTGATCGCCTCGGGGCCCCGCTGGTGGTCTTCCCCGGCCAGGGGCTCGAGGTGTGGCTGTCGGCCATCACTCGCTGAGGCGTGGGCCGGGGACCGGTCGGCAGCGGATTCGACCCGAGGCGCGACGGGCTCCACCGCGGCCGGCGGCAGCGGCGTCGTACGCCAGCGGCGCAGGCGGGATGCGTTGGTGACCACCGACAGGGAGGACAGGGCCATCGCGGCGGCGGCGATGATCGGGCTGAGGCGGATGCCCCAGACGGGGTAGAGGGCTCCGGCCGCGAGGGGAACGCCGACTGCGTTGTACACGAGGGCGAAGAACAGGTTCTGCCGGATGTTGCGCATCGTGGCCCGGGAGAGGCGGATCGCGGTGACCACTCCGGTCAGGGAGCCGGAGATCAGCGTGATGTCGGCCGCCTCGATCGCGACGTCGGTACCGGTACCGATCGCGAGCCCGACATCGGCGGCGGCGAGAGCGGGGGCGTCGTTGATGCCGTCGCCGACCATGCCGACCGTACGGCCCTCTCCCTGGAGGCGGCGGATCTCGTCCGCCTTGTGCTCGGGCAGTACCTCGGCCAGCACTCGGTCCACGCCGATCTGGGCGGCGATCGCGGCGGCGGTGCGGGCGTTGTCGCCGGTGATGACGACCGTCTCCAGGCCGAGCCGGTGCAGGGCTGCGATGGCGGATGCGGAGTCGTCCTTGACGGTGTCGGCGACGGCGAGGACACCGGCCGGCCGGCCGTCGACGGCGGCGAGTACGGGGGTCTTGCCCTGGGCGGACATCCCGGCCGCGACCGGGGTGAGGGCGCTGCTGTCGATGCCGTCGTCGCCGAGCAGCCGGGCGGTGCCGACCAGGACGGCGTGGCCGTCGACGGTGGCCCGTACCCCCTTGCCGGTGGCGGAGGCGAAGCCCCGCGCCGCAGGCAGGGTGAGGTCGCGCTGCCGGGCTCCGGTGACGATCGCGCCGGCGAGGGGGTGCTCGCTGTCCGCTTCGGCCGCCGCGACCAGGGCCAGCAGTTCGTCGTCCGCGAATCCGTCGGCAGGATGTACGTCGGTGAGGACGGGTTTGCCGGCGGTGACGGTGCCGGTCTTGTCAAGGACGACGGTGTCGAGCTTGTGCGCGGTCTCCAGCGCCTCGGCGGAACGGATCAAAATGCCCGCCTGGGCGCCCTTGCCCGTGCCGACCATGACGGACAGCGGGGTGGCAAGGCCCAGGGCGCAGGGGCAGGCGATGATCAGTACCGCGACCGCGGAGACCAGGGCGAGGGTCAGGGCCGGGGCGGGTCCGAGGGTGTACCAGAGGGCGAAGGCGGCGATGGCGATGGCGATGACGGCGGGCACGAAGTAGGCGGATACCGCGTCGGCGAGTCGCTGGATGGGAGCCTTGGACGCCTGGGCCTGCCGCACCAGGCGGATGATCTGCGCGAGCATGGTGTCGGCGCCGACCTTGCTCGCACGCACCCGCAAGGAGCCTGTGCCGTTGACGGTCGCGCCGATCACCGTGTCCCCGGCCCGTTTGGTGACCGGCATCGGCTCGCCGGTGACCATCGACTCGTCCACCGCCGAGGAACCGGACAGCACCTCGGAGTCGACCGGCACCTTCTCCCCGGGCCGGATCACCACCTCGTCGCCGACCGCCACGTCCTCGACCGGGATCTCGGTCTCGGTGCCGTCGCGGATCACCCGGGCCGTGCGGGCCTGCAGGCCCAGCAGTGCGCGGATGGCCTCGCCGGTGCCTGCCTTGGCGCGGGCCTCCAGCAGGCGGCCGAGCAGGATCAGGGTGAGGATCACCCCGACCGCCTCGAAGTACACCTCGCGCACATCCTCGGGCAGCAGACCAGGGGCGAGCGTGACGATCAGGCTGTATCCGTACGCGGCCGTGGTGCCCAGCGTGATGAGGGAGTTCATGTCCGCGCCGCGGTGGCGCAAGGTGAGCCAGCCGGTCGAGTGGATGGGCCAGCCGGTGTAGATCATCACCGGTGTGATCAGGGCCAGTTGCAGCCAGTGGTTGAGCATCCATGCGGGCACCCAGTCGGCGCCGAACAGCTCGTGGGCCATGACGGCGAAGAGCACCGGGGCGGTGAGTACGGCGCCGACGGCGACCCGGCGGGTCAGGTCTGTGATCTCCGCGCGCCGCTCGGCGACCTCCGCCGCCTCCGCCTCGGCCCCGGTCCCTCCACCGCTGGTAGGTACGGCGGCGGTGGCGGCGGTAGCCGTTTCCTCACCGTCTCCGTCCGTGGTGGCTTCCGTGGTGCCGGATCCGTCCGCGGGTTCGACCAGCAGCGTGCCGTGGATCATGTTCATTCCGCAGGCGAACCCGAAGGAACCGGCCTGATCCGGGCTGACGCGCACGGGTGTGCGGGTGAAGGCCGGCAGCCCGGCGCTGACGCGCAGATCGGGGAAGACGACCCGGTTTGTGCACTCGCCGGACTCCTGCCGGTCGAAGATCAGCTCCACCGGAATCCCCTGGCGGACCCGGATCACATCGGGGTTGTAGCCGCCCCGCACCGTCACCTCGACCCGCTGTATCCCGCCCTCCAGGCGCGCGGCACGGGCCCGGCGAGGACCGAAGAAAAACCACCCCAGGCCGACGATCAGCACAGCGGCCAAGACCACCACGACGACATCGGTGACACCCATGGCATTGACCTCCCTGCGTGTTCACTCCCTCCAGCCTCGCCCCTGGCTACCCGAACCAGGTAGGGGCTGAGCGGTCCCGATACAGGGGACCGAGTGGCCCCTGCGCAGGCGGTACAGCGGATCGACATTGGTAGCAGGAGTCACTGGCCGGACAGCGGGCCCCGCGCCCGCAGCCCCCGAATCCGGGGAAGTGAAACACGATGATGTTCTGGTTCGACCACAACGTCAGCGGCTGGGGCTGGCTCGCCATGTCGGCCAGCATGATCCTCTTCTGGGCCCCGATCATCACCGTCGCCGTCCTGCTCATCCGCGCGTTGAACCGCAGCCCCGAGCACGCCCACGTCCCCGCCAGGCCCTCGCCCGAGCAGCTGCTCGCCGAACGCTTCGCCCGCGGCGACATCGACGAAGAGGACTACCAGCGGCGCCTGGCCGCCCTGCGCTCCTCCGGCCCGGCCACACCCTGATGCCCTCCCAAGGAGGAGGACCGGCCATGAAGAACAACAGGAACTACGGCCTGTACGCGATCGCCATCGCCATCGCCCTGGTCGGCGCGCTGACGCTCGGCGTGCCCGTGGGCACCCTCGCCGTCCTCGCCCTCGCTGCCGCCTGCCCGCTGATGATGTTCTTCATGATGCGCGGCCTGCGCGACGGCGACGACATGGACAGCCACGGCCACGATGACGCGCCCAAGGACCGTGACCCGGACGGCCACAAGCCCTTCCGCTGAAACGCACGACGACGACAAGGGACGCGGCATGCAAGCCGTGATCGTGATCTTGATCGGCGCTCTGATCCTCGCGGCCCTGGCCTACAGCATCGGCCGCCTGATCACACCTCGCGAGAGCCGCTGGCCCCCTTTGGCCCGGCTGAGGGGCCGCCGCGCCGCCCTGGAGGCCGCCGAACGCTGGTGTGCGGGCCTGCGGAGGCACGACCAGATCGACACGGCTGCCTACCAGCGGCGCATGAGCGGCCTGGCCCGTGGACAGCGGACACTGCCCCGAGGAGGACGTGATGTCTGACGCCGCATACGGCCTGTGGCCGCTGGTGGTACTCAACACGGCGTTGTTCATCGTGTTCGCCGCCAGCTTCTTCCACCCGAAAACCAAACGGGACTGGCGGGCCATGGGCGCCTACAGCGCGTTCCTGGTGGCCCTATTCACCGAGATGTACGGCACCCCGCTGACCATCTACCTGCTGGGCAGCTGGCTCGGCAACCAGTTCCCGCTCCTCAAGGACACCCACGCCGGCGGGCACTTGTGGAACGACCTGACCGGCTGGTCCGGCGATCCGCACCTGAGCCCCTTCCACCTGGCCAGCTACGTCGCCATAGGCGTCGGTTTCTGGCTGATCGCCGCCGCCTGGAAGATCCTGCATGATGCCGCACACCCGGACAGGCTCGCCACCACCGGCCTCTACGCCTGGGTACGCCACCCGCAGTACGACGGCTTCCTGCTCATCGTGATCGGATTCCTGCTGCAGTGGCCCACCATACCCACCCTGATCATGTTCCCGGTCCTTGTGTACGTGTACGCCCGCCTGGCCCGCAGCGAGGAACGCGAGGTTGCCGCCCGGTTCGGGGAGGAGTGGACGGCCTACGCCGCCCGCACGCCCCGCTTCTGGCCACGGCGGCCCAGCAGGCCCTCGTTGCCGGGCAAGTACACCCCGGCCGGACTCGAGCCGGGGCCGTCGCCCGAGGCGACGTCCCGCCCCTCCGCCACCGGGAGGAACCGATGACCGGCCTCCCCGTCCTCGTCCAGGCAGCGATCGTGGTCGGCGTGCTCGCCGGGATCGTGCTGGTGATCCTGGTGCTCGCCCGAATGGACCGCCACCGCTGGCCCCGCGGCCCTGATGGGAGGCGATAGACATGGCGGCCGCCCTCGTCCTGGTTTGGGTCCTGATCGCCGTCCAGGTTCTGACCATCGCGGCGTGCGCGAGGTTGCTCGCCCTGCGCCACCGGCGGGACGCCTCGCGCCTGGCTCGCACTCTCCACCACACGGCCCCCGTCCTCCTGGCTGCCGGTGTGCTGCCCGTTCCCGCCCTCCTCGCCGCCGACGCACCCGCAGTCGCCTGGGGACTGTGGGGCGCCGGCACCATCGCCGCCGCCCTGGTTCATGCCGTCGGCGACACCTTGCGCGACATCCCCGGCCCGCAGGCGGCTGCCCGAGCCGGGAACCGATCATGACCGGCACCCGAGCACGATCAGACTGCCGCGTAAGGGGTGCGCCCGGACAATGGAAGAGGCGCGAGTCCGGCGGTGATTTGAGGCGGGCTGGTACCACGGCTGCACGGATGTCTCGGCCGATCGTTCCGGCGCGACGCCGCTATCGAGAGGAAGGCGGTCGCCATGACCAGCATCACCCAACGCATCGCCACCCTGTTCCGGGCCAAGGCGAACAAGGCGCTGGACAAGGCCGAGGACCCGCGCGAGGTCCTGGACTACTCCTACGAACAGCAGCGGGAGATGCTGCAGCGGGTGCGGCGCGGCGTTGCCGATGTGGCGACCAGTCGCAAGCGGGTCGAGCTGCAGGTGAGCCAGTTGCGGCAGTCCACGGGCAAGCTGCAGGGCCAGGCAGAGCAGGCGCTCGCGGTGGGGCGTGAGGATCTGGCCCGTGAGGCGCTCACCCGCCGGACGGCCGTGGAAGCGCAGATCTCAGATCTTGAGGGCCAGCAGGCACCCCTGAAGGAGCAGGAGGAGAAGCTCACGCTGGCCGCGCAGCGCCTGGAGGCGAAGGTCGACGCGTTCCGCACCCGCAAGGAGACCATCAAGGCGAGCTATACCGCTGCCGAGGCGCAGACCCGTATCACCGAAGCCGTGACGGGCATCGGTGAGGAGATGGGCGATGTGGGGCTGGCCATGCAGCGAGCCCAGGACAAGACCGAGCAGCTGCAGGCACGCGCCGGTGCGCTGGACGAGCTGATCGCCTCCGGTGCGCTGGAGGACGCCACCCTGCCGGCCGGACGTGACGACATCCAGGCCGAACTCGAACGCGTCACCGCCGACAGCGACGTGGAGATCGAGCTGGCCCGGATGAAGGCCCAGCTCCCGGCGTCCGCGGCTGCACCGGCCGTCGAAGGCGGCGGGACCAGGAAGACACCGCCGGACCAGGAGGCGACGCCATGATCATGCGGATTCTCGCCGAGGGCCAGTACGAGATCACCGAAGAACACCTTGCCCGGCTCAACGAGCTGGACTCCGCCCTGCAGACAGCCACCGACACAGGCGACGAGGCGGCGTTCACCTCCGCCCTCTCGGCCCTGCTGGACGCGGTGCGCAGCCTCGGCACACCGCTGCCGGACGACCGGATCACACCGTCCGACCTGGTGCTGCCCGACGAGACGACCAGCCTCACGCAGGTGCGCGAGCTGCTCTCCGGCGAGGGCCTGATCCCAGGGTGATGACGATGCGCAGCCGTTTTGAACCCGACCGGCAGCTGACCGCCCGCATGGTGGTCGATGATGCACGTGTCGCTGGGCCCGTTGCCGCTGGGTCCAGCCGAGGGCGGGCTGCACAACATGGTCGGTCGGATGGTGGCTGAGGCGGTGGAGCGTGCGCGTTCCGTTGCGCCGGAGGTGGAGGTCACCAACGCGGTGGTCACGGGTGAGCCGCTGACGGTGCTGGAGGCTCAGTCGCGCACCGCCGTGCTGGTCGTGGTCGGCAGCCGGGGGCTGGGCGGCTTCGTGGGCCTGCTGCTGGGGTCAACTGCGGTGCATCTGGCCGCGCACAGCCACTGCCCGGTCCTGGTCGTGCGGGACCAGCCAGGCCCAGCCCGACAGATCTCCTGGGCGTCGATGGCTCACCGGCCGGCGATGCGGCGGTCGAGTTCGCATTCACGGAAGCCGCCCTGCGCAACATCGGCATCGTCGCCCTGCACGCATGGACCACCTGGACAGTGGCAGCACCTCCACCGCAGGACCCGGCGATGCCGTATGTGTATGAGCCGGGGATGCTCGCGGCCGGTGTGGCCTTGTTCATGAGAACGGGGTTCTGGCACAGATCTTGGGGAGTCGTCGCGGAGCGTTACCTCAGTGTTCGATTGCAAGGAGACCGGCTCCTGTGTGACGGCGTACGCCTTGTCGTCTGACAGTCGGAGATGACGCTCCCTCAGGTGTCTGCTTGTCACTGATGGTGGAGCCTGTGGACGGTGATGGTGCTGGTCATGCAGACCGATGCACCGTTCTGGGATTCGCTGGTGTTCGACGGAATCGACGATGTGGATGTCGAGGCGGTCACAGCCGCGTTCGGCACGGTCGAGGTGGCGGCGAGAGGCCGCGCGGCCGGGGCTGCCTGTCCGGACTGCGGCCGCTTCTCGGACCGGGTCCATGACCGCTACCAGCGCAGGCTGAAGGACCTTCCGCTCGCTGAGCAGGGCTTTGTGATCCGGCTGACGGTCCGGCGCTTCATCTGCGGGTCGGCGGACTGCCCGCGCAGGACGTTCGCCGAGCCGTTCTCCCGGCTGGCCGCCCCGCACGCACGGTTCACCACTCGGCTCAACCACGCCCTGGAGCGAGTGGGGCTCGCGCTGGCCGGGCGGGCCGGCGCCCGGCTGGCGGCCCAGCTGGGCTTCGGAGCCGGCCGGATGACCTTGTTACGGAGGGTCATGGCATTGCCCGATCCGCAGTGCGGTACTCCGCGCGTGCTGGGCGTGGACGACTTCGCGATCCGCCGCGGCCAGACCTACTCCACCGTCTTGACCAGCGTCGAAGACCATCGCGTGGTCGACGTGCTCCCGACCCGCGAGGCCGGGCCGCTGGCCGCCTGGCTGATTCGCCACCCCGGCGTGGAGATCATCTGCCGGGACCGGGCGGGCGCATACGCCGAGGGAGCACGACGCGGTGCCCCCGACGCTCTGCAAGTCGCCGACAGGTTCCACCTGTGGCAGAGCCTCGGCCGAGCCGTGGAAACCTGCGTTGCCGCCCACCGCGACTGCCTGCGCGACCCTTCGCCCAGCAGCATGCTGCCGGAGGCCATCCGACTGACTTCCGGCCGACCGCAGGACGACCCGGCGCCCATCGGCCCGCGGGCTGAGCGCAAGAAGGCCGCGCACGCCCTGGTCCACGAGCTCCTTGCTCAAGGTCACTCACGCCGGGCGATCGCCCGGCACCTGGGCTGGGGCCTCAACACCGTGCTCAGATACGCGAATGCCGCACATTGGCAGGACACCATCCGCGAGAACCGGCCCCGACCCAGCAGGCTGGACCCCTACAAGCCCTACCTGGAGCGCCGATTCGCCGAGGGATGCACCAGCGTCACCCGCCTTCACAATGAACTCGTTGTCGACAACGCACCCGTCACCTACCAAATGGTCCGCAGCTACATCGCCACCCTCCGCGGGGCTCCGGCCGGCGCGCCGCCCCGGCCTCCGACGGTGCGGCAGGTGACCGGCTGGCTCACCCGTCACCCCACCGCGCTGAGCGAGGAAGACCGCGCCGGCCTGAAGGATGTCCTGGCCCGCTGCCCCGAACTGGACACGGCCGCCGGGCATGTCCGCGACTTCGGCGAGATACTCAGCGACCGTCTGGGTGCCACGCTCCCTGCTTGGATCGACGCGGTCGACGCGGTCGACGCTAAGGGCTGTCCCGTAACTGCTGGTCGCGGGTGAGATGATCTTGGTGTGGGTGGTGTGATCACGGCGTCGGAGCCGTCTTGGATAGCCCCGTTCACCGGGCTGAGCCCGCGTGCCTTCGGGAAGCTGGTGACGGTTCTGCGGCGGGAGGGGGCGGATGCGGTCCGCAAGGGCCGACCGTGGAGCCTTCCGCTGGAGGACCGGGCCCTGCTGGTGGCGGCGTACTGGCGGACGAACTTGACGATGCGCCAGCTCGCTCCTCTCTTCGGGGTCTCGAAGTCGGCGGCGGACCGGATCATCGACCACCTCGGGCCGATGCTCGCGCTGCAGCCCCGCAAGAGGTTCGCGAAGGACACTGTGCTGATCGTAGACGGCACCCTGGTGCCCACCCGCGACCACGCCATCTCGGCGCAGTCGAAGAACTACCGGTACTCCACGAACCACCAGATCGTCATCGACGCCGACACGCGCCTGGTCGTCGTGGTCGGCCGGCCGCTCGCGGGAAACCGCAACGACTGCAAGGCCTGGGAAGAGTCCGGCGTCAAAGCCGCCGTCGGCGAAACACTCACGATCGCCGACGGCGGCTATCCCGGCACCGGACTCGTCATGCCCCACCGCCGCCGGAAGGGCGAAGACCTGCCCGACTGGAAGCAGGCGCACAACAAGTCCCACAAGCAGGTCCGTGCCCGCGTCGAGCACGTCTTCGCCCGCATGAAGACCTGGAAGATCCTCCGTGACTGCCGTCTCAAAGGCGACGGCGTTCACCACGCCATGCTCGGCATCGCCCGCCTGCACAACCTCGCCCTCGCCGGATAGGCGGCGACCCGCACCACCACGACCAACCACACCAGCGTCGACTCAAAGATCAGTTACGGGACAGCCCTTAGCCAACTGCCCGGCCTGAGCGGCTTCGCACTCCACCTGCTTCGGGACCTCGGCGCCGTGACAGCGGGGCTCACCCTGGACTGGAGCTCCGGCAGCATCGAGGGCGCCGTGAACCGCATCAAGAAGATCAAAAAGCAGCTCTACGGTCGAGCCGGATTCGAACTTCTCCGCAAGATGATCCTGCTCCAGTAACGTCTGCGACTCCCCAAGATCTTTGCCAGAACCGAGATTTGACGGCACCGCCAGCTGTGGCTGACCGGGCTCTGGGGATCCAGGCGGTGAGGCATGGGATACTTGATCATGCCTGTGACCAACCCGTGGCTGTCTGGCCCGGCACCGAAGAAGCGGCTCGATCGAGAGCATCTGGAAGAGCGGATACTCAATCTGCTGTCGTCGCAGAACATGTGCGTACTGGCGACGGCAGGGCCGGAGGGGCCACTGGCGACGCCGGTGCGCTACTTCCACCTCGACTTCGCGGTGATGTTCACCGCCGCCCCGCGTTCGCCGAAGATGAGGAACCTTGCTGCGGACCCCCGGGTCTCAGTGGGGATTTTCGCTCCGCTGGTCGGGCAGGCAAGCAGCCGAGGTGCTCAGGTCTTTGGGCGGGCTCGCACGTTGTCCGAAGATGACCCCGACTTCGAGCACTACTGGTCGGCCTTCCGCTGGCAGTCCGACCATGTCGAGCGTTCGCTTTCGCTCGACGAACCGCCGTCGGGGCCTCTTGCCGTGATCGAGGCCGAGCGGATCGTCTATACCGAGCACTGGCTGCGGCGCGAGGGTTTCGCGCCGCGTCAGTTTTGGACCAGGTCCGGCCGGTAATTCCACAGCCCCGGCCAGACTGCTGGGCGGTCATACGGCCTTGGCCGACTCCTCGGCGCGTGCTCGGGTGCTGGCGAGGCGGTAGGAGTCGGTTCCGGTTCCGATGATGGTGCCGTTGAAGGTGAGGCGGTCGACGATGGCCGCGCAGAGGCGGGGGCGGCGAAGGTCTTGGTCCAGCCAACGAACGATGTGTCGGTCAGCATTACCGGCACCATCACCGTCCACAGCCGACCACGACAGCGACGAATCAGGGCCTGTGGGAGCATCGCCACCGGCTGTCAGACGGCAAGACGTACGGGGTCTCACACGACCCAGCCCCTCACAATCGAACGTCGAGGTGACGCTCCGCAACGACTCCCCAAGATCTGTGCCAGAACCGAGAACGGACAGCAGATGTTCACGACTTCGGGTTCTGGCTCACTTTCCGTGGAGGGCTGACTGACCGTAATGTCATGTGCTTGCGACGCTGGCCGGTATGACCAAAAGGGAGGGGCTGCATTGAGCCAGTACTACGACATGGGCGACGAGACCCTGTGGAACCCGTCCAACGGGGCCTCCCGGCTGTTCATGAGCCAGGTGAGTGTCTACGAAGCCGAACTGGGGCTGCCGTCCGGCATCGGACCCATGCAAGCTGACGAGTGCCAGATCGACCCCATCGCGTTCAAAGAGTTCGTCGACGCCCTGCTTGCGTGGCACCGGAGAACGAGTCACGCAGTCATGGCTGCCCTGTCCGAGGGCTTCGCCGCCACGATGCTGGTCCTGGCGGAGAGGGCAGGCATCGAGGTGAACTGGCAGCCAGCAGGCATCGCCGAGGACGGAGGTCTCAAGGATGTTCAGGTCCCGGCGGCCCCGGTTTCCTCTGAGGGGGCTTGGGCAGCCGCCCTTCAGTGCAAGTCACGCGATCTGGGTCGCTTCATGGCGGCCTGAGCCTGGTCTGCCCCGCGAAGTGCTTGGAAGCCATCAGAAGGCGATGTCCTATGAGTAAAGCAGCACACGCTTGCGGAGGAGATCGAAGCCGGCTCGGCCGAACATCTGGCGTTTGAGCATCTTGATCCGGTTGACGTGGCCTTCGACGACCCCGGAGCTCCAGGGCAGGGTGAGACCGGCGATGACCGCATCGCGGTCACGGTCGATGCCTGCGGCGAGGGTATGGAGGCCGGGGAGGTTATCTTGCCGGACGGCATCGAGCCACTGCGGCAGCCGTTCGCCCTGGCGCTCGGTAAGCATCTGGCCGAAGGAGCGGACGTGGCCGGTGAGGGCGTCCAGTTCAGGGCAGTGGACCAGAACGGCCTTGAGTCGAAGGTGCTCCGTCTCGGTGAGGGTCTCCGGCCGGCGGAGGATCCATCCGGCGACGACCCGGGGTGACGGTGGCCGAGCCGTGACGGGGCCTGGCGAGAGCCGCTTCTCCCGGAAGTAGGCGCGAACCCGCTGGTAGCTGCCCTGATAGCCGAGCGGCACGATCTCCTCCCACACCCTCCAGGCGTTCGTGCAGCCTTGGTTCCAGCGGTCATCCAGGTAGGGCTTGAAGGCATCGAGTTTGGATGGCCTGCCCTGCCACTGCCCCTGGAACAGTTCCTCCGGGGTGGCAGCGTCGGCCAAGAGCTTGACGGTGCGGGAGGTCATCCGGAGCTGGCGGCCGATCGCCCTCCGGCTGAGCCCGGCGGCCAGCAGTTCGTGGACGGTCGCATGGTTGACACGGGTGCGGTCGGCGAAACGGTGTCCCCTCGGCCAGGGCGAGCTGGAGGGGTCTTCGAACTTCTCCGGCTCGGGGGCAGGCTGGGCTGGATCCGGCGCCAGGACCTGCAGGCATCCGCGGTGGTCTGCGACGCACCGCTCTGCAGCCTCGCTCAGGTTGTGCCAAAGATGCCACCTGTCCGCGACCTGCACCGCCTGCGGCGCCCCGGCCGTGGCACCTTCGGCGAAGAACGGTGCCCGATCGCGGCAGATCACCTCCACCCCCGGCCGTTTCGCGAGCCAAGCTGCGAGGCTGGATGCCTCCCGATCGGGCAGCAGGTCCAGTGGACGCCGACTTTCGACGTCGACCAGGACAGTCCCGTAGTGACGCCCTTTGCGGGTCGCGTACTCATCGACGCCGACCACCCGCGGGGCTGGAACTTCGGGGTCGGGTAACGCTTCGACCAGCCGCAGCACCGTGCTGCGGCTCACGGACACGCCGAAGACGCGCGCCAGGCGGGCGCCGGCCCGACCCGCGAGCGCGAGGCCGACCGCGGCCAGCGTCGAACGCAGGCGCTCGGTCCGTCGGCCGTACCGACGGGTCAAGCCTGGCAGCTGTTCGGCGAAGGTCCGCCGCTCGCACGAGCTGACCGGGCAGAGGAACCTGCGGACGCGCAAACAGAGAGCGACCCGTCTGCCTCCGCTGGGCACATCAGCGGGAAATCGCAGGTAAGAGCTGTGAATCCGCCGTGACCAGATCCCGCATCCGGGACAGACGGCCCCGGGCACCGTGCTTCGGGCCTCTATACGTACCGCCTCGTCGTTCACTGCGACGGACAGCACCGTCACGTCGGTGACCGACGGGAACAGTAACTCCTCCAGCCGGAGCACCATTTCTTCCACGGGCCGAACTGTCAGCCACACCGCACCTGGTACGGGCCAATTCCGGGCAACTTCCCCAGGGCGCCCTCACCCGACAACCGTCACTCAGCGTGCATCCTCCACGGAAAGTGAGCCAGAACCCGACTTCGGAAGGCACTGTGGTCCGGCCCTGTTCGATCGCGGCAGCAGTGCTCGCGCCTCAACCTCCGCAGGCGTCGCGCTGTCCGATGCCGCCCCTCCACACCATCGAACACGGTTGCGGCGGCTGGATGCGATCCTGGACCCATGAACCATCTCGGCGAGGCGCACCTGCGCACCTGGACGCTGTACTTCATGGCTCTCCTGGCAGCCGAGGCCCAAGATCAGCTTGCCTGGCTGGGTGAGCGTGAACTGGAGACGAAGGACGTCGTCGAAGAGGTGGAGTTGCTCTGCCGTGTCTCCGAAGAACTCACGGGGCGCGGAGCCTTCGAGCCCGAGGATCTGCGTAATTTTCGGGCCATCGAACGTCGCCTCGGCAAGATCGATGCCACCTGCCGCGTCGGCCTCTGGGACAACGCTCTGACCACGGATCCAGCGTGGGACGACATACGATCTCTCGCCCGCCAGGTCCTCCTGACAAGGCTGGGCGACTGGCGTCAGCCACTGCCACGTGCCGTGCCCCCACACGCAAGCGATCACTGAGCGCGTCCAGGCGGCCTCTCGGGTCGCAACTCAGACAGCGTTCGAATGCCGAGTAGGCTCTGGTGCCTTCCGAAGTCGTGAACATCTGCTGTCCGTTCCCGTTCTCATGAACAAAGCCACCGGTGAGGAACGTCTGCTGGCAGAGGCGCTTGCAGGCCGGATGGAGAGGGGTCCGGGCATTGCGGTCGAGCACAGACTGGTGCGGGGCGGTGCCCGTGAGGCTCTCATCGAGGCGAGCAGGGGCGCCGGGCTTCTCATCGTCGGCGCTCGGGGCCGTGGCGGATTCGCCGGCTTGCTGCTGGGATCGGTCAGCCAGGCCCTTCTGCACCATGCGCACTGCCCGGTCGCCGTCGTCAGAGGAGCCGGTGCCAGACAGTGAGGCCGCCGACCTGCTCCGAGACCCCGACAGCCGCACAGATCACCGGAATGCTGTCGGCCGACGCCTCCGCCGGTGCCGTCCGGGACCGGGAGCACACCGGGCACGGCCGCTACATCGCCACCAGCGAGCGCTGAAAGGCGTCGGACAAGACAGGCCGCCGCTGATTGGGGCCACGACGCCTACGCCCGCCGCCCGGCCCTGTGGGCACCCTCCACGCGCGGGCCGGGCTCAGCGACCGGAGCGGCGGCCACAGTGGGCTTCTTCCCTGGTGGCGCACCGCTTCCGCCCTCCCGGGGTCCTGCGGAGCCGGGTGGCGTCACCCACGTACGATCACGACGGGGCACGGGGCGTGCAGGACGCATTCGTAGCTCACCGACCCCAGCAGCAGGCTTGTGTAGCCGCCCCGCCCCCCGCGAACCGACGACCAGCAGAATGGCGTCGCGAGCCGCATCCAGGAGGGCCTGCGCCGGTGGCGCTTTCACGATGGCGCACTCGATGACTGCCGGGTCGGCGTCGGGGACACCGTCCAGGGCCATTTCGACGGTTTGCTCGGCTGCCTTCTGTAGCAGCTCGTGCACGGATTCCGCGACAAGGTGAGCGATCTCGCCGCCGTGGTACGGGAACGACCAGGCATGTACCACTCGCAGTGTGCCGCCACGCAGGTGCGTTTCGTCCACGGCCCAACGCAGCGCCTGCCCCGACACGGGTGATCCGTCGTCAAGTGCCCTGGCGTCATGGATCGGTCTGGAACCTGATCCTCACCTGGGAGCGGAGGGTTCGGGCCATGTCCAGGTCGAAGGGTTCGGTGCTGGGTGTGAGCATCGCTGCGGCAGCCACGGCCACTCCCAGCGCGCAGGCGCTGACTGGGTCTTCTCCGGCTGCGAGCTGTGTGAGGAGGGCGGCGACCATGCTGTCTCCCGCTCCGGCATCGCTCAGGGGCTCGCCGGGCAGCAGCGGTGCGTAGAGCTCGGTGTGGCCGTGGCCGGTCGAGCACAGTGCGCCCAGCTCTCCGAGGGTGGTGACGGCGATCTCGGCGGCTCTTGTGGTGAGCAGGTGCTCGTTGAGGGCCCGGGCGTCGTCGAAGTCGCGTACGGGCCGGCCGGTCAGGCTTTCGGCCTCTGTCCGGTTGCATCTGAGCAGGAACACGCCCTCCGCGAGTGCTCCGCGAAGCGCCGGCCCGGAGGTGTCCAGGACCAGTCGGGACCCGGCTTCCTTGATACGGCGGGCGGCGGCCGCGTAGAAGTCGTCGGGCAGGCCGCCGGGCAGGCTGCCGCTGGCCACGACGTACGGGCAGTCGCCGACGGCCTGCACCAGCGCATCCAGGGAGCGTCGCCCCTCGTGGTCGTGCAGGTGCGGGCCGGGTGGCACGATGTGGTAGCCGCAGCGTGATTCGGCCTCGAACAGCACGAGTGCTTCGCGGGTCTCGTCCTCGATGTCGACGGCGACGTGGTCGATGCCCTCGTCGTCCAGCAGCCGGTTCAGGCGCAGGCCGACCTCGCCTCCGGCGGTGTGGAAGGCGGTGGCTCGTCCTCCGAGCCGCACGACATGACGGGCGACGTTGATCCCTCCACCCCCGGCGGCCACCGACCTGACCCGGGCACGGTTCTTGCCGATGCCCTCCAGGTGCCCGACCTCCCAACAGAGATCGACCGTGGGATTCATCGTCAAGGTGAGGATCGACGGCCCGGTGGCACTCCCGGATCCCGTTGCGCTGTCGGTACTCCTGGCTGTGGTGGGGTCGGGCGTCGCGGCCGTGTTCATCGCGGTGCCCTGGAGGCCGCGCCGGCCCCTGTCCGGCACGCCGGGTACTGGGATCGGCCCCACTCATGGCAGCCTGAGGAGACCGGGGCCTTATCCCACGCGCTGAGATCGATCCCGAGGGTGGCTGCGGCCTGGGAGAGCTTCGAGTCCTGACGATCGTGCTGGCCGTTGATCACATGAGGCCTTGTCATGCCCGCTGTCCTCTCGTGCTGGCTGCCGACGGCCGTTCTCAGCCTGGTGCTGTGGCTGCTCGGGCTTCGCGTACGGTGATCCTGAGCCGACCGTCGGCCAGGGACGCACGGCCCTCCTCGGTCCTCACCCCCTGAGGGGGGAATACGGCCCGGCACCCGAATCGGCCGGAATGGCGCGTGACGGACCCGTGGCCCACCCGGGAACCGGTGCGTGCGGCCGAAGGTCTCGTGCAGCTCCACCGGCCCACTGGCCCGGCGCCGCCCGGGTGACATCAACGTATTCACCTCCGTGGACAGCGACACGCCCGACCCGGCTCCCATACTGAAACAGTCTGACGTCACCTGCACTCCGGCTCACGGCCGGGTCTGTTCCTCGGCAGGTAGGTCTAAAGGAGCATCGGGTAGCCGGTGACCGCTGCGGCATTCGGGCAAGATCCTGGTGAAGTTGGTCGGGCAGGTCTGGGTCGAGGCACCCGGGAGCCGCGCAGGCAGCTTGGGTGGGCGCAGCCACCGTCGATTCGTCGACCTCGCTCCCGGGAGAGGTCCAGCTGGGCACGGACGACATGGTTGGCGACGCTGCGGCATGCATCTCGAACCGTGGCCGAGCATGACGAAGGACGCCAGCATGGCGGCGGCCTCGCAGAATTCTCACCATTTCACCGATGCCCGCCGACGAGCGAGGGCTGAACGGTCCCATCCAGGGGCCGGGATGGCCATGGCCCTCGGGCGGAGCGGCGGCGCGCGGGACGATGGGGACCTTTGGTCCCGATCGCGGTCCCGGGCGGCCCTCGCCCGGGCGCGTCGGCAGTGCCACCGTGAGTGGTGTCCCCCGTCGGCTTATCGGTTGGGAGGAACCGTGGAAAGCGCTTTCCGCACCCCGGATGCGAGCTCAGTGGTTGTTGGCGTCGACGGCTCGAACGCGGCACGTACGGCCGTCATGTGGGCGGCAGCAGAGGCCGTACGCCGCGACCGCCCCCTGCACATCGTCTACGGGGCCGACACCGACGGCAGGACCCTCTACCTGTCGGCGGAAACCGTTGAACGGGTCCGCGCCAACGGCCGGGAACTCCTGGACGAAACGGCGACGGCCGTTACCGACCAGTACCCCGGTCTGCGCGTGAGCACGGAGTTCAGCCGAGCCGACGCCGTCAGCACCCTCCACCGGGCCGGCGCCCTGCACGGCACCATCGTGGTGGGCAATCGCGGCGTCGGCGGATTCGACTCGCTCATGCTCGGCTCGGTCGGCTTGGACGTCGCGGCCGCCGCCATGACCCCGGTCATCGTCGTCCGCGGCATCGACGGGGCCGAGGAGACCGGAACCGTCCTCGCCGCCATCCGTGACGAGCACGACCTCCTGTACGCCCGCTACGCCGCGTGCGAGGCCGTACTGCGCAAGGGATCGCTCCGGCTCCTGCACGTCTGGAACATCCTGCAGTCCGTAGGCCTGGTGGCCAGCATGCTCGACGACGTCGACGAGATTGCAGGGAGGCACGCGGAGGCCCTGCGTGCCGTCACTGACGCGGTCCGCGACGAGTTCCCCGACCTCGAGGTGCGGGCCGACGCCGAGAAGAGCATCTCCGTGGCCGGCGTTCTGGTTGAGGCCTCCCGTCACGCCGACCTGCTCGTCATGGGCGGCCGCCGGGTCCCCGGCGCCCTCGGGATCACCCGCAGTCTGGGCAGGGCCACGCATAGCGTCCTGCACCACGCGCACTGCCCCGTCCTCCTCATTCCCCGGATGGGCAGCGACTTCGGGAGCAGGTCATGACAGGCCGCAAGGGGCACGACATCGTCGTCGGGATCGACCCGGCCAGGGACTGGCATCTGCCCCTGGCCTGGGCCGCCGACGAGGCGCACCGCCGTCGGCTTCCCTTGCGCCTGGTGCTCGTGGTGGCGCCGCAGCACGACACCCACCACGTCGACGACACCCCCGGCCACATGGCCCTGCGACGGGCGGGAGCCGACAGACTCGAGCAGGCCCGCAACTGGGTACACGCCCGTCACCCGGAGGTGGACGTCACCGGCGACCTGCTCCACGGGTTCCCCGCCCCTGCGCTGGGCAGGATGGCCAAGGAGGCCCGCATGGTCGTGCTCGGCTCGCGACACCTGAGCCGCACCGCGGAGTTCTTCAGCGCGGGCTCCATCGTGGTCCCCGTCAGCGCCCAGGCCAGTTGCCCGGTCGTCGTCGTGGGCGAGGGGGAGCACATCAGCCAGCAGCCGCCCTACGTGGTCGTCGGCCTCGACGGAAGCGCATCAGCCACGGCCGCGCTGGCATTCGCCTTCGACGAGGCAGACCTGCGCGGAGCGGCGCTCCGGGTCGTCTGCGTGTGGCAACCAGCCCTGTTCATGCCGAACGACGAGGAAGTCGCCCTGCGGGCACAGCGCGCATTGCTTTCCGAGGCCACCGCAGGCCTGTCGGACAAGTATCCCGACGTGCACGTCACCCACGAGGTCATGACGGGCCACCCGGTCGAGGAACTGGCGCGGGCGGCAGAGCACGCGCTGGCCCTGGTGGTAGGCCGCCGGGGTCGCGGCGGATACACCGGTATGCGCCTCGGTTCCGTCGTCCACGGCCTCCTGCACCGTGCGCACCGCCCTGTGATCACCGTGCCGAGCGAATGACGCCGCCATGACCATACGTACGACCACCACGCGGCCTGTCGGCTTCCCGGCGGGACCGGGGCTGACCCAGGCCGAAGCCAAGCGCCGCCTGGCCCGGTACGGCAGGAACGAAGTCGCACCCCCACGGTCCACGCCGCTGCACCGACGGGTGCTGGCCCAACTCCGCGACCCGTTGATCATGGTGCTCCTCGGGGCCATGGTGCTGACCATAGCGATCGGGGACCACCCGGACGCCGTCGTCATCGGCCTGGTGGTCGTCTTCAACACGACCGTGGGAGTGGCGCAGGAAGTCCGGGCGGACCGCGCTGTCGCCGCGCTCTCCGCCCTCTCCGCCCCGCACGCGAGAGTGCTGCGCGAGGGCACCCCGCACGAGGTTCCGGCGGCACTGGTGGTGCCGGGCGACGTCCTGCTGCTGGGGGAGGGGGACATCGTCGCCGCAGACGCCGACCTGACCGAGGCATCCGCACTCCTGGTGGACGAATCCATGCTCACGGGCGAATCCGAACCCGTGGACAAGACGGCGGACGACACGGTCAGCGCAGGCACCGTCGTCGTGCGTGGCCGAGGGTCCGCTACCGCGACCGCCACGGGGCCGGCGAGTGCCCTCGGGCGAATCGCGGCGCTCCTCGACACGGGCCGGGACCTCACCCCGCTCCAGCGTCGCCTCGCATCACTGGGCCGGATCCTGGCGGCCGTCACCATCGCCCTGTGCGTGCTGTTCTTCGCCCTGGGCCTGGCACGCGGCCTCCCGTGGAGCACGATGGCCGTGACCTCCATCAGCCTGGCTGTCGCCGCAGTGCCGGAGTCCCTCCCCGCCGTGGTCACCCTCGCCCTCGCGCTCGGAGCGCGCCGGATGGCAGCCCGCAACGCCCTGGTCCGCCGTCTGCCAGCCGTGGAAACCCTTGGCTCCGTGAGCATCCTGGCCACGGACAAGACGGGCACCCTTACCGAGGGGCGCATGGTGGTCCAGCACCTGTGGACGCCCTCCGGCACCGCAGATGTGACCGGCAGCGGCTACGAGCCGCTGGGAAGCCTGACCCGAGAAGGGCAGCCCCTGGCGGCAGACCAGCTCCGGCCACTGCAGGAACTGCTCACGACGGCGGCCCTGTGCAACGACGCCGGCCTGCGGCCCCCCGGAAAGGGCTCGGACATGTGGACGGCTGTGGGCGATCCGATGGAGGCCGCGCTGCTGGCGGCAGCCGCGAGAGCGGGTTGCCCGGACCAGGCCGCCCTGCACCGGGACTGTCCCCGGTTCGCGGAAGCTCCCTTCGACAGCCTCCGCAAGCGTATGACCACACTGCACCATCTTCCGGACGGAAACGTCCTGGTATGCCTCAAGGGCGCGCCGGAGGCGGTACTGACCGCCGAGGTGCTTGCCGCACCGCAGGAGCTTCTGGACGGGGCCCGCCGTCAGGCCGCTCTTCTGGCCGCGCAAGGCTTTCGGGTCCTGGCCGTGGCAGGAACCGAGCGACTCGTGTGGGACCGGCCGGCTCCCGAGGCCGAGCACGGACTGAGCCTCCTGGGCCTCGTCGCCATCAGTGACCCGCCCAAAGCGTCGGCCGCCACGACCCTGGAAGCATGCCGCGCGGCGGGCATCACCCCCGTCCTGATCACCGGCGACCATCCGGCGACGGCCCAAGCCATCGCCGTGCGTACCGGCCTCGTCGAGGACGGATCCGCCAGTGAGGTCCTCACCGGGCCGGAACTGGCCGCGGCCCCGGACACCGACCTGACCCGGATCCGTGTCTTCGCCCGGACCGACCCGCAGCAGAAGCTGGACATCGTCCGCGCATGGCGCGCCCGGGGCGCCGTAACGGCCATGACCGGGGACGGCGTCAACGACGGCCCCGCCCTCCACCAGGCGGACATCGGTGTGGCCATGGGCGCCCGCGGAACCGAGGTCGCCCGCCAGGCGGCGGACCTCGTGCTCACCGACGACGAGCTGTCCACCGTGGTGAAGGCCGTAGAGGAAGGCCGCCGCGTCTACGACAACATCCGGCGCTTCCTCGTCTACGCCATGGCGGGCGGAGCCGCCGAGATCCTGGTGATGCTGGCAGGCCCGGTGCTCGGCCTGGCGTTGCCCCTGCGGGCAGGACAGATCCTGTGGATCAACCTCCTCACCCACGGGCTGACGGGCGTGGCCATGGGCGCCGAACCCGTCACTCCGCAGGCCATGCGACGCCCACCGCGCCCGCCCGGACAGCACATCCTGGCCGCGGGCGTGTGGCAACGCCTCCTGGTACTCGCCGCAGTTGTGACGACCTTGAGCCTGGCCGCCGGCATCGTCGCACGTGCCATGGACCTGCCCTGGCAGAGCGTGCTCTTCCTGGCCCTGCTCGCGGCCCAGCTCGGCGTGGCCCTGGGCCTGCGCGCCCGACTGCTCACCAGGCAGAACCTCTTCCTCCCCGCCTCCGTGGCGGTCTCCGCACTCCTGGCGACGGCCGCCCTGTACGTGCCCGCACTCCAGTCCCTGCTGGACACCGAGCCCGTGGGCTGGTCCGGTACGGGGCTCGCCGCAGCGGCCGGTCTCGGAGCGTTCATCGCCGCCCGGATCCTCCGGGGAGCGTTCCACAGAAAGGCATGATCATGAAGACGTACGTACCGGGAACCGGCGTGAACGCCGAGGTGGGCGACCAGATCGTCGTGGGCGGCCCCACCGCCGGAAGGCCAGGTCGCGACGGCGAAGTCATCGCCCTGCACCATGAAGACGGCACCCCGCCCTACCACGTACGCTGGTCCGACACGGGTCGTACCACAGTGATCCAGCGGTCCCGGCCAGGGCCTGCTGCCCTTCCATGACCCGGACGTCGTCGAGGACGACGAGGGCGAGATCTGAGATCCGGCGGGGGCTGCCGGCCGGGCCGCGGCCGGCGGTCACCCGTCCTGGGAGAGGCAGCGTTCGAGCGGGGTGCGGTGGTGGGGGTGATGAGCAGGTCTCCGAGCCAGATGGTCAGCGCTCGGGCGCGGACGTGGATGGCGCGGCGGGCGTCCGGGCCGGGGTCGGTGAGGAGGATGGGGAACATGCGAACTCACCAGTCTCACACCCGGTGACCGGCAATGGCGTCGGCCTTCCCGAAGGCGGCCGACGCAGCGGTCTGCGGAATCTCGCGGAACGGGCCGAAAGGCTCGGTGGAAGCATGAAGATCAGCCCGCCGCCTACCGGCGGGTCGGGGACCCGTGTTGAGTGGTGACGCTGAGTTTGCCGACGGCGTGACAACCACCGGCAGGTGGGAGGCCGACCCTTGTGGGCGCGGGTCAGAGGAAACTGCCGCTGCCGTAGGGCGCGTACAGGTCGAGCAGGCGGATCCGAGCGGCTTGTAGCCGGTGGGCGAGGACCTGCCCGACCCAATGGCCCAGGGCCGAGCCGAACGCGGTATCGGAATCCATCAGGGAGCGGACCTCCACCGCGTCGAACTCGTAGGCACGGACCGGTGTCATCGCCTCGGCGCCGAGGCGCCACGTGTAGGGCTTGAACAGCCACGAGCAGCCGACCAGCTCCCCGGCCCCGAGGGTCTCGATGACAGCCGCGCGTCGACCGGGAACGTGCACGTCCAGGGTCACGGTGCCCGACCGGACGATCCAGAACCGGTCCGCACGACCCCCCTCGCGGAAGAGGCGTGTCCCCTCGTCGAAGTTGACCTCGCGGGCGAACTCCATCAAGCGCGAACGGCAGTCCGCCGGCAGTGCGGCATTGATGCGGATGGGAGAAGGAGTGCTCATGAACGGCCTCCTGATTCGGGTCCGTATCCAGTCTTGGCGAGTGGGTCTGCCCGGGGTATGGGCCCTGTGGGCCCCGGCAGGGACCGAACGGCCCATGCCGGGGCCGTCGAGAACGGGGACGCTGGAAAGCACACCACGACCCCGCCCCGGTCCCATGGACGGAGGGTGCCAACGATGGAGAACCGCCCGGTCGGCAGCGCCGCCGTCGCTCCTGCCGGCCCTACGCCCCGGAGGCGAACGGAAGAGATCGGCACCGAGGAAGCGCTCCGGCTGCTCGGAACCGTCGGACTGGGCCGCATCGTGTTCACCCGCCATGCTCTGCCTGCCGTGCGCCCCGTTAACCATCTCCTTGACGACGGCGACATCATCGTCCGCGTTCAGGACGGCTCGACACTGGCGGCCCTGCTCACGGCCCCGGACAGTCCGGACGTCGTCGTGGCCTACGAGGCCGACGCCATCGACCCTGACACCCGTCTGGGCTGGAGCGTGGTGGCCACCGGCTACGCCAGCGCCGTCACCGACCCGACCGAGCTGAACCACTATGCGCAGCGCCTCAAGTCCTGGGCCGACGCACCGCCATCAGGTGCCGTTCGGATCAGACCGGGCGTGGTCACCGGCTTCAGGCTCCGGGCAGTCAATTCGTAGCTGCCCCGATCAGGATCCGCGAGAAGCGGGCGGGCTCCTTCCGTCCTTTCGTGCGCGCGGGCCGATCTCGTCCCGGGGGCCGGGGGGCTCTTCGAGGACGCTCCAGGCGACCGGGCCGAGCAGGTCCGCCACCCTGCGGAAGACGTCCATGAGCAGGTCGTCCACGGTCAGCATGCCCACGACTCGATGCCCGTCCAGGACAGGGAGGCGCCGGACGCCGCTGTTGCGGAACGTCCGGTACGCCGCGTGGATGTCCTGGGCGGCATCGACGGTGACAGCCGGAGCGGTCATGACCGCTCCCACAGGATCATCGCGGTCGAACTCTCCGGCCACGGCGCGCACTGCGATGTCACGGTCGGTGACAATGCCGCGCAATACTGTTCCCTCCGTCACGACCAAGCAGCCGACGCCGTGGAGGTCCATGCATCGGGCCGCCTCCCCGATCGTCGTGGTGGCGTTGACGGACACGGCGGGGGCGGACATGTAAGCGGACACGTTCATCGTCCAGCTCCTTCCCACTGGATCCATGTGGTTGACCGTAGGACGGGGTGTCGGAGTCGGCGAGGGCCGAGCGGACCCCCGTTGTGGGACCGCATGGCCCTGTGCTGCTCCGCCCCGGCGGCGGACCATGGCATGAGGACAGACCGACCTGTTCCGAGGTGATCTGACATGGCATCCACAACATGGACCACCCCAGGGGTGTTCACCGGCTCCGGCGGGGTGCTCACCGCCGAAGCGGGATCCCTCACCGGGGAATTGACGGTCCGCACCAGCTGGGACGCAGGGCAGGCACATGTTGCCGTCCAGTACGCGGGCGCGTCGAAGTGGTGCACGATGGTCGGCAGTCCAGTGCCCTGCCCGTCCGCCGAGGAGGCTCGCTCGGTACACCAGTGCGCGGTGGAGGCCGTGCGCACCAGGGGACCTGTCCCCTTCGCGCCGTGGCCGCTCACCCCCGCGGTTCACCGTGGAACGGACGAGGTGCCGGCTCACGCAGCCGGATGAGCGCACGTCGATGAGCCGACTTGACCGCGCATGCCTGGCCAGGGTCGGCCATGGACCGTGGGGAGATTCCACGGCAGGCTCCTGTCGGTCCTGGATGCATGATCTTGAGCGTCGCGCAGGCGCGGCCTGCCCTTGCCTGAGGTCGGACTGCCTGCGGGGACCTGAACGCGAACGACGGCCCTTGCTGCCGGGCACGGTAGGCAGGGCCGTCACACGGATCCGGCCCCAGATGGCGGGGCCGGGACACGCGCCGGTACCTCCGACGCGAACCCGCGGCCGCCGGTCACATCCGCTGGGCCGTTCAGGTGTGCAGGCGGCTGTTGATGCCGTCGTGGCCGTCGGCGCCCTCTTCGTCGAACCAGTAGTCACCGGCGGCCAGGTAGCGGAAGGAGTGCTCACTGCCTTCGGGCAGGGCAACGGTCACGGCCCGGGTGCCGTCACGGCGCGGCGCCAGCGTATGGGCGCCGGGCTGCCAGTCGTTGAAGTCGCCGACCACGCTGACCGGGCCGGGCGGGGAATCGGCGGGCAGGACGAAAGTGACCTCGGTGCGGTTCTTGCGCGGCTTTCGCTCCAGCATGGAAGGAACTCCTCACAGCGGGGATAAGGGGCCGCATTCATCCTCGGGGCCCGCCCAGCCCTGCGCCTCTCGACGCGTGCCGCTTCTCTGCGGGCATCACCCGTCCGCCACGATCTGCCATTGAAATGATGCGATCGGTGACAGTGCGTGTGAGCGTGGACGAGGAGGAAATCCCAGGCATTGAGGAGCCGCAGGGTCATGGTCGGTATGCACGACAAGCGCCGGAAACCCGGCCAGGGGCGCGAGTAGACGGAAGCCATGCGCCGCCCCGGCCGGGACCCGGTCCATCCTGGGACCGCCCAGTCCTCCCGGAGGAAGCGCGGTGAGGACCCGGAACGCGAGCACCGCCGCGAGGAAGAGCAGCTCCGAGACAAGCGCGACCTGCCGGAGGAACACTTCTGAGCCACGCTGGACCCCACGCACGCAGGGCTCGGCCGGGAGGTAGCCACCCGGCCGAGCCCTGTCATGTCCGGCGCCGGAATGCGACACCGAAACGAAATGGCCGAGAAGACGGCAGCCCGGGGCTCGGCGCTCGCCGGCTGCCGCGCACGTCGGCTGGTGAGGTGGCTCGGGGTGCGGGTCACGTGCTGCGCTGGTCGTGGGCGTCCTGGCGGAGCTGGTCGGTGTGGCGGGTGAGGGCGTCGAGGCGTTCGGCGAGGGCGACGTCCTCGGGTCTCAGATGGGGCCGGGTGTCGGTCAGGGGGCGAACGAGGCGGGCGGCGTCGTTGTCGGCGAGGGCCAGGTTCAGGTCTCCGATGGCAGTCTCGGCGCCGCCCGGAAGGCTGGTGAGTGCGGTGATCTGGCCGGCGAGGCGGCGCAGGTCGGCCGCGTTGTCGCGGGCCCAGGCGTTCACGCTGCGCTCTGCCGCGCGGGTGTCGCGGGTGGCCTGGACGCGTTCCTCGCCGGTGCTGCCGTCCCTGCCGGGCCGCAGGCGCAGGTAGCGCCGTTCGGCGGCCTGTCGGCTGGCGACGCCGAGGGGGCCGGCGAGGTCGGCCCAGCTGGCCCCCCGGCCGCGGGCGGTTTCGATCAGGCCGCTCTCCCAGCCGGAGAGCTGCTCGCGAATCTCGCGCAGCATCAGCAGCGCGGCCAGGGCCGGGTGTGGGCCCGAGTCCGGCTCGGACGCTGCTGTCGTAGTCCTCGGTGATCCCGCGTTTGATCCCTGCGCGTCCTTGAGGGCCCGGTCGATGGCCTCCAGCGCCGCGGCCGCGGCGAGGAAGGGAACCGGTGCCGGCGGCTCGACGGCCTCGTTCATGGCACTCTCCGTCGCATGTCATCCTCCAGATGACTCCTTGCTTGTCATCGTTCCGATGACATGCTACAACGGGAGCGCGTTGAAGCGCATGGGCAGTTCCTGCCTGAACCAACTGGAGGTGTTTCGCGATGCTGATGCGCACCGACCCGTTCCGCGAGATGGACCGGATCTTCCAGCAGCTGTCCGGTACGACCGGGACCTGGTCCAAGCCGACCGTGATGCCGATGGACGCCTACCGCGAGGGCGACGCGTACGTGATCGCCTTCGACCTCCCCGGCGTGAACACAGAGGCGATCGACATCGACGTCGAGCGGAACATGCTGACCGTGAAGGCCGAGCGCAGGCCCGCGGCGAGCGGTGACAGCGTGCAGATGGAGCTTTCAGAGCGGCCCCTGGGTGTCTTCTCCCGCCAGGTCATGCTGGCCGACACCCTCGACACCGAGCACATCGAAGCCGACTACGACGCGGGTGTCCTGACCCTGCGCATCCCGATCGCCGAGCGCGCCAAGCCGCGGAAGATCGCCATCGGCGGCGAGTCCGGCCGCAAGCAGATCTCCGGCTGAACCGCCGTACCGCGAAAGCACGGCAGGCCGGAACCCTGCCGCATCACGGCCTCAGACCGGAAGTTCAGCAGCCCGTGATTGAGAGCGCACCCGGCCCGGCGTTCGGGTTACAGCCGCAGCCGTGCTCTGCCGGGTGTCGCACACCAGGCCCCGTACATCCAGCACCGACGTGCTGCGCTCTTTGCCCGTCGTGTGGTGCTCAACGGGGTGTGCCATGCCCGGTTCGCCTCCCGGATGGGTTCGGCTCCGCCCGTAGAGCGGCCTGCGCTCCTGGTGAGGGAGCCGCGACGGCTGCTGCGACGCCGGGGGCCGATGGGCTCCGCTGCGGTTGGCTCTGCACCGGCAGGGGGAGATTCGGCGACTGCGGTGGTGGCCTCGCTGGTCTCGGTCCGCGATGAGGGGGGCGTGTTGTCAACCGGTGGGCGCCGCTCCGGGCGGACACTTCTCGCATGCCCGAGGAGCAGACGACGTCCATCCCTCCTGAACCGTTGTTGCAGGTGATCGTCAACCTAGCCCGGTTCCATCGCGAACACGAGCAGTTCTACGCACAGGCTCCGCTGCGGCAGGCGGGCGAGCTTCAGGCGCGGTCCCGGGCGCTGAAGTCGCTGGCGGACAGATGGAGTGTGACCGACGTCGGTGAGTCGGCACGGAATCCGTTCGCAGGTGCGGAGGATCTGAATGCCCCCGGACTTGTCGCGGAGTCGGGGATCCTCTTCATGGAAGGGGCGGACGAGCCCGTCGAGCTTCAGCGGCTGAAGCGGGATGTCAGGGAAATCGCGGAAGACAGTGAGCAGACCGGAATCTGGCTGGCGCACGCGATGGAGCAGGCATGGGAGGCCGTCGGCCTCTTGGCTGCCTATCCAGTGCTTGCCGATCTGCTCGGGGAGCGGCACCGCATCGTCGCCAACGACTGGCAGTCGGCGGGGTTGCTGGCGCTGGTTGCCCATCTGCTGCGCCGCTCCATTGACTTGTTGGATCGGGTCAAGTTCTCTCCCGCGGCGCTGCGAGCTGACCTGGGGTCCCAGCGGAACGCCCCTGCATACCTCTTCTCGGCGTCCGAGCTGCTCGACCGGGCGGCGGACCTCCTCGCGGAATCGGCAACGCTTGTGCGCGACAATGAGCGGCGGTGGCGTGTGTTCGGCGCTCGCGTCCGCCGGCTGCCGTCCGACTGAAGCGGCTACGTCGGCTCCGTCGTGCAGCGCATCCGCTCATCTCGTAGAGACGGCAGACGATGCGCAGGCCGACATGCGACCAGGTGTCAGGTGGTGACAACCGCAGGCCGACGTGCGGTCGACCCGTTGGGCGGACTCTTGGAGCACGGCCCCGTATGCGACCTCCGCCGGAGTCCGGGCCATGCGCTGCGCCCGGCGGAGGCCCGCGTGACACCCGAGCCGTGGCGCAGAACGGCACGGGTGTCTTCGGGTGCCGCGCTGTCCCAGGGAGGCTCCCTGCTCGCTGCGCGTCGGCCTGGGCCAGGGCACAGACTGGTGGGGTGGGTGCCATGGATGCGATTGAGCTCAGGGGACTGACCAAGCGATACGGGGCCGTGGTCGGGGTGGAGGAACTCACGCTCGGCATCGGTCGGGGCGAGGTGTTCGGCTTCCTCGGGCCCAACGGGGCGGGCAAGACCACCACGCTCAGGTGCCTGACGGGTTTGCTGCGCCCAACCGCCGGACACGTCCGGGTGCTGGGGATGGACCCGCTCGCCGATCACCGCCGGGTGGCTCGGGAATTCGGCTATCTCCCGGGTGAGCTGCGGCTGTACCCGGAGCTCACCGGGGCGCAGACCCTCGACCTCCTGTGTTCACTCCAAGGCCGGCCCTGCACGAGGCGAGCTGAGCTGTGCGAGCGGCTGGGGCTGACGCCCGCGGTCCTGCGGCGCACGGTGGGCGGGTACTCGCGCGGCATGAAGCAGAAATTGGGCCTGGTGCAAGCGCTGCAGCACGATCCCCAGCTGGTGGTCCTGGACGAGCCGACCGAGGGGCTGGACCCTCTGGTCCAGGAAACGTTCTTCGACTTGATGGAGCAGGCAGCGGCCGACGGCCGCACGGTGCTGTTGTCCAGCCACGTGCTGCCGGAGGTGCAGCGGGCCTGCGGACGCGTGGCGATCGTCCGGGAAGGGCGCCTGGTAACCGTGGAGAGCGTGGCCGCCCTCCGGGAGGCGCGGGCGCGGCGGATTCGTCTGGCCTTCGCTGACGGGAAGGGGATGCGCCCTTTGGGGCGCGCGGAACAGTGGGCGCCCCGCTGGGAGGGCGACCGGGTGGAGCTCCTCGTACCCCCGAGCGAGGTGGTGGAAGCACTGCGTGAGCTGCTGGCCTTGGGGGTGGCCGACGTCATCGTGGAGGAGGCGGGTCTGGACGAGGCGTTCCTGGATCTGTACCGCAACGGCAAGGCGGAGGAGGCCGCGCCGTGAAGACGCGGTGGCCCCTCCTGTGGCTGGCACTGCACCGGCGTCGGCGGATGCTGGTGGCCCTCATGGTGGGGATGGTCGCCTTCGAGGCCCTGATCGTGGTGGTGGCGAACACGATCGCGCCCGGGCAGCTCTTCTCTGCGGGCGGGAAGGGCCCTCCGTCGGCGTACCGTGCGTTCAGCGGCTCGGGCGGAGACGTATCGATCGCCAGCTACCCGGGGCTGCTCGGGGCCGGATTGGTGCATCCCTTCTGGATCGCCATGCAGCTGACCGCTATCGGGGCGCTGGCCGCGGCCGCGGTGGCGGCCGACGTGGAATCCGGGACGATCGAGCTCATCGTGGTGCGCCCCGTGAGCCGCAACCGGCTCCTCGCCGAGCGGACCGCCGCCGTGGTGATCGCCGCCCTCGCCCTCAACACCTCAGCGACGTTGACGGTGGCGGCGGGCGTCTGGTTGTCCCCGGACATCCACCGGGACGTGCCGTTGAGCGGTGTCTTCGCGGCGGGGCTGATGGGGTGCGGCTTCGCGCTGTGCCTGGCCGGACCGGCCCTGGCCGTGTCGGCCTGGGGGAGCCGACGCGCGCAGGTGATCGGTGCGACGATCGCCATCGGGGCAGTCGGCTTCGCGGTGAACTTCATCGCGCTGGCTTGGTCGAAGGCGGCGCCCCTGCGGTTCATCAGCCCCTTCCACTACTACACACCGGGTGACGCACTGGCACAGGGACATGTGCTGTGGCCGCAGCTGGGAGTTCTGGTCGGGGTCGGAGTCGTGGGGCTCGTTCTCGGCCACGCGTTGCTGATGAAGCGGGACCTGGCCCCGTAAGGCTGACATGGCGCTTACGCAGAGGCGGGGCCTTCGAGCCGGCAGTGCACGCCGACCACACCTTCGACGGCCCGGGCGAGGCGCGTGGCCACGGGGATGAGGTGCGGGTCGCGGGTCCTTCCCGACAGGGTGACGATCCCGTGCGTGACGTCGACCGTGATGTCACGGTGCGAGAGGGGGAAGAGACGGTCGACGACCTCGCGGCGGACCTCGGCGGCCAGGTCGTCGTCGGCGCGGAGGAAGACCTTCAGGAGGTCGGCGCGGCTGACGATGCCGAGGAGGGTGCCGTCGGCGTCGACGACTGGAAGCCGTTTGATGTGGCGGTCGGCCATCAGGCGGGCGGCCTGGGGGAGCGTGGCGTCGGGGCGGATCGTGACGGCGGGTGTGGTCATCAACTGCTCGGCGCGGACCGATCCGGCCTTCGCGGTGTCGCCGAGGCGGCGCATCTGCTCGATGAGGCTCGGTCCGTGTTCGTGGAACTCCTCCTTGGTGAGGAGGTCGGCTTCGGAGACGACGCCGACGACATGGCCTTCGCCTTCGATGACCGGGACCGCGGTGACCTTCCAGCGCTCCATCGCGGTGGCGATCTCCTTGAATTCGGCGGCGGCGGTGACGGTGACGACGGTCTTCGTCATGACGTCGTTGACGGTGTACGGGGTGGAGGTCATGGCTGGTCCTCAGCGGGCGTAGGCGAGCGGCATGTCGCTGTGGTGGGGCGCGAACAGGTCGAGGATCCGGGTACGGGCCGAGTCGAGGCGACGGGCGATGACTGCGGCGACAGCGGTCGATATGCAACGGCCCACGGCGGTGTTCTCGTCGCAGAGCTTCCGTACGGCCTCGGCGTCGAATTCGAGCGCTCGAACGGGGTGGGTGGTGACGGCGCCGAGGTGCCAGGAGTAGGGAGGGACCATCCATGACCAGCCGAGGAGCTCTCCTGAACCGAGGGTGTCGACGACGGCGGCCTTGTGGCCGGGGACGTGCAGGTCGAGGTCGACGGTGCCGTTCTCGATGATCCAGAGGCGGTCGGCCCGCTGCCGTTCCTTGAAGATGCGGGTTCCGGCGGGGATGTCCACGCGGTGGGCGTGGGCGAGCAGAGCCTGGCGTGCTTCGGGTTCCATCTCGTCGAGGAGAGTGGTCATGGCGGTCATGGTGTGCCTCCAGCCGTTCCCCTTCAGGGTCGTGCCGGTCTCTTGGGGTGCGGGAGGGCCTCGCGGTGCATACCGCAGGGCCCATACGGCCCGGGTCAACGGACCAGGACGGCCTCGCCGGATTTGGGTACGACGGCCGTCCATCCCAGCTCGAGGTCGATGCGGTCTCGGAGGGTCTCGGCGGCGGTCTCCTCGCCATGGACGAGGTAGGTGGTGTGTGGGGGCGGTGCGGCGCGCAGCCAGTCGATGATCTGGTCGGCGTCGGCGTGGGCGGAGAAGTGGGGTACGTCGGCCACCTCGGCGCGTACGGGGACGTACTCGCCGAACATCTTGAGGGTGCGGGCGCCGTCGACGAGGTCGCGGGCGCGGGTGCCGGCGGCGGCGAAGCCGACGATCACGACAGCGTTGCGGGGGTCGGGCAGCAGCCGGTGCAGGTGGTGCAGGACCCGGCCGCCGGTGGCCATGCCGGCGGAGGAGACGATGACCGCGGGGCCTGTGGTGCTGTTGATGTCGATGGACTCCTGGACGGTACGGGCGGCCAGGAAGGGCTCTGGGCTGAACACCGCCTCGCCCTGGGCCAGGATCTCGGGCCGCAGTTCGGGAGCGCGGGACCGCAGGGCGTCGCGGTACACGTCCAAGGCGGCCAGGGCCATGGGGCTGTCCACGTAGACGGGCACGTGGCGGGGTAGCGTGCCGTCACCGCGCAGCTCGGCCAGTTCGTGCAGGACGACCTCGGTCCGGTCGATCGCGAATGCCGGGATGACGACGGTTCCTCCTCGCGACAGCGTTCGGGTGATCACGGCAGCGAACTCGCGCCGTGCCGTCTCGTGGTCGTGGCGGCGGTCGCCGTAGGTGGACTCCATCAGCAGCACGTCGGCGCCGGTGAAGGGCTCCGGGGGCAGCAGCAGGGGGTGCCCGGGACGACCAAGATCGCCACTGACGGCCAGGGTGTGGCCGTCCTCCAGCGTGAGGTGGGCCCAGGCTGAGCCGAGGATGTGTCCGCCGTGGTGCAGCTTCAGCTTCGTTCCGGCCATGATCTCGATCTCGCTGCCGACCTCGACCGGGTCGAAGAACTTCAACGTGTTCTCGACGTCCGAGTCGTCGTAGAGCGGCTTGGCGGGGCGGTGCTTGGACCAGCCGTGACTGTTGGCGTGCTCGGCGGCCTCCATCTGGAGGCGGGCACTGTCGCGGAGCACGATCTCGGCGAGGCGGGCCGTTCCGGGGGTGCAGAGGATCGGACCACGGAAGCCGTGCCGGACCAGGCGCGGCAGATAGCCACAGTGGTCCAGGTGAGCATGGGTCACGACCACGGCGCGGAGGTCGGAGGCGTCGAAGCCGGGCTTGTCCCAGTTGCGACGGCGCAGGTCCGCGAAACCCTGGAAGAGCCCGCAGTCGACCAGGATGCGGGCGTGGTCGCTCTCGACGAGGAACTTGCTGCCGGTGACCGTGCGTACTGCACCGAGCAACCGGAGGAGTGCAGGTCTGGGCGAGGCGGTAGCGGGGCGCGGGGCTGTCTCGGACATGACCCGCCCTCCCTTCGGTAAGAGGATCCGGTTCTCACCATTGCACCGTGTGTAAGGGCCGACAGGGGGCCGACAGGCCCACGCAGGGGACCGACCGGCCCATGCGCGGGCGGTCGAGCCCGGTCCAGCCTGGCGGTGCAACCTCCTTAACGTATGCAAGGGAAGAGGGGAGCGTCGTGAAGACACTCGCCTTCCAAGGCCCGGACAGACGCAGCCAGCGCGATCGTCCGTGCCGACGCCGTCACCGTCCGCGGCCTCGACGAGCGCATCGCCGAAGGCGACGTGCCCGAGGTGAATTCGGTCAGGATCCTCGGCATGGGACGTATCGGCCTGGCCCCCATCGTGACCGCCGGTCTCCACAGCCCCGGCACACGTTGCCACGGTTCCGGCCACGCAGCCCTGACACCGAGAGGACGTGAAGACAATGAGGAGAACCCAGCACGGGCCGGGCGCCACAGAGGCGCCGGCCGGACGTACTGACCTCGGGCGGCGGATCGCCATGCACCGTGAGGAACTCGGCCTCACCCGGGACGAACTGGGTGAGCGCTGCGGCGCTGACGGCGCGTACATCACCTACCTGGAGGAACACGCGGCAGCGCCGGCGATCGGCTCCCTTCTGCGACTCGCCGACGCGCTCGGGACGACCGCCGCGGAACTCTCCGGCGCGACGACGGAATACCCGCCAGGCAGAGGAACGGCCGTGCTGGATGCCAAGCTGGTCGAGTTGTCCGAAGCCGAGTGCCGACGGCTGCTGTCCACGCACGGCGTGGGCAGGGTCGCCGTCTTCACCCCGGAGGGTCCGGCGATATTCCCGGTCAACTACGTGGTGGCGGGCCGCGACATCGCATTCCGGACCTCGGGTGACGCGGTGCTTGCACGGGCCGCCGGCACCGAGGTGGCCTTCGAGGTCGACCACATCGACGACGCCACGCGCCTGGGCTGGAGCGTTATGGTCGTAGGCGAGGCGGGAGGCGTCACTGACGCGGAGGAGCTCGGTCGGCTTGACGCAGTCGCGTACTCCCTGCCCTGGGCCGGCGGCCCGAGGACCCATTGGATGAAGGTCACCGCGATCCGGATCACTGGGCGCCGGGTGATCAGGCAGTGAGTCCGCTTCGAGCCGTCGTTCTGGACACCGACGGGGTCCTCCTCGATTCCGCCGCGCTGCATGCTGTTGAGTGGAAGTCCGATTTCGACAGATTAACGCCGCGGATCCGCCGGCGTGCGGCACTGCATGGACGGTCGCCGCCCGAAAAGAGCACGCGTTCACGGAAGCGCTCAGGGACGGAGCGGTCGAGACGTTCGACGAGGTCCGGCCCGCACACAACGACGCCGCCCGGCCGCATCCTTGGGGTTCCAGGAGGCCGACGGACCACGAGAAAACCGAGGCTGAGCGCAGGCTATTTGCCGGCAACGGATATTGGCCATGACTGTGCCGGTTGCGGCTCGCTCGCTGCCTGCCCCGACAGCCCGTCGCCACGCCGGGCGTCCTTCGATTACTTACCGTGCACTCCACTTAACATTGAGTGAGGAAGTGATCGATGCCCTCGGGCTGCAGAAGGCGAGAGAGATGATCGCGCGAAGAGGCCTGCTCGTAGCCGGGGCCGTTGGTGGAGCGGCCCTGGTCCTTCCGGCCCCTAATGAGGCGGTGGCACTCCCGAACGAGACCGCGGTGGTTCCGGGGGCCAGGTCTGTCGGGAAATTCCCAGTCTCCACCCTGGACCCCACGACCATCCCGAAATACGTCACCAACCTGGTGATCCCGCCGGTGATGCCGAAGGCCCGGCACCCGGAGCGGCACGGCATCGATACGTATGTCATCGGCGTCCGGCAATTCAGCCAGCAGGTATTGCCTCCCACTCTGCCGTCCACCACCCTGTGGGGATACGGCTCGCTCGGGGACAACAGCACGTTCAACTACCCGTCGTTCACCATCGAGGCCAGCGTAGACAGGCCTGTCCGGGTCACCTGGGTGAACGATCTCGTCGACAGCCAGGGCCGTTTCCTCCCGCACTTGCTGGCGGTCGACCCCACCCTGCACTGGGCGAACCCGCCGGGCGGAAATGCCGGGCGGGATTCGCGGCCGACCTTCACATCGACGCCGGGTCCGTACACCGGCCCCGTACCGATCGTCACGCACCTGCACGGTGGGCATTCCACCGAGGAGAGCGACGGCTACACGGAAGCGTGGTACCTGCCACGCGCGAACAACATTCCTCCGGGATTCGCCACCGTGGGCTCGTTCTACAACGAGTTCCGGGACAAGTTCGCCGATGCGCACCGCCTGAAGTGGGATCCGGGTACCGCGACCTTCCAGTACGCCAACGACCAGCGGGCATCGACCCTCTGGTTCCACGACCACACCCTGGGTCTGACCCGGCTCAACGTCTACGCCGGACCCGCCGGCTTCTATCTGCTCCGCGGCGGTGAGTGCGACCTGCCCAAGGGGGCCCTGCCCGGCCCGGCGCCCGCCTCCGGAGATCGGCCGGGTACCCGATACCACGAGATCCCCCTGGCCATCCAGGACCGCTCGTTCAATTCGGACGGCTCGCTGTTCTACCCCACGACCCGGGAATTCTTCGACGGGTTCGCGGGTCCGTACATTCCCACGACCGATGTGTCCCCCATCTGGAACCCCGAATTCTTCGCCAACACCATGGTGGTCAACGGCCGGACATGGCCGAAGCTCGAAGTCGAACCGCGTCGCTACAGGCTGCGCTTCCTCAATGGATGCAATGCCCGGTTCCTCATCCTGAAGATCGCGGACGGTCCGACCGTCAGACCGGCCCGGTCGGCCGTACCGTTCTGGCAGATCGGCAACGAAGGCGGGTTCCTGCCCGCACCAGTGCGGCTGGAGCGGCTGCTGCTGGCCAATGCGGAGCGGGCCGACGTCATCGTCGACTTCACCGGGATTGCGGAAGGCACCGAGCTGTACCTCATCAACGAGGGCGCGGACGAACCCTTCGGCCGGGGCGAACCGGGCGTGGCCTTCCCTGTGGCGGATCCGGCCACCACTGGGCAGGTGATGAAGTTCGTGGTCGGCCCTCTGGCGAGCAAGGACACCAGCGTCCCGCCGGATCGGCTCAGGCTGCCCAGGATCAGGCCACTTGGCTCGGCGAGCGTCACCCGTCGGCTGTCCCTCAACGAGGCGAACTCCAGCAACCCCTTGGTGCCACCGGGAACGCCCGTCCAGAACCTGCTCGGGACGGTCGACTCCGCCGGCAATCCGGTCTCGCTCGCCTGGGACGACCCGGTCACGGAGAACCCGAGGCTGAACGCGACCGAAACATGGGAACTGCACAACTTCACTGTGGACGCCCACCCGATCCACATCCACGAGGTGGCGTTCGAGGTGGTGAACCGGCAGCCGTTCAACGGGGCACCCATTCCGCCGGAGAGCTGGGAGCTCGGTTTCAAGGACACCGTGATCGCCTATCCGGGAGAAATCACCCGGGTGAAGGCGCGGTTCGATCACCCCGGTCGCTTCGTCTGGCACTGCCACATCGTCGAGCACGAGGACAACGAGATGATGCGGCCGCTCCAAATCGGAGGCAGGCGCAAGGAGGGCCACTGACAGGCCGGCGCCAGCGACTGCGGACCGGCCGCCTCGGCCGGTCCGCGTCCGGCACCTCCTTCTTCCCCCGGATGGACTGAAGCCCCGTTACGGCACTTGGGGCACGAGAATGGCAGCGGGCCCTGAGGGGTTTGGACAACAGCCCCAGGTTGCTGACCTGGGGCTCTGTCTTGGAGCGGAAGACGGGAATCGAACCCGCACGATAGGCGTGGGAAGCTCTGTGCACGCTCGGCAACGGTCGGCTCGCCACGCGCGCACCTCTTCTCCCGAATAGCCCCTCCCCTTCCGCTGTACCTGCCCGGTGGACGGGCCGCGTCCGTGGCCCCGGTCGGCAGCGGTGGTTCCGCATGGAAGTCGGCTGATCAGCGGATCCCGCTCATCCGCTCCTGTCAGCGGGGGCGGCGGATGCCGCTTTGAGACGGTCCCTCACCACCGAGGTCAGGGCCTTCAACTGCGGGGAACCTGTTGGCACAGGGCTCTCGGGGCGATGGATGAGGCGTGCTGCCTCCGGCAGATCCACGAGATCAGCCTCGAAGCGGGCTCTGGCCGCGGCGAGGGTGTCGGGCGGGCCGGTCCGGCGGCCGTCCCGCATCACCGTACGGAGCAGGGGCACCGTACCGTCAGGCGGTTGCTCGTCGGACAGACCGATCACATCCGCGCAGCCGGGGCCGCGGAACACCTGTTTGGGAGCCGGAGCGGTGACCTTCGCGGAGGACAGCTTCATTACCGGGCGTCCGTCGTACTGGACCAACTTGTACGCCGCGTCCAAGTAGGGAGCATCGGCGGCGACGCCCACCCGGGTTCCGACCGCGAAGACGTCGATCGGTGCCCGAGTGCGCACGAGTTCGGCGACGGAGTATTCGTCCAGACCGCCGCTGGCGATGATGCGTACGTCGGTCAGCCCTGCCGCGTCGAGCAGCTGGCGTGAACGTTTGGCGAGCTCACCCAGATCGCCGCTGTCGAGCCGGATCGCGCAGCCCGGCCCTCGCCGGAGCTCGGCGAGAACACGGCCGGCGATTGCGACGCCGCGTGCGGTGTCATAGGTGTCGACGAGGAACGTCAGCGGGCCCGGATGGGTGCGGGCGAAGGCCCGGAAGGCCTCCTCCTCGCTAGGGAAGCACTCGATGTAGGAGTGAGCCATGGTTCCGGCGGCGGGGATGCCGTATCGGGTGGCGGCGGCAACATTGCTGGTCGCGGTGAAACCGACCATGGCGGAGAGCCGGGCGGCCTGCAGCCCGGCCTGGGGGCCGTGGTCGCGGCGCAGAGAGAAGTCCACCAGGGGCCGGCCCTCCGCGGCGATCACGCAACGGGCCGCCTTCGAGGCGACGGCGGTCTGGTGGCAGATCTGGCTGAGCAGATACGTCTCGACGAGCTGGGCCTGGGGGAGCGGGGCGGTGACCTCCAGCAGGGGCTCCCCGGCGAAAACGAGGTGGCCCTCCGGAATCGCGCGGACTTCCCCGTCAAAGCGCAGGCCGAGCAGGCCGGACACTTCCTCGGGCGGTCTGTGGAGCGCGACGGCGAAATCGCGGACGTCATCCGCGCTCACCCGGAAGTGGGACAGGTAGTCCAGGGACGGCTCCAGCCCGGCGGAGACGAGGAATCCCCGGCCGGGCGGCAGATCCCGGACGAACAGGCTGAAGGTGGCCGACGCGAGCATGCCCTCTCGCAGGTAGGACATCGCCATCGTCACCTCGTAGAGGTCGGTGGTCGTGGTCTCGGACATACCCCCAGCCTGCACGCTCTGCGCCTGTCGGGCATGAGCCCTTCGGTTCCCTGCTCGGCCTGCCATGGGCCGGTCGGCCCCTCCCCGGTGAGGCCCGGTCGGCCCCTTGCCGCTGCACCTCTCGGCACTGGGGTGCAGCCACCTCCCGGTGTGATCGTGGAATCCGGATGCCGATACGGGCTCCGTTTCCCAGAGGTGGCCACGATGCAGCGCATCAGGATCCAGTCCCGCCAGAAGCAGCCCCACAAGCCCGCGCCGCCGGACCTGCGCACTCCGTCCGGCCGCCCGCTCCCGTATTGAGCCCGGAGGTCGTCATGGCAAGCACGCGGCGCGTCATACCGTTCGCGGAACTCGGCCGGCAGGAAGTCGGCAGTGTCGGGGGTAAGAACGCCTCACTGGGTGAGATGACCGCCCACCTGGCCGATGCCGGCGTGCGCGTCCCTCCGGGGTTCGCAACGACGGCCGCCGCGTACGGAGAGCTGCTGGACGGACACGGACTCCGGGGGCGGATCGAGGAACAGATCGCGCGCCTGCACGAGGGCGCCGCGCTCGATGAGGTCGGGGCCGCGATACGGTCGATGACCCTCGCCGAGCCGCTGCCCCCAGGGCTGCGGGCCGAGATCGTCTCGGCGTACGAGCAGCTGGGGCGCGACGAAGGCCGCGCGGACCCCGAGGTTGCCGTACGCAGCAGCGCCACCGCCGAGGACCTGCCGGAGGCGAGCTTCGCAGGCCAGCAGGAGACCTACCTGAACGTGCGCGGGACCGCCCAATTGCTGGAGTCGGTGCATCGCTGCTATGCGTCCCTCTACACCGATCGAGCCATCGACTACCGGGAGCGGATGGGCTTCGACCACCTCCAGGTCGCTCTCTCGGTCGGTGTTCAAATCATGGTCCGGTCGGACCTGGCCGGTGCCGGGGTGATCTTCACCCTCGACCCGGAGAGCGGATTCCCCGAGGTCATCGTCATCAGCGCGGCGTGCGGACTGGGCGAGACGGTCGTCAGCGGGCAGGTCGACCCCGACGAGTACACCGTCTTCAAGCCGAGCCTGAAGGACCCGGATCTGGACCCGCTGATCGACGTACGTGTCGGAGCGAAGCGGCGGAAGGCGGTCTATGCGGAACATGGACTGACGCGGACCGTTGATACCACCGACGAGGAGCGCTTGCAGAGGGTCCTGAACGACACCGAAGTGAGGCTCCTCGCCGACTGGGCGCTGACCGTCGAAGGGCACTACGGCTGCCCCATGGACCTGGAATGGGCCAAAGACGGCCTCACCGGCGACCTGTGGATCGTGCAGGCCCGGCCCGAGACCGTTCAGTCCCGCCGCGCCGCCTCCACCCTGCGCCGCTGCCGCCTGACGGCCGTGCCAGGTACGCCTCTCGTGGACGGCATCGCTGTCGGCGAGGCCATCGGCAGCGGGCCCGTCGTCGTCCTGGACTCGCCCGTCGACCTCGACCGCTTCCCGTCCGGCGGGGTGCTCGTCACCGGCATCACCGACCCGGACTGGGAACCGATCATGAAGCGGGCCTCCGCCATCGTCACCGACCACGGCGGCCGCACGTCCCACGCTGCGATCGTCAGCCGCGAACTCGGCGTCCCCGCCGTCGTCGGCACCAGCCGTGCGACTCAGGCCCTGTACGACGGACAGAAGGTGACCGTCTCCTGTGCCGAAGGCGGACGTGGCAAGGTCTACGAAGGGCTGCTCACCTATGAGGAGACCGAGACCGACCTCGCGGACATCGCCGCCACCCGGACGCACGTCATGCTCAACCTCGCCGACCCCTCCGCCGCCTTCCGGTGGTGGCGCCTGCCGGCCGATGGTGTCGGCCTGGCCCGGCTGGAGTTCATAGTGGCGCACCAGGTCAAGGTCCACCCCATGGCCCTGCTGCACCCCGAACGCCTGGACCCCGCCGACCGCTGCGCCGTCGACCAGCTCACCGAGGGATACCTCGACCGCACCCGCTACTTCACCGATCGCCTGGCGTACGGCATCGCCCGGATCGCCGCCTCCCGGTGGCCCGCCCCCGTCATCGTACGGACCAGCGACTTCAAGACCAACGAGTACGCGCGGCTTGTCGGAGGTCGGCCGTTCGAGCCGGTCGAGGCCAACCCGATGATCGGCTGGCGGGGTGCGAGCCGCTACTACAGCGACGGATACCGGGAGGGCTTCGCCCTCGAGTGCCGAGCCCTGCGCCGGGTCCGCGACGAGATGGGCCTGGCCAACGTCGTCGTCATGATCCCCTTCTGTCGCAGCCTCGAAGAGGCCGACCGGGTGCTTGGTGTCATGGCTGAGGAAGGCCTCCGCCGTGGGGAGAACGGGCTGAAGGTCTACGTCATGGCGGAGATCCCCGCCAACGTCATCCTGGCCCAGGACTTCGCCGAACGCTTCGACGGTTTCTCCATCGGCAGCAACGACCTCACCCAGCTCACCCTGGGTGTCGACCGCGACTCCGAAGCCCTCGCCCACGTCTTCGACGAGACCAACCCGGCGGTCACCCGGAGCATCGAGATCCTCGTCCCTCGTGCCCAGGCAGCGGGCCGCCCCGTCGGCCTCTGTGGCCAGCGCCCGAGCGACGACCCCGCCTTCACGGAGTTCCTGGTCAAGGCAGGGATCGACTCCATCTCCGTCGCCCCGGACAGCTTCGCCGCGGTCAAGCACCACGTGGCCGCCGCCGAATCGGTCCGGTACGGGGAGGGCCGAACGGCCCCATCAGGGACCCGATGGTCTCAAGCGGAGCAGCCGTCCGTCTCGTGAAAGTGGAGGAAGGCAACGCATGAAGGCGCTGATCGGGCGCCGGAACGGAGCACACCATGTCAGGAACGCACCTGGAGCGCAGGCGCAGCCCGTTCCCCGATTTCAGGGACTGGTTCGGCACCGAATTCCCACGGTTCCCGCTGTGGCGGTCGTCGTTCGACACCTTCCCGATCCCGATCGAGGTGACCAACAAGGAGGGGCAGTACACGCTGCGCGCCGAACTTCCCGGGATGGACCCGGACAAGGACATCCAGATCACGGTTGAGGGGGACACCCTCACCGTCAGCGCCGAGCACACCGAGAGCAAGGAGGAGAAGGATCACTCGGAGTTCCGCTACGGCTCCTTCCAGAGAGTTGTGCGCCTGCCCGGGCCGATCCCCTCCGACGAAGTCGAGGCAGCGTACGAGGACGGCATTCTCACCGTGCGCGTGCCCATGCCGGCCTCGCCCGAGGAGTCCAGGCGCAGCATCCCCGTCAAGCGCACCACGGCGGACGGCAAGGGAGACTCGTCATGACGTCCAAGCGCGTCCTGGTCGCCTACGGCACCAAGCACGGTGCGACCGCCGGAATCGCGTCCGAGATCGGCAGGACCCTGCGTGAGGACGGCCTCGACGCCGTCGTGGTCCCCGCCGACGACGTGGACGACGTACGCGGGTACGACGCAGTGGTGCTCGGCGGCGCCCTGTACGCCGGGCACTGGAGCGGCAAGGCCAAGCGCTGCGCCGAACGCAACGAGCACTACCTCCAGCACCGCCCGGTCTACCTGTTCAGCAGCGGCCCCGTGGACAGTTCCGCCGAGCAGCACGACATCGCGCCGGTGCCTGCGGTGGCCCGGGAGATGGAGCGCCTCGGCGCACGCGAGCACATCACCTTCGGCGGCAGCATCACCGCCAGTACGCCCGGCTTCATCGCCCGGGCCATGGTCCGCGCGGGCAAGGGAGGAGACTTCCGCAATCCCGAGCGGATCCGGACGTGGGCCCACCACATCAGCGCCGAACTCGCCGCTCCCCGCTGAGCGGCCGGGCAGTACCAGAGCGCGGAGGTGCACGATGTCCGAGCCCGGCACGCCCGGAGACGGGCCCACCCGATCGCGCCCGGCGACGGCCGACCGCGTGCGTCGGCTGTTCGGCGGACGTCCGAACGAGCTGCGTCGTCCGGCCGACCGGACCCGGCGCCGCTGGAACATCGCCTTCGTGCTCTCCTTCCTGATCGCCCTGTCCTGCGGCGCCGTCGTCACGACGGCCGTCTGGGACGCCGAAAGCCGCAGTGCCCAGGAAGCGGCCCGCCACCGGCACCGGATCGAGGCGACGACGGTCGGCGCCGTGGAGCGCGCGGTCTCCAACCGCTCCGGCGGCACCTCCCGGACGGTTGCTCCGGCCGTTTGGGAGTACCCGGCTGCTCACCAGCACTCCGCCACGATCTCCGTCCCGTTCGGCACTCCGGCAGGCCGGACGGTCACGATCTGGGTCGATGACGCGGGCAGGGAGGCGCAGGCGCCGTCGGCCGAAGCCCAACGCGTCCTCACGGCCGCAGTCGCGGGAATCGGATCCTTCAGCCTGCTCGCCCTCGCCACAGGGGCAGTGGTCCGCCTTCGTCTGCTCCACGTCGAGACCCGCAGCCTGGCCCAGTGGGAGCACGAGTGGGAGGCCGTGGAGCCGCGCTGGTCCGGCAGGCTGCGACGCGAAAAGGGACCTGGCGATGACTGAGGCAGCCACCCGGCCCCCCTTTCCGGCCAACGGGCTGCCCCTGAGCCCTGACCCCCTCGAACCGTTGCCGCTCCTGAGGCGCGAACTCGGCACCGGGCCGAGTGGACTCTCCGCGCGCGAGGCGGCCCGCCGCCTCGCCGTCTACGGCCCCAACGAGGTCCGCCGCAAGGCCCGTACCTCCCTGGGCCGGGAGATCGTCCGCCAGCTCGTCCACCCGCTGGCCATGCTGCTCTGGGCGGCTGCCGCACTGGCCTTCGTGGCGGACATAGCGGTCCTCGGCTGGGCCATCGTCGCCGTGGTCATCGTCAACGCCGCCTTCGCGCTCCTGCAGGAGCGCCAGGCGGAGCAGGCAGTGGAGACCCTGGCCCGGTATCTGCCCGAGTACGCATGGGTGATCCGCGACGGCCAACCGTCGGCCGTCGAGTCGCGCGAGCTCGTGCCGGGCGACCTCATCGTCCTCGAAGAGGGCGCCAAGGTCCCCGCCGATGGACGCCTCACAGACGGCGGTATCGAGGTCGACCTGTCGATGCTGACAGGGGAGTCCGCCCCCGCCGAACGCGTCGCCGGCCCCGGTCTCGCAGGGGCTCCGCTGCTCCAGGAGCCGAACCTCGTCTTCAGCGGTACTGCCTGCACCGAGGGCCAGGCCCAGGCGATCGTGTTCGCCACGGGCGACCACACCGAACTCGGACGGATCGCCGCACTCAGCCAGCGCACCCAGCGCGACCCCAGCCCCTTGGAGCGGCAGGTAAAGAAGGTCGCCTGGCTGATCGCCGCCGTCGCGGTCGCCATGGGTGCGGTGTTCCTCGTGGCAGGCGTGGCCGTAGGACTCCCGCTGACCGACTCGCTGATCTTCGCCATCGGCCTGCTGGTCGCCAACGTGCCCGAGGGCCTGCTGCCGATCATCACCCTCGCCCTCGCCGTCGGGGTACGGGCCCTCGCCCGCCAGGGGGCTGTGGTCAAGCGGCTGAGCGCCGTCGAAACTCTCGGGTCCACTAACGTGATCTGCACCGACAAGACCGGCACCCTCACCCGGAACCGCATGCGGCTCCAGACTGTGTGGACACCTGAACACGGTACGAGCAAAGGCCCCTGGGCAGGTGAACTCGCCCGTGCAGGGGCCCTGTGTACCACGGTCACGCGGGATGCCCAGGGCCACCTGCACGGGGACCCGACCGAGATCGCCCTGGTCGAAGGAGCCGGTGCCCACGGCGCCCCCATCGACCTCGACAGGAGGGACGCCGACCGCCAGGTCCTCTTCCGTTTCGACCCCCGCTTGCGCCTGATGTCCGTCGTGCAGCAGGCGGAACCGGACGGCGCCCGCGTCATCGTCAAAGGCGCGCCAGAGTCGGTGGTGGGCGCCCTTGACGGCGGGGACTCCACTGCCGCGCTCGCCGCCGCGGACCGGCTCGCCCACGACGGCATGCGTGTCCTGGCCGTCGCCGTGCGCGACCTGCCGAAGGGGGCTGCGACGCCGGCGCGGCGCCACGATGCGGAGAGCGGTCTGCGCCTTCTGGGGCTCGTCGGCCTGTACGACCCTCCGCGGCCCGAGGTCGCGGAGGCCGTCCGCCGCTGTCACGACGCGGGCGTCCGGGTCCATATCGTCACGGGTGACAACGGCGCCACCGCGGCCGCCGTCGCGCGGGAGGTCGGGATCGGAGTACCGCGCCTCACGGTGGTGGCCCAGTCCGAGACGGTGGGTGACCAGGAGCTCGACCAGCTCCTGGCACAAGGCGATGCCGAGGTCGTTTTCGCCCGCTCTTCTCCGGAGACCAAGCTGCACGTGGCCGACACGCTGCGCGCACACGGGCAGATCGTGGCCATGACCGGCGACGGTGTCAACGACGCCCCGGCACTTCACCGTGCGCACATCGGGGTCGCGATGGGCCGGTCCGGCACCGACGTGGCACGCGAAGCGTCCACGATGGTGCTGACCGACGACAACTTCGCCACCATCGTCGCCGCCATCGAATCCGGGCGCCGCGTATACGACAACGTCCGCAAGTTCATCGTCTACATCTTCGCCCACGCCACCCCCGAGGTCGTGCCCTTCCTGGTGTTCGCACTCTCGGCCGGCACCGTCCCCCTGCCGCTGACCGTCCTGCAGATCCTCGCCATCGACCTCGGCACCGAGACCCTCCCCGCCCTCGCCCTCGGCCGGGAACGGGCCGAGCCGGGCGTCATGAGCCGTCCGCCGCGACCGAGCTCGCAGGGGGTCATCTCCCGCGACATGCTCATCCGGAGCTGGGGATGGCTCGGCACGGTGTCCGCCGCCCTGGTCATGACCGCGTTCTTCTACGTGCTCTGGCGGGCGGGCTGGCACCCCGGCGACCCCACCGGCCCCGGCACCCCCCTCCACCACGCGTACGTCACCGCGACCACCGCCACTTTCGCCGGCATCGTCACCTGTCAGGTCGGCACGGCGATGGCCGCACGCACCGACCACGCTGCTCTGCGCGAGATCGGCCTGTTCAGCAACCACCTGCTCCTCGCGGGCATCGCCTTCGAGCTGGTCTTCGCCGCGGCGCTCGTCTACGCGCCGCCGTTGCAAGACCTGTTCGGCACCGCAGCCCTCTCCCTTGACGTCGTCGCGCTCATCGCCACCTTCCCGGTCCTCGTGTGGGGCACCGATGAATTCCGGCGCTGGGCCCGACGCACTCGCCGAAGCACGAACGCCTGAACCCGTCCGGAGGCTCCCATGTCACACACAGCCGAATGGAAGGTCCGTCTCTACCTCTTCGAGGAGGACCACACGACGAAGGCACGCCTGGAACTCGACACGGGTACGAACCGGCTCACGGGCCACGGCACCGCCCGCTGCGCGCCCCAGGACGACGACGTCCCGGAGATCGGCGACGAACTCGCGGTCGCTCGTGCCATGGAGGATCTCGCCCTCCAGATGAAGCGAGCCGCCTACGGCGACATGCAGGCTGCCGGAGCTCCGTCCCTGCAGGAGTCCCTCAAGCCGTACAGCGGGTGGCTGGACACCACAGCGTGACCACGAAGGAGGCCCGACCGGGACCTTTGGCCCCCATGAAGGTCCTGAGCGGCCCTCTTCCCACAGGGGCCTGCGGTGTCACTGTGAGGTCAGACCCTCACTGGCCCTGGGCGAGGAGGAATCATGGAGCACACCGTCAGCGGTTCCGAACTCGGCTCCGTCGTCGTCGGCGTCGACGGCTCCGAGCCCGCCCGTCAGGCCGCGCTCTGGGCAGCGGGAGAGGCCGAACGCCGAGGGCGTCCGCTGCACATCGTGTACGGCGCCGACACGGACGGCCGGGCACTCTACGCATCTGTCGAGACCATTGAGCGCGTCCGTCTTGCCGGCCGCGAACTGCTCGACGAAATCGCTGCTGCGGTCAAGAAGCAGCACCCCGGCCTGGTCGCCACCACGGAATTCGGTCGTGGCGACCCCGTGGCCAGCCTGCACCGGGCCGCTGGTCGTCGCGGCACCATAGTGGTCGGCAACCGGGGGTTGGGCGGATTCAACTCCCTCTTGCTCGGATCCGTGGGCCTGAAGGTGGCGGCCGGTGCGAAGACGCCCGTCATCATCGTCAGGGGAACCGAAAGCGGCGCCGAGAGCGGGACGGTACTCGCCGGGGTCCGTGACGAGCGAGATCTGGACTGTGTGCGTTACGCGGCGCGCGAGGCCGAGCTGCGCAAGGCCGAGCTGCGGCTGCTCCAGGTGTGGAACGTGCTCCAGTCCGTTGGCGACGTGATGACCATGATGGACGACATCAAGGAGATCGCCGACGAGTACGTCCGGCACCTGACCGCGCTGACGGAGCGAATCCGCCGGGAATTCCCGGACCTCACCGTGCGGGCGGATGCCGAGAAGAGCGCGTCCGTCGCCGGTGTTCTCGTAGAGGCTTCCCGGCACGCCGACCTGCTGGTCATGGGCGGTCGCAGGGCGTCCGCATACCTGGGACCCACCCTCGGGCGGCACACCCACAGCCTCGTACACCACTCGCACTGCCCTGTGCTGCTCATCCCGCGCCACCCGGACGAGCACGGGAGTGGATCGTGATGGCCACCGCCGAACGCCGCGAGATCGTCGTAGGCATCGACCCGGCCAGGGACTGGCACTTGCCCCTTGCCTGGGCGTCGGACGAGGCCCACCGTCGTGGGATCGGGCTCCGACTCGTCGTGGCTGTGCCTCCGCCGCAGCGTACGCGGCAGGTTGATGACACACCCCGCAGGACGGCTCTGCGCCAGGCGGGCTCTGAAGCTCTTGCGGCAGGTTACGACTGGGCGCGGGACCGACACCTGGGGCTTGACGCAGCCACTGATCTGATCGAAGGATTCCCCGTTCCCGCCATCGGACGCCTGTCTCACCAGGCCCGCATGCTCGTGCTCGGATCCCGTCACCTGAGCCGGACCGCGGAACTCTTCAGCGCCGGTTCCACGGTGGTCCCGGTCGTGGCCCAGGCGCATTGCCCCGTCGTCGTGGTGGGAAACCCCGAGCACACCACCCAGGAGACGCCCTACCTGGTCGTCGGCATCGACGGCAGTGAGTCCTCGAAGGCTGCGCTGGCGCTTGCTTTCGAGGAAGCCGACCTGCGCGGCGCAGCACTGCGCGCCATCGCAGTGTGGCAGCCGCCGGTCTTCCTGCTCCACGACGAGGAGGTCGCATTGCAGGCTCAGAGGCGGATGCTGTCCGAGGCCACGGCCGGCTGGTCGCAGAAGTACCCGGACGTGGTGCTCTCCCACGAGGTCCCGATCGGGCACCCGGTGGAAGAGCTCGCGGAAGCCGCCGAGCACGCCCTGGCCGTGGTGGTGGGCCGTCGCGGACGAGGAGGCTACTCCGGCATGCGCCTGGGCTCCGTTGTCCACGGACTGCTGCACCGGGCCTTCTGTCCGGTGATCACGGTTCCGGCCGAATAGGACCGCCATGGCCATGACCCCGGCCACCGCAGAGGTACCGGTACGCGCGCCCGGCGGGCTCACCGACCTCGAAGCGGAACGCCGACTGGCCGAGCATCAGCCGCCCTCACCAGTGGCTTCGCGGCGGCCCGACTCGCACGGCACGCATTCCGAAGGAGATGATGATCATGGAGACGCGCACGTCCGAGCACGGACCCCACGCTCGCGTCGGTGACGAGATAGTGGTGGGCGGGCCGACGGTGGGCAAAGCGGGTCGCGACGGCGAAGTCGTCGGACTGCACCACGACGACGGCACCCCGCCCTACGACGTCCGCTGGTCGGACACCGGCAGGACCACCCTCTTCTTCCCGGGACCGGACGCACACATTCGGCATCTCGGCGCGGACGACTCCGGATGATGCCTTCAGCCTGAGCGGGAAGGTGGGGGCAGGGATACGGTGAAGAGGCAGGCCGAACTTCCCCGGGGCGCCGCTGGAGGTACGCATGGGCGGGGACGAGCTGGGTCCCGTGCGTCCTGGGCTTCCGCGGCTCCGGCTGGACGAACTGCTCGAGGAGCTCCAGGTTCGTATCGACGAGGTGCGCGGCACCCGGGACCGGCTGAACGGGCTCCTCGAGGCTGTGATGTCCGTCGGTCGGGAGCTCGATCTGCCACAGGTCCTGAGTGGCATCGTCGAAGCCGCTGTCGTCCTGGTGGACGCGGAGTACGGAGCGCTGGGCGTCATCGGTGACGACCAGAAGCTCGCCCAGTTCCTTCCTGTCGGCATCAGCGACGACCTCCGGGCCGAGATCGGCGACCTGCCCTCCGGCCACGGCATCCTCGGCCAGCTCATCCGGCACCCCGAGCCGCTCCGGCTCTCGGAATTGTCCGGTCACCCCGCCTCCTACGGCTTCCCTCCCCACCACCCCCCGATGCACTCCTTCCTCGGCGTCCCCATCCGGGTTCGCGAGGACGTGTTCGGCAACCTCTACATGACCGAGAAGCGGGGTGGTATCGACTTCGACGAGGAGGACGAGGCGGTCCTGTCCACGCTGGCGGTGGCGGCCGGCATTGCCGTCGAGAACGCCCGCCTCTTCGAAGAGGTACGCCTCCGGGAGCGCTGGCTGGCCGCCAGCTCCGACTTCACCCGTGCTCTGCTCTCCGGCTCGGCCGAGACGGAGGTGCTGGAGGGGATGTTGGAGCGAGCTCGCGACATCACGGGCGCCGACATCGGTGTGTTCTACCTTGTGGGCCAGAGCGGGGAGCTGCGCGGCTCGCTAGCCCTGGGGGAGGGCGCCGAGGCACATCGCGGCATCGTGTTGCCCAGCAGTGAAGGCACCCTGGCCGCCGCTGCCCTCGGCGAGGAGGACGGACTGATCACCGTGGCCGACGTCGGGGCCGACGACCGGATCACCGTGCAGCCGGAACGGTGGAAGGGTTTCGGCCCCGCCGTCGCCGTCACGTTCGGCACCAAGGAGAAGCTGAGCGGCGTCCTCATCCTGGCCCGCAGGCGCGGCCGCCCGGCGTTCGCCCGCGCCGAGATCGCAGCCCTGCCCGGCTTCGCCGGCCAGGCCGCCGTGGCGCTGGAGCTCGCAGACCGGCGCCGGGACACCGAGCAGATGAGCATGCTGGAGGATCACGACCGCATTGCCCGTGACCTGCACGATCTCGCCATCCAGCGCCTCTTCGCCACAGGTATGACCCTGCAGAGCGCGCAACCCTTCGTCGAGCATCCCGAGGCTTCGGAACGACTTGCCCGGGCGATCGACGACCTGGATGCCACCATCAAGATCATTCGGTCGACGATCTTCGGGCTTCGTGAACACGAAGTATCCGGGGTGCCGCCGAAGCTGCGGCTCCGTGCCGTTCAGGCCGTCGAGGAGGCTGCCCAGGTACTCGGGTTCGCCCCGGCCCTGCGGATGGAGGGCCTGATCGACACCGACGTACCCGCCGAGACCGCGGACGAGGCACTCGCCGTGGTCGGGGAGGCGCTCACCAACGTCGCCCGGCATGCGAGGGCAAGCCGGGCGGAAGTGTCCATCGCAGCCGTCGAGGGCGTACTGACCGTACTGGTCACCGACGACGGAGTGGGAATGGCGGAGGGAGGTCGTCGCAGCGGGCTGCGCAATCTCAGTGAACGGGCCGAACGCCTGGGTGGTGAACTCTCCGTTTCGGCGCACGGGCCGACCGGGCAGGGCACAAAGCTGGAATGGCGGGTCCCACTGGGCGGTGGAGGCCACTGCCCACCCTCCAGGTGAGCACGCCCCGTAGTCACTCAGCTCCGGCCCTTGCCGTGCTCCGGCTCGTGTTCATGGACCTGCGTGGCGATGACAGCGGCCTGCACCCGACGCTCCACCCCCAGCTTGCCCAGCAGCCTTGAGATGTGGTTCTTGACCGTCTTCTCGGACAGGTACAGCCGCTTGGCGATCTGCGCGTTGGTGAGGCCCTCGCCGATCAGTTCGAGTACGGAACGCTCCCGCTCGGAGAGAGCGGCCAGCCGATCGTCATCCGGGGCCTTGACGGCCTCCGGGTCCCGCAGGGAGTGCATGAGGCGGGCGGTCGTCGCCGGGTCCAGCATCGACTGCCCGGTCGCCACCGTCCGTACGGCCGAGACGAGGTCGGACCCCTTGATCTGCTTGAGGACGTAGCCGGCCGCACCAGCCATGATCGCGTCGAGCAGCGCGTCCTCGTCATCGAACGAGGTCAGCATCAAGCAGGCGAGTTCCGGCATGCGCGAGCGCAGCTCGCGGCACACGGTGATCCCGTCGCCGTCGGGCAGTCGGACGTCGAGTACGGCGACGTCCGGGCGCAGCGCCGGTCCGCGGGTCAGCGCCTGCGCGGCGGTGGACGCCTCACCGACGACCTCGATGTCCGGCTCCGCGTCCAGCAGGTCGTACAGGCCGCGGCGTACGACCTCGTGGTCGTCCAAGAGGAAGACCCGGACGGTGCCCTCGTAGGAGGCTGCCGGTACGTCGGACATGTACGCCCCTGTGGTCGATCCGCTCTGTGTATGTTTCATGCGAATTGTCTCAGGGGATCAGGCGGACGCACCTGGGCGGCGCCCCCGGGTTCCGGGGCGGTAAGAGGCCTCAGGAGGCTCTGGTGGGCTGCCCTTCCAGTTCCATCCGCACGTCCACCACGCCTTCCACGGCACGGACCGCACGGGCCATCAGCGGCACCAGTGCGCGATCACGGAGCGATCCGCGCAAGGTGACGACGCCCTCCTTCACCGACGCCTGCAGATGTACGGGAGGAGCGAGCCCGGTGAGAACCGAGTCGCGGATCTCCTCGCCGATCTCCTCGTCCGGTCGCAGAAACACCTTGAGCAGGTCGCTCCGGCTGACGACTCCCTCCAGCATCCCCACACCGTTCACCACGGGGAGGCGTTTCACGTGCTTTCGCGCCATGATCCGGGCAGCCTCGGCGAGTGTGGCGTCGGGGTGCACCGTCACGGCTGGGCTCGACATCAGTTCCTCGGCCAGCACACCCCCTGCCTTGGAAGCCTCTTCCAGCTGATCAGGAAGCACGGGGTCGTCCCGCCGGAACTCCTCCTTCGGCAGCAGGTCCGCCTCGGAGACCACTCCGACGACGCGCCCCTCGCCCTCCAGGACGGGAACAGCACTGACTTTCCACTGGTCCATCAGCTCGACGATCTCCTTGTAGGAAGCCTCGCGGCCGATGGCCACAGCCGTATGGGTCATGACGTCGCTGACGGTGTACCGGGACGCGGGCATGACGGACTCCTCACTGCTGGCGGTTCAGGTGGCCGACACCGGCCGCCAGGGATAGCTAGCACTGCCGTGCCCAGGGCGACGATGCCCGTTCGGACGATCCAGAACCTGTCCGCTCGGCCACCCCCGTAGGGGGAGTGGTCCTCATGGCGGCCTCCGGCCGATTCCGATTCAAGTCTGAGCGGCACTGCAGGTGCCGGGGATGGGCCGACCGGCCCCCGATTCCGCAGGACAGGGGACCATTCGGCCCTGGCACGGCGTGCGAGACGGAAAAGACGCTGAGTGAAGCCGAGGCCGACAAGACAGGGCCGGAGCGGAGGGACGCGTGATGGATCACGAAACCGCCAGGAGACCGGACCACCGCCCTGCCCCGGACCCCGCGCGGTCCACGGAGCAGCTGGACCGCTCCGAAGCGTTGCGGCTCCTGGGTACCGTCTCGCTCGGCCGCATCGTCTTCACCCACCAAGCGCTGCCAGTCATCCGGCCGATGAGCCACATCGTCCACGGGGAGGACGTGCTCGTGCAGCTCGACGAAGGCGCTTCACACGCGTCGCTGGTGGCGATGCCGGGCGAGCCCGGCATCGTCCTCGCCTACGAAGCCGACGCCATCGACCCCGACACGCATCTCGGCTGGAGCGTCGTGGTGGTCGGCTACGCCGAGCTCGTCGTGAACCGCGACGAAGCCGAACGGCTCGCGGCGCTGCTCGATCCGTGGAGGAACGAGGCGATGCCCCGCATCCTGCGGATCCGGTCCGAACTCGTCACCGGGTTCCGCCTGTGGCCGGAACCTCGGCCGATTCCGGCCGCCGGCGAGGTCCGGCCCCGCTTCTGACACCGGGGGACGGCGTGGGCTGCGATCAGCGACCACGGAGGTGCGCGAACCTGGGCGAAACGCAGCGGAAAAGGGGTTCCGGATGGATTGGCTGGTGACGGCCACGGGCGCCGCCCTGGTACTGCTGATCCTCCGGGACGTGTTCCACACGCTGTGGCACCCGACGCGTCACGGCGGGCTGAGCCGGCTGGTCATGACCACACTGTGGCGGCTGTCCTTCGCCCTGGGCACCCGTCGTACGGCAGCCGGCCTGGCGGGTCCGCTTGCCATGGTGTCTGTCGTCGCCCTGTGGGCCCTCACCGTGGCGGCGGGGTGGGCACTGATCTACTGGCCTCACATGCCCGACGCGTTCGTGTACGCGGGCGGGTTGCAGCCCGACGACCATGCAGGCCTGCTGGACGCGACGTACGTCTCGCTGGTCACGCTCTCCACGCTCGGTCTCGGCGACGTCGCACCTGCCGAGGGCTGGCTGCGCCTCCTCGCACCCCTGGAGGCGCTGGTCGGGTTCGCCTTGCTGACCGCGACGGTCTCCTGGATCCTCGGCATCTATCCGGCTCTGGCCCGCCGCAGGGCTCTTGCGTTGCGGCTCTCCCACCTCTCCCGTACCCACCCCTCGAAGGAACAGATCGACTCCCCGGCCGGGGCGGCCATGCTGGACGGCCTGGCCACAGCACTGTCCGTGGCAGCGGTCGACTTCCTCCAGTACGCGGAGTCCTACTACTTCCACGACGGCGACGAACGGACCTCCCTGGCCCTCCAGATCGGCTACGCCCTCGACATCGCCGATGAGGCTTCGGAGGCCGGGCACCGGGATGTCCGGCTCGCCGCCACGGTGTTGCGTTCCGCCCTGGAAGACCTCGCGGGCATCTTGGACGAGCGCTTCCTGCACACCCAGGGCCCGCCCAGGCAGGCTCTCGATGCGTTCGCGCGCGACCACGGACGGCAGGCGGGCACGGGTGATCGCGCCCTGCCGTGAGTTTCCGGCGTGGACGACCTCGCCCGTCCGCCCATCCGACGCCGCGGCGTCGACACCGCGTTGCCTGGAAGGCGTCGTTCGTGCGCAAGCCTGTCGTTGTCGACGGAGGAGGGGTCGTGCCGCCACGGGAGTTCGTCTGGAAGCCGCCCTTTCTTACCGGCTACCGGCGTGGCTGGCTGCGAGGGGATGCGCTCGCAGGTGTCACTGTCGCCGCGTACCTCGTGCCCCAGGTCATGGCGTACGCGGGCGTTGCGGCTGGGCTTCCTCGCGGATCTGCTGTCCCGGCCCGTGCTGGTCGGCTATCTGGCAGGCGTTGCCCTGATTATGATCGTGGACCAGGTGCCCCGCCTGACCGGCGTCTCCACTACGGGCTCGGAGTTCTTCCCGCAGCTGCTCTCGTTCTTCCGGCAGGCATCCCAGGTGCACTGGCCAACGGTGATCCTCGGTGCGGTCGGGCTGGCTCTGCTGTTCGCGTTGCCGCACGTATCGCGACTGCCGCCGGGCCCGCTGCTCGTTCTCGTGCTGGCGACGGCGGCCGTTGCTGCCTTCGGACTCGAGGACGAGTACGGCATCTCCGTGATCGGCGCGGTACCCGCGGGCCTGCCCGCCCCCGTCCTTCCCGCTCTCACCGACGTTCCTCAGCTCCTGCTTCCCGCCCTCGGCGTCCTGCTCGTCGGATACACCGACGTCATCCTCACGGCCCGGGCCTTCGCCTCCCATGACGACCCCACCCCCTTGCGCGCGAACCGGGAACTGCTGGCGCTGGGAACCGCCAACCTCGGGGCCGGGATGGTCCAGGGGTTCCCCGTCAGCAGTAGCGCCAGTCGCACGGCCCTCGCCGACTCGGCGAGCGCGCGCAGCCAGGTGTACTCCCTCGTCTCCGCCGCCTGTGTGCTGACCGTCCTGCTCTTCCTCGGTCCACTCCTGGCCCACACCCCGAGCGCGATCCTCGGCGCCATTGTCGTGTACGCCGCCGTACGTCTGGTGGAGCTGAGCGATTTCCGCCGCCTTGCCGCGTTCCGGCGACGCGAGCTACTCCTGGCCCTCGGCTGCACCCTCGGTGTCCTCACTTTCGGCATCCTGGCCGGAGTGCTGGTGGCGGTGGCTCTGTCCGTCGCCGAGCTGTTGGTACGGGTCGCCCGCCCGCACGACGCGATCGAGGGTCTCGTTCCCGGCGTAGCCGGAATGCATGACGTTGACGACTATCCCCAGGCGCGAACCATCCCCGGCCTGCTGATCTACCGTTACGATTCGCCGCTCTTCTTCGCGAACGCAGAAGACTTCCGCCGTCGCGCCTTGGCCGCCGTCGACGTACAGCGCGAGCCTGTCCAGTGGTTCGTGCTGAACACCGAGGCCAACGTAGAGGTGGACATCACCGCCCTCGATGCTGTCGACGGCCTTCGCCGCGAGCTCGAATGCCGGGGAATCGTTTTCGCGCTGGCCCGGGTCAAGGAGGACCTGCGCGACGACCTCGACGCGTACGGCCTCACCGCATCCATCGGAGTCGGCCGTCTCTACCCCACGCTTCCGACGGTCGTGGCGGCCTATCGGCAGTGGAGTGGCGAGGAGGGGACGCGTTCCTGAGGCCGGCCTCGCGTGTGGCCCAGTGGGCCGTGCCGACGGGGTTTCCGGTGCCCTGTTGATCGGAGGGCCAGTGCCGAACGGTCCCCTTCCACGGCTGTCAGTCCGATGGTCGGCCTCAGAGCCTTGGCGCGCCGCCCCGCACTCGGTACCGCACCATACGCCGTTTGCCCCGTGGCACAGGACCTCATCCCGCTAGCAGGGCAGGCTGTTCCTGGAGACGCCCGGACAAGGAAGTGGGTACCTGTGAAGCCTCTCGCCGGTACTGCGGTCATCGGGATCGGAAACGAGTTCCGGCGCGATGACGGGCTGGGGTGGGCCGCCATCGCCTTGTTGCGCGCATGGAAAGCACAGCGACCTCTCCCGTCCGGCACTGACCTCGCACAGTGCGACGGAGACCCCGGCCGACTGATCGGCCTCTGGGAAGGCAAGGCCCTCACCCTCGTCGTCGACGCCTGCTTCCCACCTGCGGCTCAGCCAGGGCGAACACACCGGTGGTGTGTGGCTCCCGGCGAGATGCCGCACCCCGCTGCCGCAGGCAGGCAGAGCACCCACGGGCTGGGGCTCGCCGAGGCCGTGTGCCTCGCCGACCGCGTCGGGCGCGGCCCCGGCCGGCTCATCGTGTATGCGGTCGAGGGGGCGGACCGTTCGCTGGGCACTGGGCTCACGCCGGCGGTCGCGGCCGCCCTGCCGCTTCTGACCCTGCGTATCGAGGCGGATGTTCGCCGGCACGACGAGCGGACTCGCCGGACCGGGTTCGAACCCCGGAGCCGGGAGGTCTGACATGCTGCCGGATCTAGGCACGTGGAGACCGAGAGGTGCACCATGACCGACGCTTCGGATGCCGGAGCCGTCCTCGACCACCAGGCCGAGGCGGTCCTCGACCGCGACGGTCTGGACGCGCTCGTGCGTGTCCTGAAGCGGCGCGGCCGCACGGTGATCGGCCCGACCGTGCGCGACGGCGCGATCGTCCTCGACGAGCTGGACACCGCAGACGCACTTCCCTACGGGTGGGGGGTCGAACTGGAGGCGGGGCGGTACCAGCTGCGCCGCCGCGAGGACGGGGCGGCCTTCGCGCACAGCGCGGGACCCCAGTCATGGAAGTCGTTCCTGCACCCGGAGCGCGTCCGTCAGTGGTCCGCGGACCGCGGCCCGGACGGTGCGCCGGTCGTCCGTGAGGAGAAGCAGGAGAGCATTTCGTACGCCTTCCTCGGCGTGCGGCCCTGCGATCTGCGTGCCATTCAGATCCTGGACCGGGTGATGAGCGGAGGCAGGTACCGGGATCCCACCTACCTGTCCCGGCGGACGGGCGCCTTCCTGATCGCGGCCGAGTGCACCGAGCCGGGTGCCACCTGCTTCTGCGTCTCGATGGGGAGCGGGCCGGCCGCCGACGCCGGGTACGACCTCGCTCTCACCGAGGTCGTGGACGATGGCGGCCACCGCTTCCTGTGCCGGAGCGGGAGCGAGGAAGGAGCCGCGGTCCTCGCGGAACTGCCGGGGCGGAGCCCCGATGGCTCCACCCGAGCGGCTGCGACCCAGGCCGTGAGCGCCGCCGCCGAACGGATGGGCCGCTCCATGCCGCCGGTGGACCTGCGCACGCTGATGCGGGACAACCTGGAAGCGGAGCGCTGGGACGACGTCACCGCCCGGTGCCTCAGCTGCGGCAACTGCACCATGGTCTGCCCCACCTGCTTCTGCACCACCACGGAGGACGTCACCGACCTGACCGGCAATCACGCCGAGCGCTGGCGCCTCTGGGACTCCTGCTACGACCTCGACTTCTCGCTCCTCCACGGCGGTCCGGTCCGGTCCACCCCGCGCAGCCGGTACCGCCAGTGGCTCACCCACAAGCTGGGTACCTGGCACGACCAGTTCGACAGTTCGGGTTGTGTCGGATGCGGCCGGTGCATCGTGTGGTGTCCCACGGGGATCGACCTGACCGAGGAAGCCCACGCCCTGCACCAGGAGGCCACGCAGCGGGAGAACACGCCGTGACCAGGCATCTGGATGGTCCTCCTGGCGAGGGCGTGCTCGCCGCTCTGACGGCGGAGCACGGTGGGAGGCTGATGGCCCTCGCCCGGGACGTCGCCCTTCCAAGCGGCACGCGGATCTTCGAGGAAGGGGAGAAGGCCGACCGCTTCTGGATCATCCGCTGGGGCACGGTTGCGCTCGACATCCACATGCCCGGTCGGGGGCGAGCCGTCGTCGAGACCATTGGTGCGGGCAGCCTGCTCGGCTGGTCGTGGCTGTGCCCGCCTCGGCAGTGGCATCTGGCGGCCGAGACACGGGAACCCGTCCGCGCCTGGGAGTTCGATGCCGCCGCCGTCCATGACCTGTGCGCCGAGGACACGGCGCTGGGCCTGTCGCTGGTGACCGCCGTCGCCGAGACCATCGGCGACCGGCTGCGGGCGACCCGCACCCGGTTGCTCGACCTCTACGGACCGCCGGGACCGCGGGGGAGCGGAGCAGCACCATGACGCCCGCACCGCTGTCCTATCGCGTGGTGGACCGCCGTGACGAGACGCATGACACGGTCACGCTTGTCCTGGAGCCTGCCAAGGATGCCCTGGACCGCTTTGCACCCGGCCAGTTCGCGATGCTGTACGCGTTCGGTGTCGGCGAGATCCCGGTGTCCGTGTCTCGGCTCGGAGACGGGCACCGGCTGACGCACACGGTCCGCGCCGTGGGGGCCGTCTCCCGCGCATTGTGCGGCCTGCGGACCGGCGGGTGGGTCGGCGTGCGCGGCCCCTTCGGTACCGCCTGGGACACGGCGGCCGCCCACGGCAGCGACCTGCTCGTCATCGCAGGCGGCATCGGGCTCGCGCCGTTGCGTCCCCTCGTCGACACCGTTCTGGCCGAGCCCCACGTCTTCGGGCGGCTGAACGTCCTCGCGGGTGCCCGGACCCCCGCCGATCTGCTCTACGGAGACGAGTTCCCCGCCTGGGAGAAGCCGTTCGGCGCCGTCACGGTCGACCGGCCCTCCGGCGGCTGGGCCGGCCGGGTCGGAGTCGTCACCACGCTGCTCCGCGAGGCCCGCTTCACGCCGCTGGACACGGTCGCCTTCGTCTGCGGTCCCGAGGTGATGATGCGCGCTACCGCACGGGCGCTGATCCACCAAGGGGTACGTCCCGACCGTATCCAGGTCTCCCTCGAACGCAACATGCGCTGCGCCATCGGCCACTGCGGACACTGCCAGCTCGGGCCCCTCCTTCTCTGCCGCGACGGCCCGGTCGTCGGCTACGACCAGGCCGAGCCCCTGCTCACCGTCCGGGAACTATGAGATGAGCACCCCCGCCCCGCCCCAGCCTCCTGCCCGCCCACGCCTCGGCGTGTTCAAGTTCGCCTCCTGCGACGGCTGCCAGCTCACCCTCCTCGACTGCGAGGACGAACTGCTCGGCATCGCCGCCGAACTGGAGATCGCCCACTTCCTGGAAGCGTCCAGCGAGCCCGCGCCCGGCCCGTACGACCTCGTGCTCGTCGAGGGCTCGGTCAGCACGCCCGAGCACGTGGAGCGCATCCGGCGCATCCGCGCCGATGCCCGCCACCTCGTCACTATCGGCGCCTGCGCCACGGCCGGCGGCGTGCAGGCGCTGCGGAACTACGCCGATGTCGAGGGGTACCTGGCGACCGTCTACGCCCGCCCCGAGTACATCGAGACCCTCGCGACCTCCACGCCGATCTCCGCCCACGTACCCGTCGACTTCGAACTGCGCGGTTGTCCCATCGACCGCGGCCAGCTCGTCGAGGTCATCACCGCGTTCCTCGCCGGACGCAAGCCCGCCATCCCGAACCACAGCGTCTGCTTCTCCTGCAAGCGGCGCGGCAACGTCTGCGTCACCGTCGCTCACGGCATGCCCTGCCTCGGCCCCGTCACCCACGCGGGCTGCGGAGCCCTGTGCCCGACCTACGGGCGCGGCTGCTACGGCTGCTTCGGGCCGGCCGGAACCACGAACCTTCCCGCGCTGGTCCCGCTCATGCAGCGCGACGGGATGAGCGAGGAGGACATCGGCAGGTACCTGCACACCTTCAACGTGACCGCCTTCACCGCCGTGGAGGAGCAAGGACAGCCCGGTACGACCGACGCGGAAGGCCCCGGATGAGCGATCCCACGCCCCGGTCCCAGGAGCTCCGCATCCCCTCACTCGCCCGTGTCGAGGGCGAGACCGCGCTGCACCTGAGGATCCACCACGGCACCGTCATCGAGGCGCGGCTCAAGATCTACGAGCCACCGCGGTTCTTCGAAGCCTTCCTCAGGGGCAGGGCGCACACGGAGCCACCCGATCTCACCTCCCGCATCTGCGGGATCTGTCCCGTCGCCTACCAGATGAGTGCCTGCCGTGCCGTCGAGGACGCGTGCGGCGTCGTCGTCGACGGACAACTGGCCGCCCTGCGCCGCCTGCTGTACTGCGGCGAATGGATCGAGAGCCAGACGCTGCACATCCACATGCTGCACGCACCGGACTTCCTCGGCGAAGACGACGTGATCGGTTTGTCCCGCTCCCATCTGGAGCACGTAAAGCGCGGACTGCGCTTGAAGCAGACCGGCAACGCCGTGGTCGAACTGCTCGGGGGCCGGGCCATCCACCCCGTCAACGTCCGGCTCGGAGGTTTCCACAGAGCCCCGACCCGCGCCGAACTCCGCCCCCTGGAAGAACGGCTGCGCACCGCCCTCGACGACGCCTGGGACACGGTGCGCTGGGTTGCCGGTTTCGAATTCCCGGACGCCGAGTGCGAAGCCGACCTGCTCGCCCTCGCCGAGGAGGACACCTACGCCATCGAGTCCGGCGTGCCCACCGTGCTCCGGTACGACGGGACGCTCCCGCCGCACAGCTTCCCCCTGCGGGATTTCACCGACCACGTGGCCGAGGAGCAGGTGTCACACTCCACAGCCCTCCACTCCCGGCTGGACGGCCGAAGGCATCTCACCGGCTCCCTCGCCCGCTGGGCGGTCAGCGGTCACCTGCTGTCCCCGCTGGCCCTGCAAGCGGCACGGGAGGCCGGGCTGGGTGCCCCCCCGTCGCGCGCAGACGGCGGGCGGGGAGAGGTCTGCAGGAACCCGTACCGAAGCATCCTCGTCCGTGCGGTGGAAGTCCTGTACGCGGTGGAAGAGGCCCTGCGGATCATCGCGGAGTACGAGCGTCCAGCCCGCCCGTACGTAGAGGTGCCGGCCCGGGCCGGCACCGGGCACGGTGCCACGGAGGCGCCGCGCGGCCTGCTCTACCACGGCTACGTGTTCGACGGCGGGGGCCGTGTCACCGACGCCTGCATCGTTCCGCCGACCGCCCAGAACCAGGGCGCCATCGAGGAGGACCTGCGTCGGCTGGTCCAAGCTGGTCTCGATCGGGGTGAGGGCTCCGAGGCTGAGCTCAGCCGGCTGTGCGAGCGGGCCGTCCGCAACCACGACCCGTGCATCTCGTGTTCGGCCCACTTCCTGGAACTGGACATCGAGCGCACCCACTGATCCCGCCCAGGTGCTGCTCGGGTGACATGCGACCGTGTGCTCGGCGCGTTGGCGTAGTTGCTTCGGCGAGTACCGCCTACGGTCGCTGCACGGCTACCGGCGCGAGCGCGGAGACGACAGGGCTCCGGGCAGGCCGGACGGATACCTCACGGTCATTCCAGTCATCTACCAGACGGAGCAGGGTGCATGGAGCCAGTCGTCACCGTGGGCCTCGACGGTTCACCCGAGAGCCTTGCCGCCGCCCGTTGGGCCGCTGACGAAGCCGCCCGCCGCAAGCTCACGCTGCGGTTGCTGCACGCGTGGCCCCTCCTGGCGCCGGAACCGACCCACGTTCCCGCCGAGATGGATCAGAACTACTGGGCGAAGCGGATCGTGCACAACGCGAAGGCCGAGCTCCAGGCGCGCCACCCGGGCCTGACCATCGTCGGCAATCTGGTCGCCGAAGATGCCCAGGAGGCACTGCTGAAGGCGGCAGCGGAGTCCGATATGACGGTGCTCGGCTCGCGGGGGATGGAGCCCGTCGAGAGCTATTTCCTGGGCGACATCAGCATGCCCGTCGTGGCACGGGCCGAGCGGCCGGTGGTCCTGGTACGCGCCGGGACGCGCGAAGCGGGGACATCGTCCGCTCCAGGCGCCTCGGGCGGCGTAGTGGTGGCGCTAAAACTGCACGGTCCGTGCGACGACCTGCTCGCATTCTCCTTCGCCGCCGCCGCGGAACGGGGTGTTCCCCTGCAAGCCGTCCATGGCCGAAGCATGCCCCTCCACGCTCACGCTCCCTGGGGCGTGGACCACGACGTGACCGAGAAGATCAGACAGGACGCGCAGAAGCTCCTGAGTGAGGCTCTCCGCCCCTGGCGCGAGAAGTTCCCGACCGTGGAGGTAACTCCCGGTGTCGGTCTTGAAAGCCCGACCAAGGTCGTGGTCCGGACCGCCGAAGGTGCAGGACTACTGGTTGTCGGCCGGCGCAGGCACCGCCCCGCCCTCGCGCCCCCAATCGGTTCCGTGGCCACCGCCGCCATCCATCACGCGCGCTGCCCCGTCGCCGTCATTCCCCATGACTGAGCCGGGTCACCCCGAGGAGCCGCCGGTCTCGGCGCACCCGGCTGATGCGTCCGTGCTCCGGACCGGCGCTGGCCTCGACGTTCCGCCGCTTCCGCGGGCAGAGGTGTGCGAGACACACACGGCCGTGCTGTTCTTCGTCGGTGACCGCGCCTACAAGGTCAAGAAGCCGGTCGACCTGGGGTTCCTCGACTACACGACCACGGCCGCCCGGCGGACCGCGTGCGAACAGGAAGTCGCTCTCAACCGCCGCTTCGCCCCTGACGTCTACCTGGGGCTGGGAGAATTCCGCAGCCCCGGCGTGGACACGCCCGAACCCCTCGTGGTGATGCGCCGCATGCCGGCGGAACGACGCCTGTCCCTGCTCGTGAGCCAAGGCGCCGACGTCGACGACGCTCTGCGGACCGTTGCACGCCTCCTCGCCTCCCGTCACGCGGACGCGCCCCGCGGCCCGGACATCGACGAGCAAGGCAGGCGGGACGCGCTGTCCGCACGCTGGGAAGCGAGCTTCACGCAGGTCAGGGAACTGACCGACGACGCCCAGCTGATCGACGGGGTGGAGGAGATCGAGCGCTTGGTGCGGCGCTATCTCGCCGGCCGCAAGGAACTGTTCGACGCGCGTATCGAGCAGGGGCGGGTGGTCGACGGCCACGGCGACCTGCTCGCCCAGGACATCTTCTGTCTCGACGACGGCCCCCGCGTCCTGGACTGCCTGGAGTTCGACGACCGCCTTCGCTCCGTCGACGGCCTCGACGACGCGGCCTTCCTCGCCATGGACCTGGAGCAGACGGGTGCCCCGGAGACCGCGGCGTTCTTCCTGGCTCAGTACGGCGAGTATTCCGGTGACCCCGCACCGCCGTCTCTGTGGCACCACTACGTCGCCTACCGCGCGTTCGTCCGCGCCAAGGTGTCCCTGATCCAGGCAGCTCAAGGCGCTCGCGGCGCAGAGACGGCAGCGCGCCGGCTGGTCACCACGACGCTGCGCCACCTGCGCACTTCGGCTGTCAGCCTGACCCTCGTCGGCGGCCTCCCGGGCAGCGGGAAGTCCACGCTCTCCGGCGCACTGGCCGATCGCCTCGGTGTCACGCTGCTCAGCAGCGACCGTCTCCGCAAGGAGCTGGCAGGCATCCCGGCGGAGGAATCCGCGGCCGCGGGCTACGGCGAAGGGCTGTACACGCCCGAGTGGACCGCGAGGACGTACGCGGTGCTGCTCGACCGGGCGTCCGCCCTCCTGTCCCGGGGCGAGTCCGTCGTTCTGGACGCCACCTGGTCCGACGCCAGACAGCGTGAAGCCGCCCTGCGCATGGCCGAACGCACCAGCGCCGACCTGGTGGCCCTGCACTGCCAGGCTCCGGGAGAGGTGTCGGCAGCGCGCCTGAGCACCCGCGCCCCGGGGGCGTCCGACGCCACCCCTGAGGTGGCCACGGCCATGGCAGCCGCGGAGCCGCCGTGGGAGGAGGCCGTCCCCATCGACACCGGCGGCCTTCTGGAGGCCGCCGTCATCCAAGCGATGGCGGCCGTGCGCCCGTACGGTTCCGGCCAGGCCCCGGTCTTCCGCCGCCCCTACATGGAACCGGACTGAGGCGAGTGGCGACGCCGCGTGCAGCGGCGTGCTCACGGCAACGAAATTCCTGGCGGCAGCTCGATGTCCGGTCTCATCGGATGTCCAGCACCTCGGCTACCGGGCGCCGGGGCGTTGCCGGACCCTGCGGTCCGTAGCCGAGCCGGATCACCATCTGGACGTGGGTCATCGCCGAGCCCGGATCGCGCACCGTCCAGCGGAGCGCGGGCCATTCGAGCGGCTGCGAGGTCATGGACGTGACCAGCCCGTCGGCGGTGGCTTGAAGGAGAACCCGCTGCAGGGCCTGTCCTGCTCGTAGCCAGTCCTTGGGCCTGTCACCCGACGTACCCAGCAGCACGATCTGCGGCTTCTGTTCGAAGGCGGCCCACCCACGACCGGGAACGCGCCGAGAGCGACCGAAGTCGCGCACGACTCCACCCCGACCCGAGTGCTTCGGACCGAAGGCGTTCACGGGAATTCCGTCGGGACGGGTCTGCTCGTCCGGTGTGCCGGAATGTGTCCACGCCATCGTCTCTGCCGTCAGTGAGGGATCCATCTCCTCGCGATGCTCGGAGTCGTGTACCAGCCCCAGCACGGTGTCGGTGTGCCAAGCGTCCGGTACGGCCAGGCGACACCCTTCGAGAAGCGCGGCGGCTCGCAGGCCGTCCAACAGTGCTGGAGGGATCTCCTCCTCCACGAAAGGAAATCGGCTGGAGTGACGTCGCCGTACGGCTGGATGCAGGGTTCCGAGATCGCTGTCCGTGGGCCCCGGTTCCCGGAGGCTGGCAGCGGCCAGCAACCACGGATCGTCCGGGTCGGGCAGCAACCGTACGTCAGCGCCCCAGCCTGCCGAGGCTGCGGACACTCGAAGGTTGAACAGAGCGGCGGCGCAGCCCACATGGAGGGCGCGGTGGTCCGGGTCGGCATGGGGCATGGCACGGCCCGGGTCGCCGTACAGCTCTATGAGCCCGGAGGCCGGTCGGTAGAGGAACTTCCAAGGCTGGGCATTGTGCATGGAAGGAGCCATGGCAGCGTCCTCGATGAGCGGAACAATCGCTGCCGGGTCCGGAAACGATGCGTTCATGAGACTTACCTGCCTGTGCTGTGGGCTTCACTCGTGGGCGATGACGGCGACCGGTGCGACCGCGTGGTGCATCACGGCGTGTGTGATGGGGCCGATGTGAGTGCCGAAGGCGGAGTGGCGGATTCGGCGGCCGACGACGACGAGGGCGGCGGTGGAGGCCGCGTCGAGGATCTGAATCGCCGGCTGTCCGATGGTGGCCCGGGAGTCGACCTGCAGCGAAGGGTACTTCTCGTGCCAGGGGCTGATCATCTCGTCCAGTGTGGTGGTGATGCCGTGGGCCATTTCCTGCTGGACCCCGGGGTCGAGCGCCGGTGCGTAGCTGAGGATGGGCGGTGGCGACCAGCCGTGGATGATCACGAGCGGGCAGCGGCGGTGGGAGGCCTCCTCGAAGGCGAAGGCGAGCAACTTGTCACAGGGCTGGTGGATGTCCACGCCGACCACGATGGGCCCTCGGTCGCGGGTACCGTCCGGCGGATTGCCCGCGCGGTCCATGGACCGGACCAGCACGACGGGGCGCACGGCCTCGATGACGGTGGCGGCGCCGGTGGATCCGACGAGGAAACCCGCGATGCTGCCGAGCGCGCGCGAGCCAAGTACGAGCATGTCGGATTCCTCGGCGGCGCGGGCGAGGGCCAGGGAAGGTAGCCCGCCCACTCGGCGGGTGTCGACCTTCAGCGACGGATGTGCGCGGTGCGTCTCATCGGTGGTGTCGCGGAGGACGGCCTCGGCCCACCTCCGACGTTCCTCGGTGGTCGTGACGGGAAGGGGAGGATTCTCCAGCCATTCCTCGGCGTGGACCAGGTCCAGGGAGGCACCGCGAAGCTCGGCCTCATGGGCTGCCCAGCGGGCAGCCGCCGTACTTTCCGGGGACCCGTCGAGGCCGACGGTCACTCGGTTCGCCATGGTCTCCATCTCCCTGTTCGCGGATCGGAGTTTTCCCGCTCACTCCAGACTGACTGCCCGACGGCCTCCTGTTGAGGGGCCGGTCGGCCCCTCGGGGGGCCGACCGGCCCGCCCCTGGTGCGGTGGAGAGAGGTCTGGGGCCTGATCAACCAGGGCCGGTCACGTCAGGAGGTCTGCCGGTCGGCCTGGCATCCGGCGAGAGCTCGGAAGGCCTTGTGCTCTGGTCCATGCCGCAGAGAAGCCATGTCCCCATGATCTCGCGTCGACGAGCGGGGCGCCGAGCACGAGCCCAGACTGGAAACGGGTACGGACGTGTATGAGGAGGCAGCCATGACCACCGCGCGGGACATCATGCACAGCGGTGCCACCTGCGTACAGGAGACCGAGACGCTCATGGACGCGGCCCGGCGGATGAGCGAACTGGACGTCGGCGCACTGCCGATCTGCGGGCCCGACGACCGTCTGCACGGCATCATTACCGACCGTGACATCGTGCTGAAGTGTCTGGCCAAGGGCAAGGACCCACACCACATGACAGCCGGACAGCTGGCGCAGGGCAGGCCCATCACGGTCGACGCGGGCGCTGACACGAGCCAGGTGCTGCAGACGATGCAGGATCACCGGATCCGGCGTGTCCCGGTGATCGCCGACCACCGCCTCGTCGGCATGATCAGTGAGGCCGATCTCGCCAGGCACCTGTCCGAGGAGCAGGTGGGTCACTTCGTCGAGACGATCTGCGCGGAGCGGTGAGCCGCACCAGAATGCATGTGGGCGTCGCTATTCGTGCGCGATGACGGCGACGGGCGCCTTGGCGTGGTGGAGGACCGCATGGGTGACCGGTCCGATGTGCGCGCCGATTGAGCTCCGCCGGATGCGGCGGCCCACGACGATGAGCCCCGCCTCTGCGCCCATCCTGATGAGTTCCGTGGCGGCGTGTCCGAGGCTCGCGCGAGCGATGACGCCGACATCCGGGTACTTGTCCCGCCAAGGCGCCAGGACATCGTGCAGAGAGGCCTCCGCGCTCATTTCGAGCTGGGCGTGGACTCTCGGATCGTACGCCGCGCCGTACCCCACCAGGGGAGGCAGCGACCAGCTGTGCAGGACGTGAAGGGTGCATGCCCGCCGCCGCGCCTCCTCGAAGGCGAAGGCGAGCAGGGCATCACACGGTCGGCTGATGTCAACGCCCACCAGCAGCTCACGGGCCGTGTGCCGGCCGTCGGGGTGCGGCACCGCGTCCTCGCTCGCCCGCACCATGACCACGGGCCGTACCGTCGCCTGGATGACCGCCATGCCGACGGAACCGAGGACGAAGCCCGTGACGGTGCCCAGTCCCCGAGAGCCCAGGACGATCATGTTCGCGCCGACTGCGACGCTGGCGAGCTCGGCGGCCGGTCTGCCGTCGATCGATCGGATGCCGACCTCCAGTTCGGGGTGGCTCGCGCGCAGTTCGTCGGCGGTCTCGTTCAGCAGCGCCTGGGCCCAGTGACGGCGCACATCGCTGGTCGGCATCGGGAGGTCGCGGGGAGATGACCATTCCTCGGCGTGGACGAGGTGGAGTGGCACGCCGCGCAGCAGGCCCTCTCGCGCCGCCCAGCGGGCGGCCGCGAGGCTTTCCGCGGATCCGTCGAGACCGGCGACGATTCGATCGTTCATGATGGCTCTCCCGGCAGGGTCCCGCATGGGTCGGGGAGTTGGTCGTCGCACGTGCCGAGGCTGCACGGCGGCTTCTTCAGACTGAGTTCGTGTCGTCGATGGCGTATCCGAGATGCTGGGTTACGGAGACGACGCCGTCGACGGTCCGGCAGAGGCGTTCGATGAGCGGGATGAGGCTCCTGAAGTCGACGGTTCCGTGCAGTTCGACCCGGCCGTCGGTGACGGCCACGGTGATGGCCGAGGGGCTCTGACGTACGCCGAGTTCGAGGACGTCACCCATGATCTCGTGACGGATGTCCTCGTCCGCCCGGAGGAAGATCCGCAGCAGGTCCCGACGGCTGACGATTCCGATCAGTACGTCCGAGTCGTCCACGACCAGGAGCCGCTTGACTCCTTGTGCTTCCATCAACCTGGCGGCTTCGGCGACGGTCCAGTCGGGTCTGGCGCACACAGGGGGCGAGGACATCAGCTCCTCGGCGCGCGTACCCGCGGCCTTGTCCTCCTGCCAGGCCTCCCGCTCGGGAAGTGACCGGAAGTAGTCGCTTTGGCCGGCGGACTTCGGCAGCAGGTCCCGTTCCGAGATCACGCCGAGCGGCCGGCCGGCAGAGTCGACGACCGGAACGGCTGACACCTTGTGCTCCGTCAGGGTGCGGGCGATCTCCTTGAACGGAGCGTTGCTGGGGACGGTGACGACCTCGCGGGTCATCAGCTCACGGACTTCCCGATGTTTCATGCTCTTCTCCTACCGTTCGGTGGGCGTTCGGGCGCCGACCGACACGTCGTCCTGCGCGTAGTCGAGCCGGTTGACCACGTCGACGACGCCGTCGACGCTCTGGCACAGGCGCAGCACGATGGGGACCAGGCTGCGTCGGCTTACGGTGCCGCTGAGGGTCACCAGCCCGTCGGTGACGTCGACGGTCAACGACGAGGGGCTGAGGCCGAGGGTGTGGGTCACTACGTCTTCGAGGATTTCCTCCTGGATCGCGTGGTCCCTGCGAAGGAAGAGCTGAAGCAGGTCGCTACGGCTCAGGATGCCGATCAGTCGGCCGGCGGCGTCCACCACGGGCAGTCTCTTGACCTGGCGACCCCGCATGACTCGCGCCGCGCGGACGACGCTCCATTCGGTCCGGGCCGTGATGGCGGGGCTGGTCATGAGATCGGCGGCCGTGTTCGTGCCGCTGCCGGAGCTGCGCTTGCGGAGCAGGTCGGCTTCGGAGACGACGCCCACGGGACGCTCGGCCTCGTCCACCACGGGCACGGCGGAGATGTCGAAATCCTTGAGGAGCCTGGCGATTTCCTTGAACGGGGTGCCCCGCTGGACGCTGACGGCTGTCGGGGTCATCAGGTCGGCGACGCTGCGGTGCCTCATCGTCGGCCTCCTTCACGTGCGGACTTCGGTATCGAGGCGCACGGCCGTGACGTCCACGACGCCCGGTACGGTGCGTGCGACACGCACCAGCACGTCCTTCAGGGCCGGGTCGGGAAGGGAGCCGTCCAGGTGCACGATGCCGTCGGCCACGTGGACCTGCACCATGGCGGATCCGGCGGGGATGAGCTCGGCCATGATCAGTTCGCGCAGCTCCTCGGCGATGTCGGCGTCGGGGCGGAGATAGATCTTGAGGAGGTCGCCCCGGCTGACGACGCCGATCAGGCGGCCGTCGCCGTCGACGACGGGCAGCCGCTTGAGGTGGCCGCGGGCCATCAGGCGGGCGGCGCCGGGGATGGTGGCGTCCTTGGTCACGGTGACCGCGGGTACGGTCATCAGCTGCCCGGCGGTGACCGCGCGGGACTCGTCCGCACCCTGGGCCTTGAGCAGCAGATCCGCTTCGGACACCACGCCGGCGACCCGTCCTTCCTCCGACAGGACGGGCAGGGCGCTGATCCGCCACTGCCGCATGGCCTCCACGACTTCCTTGAACGGTGTTCTGCGGTCGACGGAGATGACGGCATGCGTCATCACGTCCTCGACGGTGCGAAGCTGCTTCATGATGCCTCCAGAACGGCGTCCCGATACGTCCGAGCGTGGACACCCGTGCCCGACGGCGGTAGGGCCGCCAGGGGATCATTTCGGGCTGATCGGCCCTGTTGTCCAGGTGTCGGGCGTGCTTTTATGAAATTGACGGAAAGAGTCCCAGAGAGGATGCGGAGAAGCGGCTGGTGGCCGTGCACCGCACGATCGGGATCCGCGAGAAGCGGGTGGGCTCTTTCCGCCCTTTGTCGCGAGGGTTCAATGCAGGGCATCGTGAGGGTCGGCAACCGGAGACAGGTCGTCGACCGCGTAACCAAGGGATTGGTCCACGCTGACGACCCCGTCGACCGACCGGCACAGTCGTTCGACAACCGGAATGGTCGACCGCTCCTCGACCCGGCCGCTCAACGAGACGACCCCTTCGCTTACAGTCACCGCAACGCCTCCCGGGGTCATCCTGAGGGTCCGGCCCAGTACGTCGTCGACGATCTCGTCGCGGATGGCGTCATCGTTGCGGAGCATGGGGCGCAGCAGGTCGGTGCGGCTGACGATGCCCACCAGGGTTCCGGTCTCGTCGACCACCGGCAGGCGCTTGACGCCTCGCTCGTGCAGGAAGCGGGCCGTCTCGACGATGCCCCACTCCGGCCGGGCGGTCAGGACGGGAGTGGACATCAGATCGCCGGCGGTCCGGGCGCCCATCGAGACACGGTCTATGGACGACGTGGCGTGCATGGGGTCGCGTCCTTCGGTGTCGGGCAGCCCGGCCTGCCTGCGGAGCAGGTCGGCTTCGGAGACGATGCCGATCGGGTGGCGACGGGTGTCCACGATGGGCAGGGCCGAGACCCCGTTGTCGTTGAGGCTCCGGGCGACCGTTTTGAGTGACGCTTCGGGGCTCGCCGTGGCCACGTTCCGGGTCATGACGTCTGCGACAGTGCGGTGAGACATGGTCCGATCTCCTTGTGAATGGGGCCGTCAGCCGTGAGCGATGAACGCGACGGGCGCAGCGGCGTGGTGCAGGACCGCATGAGCCACGGACCCCAGATGCACGCCCAGAGGTGAGCGGCGCAGGCGGCGACCCACGACGATCAGGTCCGCGCTTGCCGCGGCCCGGACGAGCTGCTCGGGTGCGGGCCCCTCGAACGCCTCGTGGGTGACGCTCACGGACGGGAACTTGTGCCGCCACGGCATCAGCATCTCGTCGAGCATCACGGTGATGGTCCGGCCGATCTCCCGCTCGTTCTCCGGGTCGAAGAAGGGCGCGTACTGGTACATGGACGGCATCTTCCAGCCGTGGATCGCACGCAGGGCGCAGCCGCGACGGTCGGCCTCCTCGAAGGCGAAGGCCAGTACCTTGTCCGCTGCCTCGTGGATATCGACGCCCAGGACGATTTGCCCGTAGCGGGCGGGCTGGGCCGCCTCGGGCGCGTCCGACACGCGGACGAGCACCACCGGCGTCTCGGTGGCCACGAGTGTCGACAAACTCACCGAGCCGATGAGGAATCCCACCAGCCCTCCCACACCGCGGGAGCCGAGTACGAGCAGCCCGGCGTCGGCCGCCTCCGCGGCCAGGGCTGCCGCCGGCCTGCCGGAAAGGCATCTGGTCGAGACCTCCAGCCCGGGATGCCGACGTCGCACGTCCTCCGCCGCATCGGTGAGCGCCTCGTCGGCCCAACGGTCGGCCGCTTCGCGGCCCGGCGCCGGTACCGAGGGGCTGATCAGCCAGTCGACAGCGTGGACGAGCCTCAGCGGCACTTCCCGCAGGACCGCTTCCCGGGCGCCCCAACGGGCCGCGGCCCGGCTCTCGGGAGAGCCGTCGACGCCGACGGTCACATGGTGCTTCATGGCGAGACCTCCTTGGGTGCCGCAGGACCGTGGCCCTCTTCCAGCGTCACCTGCGGCGCGGCGACCGAGGAGGGGCCGAGTGGCCCCATGTGGGACCGAACAGCCCCCGCTACTCCACGGAGGAGCGTGAGGCGACGTAGTCGGCGCAGCCGTCCAGGGTGTTCAACGCCGGATAGTCGGTCTCGGGCAGGGCGAGACCGGTACGCTCGCTCAGCGCCTCGATGAAGTTGAGGAAGTCGAGCGAGTCCATCTCCAGGTGGTCCCGGAAGTTCTCGTCCTGCGAGAGAACCGCCGCGTCGGCGCCGGGAACCACGTCTGTCAGCACGTTCTTGATCAGTACGAGGGCCTCGTCACGGTTCACAGTTCCTCCGGTCGTTGGAGCAGGCGGTCGATGGACGTCAGGAATCGCGCCCCGGTCGCACCGTCGCTCGCACGGTGGTCGGCGGAGAGCGTGGCCGTGACGGTCGGGTGCACCGTGAGCATCCCGTTCACGGCTACCGGCTGCTCGATGACACGCCCCAGACCGACGAGTGCGACCTGCGGCGGGTAGATCACCCCGAAGACCGTCTCCACCCCCTGATCACCGAGGTTGGTCACGGTCAGCGTCGGGTCGGCGGTCTCCGAGGCCCGCAGTCGGCCGCCACGCGCCCGCGAGACCAGTCCCTTCAGCGTCGCCATGAGCTCTGGCAGCGGCATCGTGTCGGCGTCGGTCAGCGCCGGCGCGACCAGGCCGCCACCGCGCAGGGACACCGCGACACCGAGTCGCACGGTGTGCGAGGGGACGAACGCTTCGTCCTTCCAGTAACCGTTCAGTTCCGGTACTTGGCGTGCAGCCAGGGCAACCGATTTGAGCAGCAGGGCCGCTGGTACGAGCCGTTCCGCCACGGGCCTGTCGGCATTCCGGTCGCGCATCCATGCCATCGCGGCGGCCAGATCGATCTTCGTCGACAAGTAGTAGTGGGGGATCTCGCGGTTGGCACGGCTCATCAGAGCCGCGATCGCCGCACGCGCCGGATACGCGGGCTCGGCCGTCGCCGAAGACGGGCGCGCCTGTGCGTGGCTTTCGACCGTACGGGCCGGAGGGCCCGCCGTGGCGGCCCGTACGTCGTCGGCCCGGATCGTGCCGCCCTGTCCGGTTCCCCGCAGGGCGCTCAGGTCGATGCCCGACGACTGGGCCATCCTGCGGGCGAGCGGCGAGGCCTTCACCCGATGTGGCCCGTCGGCTGGCGCGTGCTCCACGTCGGAACGGGTGATCCGACCGCCCTTGCCGGAACCGTGCACGGACGACAGGTCGATGCCCTTCCGCTCGGCCAAGTGCCTCACCAGGGGAGTGGACACGGTGTCCCCGCCCCCGGTTGTGGTGCGGCCCGGAACGGCTTGCAGTTCGGAGGCCGGGGCCGTCGGCTGCTTCGCAGAAGGAGTGGCAGGGGCAGGGACGGCGGCCGGAGGCTCAGTTTCCGTGTTGATGACGGCCATCCGTGTGCCGACCGGCACGGTGGTCCCTGGGTCGACGAGGAGTGCACCGACCGTTCCCGAGTCGAAGCATTCGACTTCGATCGTCGACTTCGCCGTCTCCACGACGGCGACGACATCGCCCTTCGTGACGGTGTCACCGGGTCCTACCAGCCATTCCACGAGGGTGCCCTCGTCCATGTCCGCGCCGAGGGAGGGCATGGTGAAGTCGGCCATGTCAGCTCACCGCCCGACGAACGGCGTCCACGATGGTCGCGGGCTGGGGAAGCGCCGCTTCTTCGAGCTGCCGGGCATAGGGAATGGGGACCTCCGCGCTGCATACGCGCTGAACGGGGGCATCGAGCTCGTAGAACGCCTGCTCGGTGATGCGGGACGAGATTTCCGCGGCCAGGCTGCCGCTGCGCCATGCCTCGTCGACGATCACGGCCCGGTGGGTTCGGCCGACGGACGCCATGACGGTGGCGTCGTCGAGGGGGCGCAGGGTGCGTAGGTCCACGACCTCTGCGCTGATGCCCTCCCCGGCAAGGGTTTCCGCTGCGGCCATGGCCTTCGGCAGGGAGCCGCCGTACGTGATCACCGAGACGTCCGTACCCGGCCGGCGTACGGCCGCCGTGTCGAGATCGACGGCATCAACGGTGGCGTCCAGCGAGCCCTCCGCGTTGTAGAGACTGCCGTGTTCGAAGAGCAGCACCGGATCGGGGTCCGCGAGGGCGGCTGCGAGCATGTGGCGCGCGTCGTCGACCGTCGCGGGTGCCAGCACCCTGATGCCGGGGATGTGGGCGTACCAGCCTTCGAGGCTGTGGGAGTGCTGGGCGCCGAGCTGTCGGCCTGCCCCGGTGGTCATGCGGATCACGACGGGGACGCTCAGCTGCCCGCCCGACATGTGGAGCAGTGTGGCCGCGTTGTTGAGGATCTGGTCCAGGGCCAGGAGACTGAAATTGACGGTCATGATCTCGACCACGGGCCGCATCCCGCCGAGTGCGGCGCCGATGCCCGCGCCGACGAATCCGGATTCGGACAAAGGCGTGTCGCGGATACGGTCAGGTCCGAACTCTTCGAGCAGGCCCAGGCTGACGCCGAAGCATCCGCCGTACCGGCCCACGTCCTCGCCCATGAGGAAGACCCGTTCGTCCTGCAGCAGGGCTTCGCGTAGCCCCTCACGGAGCGCCTCCCGATAGGTAGTCGGCCGGGAAGTCCCGGTCGGTGCCTTCCGTGTGCTCATGCCGCGCCCCCGGTTTCGCTCGTGACGAAGCGGAGCAGGTCCGAGACCGGTTCGAGCGGGGCCTTCTCGGCCCGCTGTACGGACTGGTCGATCTCGGCGAGTACTTCCTTGTCGAGTTCTTCCATCACCCGGTCGTCGAGCTGCCCTTCGGAACGCATCAGTTCGGCCAGTCCTTTGAGGGGGTCGCGTCCCTTCCATTCCTCGATCTCGGACTTGGCCCGGTACCGGTCAGGGTCGTACATGGAGTGGGCGCGGAACCGGTAGGTCTGTGCCTCGAGGAAGTGCGGTCCGTTGCCTGCGCGCACGGACTCCGCCGCCCTGAGTGCGGCCGCTTCGACGGCGAGGACGTCCATGCCGTCGACCGTCCACGCGGGCATTCCGTAGGAGGCGGCACGCATGGCGAGGTTGGTCTGGGCGTGCTCCCGGGCCAGGCTCGTGCCCATGGCGTACAAGTTGTTCTCGCAGACCAGCAGTAGGGGTAGCCGCCACAGGGCCGCGAGGTTGGCCGTCTCGTGGAACTCGCCTTCGGCGAAAGCTCCGTCCCCGAAGAAACAGCAGGTGACGCGGGTGCTGCCGCGCATCCGGTCGGCGAGTGCGAGTCCGGCAGCCAGGGGCAGGCCGCCGGCCACGATCGCGTTGCCCCCGTAGAAGCGGTGCGTGGCGTCGAACAGGTGCATCGAGCCGCCGCGTCCGCGGCTGCAGCCGGTGGCCCTGCCGTACATCTCGGCCATCACGGCGTCGGCGGAAACTCCGCGAGCCAGGGCATGCCCGTGTTCGCGGTAGGTGGAGACCACCGCGTCCTCCTCGCGCAGTGCCTGGTTGACGCCCACGGCGACGGCTTCCTCACCGATGTAGAGGTGGACGAACCCACGGATCTTCGCGCCGCTGTAGAGCTCCACGCACCTTTCCTCGAACCGTCTGATGGCAAGCATCCGGCGGAGCAGGGACAGGTGGTGCCCGGGTGCGGGATGCCCGTCGGGAGTGCCGCGGGCGGCAGTGGCGGGTCCCTTCCTGTGCCCGCTCCTGCGTGCTGCGCTCCGGGCCTTTCCTTCGGGCTGCGGGGTGGTGCTCATGGTTCCGCCTTCTCTCACGAGCGGGTCATCCGGGGGTCTCCAGCGTGGACAGATCACCTTCGGGCAATCCCAGTTCCCGGGCGCGCAGCAGGCGGCGCATCACCTTGCCGCTGCGCGTCTTGGGGAGGTTCTGCTCGAACTCGATCTCTCTGGGCGCCACCGCGGGGCCCAGCCGCCTGCGTGCGAACGCCAAAAGTTCTCGCTTGAGGGACGCGTCGGGGGAGAGCCCGGGACGGAGGGAGACGTATGCCTTGACGACAGCTCCCACGACCGGGTCCGGGCGGCCGATCACACCGGCCTCCGCGACCGCGGGATGCTCCATCAGCGCGCTCTCCACCTCGAACGGTCCGATGAGGTGTCCTGCCGACTTGATGACGTCGTCGGCGCGGCCGACGAACCAGAACCACCCGTCCTCGTCGCGTTTCGCAAGATCGCCCGTGAGGTACCAGCCGTCTGCGAAGCAGGCCCGGTAACGGGCCTCCTCGTTCAGATAGCCCCGGAACATGGAGGGCCAGCCCGGACGCAGCGCCAGCTCTCCCTCGACGCCCGCCCCGGTGATGACCCGAACGCGGCCTCCCGCGACCTCGGCGCGTCCGTCCTCGCCGCGTTCGAGCAACGCGGCCTCCACACCGGGCAGAGGCCGTCCCATGGAGCCGGGCCGGATGTCGCTGGCCGCGAAGTTGGCGATCATGATCGCCCCGGTCTCCGTCTGCCACCAGTTGTCGTGGATCGGCAGGCCGAGTACCTCCTGCCCCCACAGGACGGCTTCCGGGTTGAGCGGTTCACCCACGCTTGCGATGAAGCGCAGAGCCGACAGGTCGTACGGCCCGGGCAGATCTCGGGTGCCGTCCCTGGGGGTTGCACGCATGAGCATGCGGATGGCGGTCGGTGCCGTGTACCAGACGGTGACCCGATGGTTGTCGAGGATGCGGTACCAGCGGTGGACGTCGAAGTCCCCTTCGTCGACCACGACGGTCGCGCCGTGCGTGAGCGGGGCGATGATCCCGTACGAGGTACCGGTCACCCATCCCGGGTCCGCCGTACACCAGTACACGTCCTCCCGGCGCAGATCGAGCGCGAAGGCCGCCGTTGCGTGGTGGGCCACAACCGCTTCGTGCACGTGGACCGCGCCCTTCGGGGTACCGGTCGTACCGCTGGTGAAGTGCAGCAGCGCTATGTCCTCCGGATCGGTGGCCGGCACCGTGTACTCCTCCGGAGCCTCGTCCATGAGTGCGGCGAAGGAGAGCGTGCCAGGCGGCGGATCGGTAACCGGACCCACGAGCAGGACATGGTCCAGATGAGGCAAGCGGTGCCTGTTCTCCTCGACCTTGCGCCGGTACAGCGCCTCGGTGGTGACAAGGACCCGGGCATCGCCCAGCTCCAGCCGCTGGCGCACGGGCTCGGGGCCGAAGGCCGAGAAGAGCGGGCACAGCACGCGTGCGCTGCGCAGCGTGCCCAAGACGGTCGTGTACAGCTCGGGGCAGCGGCCCAAGAGGGTGAAAACCCTCTCTTGTCGGTCCACGCCCAGGGAGGTGAGGACGTTGGCGAAGCGACCGGTGAGGCCTCCGAGCTCGGCGTAGGTGAGGCGGGTGACGGTGTCGTCGGGTGCGATGCAGCGGAGTGCTTCCCGCCCGCCCCGGCCTGCCGCCAGGTGCCGGTCGACGGCCTCGTAGCCGATGTTCAGCCCGCCTCCAGGCAGCCCGGACAGCAAGGACCTGGCCGTTTCCCAGTTGAAGTCCGCGCGGGCCCGCTCGTAGTCCTGGAGCATGAAGACGACACCGGGGCCGGGCTGCTTGCGGATGATCGAGTAATCCATGGCCGGGTCCTTCTCCTTGCCTTGGAACCATCAAGGAGACAGCGTCACGTCGGGTGACGGCCGTAAACGCAGCGAGCGGGCGTCGGCGATTCCCCCGGATGGGCGACACGGGACGTCGCCGTTACAGGGACATCCCGTAGGCGGTGCGGTGCGGTGGGGTGGGTAGGGAGCCATCGTGGGTGGCCGCCAGGCGGGAGGCGACTGCGACCACACCGTCCAGCTGGCTGGTGAGGTGGATCAGGACCGGAATCTGGCTCTGTTTCTCCAGCCGGCCCTCCAGTGTCACGATGCCGTCGACCACGTGGACGGTGACCGCATCGGCGCTCAGCCCCATCGTGTCCACGAGTATGTCCGCGACTACGCGGTGACGTATCTCCGAGTCCGGTCGCAGGAAGAGCCAGAGCAGGTCACGGCGGGTGACGATGCCGACGAGTCGGTCCTCGTCGTCCACGACCGGCAGTCGCTCGACGCCGCGGCGGGCCATCAGTCGGGCGGCTCCTGCCGCGGTCTCGTCCGCGTGAACCGTCACCGCCGGTGCGGACATGGCCTCACCAGCGGTGAAGGTCACCTCGGACGGGAATGGGGCCCCGCCCCGGCCGGTATCGGGCTCCTCGCCCACCGGTGCGTGATCGGCGGCTGCGAGGCCGATCAGGTCGCTCTCGGAGACGATGCCGAGCACCCGGTCCTCGTCGTCGAGGACCGGCAGTCCGCTGATGTCGTGCTGAGCGAGCAGCTTCGCGACATCCTTGAAAGGGGTGGACGTCATGACCGAGACGACCTCGTCGGTCATCAGGTCTCCGACCTTGATGTGCTTCATGAGGCACCTCCTGCCGTCACGGCGATCCACCCGGACGGGAACGCCGGAGGACGCCTAAAACCACGATCCGCCCCATGCCAAGAGACGAGGAGGGCCGAATGGTCCGGAGCCGGGCCCGATCGGACCTGTGCCGCACCTGCGGCGCGGGATTGCATGAACCAGGACCACCGGTCCCTGCCAGGTACTGAAGGGCCGTCCTGACCGAGAAGTCAGAAGAGCCGACCTGAGACCCCGACCCCTGGCGGCTCCCTGAGGAGGAACCATGGAAGGCACCACGAGCAGCTCGGAACTCGGCACCGTCGTCGTCGGTGTCGACGGCTCCGAACCGGCCCGGTGGGCAGCGTTCTGGGCGGCGGAGGAGGCCGCACGCCGGGAGTGCCCGCTGCGCATCGTGCACGGGTCCGACACGGACGGCCGGGTCCTCTACGTCTCGGCGAAGAGCATCGAGCATGTCCGCCAGGCAGGCCGGGAACTACTGGATGCCACGGTGGCCGCAGTCACGGAGCGGTTTCCCGGCCTGCAAGTCAACGCCGAGTTCAGCCGCAGGGCACCGGTCCCGAGCCTCCACCAGGCCGCGGGCCCCGACGGCACCATCGTGGTCGGCAGCCGGGGGCTGGGCGGTTTCAGCTCCCTCATGCTCGGATCGGTCGGCCTCAAGGTCGCAGCGGGGGCGAAGACGCCCGTCATCATCGTCAGGGGCACCGAGAACGGCGCTGGGACGGGCGCGGTGCTCGCCGCCGTCCGTGACGAGCACGACCTCGATTGCGCACGGTACGCCGCACGCGAGGCACAGATCCGCGAGGGCTCACTGCGGCTGCTGCACGTGTGGAACATCCTGCAGTCCGTCGGCGAGGTCGTGACCCTGCTCGACGACGTGGAGGAAATCGCCAACGAGCAGGTCCATCACCTGAACGCGGTGGCGGACCGGGTGCGCCAGGAGTTTCCGGACCTGGCCGTGCAGGGTGACGCGGAGAAGAGCACGTCAGTGGCTTCTGTCCTGGTCGAGGCTTCGCGCCGGGCGGACCTGCTGGTGATGGGCGGCCGAAGGGCACCCAGCTACCTCGGGCCCACCCTCGGACGGGTCACGCACAGCCTCGTCCATCATGCCCACTGCCCCGTAGAGCTCATTCCGCGCCACACGGACGAGAACGGGAGCGAATCGTGAGCGACGCGGGCGAACACGAGGAGATCGTCGTGGGCATCGACCCGGCCAGGGACTGGCGTCTTCCCCTGGCCTGGGCGGTGGACGAGGCCGGGCGACGCCGGCTACGGCTGCGACTCGTCGTAGCCGTACCTCCTCAACACGACACGCAACACGTCGACGACACACCGCGTAGCATCGCCTTGCATCAGGTGGTCTCAGACGCCCTCGGCGAGGCTGCCGCCTGGAGCAGGGAGCGACACCCGGAGGTCGAATCGGTCGTGGATCTCGTCGAGGGGTTCCCCGCCCCGGAGATCGGTCGCCTGTCGAGGCGGGCCCGCATGATCGTGCTCGGCTCCCGTCACCTGAGCCGGACTTCGGAGTTCCTCAGCGCCGGTTCCCTGGTTGTTCCCGTCAGCGCCCAGGCGCAGTGTCCGGTCATTGTCGTGGGCGACGCCGAGCACGTCACGCAACAGCCGCCCTACCTGGTGGTGGGCATTGACGGGAGCGATTCCTCGAAGGCGGCCCTCGCGCTGGCATTCGAAGAGGCCGACCTCAGGGGGGCCAGGCTGCGTGCCGTGTCGGTGTGGGAGCCCCCGCTCTTCCTGCACCACGACGAGGAGGCCGCGCTCCAAGGGCAACGACGCATGCTGTCCGAGACGACGGCAGGCTGGTCGCAGGAGTACCCGGACGTCGTGTTGACGCACGAGGTGCTGTCCGGGCACCCGGTGGAGGAGCTCGCCGGTGCCGCCGAGCACGCCCTCGCCGTGGTCGTGGGCCGTCGTGGCAAGGGAGGTTACACGGGCATGCGACTCGGATCGGTTGTCCACGGGCTGCTGCACCGGGCGCACTGCCCGGTGATCACGGTCCCCGTGCGGTGAGGACTGCGTGACGACGCCCGCCGTCGGGTGCACCGAGCATCGGAGCGGTACGACGAAGCCGAACCGGAACCCGAGATCGGACAGCGCTGAGCCTTCAGGCGGTACTCACCGAGGGACGGTCTGCGTGACGCGCCACAGCCGCCGGGGGAGGCCGCCTTCCTCGACGGCGGCGACCTCGACCAGAGTCCAGCTTCCGGCGAGGGCGTCGACCAGGTCGCGGGAGAAGAAGTGGACGGCGAAGCCGCCGTGTTCCCAGATGTCGTCTCCGTGCCCGGCACCGGCCTGGTAGTGGGCGTCCCCAGTGTGGCGGACGGTGTAGACGAACACTCCGCCCGGCCGCAGTACCCGTCGCACCTCGGCGACCAGGGCGTGGATCTCCTGGGTGGACAGTGCCATGCAGAGCAGCATGTGGGCGAACACGGCATCCACCGAGGCGTCCGCGAGCGGCAGAGGATCGCGGACGTCGTGGACCGCTGTGGTGACCCGCTCCGTGACGTCCTGGGCCGCGGCGGCTTCACGCAGCTGTTCCAGACCCACTGGGCTGAAGTCGGTGGCCAACACGGAGAATCCCTGGCGGGCAAAGTACAGCGCGTCACGGCCATGGCCGGCACCCAGCTCCAGCACCTTCCGGGCGCCGGCGGCCCCGAAGACGGCAGCGGCGTGGATCGCCGGATCGGATGGCTCCTCCCCGTACATGCCGGGATGCCGGCCGTAGGTCTGCTGCCAGTGCGCACGCTGAACGTCGCCCAGCCCCTGCTCCCGCTCCGACATGCTGACGCCCTCCTCACCAAGGTCGGCGTCGCCTCAATCGGCCCGCGAGGCCACCCTAGAGGGACACCATGTCGTCACCGCGCCCACCTGCTGTGCCACGGCCGTCATTGCTGTCGGCACTCGGCTTCCGGCACAACTTCTGTGGTGAAGAGCCGACTCTTGCGGTGGCGCCCGGGGCGGGAAGGCGTGCCCATTGGGCGCCTTCGTTCGGGTCCTCCCGTCTGGAGGCGGACACGGCCCTGAGCATAGGACTAACGGCCCTGGTTGCGACCCCGACCAGCCCATGCCCGGACGACATGGGCCGACGGACAGTGAGGACATGGGGGACATGCCCTGCGGGCCGTGTCCCAGACCGTCGCAACAGGAGCGTGAGCCATGTTCTGGTACGACCACGGAATGGGCGGATGGGGCTGGGTCGCCATGACGTTCAGCATGGTCCTCCTCGTGGCCCTGGCCGTCGCGGGAGTCGCACTGCTCCTCCGCAGTGTCGACCGCTTCCCCTCGGGCCCAGTGCGGCCCCCGGCTGCGCCTTCCGCCAAGCAGGTGCTCGCCGAACGGTTCGCCCGAGGCGAGATCGACGAAGAAGAGTACGAACAACGTCTGACCGCACTGCGCGCGCACGGGCCAGGGCACGGTCGGCCGGGTCCGGGAGAGACCTGAACCCTCCCTCGGGGACGGTGCAGGCTGCGACAGGCGGCGTGCGGTTATCGCGATCCTCTATACGGAGGGCGGGCGGAGGCAGGCCGCAGATGAAGGGTCGCGATATCGAGTCTGTAGGCGGGGAGTTGGCCCACTGGCCCCAGGAAGGGCCCACCGGCCCCTCCTGGAGGCCGACCGACCGGCCAGACAGACTGAGAACAGAGAAGGCAGCGCATTCCATGGATCCGGCGGTTGCGTTCGCGCGGCACGACGCGTGTCCGCGCGGACACGATCAGCACCCCCGAGAGGAGGGGGCGACGAAGGGGTTGGTGGCAGGGATGGGTTCGTACGTGTACGACTTCAACGAGGGCGGCCGGGGCATGGCCGCGCTCCTCGGAAGTAAGGGCGCGAATCTCGCGGAGATGACGTGCCTGGGATTGCCGGTTCCGCCAGGCTTCACCATCACCACCGATGCCTGCCGTGCCTTCCTGGCCACCGGTGAGCCGCCGGAGGGCTTGGAAGGCGAGGTCAGCGAGCACTTGGCGGCGGTGGAGCAGGCTGCCGGCAAGAGGCTGGGGCAGGTGGACAACCCGCTTCTACTGTCGGTCAGGGCGGGTGCCGGGCACTTCATGCCGGGCACGACGGAGACCATCCTGGACATCGGCCTGAATGACCTGTCCGTGCTGGGACTGGCCAGGGTGCCCGACCGGGACAGGTTCGGCTGGGATTCCTACCGACGTCTTGTGCAGATGTTCGGCAGTACGGCCATGGGTGTCGAAAGTTCACTGTTCGAAGACGTGCTCCGGCGAATTGAGCTGCAGCACCAGGTCGCGGACGACTCAAGGCTGGACACCTGCGACCTCATACGGGTTGTCGAAACGTTCAAGGACCTCATTCTCGAACGCACGGGGCGGGCGTTTCCGCAGGACCCGGTCGAACAGCTGTGGCAGGCGGTCCTCACCACATTCCGTTCCGGGACGGCGGTCACCGTCCAGAGCATGGTCTTCGGTAACTTCGGAGCTGACTCCGGCAGCGGCGTCGTGTTCAGCCGCGATCCGTCCGCCGGGAGTCCCGGGCTGTACGGCAAGTACCTGCCGAACGCTCAGGGCGAGGAAGTCGTCTCGGGCGTCCGCGACAGCTTGCCGCTTCAGGAGCTGGCCACGCTGGACCCGGCCTCGTTCGATCGCCTGTCCACGTACGTGGAGCAGCTGGAAGAGCACTACCGCGATGTGTGCGACATCGAGTTCACGATCGAACACGGCACCCTGTGGCTGCTCGAAACCCATGTGGGCCGGCGCGCGAAATAGCCGCACCGTCGCCTCACTCCTACCTGGCGACGGACCGTCGGCGGCGAGGCCCCGGCCGACGATGCCTGTCCGCCCGCCTTGTGAGCGGGGCGGCTACGGTGCGAGCTCGATGCCGATGTCCGGCGATCGCTGGAGCGTGTTGTGGACGGTGCAGTGCGAGGCGACGGCGAGAAGGCCCGCGCGCCGCTCTTCGGGCAGCTGCGGCGGCGGCACGATCACCATGCGCACCGCGGCCACCCGAGCGGGGCGGTCGGTGGCCATGACGAATTCCGCCCGCACGCCCAGCCCGTCGCACGGCATGCCGTGGCGGAGCAGGTAGCGCCCCGCGTAGAAGGCGACACACGTAGCCAGGGACGCTGCGAACAGCTCGGTCGGTGTGGGCGCGGTGTCCGCCCCGCCCGCGTCCGTGGGCTGGTCGACACGGAGGCGGTGCCCGCGCACGTCGACCACGTAGACGTCACCTTCGACGTGGGTGACATCGAGCCGGTGAGCCTCTCCGGGCAGCGGCTTACCAGTCCCTTCCGGTGCAGTGTCGGTCATGGCGGTACCTCCGGTTCCGGTCGGTTGCTGCCACTGTGGGCGATCCGTCGGCTGTGGGCGTGGGCAGGAAGCCTCGATCATCGTTTCCTGCACACCCGGGCGGTGGCGCGCGTGGTTTTTGGCGCGTCCGCGCGTGATAATGGGAGTCACTCCGGATCGCAATGAACCCGAGTGGCCCATCGCGTCGAGTTCCTCGTGGGGCAGACCCTGCAGGCTCGCTCGTCGACCGCCTGAGGCGCAAGCCAAGCAGAGCACGGGGATCACGAGGCGCTCTCCCCGTAGCGCCTGCGCCACTTCTTGGCCTCAGCTGGACTGTCCGAGGGCGTACCGGTACCGGACATGGGCCGAGTGGCTCGGGCGCCGGGATCCGCGTGTCACCCACGAGACGTACGCGCACGTGATGCCGGTGGCTGAGGGCCTTTATGGATCTTCATCTTGGCTGTGGATCGCTGGCCTTTCCCTGTCGGCGTCGTTGGGGATGGGCCTGCAGGTGGCGGATCTCTCGAGGATCGCCATGTCCTGGAACTGGATCGGACGGTCACACGATGATATCGCGAAGGCCCGGGAAGACTGGATGAACGGGACTCGATTCGGCGAGGTCAAGGGCTACGACGGCCCTCCGATTCCGGCCCCCGAGCTCCCGTCGGCGCATCTGAAAGCCAGGGGAAGGGTGCGTTGACCTGCTCATTTGTGCGGACCGGGGCTAGATGCGCCACTCGGGACCGATCCTCCGCTTTCGGCTTCGGGATGAAGGCTGCCGGACGTGGGCTGCCGGCCTCCAGTGTCGGTCGCCGAGCCTCACGTGTTGCAGGCTGTAGTCAACTTCGGTCGGACGATTGCTGACCTTTTGCTGACTTTACTGACGAGTAGTTAGATTCGGTCTCGGGTTGCGTCGGGTCGCCCTGCCTGCAAAGGGCAGTGGCGGCAGCAGCTGCGCGGCCGTCTCCTTCGACGTCGTCGGTGGATCCGCCCGAGACGTCCGATCCATCGCTGAAGTACGCGCGTGTGTACGTGGCCTGTCTTGTGAACAGGTGACAAGAGCCTCGCGTGTCCGGTTCTCCCCGGCAGGCGGTCACGGCGTGCCGTGTGAGCACGGGAGGCCTACGGCTCTGGGGTAACCGGATGTCCCAAGGGAGTGCCCTCGTTGCGGAATCGGGTGACCGCGTCCATGCGGTCGGAGAACCCGACCGGTGTGTGGTGGTCCGTCAGGAGGTCGAGATGGTCGCCGGGCCACGCCCGGGATGCCCGGGATCGCAGCGGCCCGTGCGCTGTTGAGGCGGCGCGAACCGGACGCTGAGCCGATCGCGGGATGCCGAGCCCGCCCGAAAGGCGCTCAAGCCGGGTGCACGAGTTCGAGCCGACAGCGCACGTCGACGACGCCCTCCACGGCCTGGGCGAGGCGTGCTGCCACCGGGATCAGGCCGGTGTCCCGTACCTGTCCGGTCAGGGTGACAACACCTTGGGAGACCGTGACCTGGACATGGTTGTGGGAGACGGGGAAGAGGGGGTGCACCACGTCGCGCCTGATCTCCTCGGTGAGTGCGTCGTCAGAGCGCAGGAAGACCTTGAGGAGGTCGGCGCGGCTGACGATGCCCTTCAGGTTGCCGTCCGCGTCGACGACCGGGAGCCCGCTTCACGTGGCGTTCGGCCATGAGGCGGGCCGCCTGGGGGAGCGTGGCGTCAGGATGGATGGTGATGGCCGGGGTGGTCATCAGCTCTTCGGCCCTGAGTGAGCCCGCCTTTGCGGTGTCGCCGAGGTGGCGCGTCTGTTCGATCATGCCGGGACGGTGGTCGTGGAACTCCTCCTTCGGGAGGAGGTCGGCCTCGGAGACGACGCCGACGACGTGGCCTTCGCCTTCGACCACGGGGGCGGCGCTCACCTTCCACCGTTCCATGGCGGTGGCGATCTCCTTGAATCCGGCGTCGGGGCTGAAGGCGATGACCTTCTTGGTCATGACGTCGTTGACGGTGTACGGAGTTGAGGTCATGGCAGCGTCCTCGTCGCGGGCGGGCGGGCGGGGAAGTCGGGAAGGCGGAGGCGCGGCTCTCGGCGACCCCTTCCCCAGCGGACTCCACACCGTGTTCATGCCGTGCCTCCAGCCCTTTCCCCCTCAGGTTGACTGCTGCGGTACGGGCTTCGGGAGGGCCTGGCGGTACACATCCCGAGGGCCGACCGGTCCCGGTCACCGCACGAGGACGCCCTCTCCCGAGCGGGGTACGACAGCCGTCCAGCCCAGTTCGCGGTCGATGCGGTCGCGCAGGGTTTCCGCCGCCGACTCCTCCCCGTGGACGAGGTAGGTGGTGTGCGGGGCGGGGGCGTTGCGCAGCCAGTCGATGATCTGGCCGGCGTCGGCGTGGGCGGAGAAGTGCGGTACGTCGGCGACTTCGGCGCGGACGGGCACGTACTCGCCGAACATTTTGAGGGTCCGGGCGCCGTCGACGAGGTTGCGGGCGCGGGTGCCGGCGGCGGCGAACCCGACGATGACGACCGCGTTGCGGGGGTCGGGCAGGATCCGGTGCAAGTGGTGCAGGACCCGCCCGCCGGTTGCCATGCCGGCCGAGGAGACGATGACCGCGGGGCCGGTGCTGTTGTTGATGTCGATGGATTCCTGGACGCTGCGGGCGGCCAGGAAGGGGTCCGGGCTGATGGCGGCCTCGCCCTGGGCGAGGGCCTCGGGCCGCAGCTCGGGGGAATGGCTGCGCAGGGCTTCGCGGTAGACGTCGAGGGCGGCGAGTGCCATGGGGCTGTCGACGTAGACGGGGACGTGTCGGGGGAGCGTGCCGTCGCGCCGCAAGCCGGCGAGCTCGTGCAGGACGACCTCGGTTCGGTCGATGGCGAAGGCGGGGATGACGACGGTGCCACCGCGCGAGAGCGCTCGGGAGATGACGGCGCCGAACTCCCGCTGAGCCGTTGCGCTGTCGTGGCTGCGGTCGCCGTAGGTGGATTCCATGAGAAGGACGTCGGCGCCGGAGAACGGTTCCGGCGGCAGCAGGAGGGGGGGCCGGGGCGGCCGAGGTCTCCGCTGACCGCGAGGGTGTGGCCGTCCTCCAGGGTGAGGTGGGCCCATGTGGAGCCGAGGATGTGGCCGCCGTGGTGAGCCTCAGCAGGGTGCCGCCCATGATCTCGACCTCGGCTCCCGTCTCCACAGGGTCGAAGAACTTCACGGTCTGGTCGACGTCGTTGTCGTCGTAGAGGGGCTTGGCGGGCTGGTGCTTGGACCAGCCGTGGTCGTTGGCGTGCTGGGCCGCTTCCATCTGGAGCCGGGCGCTGTCGCGGAGGACGATCTCGGCGAGACGGGCCGTGTGGGCGCTGGTCAGGATCGGGCCGCGGAAGCCGTGCCGGACCAGGCGGGGAAGGTAGCCGCAGTGGTCGAGGTGCGCGTGGGTGACGACGACCGCGTGGATGTCCTTGGCGTCGCAGGCGAGCTTCTGCCAATTGCGCCGTCGCAGGTCCGCGAAACCCTGGAAGAGCCCGCAGTCGACGAGGACCCTGGCGTGGTCGCTTTCGACCAGGAACTTGCTGCCGGTGACCGTCCGCACACCACCCAGAAACCGGAGCAGGGCAGGGCGTGGGGTCGGGGCGGCAGGGGTGCTCAGGGCCGACTCCGTCATGACCAGCCCTCCTTCGGGTCAGGGTCCGGCCGTGGCCTTCACCATCCACTTTGGACCCCGCCGCCGGGAGGGGCCCGGCAGGCCTCCGGCTGAGGGCCGTCCGGCCCATACGTGCGGCCTGCCGGTGACGTTCCGCCGTGTCGCGTGGCGGTGTGCGTGGGGTTCGGAGACTGTGGATGTACCGGCGTCGGAAGGTGAACGCGATGGACAGGCAGGATGGGGCTCCAAAGATCGTGGTGGGAGTCGACGGTTCGCCGTCCTCCCGGGCCGCGCTTCGTTGGGCGGTCCGGTACGCAGGCCTCGTGGGCGGGAAGGTGGAGGCCGTCGCGGCGTGGGACGTGCCCGGTGCCGCTTCGTGGTCGGCCCCCGCGGTGGACACCGTGTTCGACGAGGAGGAGGCCGAGCGAGGCCTGGTCGAGGAGGTCCGTACGGTCCTCGGCGAGGAGGGCGGGTCACTGGTGCACCAGCGCCTGGTGCGAGGCAATGCGACCGAGGTCCTGGTGGATGCAGCCGAGGGCGCCGACATGCTGGTCGTGGGCAGCCGGGGCCGGGGCGGCTTCCGCAGGGCCCTGCTCGGTTCCGTGAGTGTTCAGGTGGCGCTCCATGCCTCCTGCCCGGTGACGATCATCCGGCCTGACGTACCCGTCGAATGATCTCCGGGCGGACGTGCCGAGTGCGGGTTGTTTCGCGCACGCCTGTCGGGACCTCGGCCGGGTTGCCGACGCCCTTCACCGGAAGACCGGGCCGGCGGGGCGAACGGTCTCGGTGACGCCGGCGGAGCACCGGTCGGGGTGAGCCCCGGCGGCTTCGCCCATCCCGCACGGCCCTCGGCATGGGCCCGACCGGCCCCGATGCGGGGCCGTCCGGCCCGTGCACGCTGCCGCCCAAGAAGTCAGGCTGGAGGTACCGACACCTGACGAGACAGGAAGGGAAGGGCGGCATCATGAAGGCACTCGTCTTCCACGGGCCCGGACAGACCTCCTGGCAGGACGTTCCGGACCCGAGCATCAAGGACGCCGCCGATGCGGTGGTCCGCGTCGACGCGGTCACCATTTGCGGTACCGACCTGCACATCATCAAGGGCGACGTACCCGAGGTGACCCCGGGCCGGATCCTGGGTCACGAAGCGGTGGGCACCGTCGTCGAGACCGGTGGCGACGTCCGCAGCGTCCGCCCCGGCGACCGGGTGCTGATCTCCTGCATCTCCTCCTGCGGCCGCTGTCGGTTCTGCCGGGAAGGCCACTACGGCCAGTGCCGCGGAGGCGGCGGCTGGGTCCTGGGCCACACCATCGACGGCACGCAGGCCGAGTACGTCCGCGTCCCCTTCGCAGACCTCTCCGTCCACCCGCTGTCCAGCGCCGTCGACAGCTATGACGCCGTGCTGCTCGCCGACATCTTCCCCACCTCCTACGAGGTGGGCGTCCTGAACGGCAAGGTGCAGCCCGGCGACACGGTGGTCGTGGTCGGTGTCGGCCCCATCGGCCTGGCCGCCATCGCCACCGCCCGGCTCTACAGCCCCGGCCGGATCATTGCCGTCGACCTCGCCGACTCCCGGCTGGCCGCCGCCCGCGAACTGGGCGCGGACGCGACGGCACGTGCGGACGAGCAGCCCGAGCGGCTGGTGGAGGACCTGACCGACGGGCTCGGCGCCGACGTCGTCATGGAGGCGGTCGGCGTGCCGGAAGCCTTCGAGATGTGCACGCGGATGGTCCGCCCCGGTGGCCACGTCGCCAACATCGGCGTCCACGGCAAGCCGGCGACCCTCCACCTCGAAGACCTGTGGATCAAGGACGTCACCCTCACCACCGGCCTCGTCGACACCTACTCGACACCGATGCTGCTGAAGATGATGGCCGCCGGCCGTCTCCCCGCGGCCTCGCTGATCACTCATCGCTTCGAGCTCGGGCAGATGGAGGAGGCGTACGACGTCTTCTCCCGGGCAGCCGAGACCGGAGCCCTGAAGGTGGCGCTGGGCGGCCCCCAGCACAACACCCTGACCGCGCAGACCCCGGGGAAGTGACCGTCATGCCCAGCACGGCACCGAAGCCCGCACAGGAAGTCGGACACACCGACCTGGGCCGGCGCATCGCCGCCCGGCGCGCACAGCTCGGTCTCACCCGCGAGCAGGTGGGCGATCGCTGCGGGGCGGACGCCTCGTACATCGCCTACCTGGAGGAGAGGGCCGCCAACCCCGGCAGCGGTTCGCTGGTACGGCTCGCCGACGCGCTGGGGACGACCGTCGCCGAACTGACCGGCGCCACCACCGATCAACCGCCGGGCCGCGGGAGTGCCTGGCTGGACTCCGAACTCGTGGAGCTCGGCGAGGCGGAGTGCCGTCGGCTGCTCTCGACCCATGGCATCGGCCGCGTCGCACTCTTCACCGCCGAAGGACCCGCCATCTTCCCGGTCAACTACGTCGTCGCCGGGGACGACATCGCCTTCCGGACCTCCGGCGAGGCGCTGCTCGCCGGCGCCGCCGGCACCGAGGTGGCCTTCGAAGTCGACCACATCGACGACGCGATGAAGCAGGGCTGGAGCGTGATGGCCGTCGGCGAAGTCGCCGGGGTCACCGACGGCGACGCCCTGCAACGCCTGGACGCCCTCGCACGTTCCCTGCCCTGGGCGGGCGGCCACCGTACGCACTGGATGTCGATCAACCCCGTCCGGGTCACCGGCCGGCGCGTGGCCCGTCGGTGAGGCCGATCCGGGCCGTCGTCTTCGACACCGACGGCGTCCTGCTCGATTCCGCGGTGCTCCACGCGGCCGCTTGGAAGACCGCCTTCGACGACTGCCTGGAGGTCTGGGCCGCGGACGGCGCGACGCAGCAGCCCTTCGACGCCGATCGTGAATACCGGGATCTGGTCGACGGAAAATCCCGTGTCGACGGGGCCCGCGCCTTCCTGGGCGCCCGGGGGATCGATCTGCCGCCGGGCGAGCGCGGGGACACGCCTGGCTGCGGCACAGTCCGGGCGGTCGCCGCGCTGAAGGAGCAGATCTTCACTCAGAACCTCCGCTCCCGTGCGGTGGAGGCGTTCTCCGATGTCCACCCGGCCCTCAACGAACTGAAGGCCCAAGGCGTGCGGTACGCGGCGGTGTCCTCGTCCCGGCACGCCGCCGCGCTGCTGAAGTCCGCAGCCCTCGCGAGCCTCTTCGACGCTCTGGTGGACGGCGAGGACGCGGCACGACTCGGCCTGGCCGGCAAGCCCGATCCCGCGCTCTTCCTCGAAGCGGCCGCCCGTCTGGGCAGCGTCCCCGAGGACACGGCGGTCGTGGAGGACGCGATCGCCGGGGTGGAGGCCGGCAGCCGGGGGAGTTTCGGCCTGGTTGTCGGCATCGACAGGTCGCCCGATGCGCACAGGGCCGACGCTCTGCGCGTAGGAGGCGCGAACCTCGTGCTGGCCGACCTGGCTGCTCTGCCCGCCGTACTTCGCGGGCAGGCGCCATGACGAACTCCTGGGCCTGGGAGTTCGGCAGGTACGACCCCAAGACGGAACGGGTCGTCGAGAGCCTGTGCACCCTCGGCAACGGACGGTTCGCCACGCGGGGATCGGCACCGGAGACTGAGGCCGACACCGTCCACTCCCCGGGGACTTACGTCGCTGGCTGCTACGACCGTCTCGTCTCGACCGTGGCAGGCGCACAGGTCACCAACGAGGACATGGTCCGGCTCCCCGACTGGACGGCATTGCGCTACCGCTGTCTGCCGGAGGGCGGATCGCCGGGCGACTGGCTGACACCCGACGACGCCACCCTGCGCCATTGCAAGGTCTCCCTCGACCTGCGTCGGGGCACCCTCACGCGCCGCATGCTCTTCCAGGACCCGCACGGCCGCCGACTGGGTGTCACGCACACCCGGCTCGTCCACATGGGCGACCCGTACCTGGCCGCGCAGCGCACCGTGTTCCACGCCTACGGCTGGACCGGCACAGTCGAAGTCGAGTCCGTCCTCGACGGAGACATCACGAATACCGGTGTCGAGCGCTACCGCGATCTCGACGGCCGCCATCTCACTGGCCACCACGTCGGTGTCGAGCCGGAAGGCGTCGCATGGCTGGGCTGTACGACGACCTCGTCGCGGATCCGGATAGGACTTGCCGTACGTGTCTCGTCGCGGCCCCCCAGCCCCGTGGCCGTGTCCTGCACCGCCACGTCCGCCGTCCAGACACTCGTCCTCCGGATCTCCCGAGGCAGGCCCGCCGTGGTGCTGAAGACCGCTGCCCTGCGGACGTCGCTCGACCGGCCCGCGACAGAGCCACTGCAGGGTGCCGTCGACCACGCCTCTCGCGCACCGCGCTTTCCCGCACTGCTCGCCACCCACCAGGCCGCCTGGGAACGACTTTGGTCCGATGGGGAACTGGAGGTCCCCGGTGAAACAGGGCGGATCCTGCGCCTGCACACCTTCCACCTCCTCCAAACGCTCTCCCCGTTCACCGCCGACCTCGACGTGGGGGTCCCGGCCCGGGGCCTGCACGGAGAGGCCTACCGCGGGCACGTCTTCTGGGACGAGGTCTGCGTCCTGCCCTACGTCACCCTGCACTTCCCGGAAGTCGCGCGCTCCTGCCTGATGTACCGGTACCGCCGACTGTCACCGGCCCGCGACGCCGCGCGCCGCACCGGTTTCGCCGGGGCCATGTTCCCTTGGCAGAGCGGCAGTTCCGGAGCTGAGGAAACGCAGACGCTGCACCTCAATCCGCGCTCCGGCAGATGGCTGCCCGACCACTCGCATCTGCAGCGCCATGTCGGATCGGCCATCGCGTGGAACGTCTGGCGCTACGGTCAGACCACCGGCGACACCGGGTTCATGCAGGGACCCGGTGCCGAACTGCTGCTGAGCATCGCCCACTACTGGGCCAGTGCAGCCGCGTACGACCCCGCACGAGGGCGATACAGGATCCGGGGCGTCCTCGGACCCGACGAATACCACGACGCCTACCCCGACTCCAGCACGCCCGGGATCGACGACAACGCCTACACCAATGTCACCGCCGCGTGGGTGCTGGCCCGCGCCCTGGAGCTGTACGCCGGACTGCCGTCAGCCCGTCGCAGGGAACTGGCCGCGGAGCTGGGCCTCGACAACGGTGACCTCGACCGGTGGAAGGAGATCTCAGACCGGTTGTACGTGCCCTTCCACCGCGGGATCGTCAGCCAGTTCGAAGGCTACGGCGACCTGGCCGAACTCGACTGGGACGCCTACCGCTCCCGATATCACGACATCCGCCGCCTCGACCGCATCCTCGAAGCCGAGGGCGACACGGTCAACCGGTACCAGGCGTCCAAACAGGCCGACACCCTCATGCTCGGCTACCTCTTCCGACCCGCCGAGCTCTACGAGATCTTCGCCCGGCTCGGCTACGCCCTCGACGACGACACCTGGCGAGCGACCGTCTCGTACCACCTCGCACGCACCAGTCACGGCTCGACGCTCAGCAGCCTGGTCCACGGCTGGGTCCTCGCCCGTCTGAGCGGCCAGGACGCCTGGCCGCTCTGCCAGGAGGCGCTGCTGGGCGATGTCACCGACATTCAGGGCGGCACGACTGGCGAGGGCATCCACCTCGGTGCCATGGGCGGCACCCTCGACCTCGTGGAGCGCGTCGTCGTGGGGCTGGAGGCCTGCTCGGACGGACTCCGCGTGGATCCCGTTCCGCTGAGCGAGGTACCCCGCTCGACCTTCACTTTCTGTTACCGCGGGCATCGGGGCATCCGCGCCCGGTTCCTGCCGGGCCGATTCGGGATCAGCGTCCCCGCGTCGCGGTTCGGGCCCGTGTGCCTCGTATTGCCGGGCGGCCGGAGAGCGAGCGTGGCCCCGGGGCAACAGCGCTGGTTCCGTCTGCATACGGCCTGAGGAGGCATCCGTCCTTCGTCGGTCAGCAACTGGCCCACTTCCCGCATCACGGCAGGAGCCCGGTCCGCGCGGCCGCTGCGTGTCGACGAGGGCCGAACGGTCCCCGCACGGCCCCATGCGACCCATGTGAACGGCTTCCTTCCGGAGGAGCGTGAAGGCAGACACCCGAAGGGTGCCCGCAGGAGGTCGGAAGGGCCGGCGCACGATGCCAGGTGCCCGGATCGAGCGGAGGCGCAGCGCCTTCCGCGCGGAGCAGACTGAGAGGAAGAGAAGGACCACTCGGAGCTCTGCGGCGGATGCGTCCGGCCGGAGCGGCCAGTGATGAGTGGGAACGGAGAGTCGTCATGACGCAGAAGAGAGTGCTCGTGGCCTACGGCAGCAAGCACGGAGCGACGGCCGGCATCGCCTCACAGATCGGCCGGACCCTCCGGGAGGACGGTCTCGATGCCACTGTGCTTCCCGCCGACGACGTGAAGGACGTGCGGGGGTACGACGCCGTGGTGCTGGGCGGTGCCCTCTACGCCGGTCACTGGAGCGGCAAGGCCAAGCGTTGCGCGGAACGCAACGCCGACTACCTCAAGCACCGGCCGGTCTGGCTGTTCAGCAGTGGCCCGGTCGACAGCAGCGCGGAGCAGCACGAGATCCCGCCCGTGCCCGCCGTGGCCCGGGAGATGGAGCGCATCGGGGCGCGTGAGCACCGGACCTTCGGCGGCAGCATCACCTCGGGCACGCCGGGCTTGATCGCCCGGGCCATGGTCCGGGCGGGCAAGGGCGGCGACTTCCGCAATCCGGAGCAGATCCAGAGCTGGGCCCATCACATCAGTGCCGAACTCGCCGCTGCCCACTGAGCGGATCGGCACCGTTACAGCGCGGAGGTGTGGCATGTTCCACCGAAGCTCGTCCGGTCCAGGGCACAGGCGTCATGCTCAGGCCAACCCGCTCCGGCGGGCGACGGATCGTACGCGCAGCCGCTGGATCGCCGCCTTCGTGCTGTCGTGCGTTCTCGCCGTGGTCTGCGGGGTCGAGGTGGGACTGACCGCTGTGGACAACGGACTGCGCGCGGCCGCGGAGCAGGCACGGCACCGCCACCTCGTGAAAGCGACCACGATCGGCGAGCCCGCGCCTCACTCCTCGACCCGGGCGGGCGCGGTCACCACGACAGCGCGTGCGCGGTGGGAGTTTCCCTCGGGAACCCGCCACACCTCCGCCCTTCCCGTCCTGGCAGGGACACCCGTGGGACGCACCGTCACCCTGTGGGTCGACGACAACGGTGCGGTGGCCTCAGCTCCCCGAACCGGGGCCACGGCGGCGTCGGACGCAGTTGCAGCCGGAGCGGGCAGCGCGGCCCTGATCGCACTCGCGAGCGCCGGGGTCGTCCTCCTGCGGCTGCGCCTCCTCCAAGCACGCAACCTCGCGGAGTGGGAGCACGGATGGGAACGCGTCGAACCGGGCTGGTCCGGCCGACTGCGGCATGGCCGGGAGGCCGGTGATGACTGAGGCGCCCTCACGCCCGCAGGCCGCCGAGCCGGGCCCGCAGGCCGGCGGCGCCCTTGACCCTTTGGAGCCCCTGCCGCTGTTGCGTCGCGAACTGGGAACTGGGGAGAGGGGGCTCTCCGATCGCGAGGCGGCGCGTCGCCTGGCCGTGTACGGCCCGAACGAGGTGCGCCGCAAGGCGCGTACGTCGCTGGGACGTGAACTCGTCCGCCAACTGGTCCATCCCCTCGCCCTGCTGCTGTGGGCGGCGGCTGCCATGGCCTTCGTCGCGGACATCGCCGTACTCGGCTGGGCGATCGTCGCCGTCATCCTCCTCAACGCGGGTTTCGCCCTGCTCCAGGAGCGCCAGGCCGAGCAGGCGGTGGAGACCCTCGCGCGCTATCTGCCGACCCACGCCACGGTGATCCGGGACGGTCGGCTCTTCACCGCGGCGCTCGTCTACGTGCCGCCGCTGCAGGGCATCTTCGGTACGGCCGCACTGCCCCTCGACGTCGTCGCCCTCATAGCGGTCTTCCCGGTGCTCGTCTGGGGCACCGACGAACTGCGGCGCCGGGCGCGTCGAAACCGCCTCCACACCTCTCACCGACTCCGGGAGACCCGCCATGTCGCACACCGCTGAATGGAAGGTCCGGCTCTTCCTGTTCGAGGAGGACCGCACCACGAAGGCCCGACTGGAACTCGACACCGGCACCACCAGGATCACCGGGCACGGCACCGCTCGCTGCAACCCGCAGGACAGTGACGTTCCCGAGATCGGCGACGAACTCGCCGTCGCCCGGGCCATGGAGGACCTGGCCCTGCAGATGAAGCGCACCGCGTACGGCGACATCGGTGCCGTCGGAGCGGGGACACGCCCGCAGGACTCGCTCAAGCCGTATACCGGGTGGCTGGACGCCGCCGCCTCGTAGCAGCCGGACCACGTTGCCGCCGTCAGACGACTTCGAGGAATTCCGCGACCGCCCTGCGGGGAGTCGCCGGCCCCTGGGGTCCGTAGCCCAGCCGGATGACCATCTGGACGTGCCCCATCGGCGCGACGGGATCCCGCACCGTCCAGCGGAGTTCGGGCCATTCCAGCGGCTGCGAGGTCATCGAGTTGACGAGGCCGTCGGCGGTGGCCTGGAGCAGGACCCGTTCCAGAGCCTGACCCGCACGGAGCCAGTCCACAGGGGTGTCCTCGGACGTGCCCAGCAGGGCGATCTGAGGATGCTCCTCGAACACGGCCCAGCTGCGCCCCGACGCAGGCTGTGACCGGCCGAAGTCACGGACCGGGGAGGACCTGCCGGAGGGGCGGGGGCCGAACGCGGATACGGGAATGCCGTCGCTCCGCTCCTGTTCGCCGCCGTCTGCCGGATGGGTCCACGCGGACGTTTCGTCTTGAAGCGCCGGGTCAATGGCTTCACGGTGCTCGGAGTCGCGGACCACGCCGAGTACGGTCTCGGTGTGCCAGGCGTCCGGCACGACCAGACGGCAGCCCTCCAACCGGGCGGCCGCGCACAGAGCGTCCATCAGGGCAGCCGGGATCTGCTCCTCGGTGAATGGGAAGCGGCTGGAGTGCCGGCTTCGTACGGCCGGATGCAGCGGAATCAGGTCCCGATCGATGTCCGAGGCCGCCTGGAAGCGGACCCGGGCGAGCAGCCACGGGTCGAGACCGTCGGGAAGGAGCTCCGCGACCGCGGCGAAGCCCGCTGACGCTGCCGATACCCGCAGGTTGAACAGCGCCGCGCCGCAGCCCAGATGAAGGGCGCGGTGGTCAGGGTCGGCGCGCGGCATCGCCCGTTCGGGATCGCCGCGCAGTTCGAGAAGCGCCGCGTTCGGCCTGAGGACGAACTTCCAGGGCTGGGCGTTGTGCATGGAAGGCGCCGCGACGGCGTCTTCGACGAGGGGGACGACGCTCTCGGGGTCCAAGCGCTGTGCGGACACGGGACGGTTCCTGTCTGTGCTGTCGGCGTCAGTCGTGGGCGACGACGGCGACCGGCGAGGTGGCGTGATGCATCACGGCGTGGGTGATGGGGCCGATGTGGGGGCCGACCGGGGTGCGCCGGATGCGGCGGCCGACCACGACGAGGGCGGCCTCCCGAGCGGCGTCGAGGATCTGGGCCGCGGGCCGGCCGATGGTGGCGCGCGCGTCGATGCTCACCGTCGGGAACTTCTCACGCCACGGGGCCAGCATTCCGTCCAGCGCCGTGGTGATGCCGTGCTGGATCTCCTCGTTGATCCCGGGCTCGAGTACGGGTGAGTAGCTCATGATCGGCGGGGGCGACCATCCGTTGATGACGATCAGCGGGCATCCGCGGTGTGAAGCCTCCTCGAGGGCGAACGCGAGGAGGCCGTCACACGGGTGCTGAACGTCCACCCCGGCCACGACCGGTCCACGATCCCGGCCTCCGTCGGGCGGGTTCCCCTCACGATCGGCGGACCGTACGAGGACGACGGGTCGCTCCGTTGCCGCGATCGCGTTCGTCCCGACGGACCCGACGAGGAATCCGGCGACGGTGCCCAGGCCGCGCGTGCCGAGCACCAGCATGTCGGAATCCTTGGCGGCGGACGCGAGAGCGAGGTCGGGCAGTCCACTGACCCGGCGCGTGGTGATCTCCAGCGACGGATGGTCGAGGCGGACCGCTTTGGACGTCTTGCGCAGGACCTCCGTGGCCCAGCGTCTGCGTTCCTCCGTGGTGGTGACGGGCAGCGGCGGATTCTCCAGCCATTCCTCGGCATGGACGAGGTCCAGTGAGGCTCCCCGCAGCTCCGCCTCGCGGCCGGCCCAGCGGGCGGCGGCGGTGCTCTCGGGCTTTCCGTCCAGGCCCACGGTGATGCGGTGCGTCATGTGTCCGGCTCCTTCTGATCGAGTACCCGGCTCTCCTTTCAGATTCGACCCGACGGTGCCGGATCGGGAGGTGCCGAGTGGCCCCTCGGGGGCTCGGGAGGCCCCACCCGACGTCCGGCGAGGACGCCTTCCGGCGACGAGCGAGGCCGGGCTTCAGGGGCCGGGTACGAGGTCGTCGACCGCGTATCCGAGGTGCTGCGTCACCTGCACCACTCCGTCGACGGTTCGGCACAGCCTTTCGATCACCGGGACCAGGCTCTTGAACTGCACGGAACCGTGCAGTTCGACCCGGCCGTCGGCCAGCTGGACGGTGATCGCGTCGAGGTCCTGGCGCAGAGTGCGGTCGAGTACATCGCCGATGATCTCCTGGCGGATGATGTTGTCGTCGCGTAGGAAGATCTTCAGTAGATCGCGCCGGCTGACGATGCCCACCAGCTCGTCCGCCGCGTCGACGACCAGAAGTCGTTTGACACCCTGTGCCTCCATGAGCCGGGCCGCTTCGGCAACGGTCCAGTCCGGCCCGGCGCACACGGCGGGAGCCGACATGAGTTCCTCGGCCCTCGTGGCCACCGCCTTCTCGTGCTCCAGAGCGTCAGTCACGGGCAGCGAGCGGAAGAAGTCCCCCTGATCTGCCGACTTCGGCAGGAGGTCTCCTTCAGACACCACGCCCAGGGGATGTCCTGCGTTGTCGACGACGGCGACGGCCGACACCTTGTGTTCGGCGAGGGCGCGGACGATGTCCTTGAACGGCGAGCCGCCCTGCACCGTCACGACCTCGCGGGTCATCAGCTCGCCCACTTCTCGGTGTTTCACGGTCTACTCCTACCGTCCTGCGGCCCCGTGGATGTCGACCGACATGTCGTCGTCCTCGAACATGAGCCGATTGACCACGTCCACACGCCCCCGGAGCAGATCGGCTCCGGTGCCCCTCATCCGGACGCGCCGACGTCCAGCGTGGCCGTGACATCGACGACGCCCGGCACGGTGCGTGCGACACGTACCGCCATGTCCCGGGTGGCGGAATCGGGAACGGTGCCGCGGAGGTATACGATCCCGTTCGCCACGTGGACGTAGACCTCGGCGGATCGGGTCGGCAGGAGGTACGCGGTGAGCAGCTCGCGCAGTTCGGCTCCGATGTCCTCATCCGGCCGGAGGTAGATCTTGAGCAGATCGCCCCGGCTGACGACACCGACGAGGCGGTTGTCGCCGTCGACCACGGGCAGTCGCTTGAGGTGGCCGCGGGCCATGAGGCGGGCAGCACCGGCGATGGTGGCGTCCTTGGTCACGGTCACCGCAGGTACGGTCATCAGCTGCCCGGCCGTGACGGCGCGGGACTCGTCCATGCCCTGCGCCTTCAGCAGCAGGTCGGCCTCGGAGACCACACCCGCGACGCGTCCGTCCGCGGACAGCACGGGCAGGGCGCTGATGCGCCACTCCCGCATGGTCTCCACGATGTCCTTGAACTGGGCTCCGGTGTCGACGGAGATGGCGGCACCGGTCATGACGTCGTCGACGGTGCGCGGAGACTTCATGACTCCTCCGGGAGCAGTGGTCGGTATCGGTCCCTTCGAGTCTGCGGGCCGACAGGGAGCAGGGGCCGGGTCGGGCACTTCCGGCCCTTCGCGGAGCGGGGGCCGGAAGTGGCGGGCTGAACCGCCGGGTCATCCGTCGTGCAGCCGAGTGCCCGCTCCACGCTGACCGCGCCGTTGCTCCTTGTCCGGGACCGGACATCAGTCATGGGCGATGACGGCGGCCGGCGCGGGACAGTGATGCAGAACGGCGTGTGCCACCGAGCCCAGATGCGCGCCCAGCGGCGAACGGCGTGTCCGCCGCCCCACCACCACGAGGTCCGCGCCGGCCGCCTCCCGGACGAGTTCGCGACCGGCGGACCCCATGTACGCGCGCGTGGTGACGTCCACCGACGGGAACTTGTGCCGCCACGGCAGCAGCATGTCATCGAGCATCCGCGTGACACTCGCACCGATCTCCCGCTCGTTCTCCGGGTCGAAGAAGGGGACGTACTCGTAGGCGGCCGGGAGCTTCCACCCGTGGACGGCGCGCAGGGGGCAGCCTCGGATCGAGGCCTCTTCGAAGGCGAAGGACAGGACGTGGTCCGCGGCCTCGTGGATGTCGACACCCACGACGATCCCGCCCCGTGCGTCGGGGACGGGCCGGTCCGGCCCGTCCGCCCGCACCAGAACCACGGGTGTCTCCGTGGCGATCACGGTCGACAGGCCGACCGAGCCGATGAGGAATCCGGCCAGGCCGCCGATCCCCCTGGAGCCGAGGACGAGCAACCCGGCATCCAGGGCGTCGGCCGCGAGAACAGCGGCCGGCCGGCCGGAAAGGCATCGAGTGGTGATCTCCGTACGCGGATGGCGGCTCCGCTGCTCCTGTGCTGCTTCGGCGAGTGCCTCGTCCGCCCACCGGTCGGCCTTCTCGCGGCCCGTCCGGGGGATCGCAGGGGCCACGGGCCAGTCGACTGCGTGGACCAAGCGAAGCGGAACGTTCCGTAGAGCGGCCTCCTGGCCGCCCCAGCGCGCTGCTGCCCGGCCTTCGGGCGAACCGTCGACGCCGACGATCACGTGGTGTCCCATGGCATGCCCTCTCCGTGTCACACGGTTGCGTGTGCTGTACCTCCAGAATCACCCGGATCCGGGGACGGGACAGACCGTGTGTCCCCGCCCAGGACCGACTGGTCCCGTCCCCGGCCCAGTCCTCGTGACCACCGTCCCTGCCCTTTGCGGTCAGGGCGTCCAGGCCTCACCCGTCACCACGGCATGGTCTGGGCCGTTCGGGTCGGCGGGGCGAGCGACGCATCGTCGATGCGGCCGGTGACGCTGGACGCGACCGCCACTACTCCGTCCAGGCGTTCGACCAGACGGACCAGGACCGGAACCCGGCTCTGCCGGTCCACCGCGCCGGACAACGTGACGACGCCGTCCAGGACGTGCACCTCGACCGCGTCGGCGCGCACGTCGAAGACGTCGCGGAGGACTTCATCGATCACCCGGCGCCGGATTTCGGCGTCGGGACGCAGGAAGAGCCGAAGCAGATCACGCCGAGTGACTATCCCGACGAGCCGGCCCTCCTCGTCCACGACGGGAAGGCGTTCCACGTTCCGGCGTGTCATGAGGCGTGCAGCGTCGGCCGCGGTCTCTTCCGCGTCGACGGTCACCGCCGGGGTGGACATCACCTCGCCCGCCGTGACTTCGGCGAGGGAGGAGGCCTCGGTGTGCGGGGCGACAGGGGTTCCCTGTCTGATCAGGAGATCACTTTCGGAGACGACGCCGACCACCCGGTCCTCGTCGTCGACCACGGGCAGTCCGCTGATGTCGTGCTGTGCGAGCAGTTTCGCGACATCCTTGAAGGAGGTGGCCGACACCACGGCGACAACCTCGTCCGTCATCAGGTCTCCCACCTTGATGTGCTTCATGGAGGTACCTCCCGCCTCCTCGCGCCGCCCGGGGCAGTGCCGCTGCCTGGGGATTCAGGGTCAACCTTCCGCTACATCCGGCGACGGCGAGGAGGGCCGAACGGTCCTCCGCGTGGACCGTTCGGGTCGGCTTCGGGCGACGGTCGGCGCCGGGAGAACCCGATGGGGGCCTTCGGCCCCGAACGTGGCCCCGACCGGCCCTCATGTGAGGGCAGCCCGATGACAGTGTGTCACCTGCCCTTACCGGCTCGGCGAGGAGGAAGCATGGAAGGGACCGTCCGGTACCCGGACAGCAGCTCGGTCGTCGTGGGGGTCGACGGCTCCGACTCCGCGCGCACGGCAGCGATGTGGGCTGCTGCCGAGGCCGTACGCCGTGACCGTCCGCTGCACATCGTGTACGGGGCCGACACCGACGCGCGAATCATCTACCTGTCGGCCGAGTCCGTCGAACAGGTCCGGCACGCCGGTCGCGTGTTGCTCGACGAAACGGCGGAGGCGGTCAGAGCCGAGTTTCCGAGCGCGCACGTCACCACGGAATTCAGCCGGAGCGATCCGGTGACGGCTTTGCACAGAGCCGCCGCCCTGCACGGCACCGTCGTGGTGGGCAACCGGGGCCGGGGCGGCTTCGGCTCCCTCATGCTCGGCTCGGTGGGCCTCAAGACCGCGGCGGGTGCCCAAACTCCGATGATCGTGGTCCGGGGAGCCGGGCAAGCCGGCGAGGTAGGGGCCGTCGTCGTCGGCATGGCCGCCGGAACGGCGGCCCAACGCACGTATCAGGCCGTCCGAGCGAGCTCCGAGGCCAGGGCGCTGAGCCGGCTGGCCACCGCCATGATGCACGGCCAGGACCTGCCGACCCTGCTCGAACAGGTACGGGAGGACCTCGGCCTGGACGCGGTCAGCCTGCTGGAGAGGGATACCGGGCATGCCGCCGAGCCCCGCTGTTCCGTCGTCGCCAGCACCGGCGTTGATCCACCCGAGCGCCCCTACGACGCCGATGTGGAGAGCCCCGTCGGCGACGACATCTCGCTGGCCGCCCGCGGACGACCGCTGAGCAGCGGAGATCAGCGCGTGCTGGCAGCGTGCGCGGCCCAGTTGGGTATGGCGTACTCCCACGGACGGCTTGCCGCCCACGACGCCGAAACGGACCTGCGCGCGCGGTTGACGGCCGAGGCCCGGCCCGGCCTTGTGGAGATCCACATCACTGACGGAGCCGGCCAGGGGGCGGAGGAGGCGACGTCAGGGGCGCCCCCGGTCCGCAGCGCCGACAGCCTGGCCCTGCGGATGTCCCGCGACCTCACGGAGACCATGGGCGGCACCCTGGAGCGCTCCACCGTCGGCAGCGGGTTCGCGGTGACGCTCACGCTGCCGGCAGCAGCACCCAAGCGGGATCGGTGACTGGCGTGGGGGCGTAAGGGGTCACTGCAAGCCGGAAACCTTGAAGACCGTGTGGGCCGTCTCCCGGTCGATGCGCTGCGCCAGCTGTCGCAGAGCGGTCGCGCCGTGCAGCAGGGTGCCGTGCCGGAGGGACGAGCGGCTGTCCGTGTCGAGAAGGCGCCACATTGCGGGGTTGCGGACCAGGACCGTCGGGTCGATCTCGACCTGGCCTCCCTCCGTGTCCTGGAGGATCAGCCGCTGGGCCACCCCGTCGGACCAGCGGACCGAGGCCAGTGAGTCGGTCCGGACCGTGTTCGTCATCAGCATTCCGCGGGCGCTGAGCAGACCGGGACGTACGGAGACCTGGGGCGGCAGCAGGACGACGAAGATGAGGCCGGCCAGGCCGGTCCAGAGGACGCCGCGCGTCACGTCGAGGCTTCCGAGACCGGCGTCCACGGTGAACAGGGCCGTGAAGAGGAGGAACGCGACTCCGAGCGCCGAGCGCCTCTCACCGGCCCATTGGACGTCGTGTGCGCAGGGTCCGCGAAGTGCCGCCTCGGCGCCGGGTGCGCCAGCCGCCGCCTGAGTGAAATGTCGTCCCATGAGAGCGACGTTAGGGCTGGTAGCGGCCCTGGAGTCGGACCCTGATGCGCTGCTGATGTGATGGCTACGCCGTCTTGATGGGGTTCCCGTCGGGCGGGAACCCCATCGGCGTTCAACGGCCCGGTGGGCTGCTCGAAGGTGACGGCGGCGAGTAGTCGTACTGTGGCGGGCTCCAGGGCGCGGGGGCGGGCGCGGGCTTGAACGGTCCGGCCCGGTTGGCCATGAGGATCATCATCGTGCCGACGACGAGCAGCGTGATGATGATCAGGGCGAGCCCGACGGGGTTGCCGGGGTTGTAGTAGTAGCGGTTCGTTCCCCACTTGCTGCGCTTGAAGACCGGTTCGTCGTCGTACCGCACAGGCTGTGTCCTCCGTCGAAGGTTCTTGGTGGTCCGCTCTGCCGGAGAGGGCCGGCGCATACGGTCATGAGGTGCAGCCCACCGCTTTCCTTGCAGCCGGGAAGTACACCGTCATGAAGCCGGCCAGAGCCTCCCGGCGCTTCCTGGCGTCATCGCGCTCGGGGTGAAAACGCTCGACCTGGACGACGAACTTGTCAGCCTTGCCCTGGTGGGCGCACGCGGCTACCGCGACCACGTTGATGTCGCTCACACGGGCGTCGTCACCGACTTCGATCCTTGCCGCAGCGGGCATCTGCCACTCTCTCCGCACGCTCGGGTCCTGATCTGCCGGTATGACCTCCCCCTGCACACCCAGGACGCTCTCCTCGTCCACCTGCACGAAGCAGTGAGGAGCGCCGGGCCGGGAAAGGACCGTCGACTGTTCCAGCTTCTCGCCCGGGAGCAGCAAGGGTTCCAGGACAGCGGGATCGACCGCGACCCCGCAGACATCACCCGGTACGGCGTACTGAGGAGTCTTCGAGCACCCTGCCGCCGCCAGGAGGGCAGCTGCGACGGCCACCGACACCGCCACCGCCACCGCCGTGCTGCGCCTCAATGGGCACCTGCCAGGCCCTGAGCGCGCTTGTTCCCGTTCACTGCTGCCAGGTTGATCTCGTTCTCCAGGGTGTAGGGGTCGTTGCTGTGGCCCGGGTTGGCCTTGGCCCACTCCTGGGAGAGGGTTCGCAGCTGGTTCTCCCGGAGCAGGAAGACGTCTCGGTTCTTCTCCTGGAACCCCTCCTCGATGCGGGCCTGTTCGTCGAGCTGCCACTGGTAGGCGAGTGCGTCGACGCCTCGTTGAGCGATGTCGCCGACGACCGGAATGAAGTTCGCGGCGCCCCCGAAGCCGTGGTAGCGCCACTTGGCTTCCCAGGAGGGATCGTCCTTGTCGGTCTTCAGGGCCTGGTAGCGGGCCTCCTCCAGGAAGCCGACCGTATTGCCGGCCCGCTGGAGGGTCTCCTTGGGATCCCGAGGCTGGTCACCGTAAATGTCCTTGATCATCTCGCGGTTCATGGCCTCGTTGAGCATGCCGTATGCGTTCTGGTCCCGTGAGAGCTGTTTGCTGACCTCCAGGAGCTGCTGCCGGTCCAGCAGCCGGGGGTCGTCGGGCGTGGCCGACAGGGTGCTGGCGGAGTGGTGGACGACGTCGCCGTGGACGGAAAGGATCTTGGCCATGTCGTCGCGCATCTCGGAGGGGAAGTCGTCACCCCGCTCGGAGAGGTACTTCAGCGAGCGGTCCAGAACCTGACGGTGCTCGGGGGTGAGGTCGGCCGGGTGCGCGGTGGGGTCGTTGGGGTTGACGCCGGTGGCGGCGGAGACCAGCGCGGCGCCGGTGGCCTCGCGGGCGGAGTTGCCGTCCTTGTTGTCGAGCGGGGTGTCATCGAAGGTCTGACGGTCACCGAGGACGTACTGGGCGTTGTCGGTGGGCTGGGTGGTGTTGAAGAACTCGGTCGCCGCGTGCGGGCTGGCCGCCAGCCCGGTTATGAAGCCCGTCATCGGGTCGCGGCCGAAGTCCTCGCCGATGAAATTCATCCTCGGGACCGGCGGGAGGCCGCCGTTCCAGTAGTTCGCGGGGAGTTTCATCCTCTTCTCGGTGGCCACGAGTGCGTTGCCGTAGTCGTTCAGGAAGCGGTTGTCCCAGTCGCCGTTGCGCATGAGGTTGCTCATCACCTGGTAGCCGTAGACCTGACTGCCCCGGGTCTGGAACCGTTCCTCGCCCAGCTTGACCATGTCGTTCTCCCAGGTGCGCATGGCCGGGCTGTCGGACTGGGTGGCGCCGGCCAGGGTGAGGGAGAGGTTGCGCTGGAAGTCGCCGAACTGGTCGTGGCGGGAGCGTTGGAGAGTCCCCCCGTCGGAGGGGTCGGCCAGGTCCGTCCAGAAGTCGAGCAGGCCGCGCGGGCCGATGGTGGTGGCGAGCTTCTCCTGGAAGAGCCGGTCGTCCTTGTACTTGGCCAGGTCGGCATTGAGCTTGTCGAACTCTTCCGGGGACAGGTCGTCCCCCTTGGCCTTGAGGAGCTTCGCGATCCGGTCGGCGTCCTTCATCGCGTCCGTCGCCCGGTCGCGGTCGTAGTAGGCGGCATCGGAGAAGCCGTACGGGGTCTGGCCGACCAGCATCGTGAGCGCCTGCGCGGCCGTGCTGTCGCTCTCCGTGGCCCCCTCCAGAATCCGCTGTACCTCGTCCCTGAAGGCCGTTGCGTCGGCCTCGGTGTGCTCGGGGACCGTGTGGCCCTTGGCGGCACGGTCGGGGTGGATGTTCATCGTGACGGTGAATCCGCCGTCACCGGTCCCCACGACGGTGAGGTTCTTCTCCAGGGCACGTGAGATGGCCACGTTCAGCCGGGTCTCGTAGTCGACGAGTTCACCGTGGGTGTCGCGCAGGATGTTCCCGATGCTGGTGGCCTCGGTGGCCGCGTCGGCGAATTCCTTGGCGGTCTTGCCGATGAACTCGCGTGTCACGGTCGCGTTCACCCCCGCCCAGTCGGCCTTCGCCGCCTTTCCACCCAGGTCCCCGCGGGCGTCCGACTCCAGCTCCCACAGCTTGGTGGCCATCGCCGTCCAGTCGGCCACGGCCGTGGACAGCTTCGAGAAGTCCGCGAAGCGCAGTGCGTCCAGATCCATCAGTGCTGTGCCCTTTCCTCGAAGCCCTTGTCCAATTGCGCGAACTTGAACTGGGTCGCGATCCAGTACTCGTCCTCGGCGTGTGCGTTCTGCGTGTAGTCCAGATGGTTGGAGATGTGGGCGCAGGCATCCAGCAGCGTGCCCACCTGGTCGTGCCACTTGTCCGCGACCGTCGAGAGGGCCGCGCCCAGGGCGAAGTCCTTCTTCAAAGCGCCTGCCGCCTCGTACGTACTGGCCTTGGCGTGGTCCCCGTCGGTGCCCAGCCTCTGGCGGAGCTTGAACGCCGCGTTTCCGACGGCCGCCAGATCCTTCTGCGTGACCACCAGATCCCCCTGCGGCCCCGGCCCACCGCCCCCTCCTGGATCGAGCTGATTGAGCCGCATGACGGTCTGCTTCTCGGCAGCTGCCGACCTGAGCTCCGCCCATTCCTCATCGAACGACATAAGACCCCCATGGTGAAAATGACTTCCCCTGCGTGATTCAGGGTTGTTGCCGACCGGTACGGCGATTGCGCGTCATTCGAGATCGTCCGGCCTGGCGGATACGAGCAGTTCGACGGTGAGCGGGGGGCGCGGCGCAAGGCCACGACGTCCGCGCCGTGCCCATCGCGGCGCGACGGCAGCACGACCGTGACGGCCTCACCGCACACGGCGTCGAGCTCCTGTGCCAGGCGGTGCACGAGTCCGTCGTCCCCGCATATGATCATGTGCTGAGACCGCTGTCCGAGGTCCGTTCGGAGGTGGAGGGTGGAGGAGGACATACGGGTCAGAGCCGCCCTGCGGTCGCATCGGCGGCGACGGGCAGGGACAGGACCATGGTCAGACCGCCGCCAGGGGTGTCCTCGGGTGTGAGGGTGCCGTTCATAGCCTCGGTGAGTCCGCGGGCCAGGGCGAGGCCGAGGCCGAGTCCGGCGGTGTTGTCGCGGTCGCCGAGGCGCTGGAAGGGCTCGAAGGCGCGCTCGCGGTCGTCGGCGGCGATTCCGGGGCCCCGGTCGGCGATCCTGACCTCGACCCGGCCGGCCAGGGCACTCGCCGTCACCAGAACGGGACGGTCTCCCGGGGCATGGCGGATGGCGTTGCCGACCAGGTTCGCCAGGACCCGTTCGAGCAGAGGGGGGTCGGCTTGCAGCGCCGGCACGGTCTCCAGGTTCTGCACGTCGATGCCGGGCGTATCCGCCGACGGCAGGTCCAGTGAATCCAGAGCGGCGGGCAGGACCTCCTCGAGAGTGGTGGCCCGCAGTTCGAGGGTGAGGGCGCCGGCCTGTAGGCGGCTTAGGTCGAGCAGGTTCTCCACCAGCCGGTTCAGCCGGTTCAGGGACATCTCGGCGGATTCGAGCAGCTCCGCCCGGTCCTCCGCGGAGAAGTCCACGCCCGTGGCGCGCAGCGAGCCGATCGCGGCCAGCGCCCCGGCCAGTGGGGTGCGCAGGTCGTGGCTGACGGCCCGCAGCAGGGCGGTGCGCAGGCGGTCGGCGGCTTTGATGGGTTCGACTTCGGCGGCGGCCTCGGCCAGGCGGGCCCGCTCGACCGCGGCGCCGACGTGCGCGGCGAAGGCGGCCAGGACGCGGCGCTCGGAGGACGGCAGCGTACGGCCGCGCAGGACGAGGAAGTCGCCGGGACCGGCCGCGACCACGAGGTCGGGGTCCGGGCCGCCACGGATGCGGTGTCCGCTCTCCGTCCCGGAGGCGGCGTCAGGTGCTTCCGGAGCCAGCTCGACGGTGTCCATGCCGAAGGTCTCCCGGGTCCGTTCCAGCAGGGCCGGGATCGTCTGGTCGCCGCGCACGATGCTGCCCGCGAGGGAGGACATCGTCTCGGCCTCGGCCGTGGCCCGGGCGGCGCGGCGAGACAGGCGCAGGGACCTGTCCGCGGCGGCGGCCACGGTGGCGGCGACGACGGCGAAGACCACCAGCGCCAGCACGCTGTCCGGGTCGCTCATGGTGAACTCGCCTATGGGCGGCATGAACCAGTAGTTGAGGAGCAGGGCGGCGGTCAGTGCCGCGATCACGGCGGAGGCGACGCCTCCGATGCAGGCCACGCCGACGACGGCCACCAGGAACAGCAGCGCCTCGCTGGTCAGGTTCAGCGTGCCGCGCATCCGGTCCAGGGCGAGGGTGAGCAGTACGGGGAGGACGACACCGGCCACGGGTCCGGCGATGAGCCGGGAGGTGGGCAGCGTGCGGCGGCGGGACGGCAGCAGTCGGCCGTGGCCGGCACGCTCGTGCGTGACCATGTGGACGTCGATGTCCTCGGAGAGCCCGACGACGGTCTCGCCGATTCCCCGGCCGGTGAGGAAACGTTCCAGCCTGCGGCGGCGGCTCGTACCGAGGACGAGCTGGGTGGCGTTCTCCGCCGTGGCGAAGTCCACCAGGGCGGTGGGTACTTCGTCGCCGACGACGGAGTGGTAGCTGCCGCCCAGGTCCTCGACGAGGGCCCGCTGCGCGGCGAGCGCCGCGTGCGAGACCCCGGCAGCGAGGGCGTCGCTGCGTGCGATGTGCACGGCGAGCAGTTCGCCACCCGCGGAGCGGCCGCCGATGCGGGCGGCGCGACGGATCAGGGTCTCGCCCTCGGGGCCGCCCGTGAGCGCCACCACCACCCGCTCCCGGGTCTCCCAGACCTCCCCGATGCCGTGCTCGACGCGGTACTTGTGGAGCGCCTCGTCCACTCGTCCGGCCAGCCATAGTAGGGCCAGCTCCCGCAGCGCGATGAGGTTGCCGGGGCGGAAGTAGTTGGCGAGGGAGGCGTCGATCCGTTCCGGGGGATAGATGTTGCCGTGGGCCATCCGGCGCCGAAGCCCCTCGGGGGGTATGTCGACCAGCTCGATCTCGTTGGCGCGGCGTACGAACTCGTCGGGCACCGTCTCGCGCTGTGGCACCCCGGTGATCTTCTCGACGACGTCGCTCAGCGACTCCAGGTGCTGGATGTTGAGCGTGGTGACGACGTCGATGCCAGTGGCGAGGATGTCCTCGACGTCCTGCCAGCGCTTCGGGTGCCGGCCGCCGCCCGGGACGTTGGTGTGGGCGAGCTCGTCGATCAGCACCACCTGCGGACGCCGGGACAGCAGCGCCTCCCGGTCCAACTCCGCGTACCGGCCGCCACGGTAGTCGTGGCCGGCCAAGGGCAGCATCTCAAGGCCGTCGAGCTTCGCCTCGGTGTGCCGGCGCCGGTGGCACACCACGAAACCGGCCACCACATCCGCCCCGCGCGCCACCCGGCGATGGGCCTCGTCGAGCATGCGGTACGTCTTGCCGACCCCGGGGGCCGCGCCCAGGAAGACCTTGAGCCTTCCGGGCCGGACGACCGGCTGTGCCGCCCCTGCCGTCAGGCCGGCCGCGTCCGTCGTCGTCATGCTCAGAACTTCTCGGGAAAGAAGAACGCCAGGATCAGATACCCGACCAGGCAGACCGCAATGATGATGCCGACGACATTCTCCGTACTCACCCGTACCCGACTCCTCCGGACGCCCTCAACCTCACCAGCGAACACCAGCGAGGTCGTGAACGAAACGTCCCTGATGCGCTCCTAACGGCACTGGGGTGGGACTTTGACGGTGTATTGACGGCCGTTACATCGATAGGGTGAAGGCGGTGTGCCGGGAAGCCTGGTCGGCGTCGTGAGACCGCATGGTCCGCGTCGACTCGGGTGGGGGCGTAATGCGCAGCGTCGGTACGGTCTTGTTCCTCGTGGTGCTGGCCACGGTCGTGGCCACGGGTGCCCGCCGCTGGCGAATCCCCGCGCCCTCACTGCTCGTTGTCGCGGGCCTCGTCGTCGCGCTGATACCGGGCACTCCCGAGATCCGGGTCAGTCCCGAAGTCATCGGGCTCGTCGTGTTGCCGCCCCTGCTCTACGCCAGCGCGGAGGAACTGTCCTGGCGCGAGCTGCGCCTGGTGTGGAAGCCGGTCAGTGTGCTCGCCGTCGGCCTGGTGCTGGCCTCGGCGGCCGCGGTCGGGGTGATCGCGTCGCTGATCACTCCGCTGACGTGGCAGATGGCGCTGGTGCTCGGGGCCATCCTCGCGAGCACGGACCCCGTGGCGGTCACCGCGCTCGGCCGGCGCCTGGCGCTGCCGCCCCGCGTCCAGGTCCTCGTACAGGCCGAGAGCCTGTTCAACGACGCCACCTCGCTCGTGCTCTTCCGGGTCGCCGTCGTCGTCGCCGCGGCCTCTGCCGGAGTGTCCTGGCAGGCGGCGGGCACCGAGTTCGCACTGCTCGCCGGGGGCGGCACCCTCATCGGGGGAGCTGTCGCCGGGGTGGTGGCGCTGATCCGACGCAGGACCGAGGACCCGGTACTGGAGACGGTCATCGCGCTGGTGACCCCGTACGCCGCCTACGTGCTGGCGGAGGCGGTGCACGCGTCGGGCGTGACCGCGGTCGTCGTGGCGGGTGTCGTGCTCGGAGGCCGGGCCGACCGGTTGACCAACGCCGGCATACGGATCCAGTTGCACGCCGTCAACGGCACCGTGGTCTTCCTGCTGGAGAGCGTCGTCTTCAGCCTGATCGGGCTCACCCTGCCGGGACAGGTCGCCGCGCTGACCGCCGCCGACGGACTCTGGCCGCTGTACGCCCTGGCGGTCGCCGCGACCCTGGTCACCGTGCGCCTTCTGTGGGTCCTGCCGCTCTCGGCCGTCGTCCAGCGCAACGCCGGCGTACGCCCGTCCTGGCGCGTCCCGGCCGTGCTGACCTGGGCGGGAACGCGCGGCGTCGTCCCGCTGGCCGCGGCGCTGTCCATCCCGGTCCTTGCGGACGACGGAAGCCCTCTGGATCAGCGGTCACTCGTACTCGTGCTGACGACGTCGGTGGTGGTGGTCACCCTTGTCGCCCAGGGTTTCACCTTGGCCGACGTGGTCCGCCGCTCCGGAATCGCTCTCGAACCGGACCACACCGAACGCGAGGAGGCCTCGGCCCGGTGCGCCCTCGCATCCGCCGGGATCCGGCGACTGGACGAGATGTCCGACCTCGAAGCGGTTCCGGACGTCGTGGCGGACCGCCTGCGGCGCAGTCTGCAGGCACGTCTCGAACATGCCCACGACCGCCTGGAAGAAGCCGACCTGGCCGAGTCCGCGGACTACGTGTACCGCCTGCTTCGCCGTGACCTCATCCGGGTCGAGGCGGCCGAACTCCAGCGGCTGTACGACGAACACCACATCAGCGACGCCACCCGCCGGAACCTCCAGCGCTCCTTGGACCTGGAAGAGGCACGGCTGGAGCTGGCGAGCTGAGGTTCAACTGCGGCGGCCGGCGTGGCCGGTACTCGCCAGGTGATGGCGCCGGGTCAGCCGCAGCAGTCGCAACCGGGTCGGCATCCGCACGCGTCCGTCGCCGTGTCGACGGACGGCACGACGGTGGCGGCGGGTGTCGCGCAGCAGCCCTTGCCCTGCCAGGCGTCGCGGTCTTCCTTGAGCGCGATGGCGGCGATGACCAGGGCGGCGATGGGGTCGGTCCGTAGCGACAGAGGCGCTGCATCACGTCTACCGCGCGGGACGCCGGTCGAAGGTGAGGCGCCCGAGATGCCGATGGAGGCGCAGGTGGCGGGAGCCGGCCGGCCACCGGGACTCACCCGACATCAGCGGTGCGTCAAGAAGCACAGGCTGGCCGTAAGAGGGGTGTCAACGTGGCACGTCGGCTCCCGGCAGTGATCGCAGACTGAGCGCAGGGGGAATCGGACGGCCGTCCGTGATGCGAGGTTGGAGGGCGCGAGTGATCTCCGCCGAGACCATGCCCAGCCCGGACCTAGGGGGGCGGACTGGAGCCGGACGCATCACGGTCGGGCCGTCACCTCCGGGGAAAGCCAACGGTCCGATCCGGATCTCCACATGCGACAGGAAGGCGGCGCGCCGATGCCCCGGGTGCTGGTGGTGGATGACGAACCGCAGCTTGCGCGGCTGCTGGTCATCAATCTGAAGGCGCGGAAGTACGAAGTCGACTGCGCGCAGGACGGGAGTACGGCCCTGGAGGCCGTGGCGGCCCGCCGCCCGGACGCGGTCCTGCTCGACCTCGGGCTTCCCGACATGGACGGGATCGATGTGATCAAGCGACTGCGCGTGTGGTCGCAGGTACCCGTCCTGGTGGTCTCCGCCCGCCACGGCTCCGAGGAGAAGACCCACGCCTTGGACGCGGGTGCCGACGACTACATCACCAAGCCCTTCAGCATGGACGAACTGCTCGCCAGACTGAAAGCCGTGGCTCGCCGCACCCCGACACAAGGCACGGCCGCATCGGACGAAGCGCTGGTCGAGACCGAGGAGTTCACGGTCGACCTGCTCGCCAAGAAGGCCCGGCGCAGGGGGAAGAACATCCGGCTCACGCCGACGGAATGGCATCTGCTGGAAGTCCTGATCCGCGATCGCGGCCGACTCGTCAGCCAACGGCGTCTGCTCCAGGAGGTGTGGGGCTCCTCGTACGGAACGCAGACCAACTACCTCCGGGTGTACATGGCCCACCTGCGGCGCAAGCTGGAGGCGGACCCGTCGCACCCGCGCCATCTGATCACCGCCCCCGGCATGGGCTACCGCTTCGAGGCGTGACCGAGGCGAGGCCGGCGGGGCTTCTGGACGGGTCCAGGTGCAGGGGAGCCAGTGTCAGTATGCGCCGAAGGACCAGAAGACCCCGACCTCTTCGTCGGACACGGCGATGAGGCCCAGTTCTTCGAACAGGTCGAGGCCGTTGATGTACTCGCCTGTGATGAACCCGTGGACCCTCGTCCCTTCGAGGCCGGCCTGGACGAAGTCGCGGGCGGGGTCCGAGGCCGCGTCCTGGGCATTCGTCCAGAACCGGGCGTCCGGGCCGTAGCGGTCCAGCAGGAACCGTGCGTCGGCCAGCAGGGCATCGCGCTCCGGCCGGTTCCGGACGGGCCGGCCCTCGTTCCACTCCTCCGCCATGACGGCGAGCGCGGTGACGGCCCCCGCCGGCTCCAGCTCGTGCAAGCGGTCCCGGAACTCGGCGGCGGGCGGCGGCTCGAAGGGGTACGTCGGTACGGCGTAGCGGGCATTGTTGGTGCGGTCGCCGTCGATCCGCAGCCAGCCGCGCGGATCCGGGACCTCGCGGTGCATCAGGGCGAGCACGTCCTCGGCCCAGTCCTCGTGCCGGCGCGGACCGGTGGCGAGGAAGACGTACGGATCATCCAGCAGGCGCAGGGCCGCCGCGTTCCAGGGGCTGCGGCGCCGCCGCACCTCCATGAGGGTGCTGCCGACGCTGCGGGCGAACACGTCGGCCGGCGAGCGCGGAAAGCCGGCCAGCTCTGCGTACCCCCACCGCAGGAGTTCCGTGGCCGCACCGTCCGCAGCGGCCCCGTCCAGCTCGCGCGGTGCCTCGGGGACGACGGCCCGGTTTCCCCGCTGGAGTTCGATGGCTGCCCGCCACAGGTCTTCGAGATGGGAGTCGAGGAGGTCGAGGGCGATGCGGTCGTCGTCTGCCGTGCTCATGGTTCAATCCTAGGCCCGGCTCCGGATCTTGCTCCTTGGCGATGGCTGCGGGAGACGCGGGGTCGACAGGCCGGATTCGAAAGAGATGGCGTGGCGGTCCGAGCGGGCCGCTGACCGCACAGGTCCCGACAGCCGGCGAGGCGCTGCTGCCCACTGCAGGGTTGACCGTGCTGGGGCTGCGGCGACGGCTGGCCGAGTCCGGTGAGAGGGACCCGCCGACTGCGGGGCGCTGCCGTCCCCGGGCTGCCCGCACGTCGCGTCATACGCCCAGGTGTGCGCGAATGAGCGTGTCGAGTCGCTGCCATGCCGGAGACGATGCGTTGACGGTGCCTTGGATGAGGGAGGGGATCTCCGAGCCCGTATCCAGCGCGGGAAGTACGTCGCGGCCGTAGCGTTCCCGCGTCGCATCGGCGATCCGGCGGGCCAGATCGTCGATGCGGGGGTCGTCGGGGCCGAGGTCGTGCGCGTGGTCGTAGTCGAGGTAGAGCTGCCGCAGCGCCGGGTCGGCCGTGGTCTCGGCCTGGTCGTGGAAGAGGATGAACGCGCGGTCCGGGTGGGTGGCGAACACGAGGATCCACAGATCGCGTTGCAGGTCCACCCATCGAGGCGTGAATCCCCAGCGGGCCAGGCGCTCGAGATGGGTGCCGACCTCGTCGGGCAGCGGTGCCAGCTGCCCGGCGGCGAGCTGGCGCAGGCGCCCTTGGGTTGCCCGCAGACCACTGATGCGGGCGGTGAGCTCGTCGTCGATCTCGCGCAAGGCCTGCTGGAGCTCCTCGTCGGTCGCTGATCGCAGGTCCCGGATTCGGGCCAGCGGGACGCCGGCTTCGGCGAGCGTCCGGATCTTGATCAGGTCGACGGCGTCGTTCGCGCCGTACCGCCGGTAGCCGGACGCATCACGGTCGGGTTCAGGGAGCAGGCCCTTGTCGTGATAGACGCGGATGGTCTTGGTCGACACTCCGACGTACCTGGCCAGCTGCCCGATGGTGATCACCCGGCCATCGTCCCACTTGACCTTTCCCCTGGGGCAGGGTTGCAGCATGGCGTTATGACGAACATGAACATCGATCGGGAGACCCTGCGCGAGCTGGCCGACGAAGGCAACGAGAGCGCTCTGGACCGGCTGGCGGACCTCGCCGACGCGGCCGGCGACCTCGGGGAACTGAGCGAGCTGCTGGATGAGGGATGCATGCACGCCGGGTTCCTGCTCACTCGACGCGCGGCCGCGACCGGCGACCTGCGCGAGCTGCAACGGATCTCCGACGCCGGGTACGACGAGGCCGGGAACGAACTGGATCGGCTGCTGAAGGGGAACGGGGAAAGCGGAACCGACCGGCAGCTGTAGTCGGCTGTCCAGACGTTGCCCACCGACGTCACTTGATCCCGCGTCCGCTCTTCCGGTCGCCGTGGGTGGGCCGACGGCGTAGTGGGCGTACTCCCGCTCCGGGCGGAACTCGGCGGTCCAGGCGAGTAGGCGGCCGGGGCGGTTGCTCGCCGAGCAGGTCCAGCTGGGCGTGTGCCCGCGGGCCGCTATGTCCGAGCACAAGGCGTTGACGCAGTCGAGCGCCAGGTACTGCAGGCGAGGGTCGGGCACGGTGACGCAGGCGACGTCCTCGTAGGTGGTGCCGAGGAAGTAGGTACAGGCCACGGCCACCATGCGGTCGCCTTGGAATGCGGCCCAGGCGTGGCCGGAGCGGGCGAGGGCCTCGGGGCCGCCCCAGGTGCGGTGGATCCAGCTCATGGCGGGCGGAAGCGTGGTGAGCGCCCGGGTGTCTCGCGCGTTCAGCCTGCGTACGGTGACACCCCTCGGCGGTCGGGCGACCGGTATGGGGGACCGCTTGACGTACACCACACGCTGCCACGGCACCACCTGCTGGAACGCGGCACCGATCAGCGGGAGGAAGCGGCCAGGGGCTTCGACGGAGTGATCGGCGAAGACGGCGAGTTCGCCCGGCGTGAGGGCCCCCGGTTCTCCGTGCAGGAGTACGGGGTCCCCGCATTCGACAGCGATCGCGCGCGGCTGGATGACGCGGTCCACCACCAGCGGCCGGCCTCGGTGGTCAGGACGTGCTCGGTCAGGGCGCCCGAGCCCGGGGCTCCGGTGGGGAACCAGCGGACGAGGGCCGGGAGGCGATGCGACGGCAGGTTGATCACGGGACTTCCTTGCGGGGCCATGGAAGTGGGGCGGCCCTGTCGGAGGGCCGCCCCACGGGGCGGGCTGATGACTAGCAGTTGGGTTTGCTGCCGTGGTTGGAGCCCTTCTTGCGGCGGGCCCTCTTCTTGCGTGCGCGCTTGGACATGTCTGTGGATCCCTTCAGGCGGTGTGGCCGACGAGGAGGTCGGCGAGCTTGTTGAGGCGCTTGATGGTGCGGTCCTCGGTGGCGGCGGGGGCCGGGGCGACGCGCTCGGAGCGGTCGTAGCAGGCGCCGTTGACGATCTCCGTGGCCGGGTCGCAGAGCCGTACGACGTGCTGCGCGCCCTCGGCGGCCGGCGCGCCTTCGTGCCCGTACAGCGGGAGGAGGCCGGTCTCGCACACGCCGGGATTGACGGAGACGGCGGTGACGCGCGGGTCGGCGGCGAAGACGGTCAGCGCGAGCTGCGACTGGGCGTACGCGGCGAGCCGCGAGTAACGCCGCACGCGCTGCGGATCGTTCCACTGGATGGCGCCGGAACGGTGCAGTGCGGAGGAGACGTTGACGACGCGGCTGCCGGGGTCACTGGTGAGGGCGGGTTCCAGGAGATTGGTGAGGAGGTAGTGGGCCAGGAAGTTGACCTGGAACGCGATCTCGTTCCCGTCGGCGGTCAGCGTGTGGCGCTCGGGCGCGGCGATGGCCGCGTTGTTGACCAGTACGTCCAGGCACGGGTGCTCCCGTACGACGGCATGGGCGAGGTTCTCGACCTCCTCCAGCCGCGTGAAGTCGGCGGCGAGCGGGCGGAGCAGGTCGCCGTTGATGCCGGAGGTGGCGATGAGTCGGTCGGTGGCCGCCTGCGCCTCCTCGGGCGTGCGGCCGTGGAGGAGGACGGTGGCGCCGAGCTTGGCGAGCTGGCGCGCGGTCTCGTAGCCGATGCCGGAGGTGGCTCCGGTGACGAGGACGGTACGGCCGGGCAGGGATGAGGACATGGCGGACTCCTGGAAGAGGGCATGCCTGACGTGCCCGGCGCCCGGCGCGAGGCGGGGACATGGGCTCTCAGGTCATGCGGTGAAAGTGAGGATGCGTACGGAGCCTCGGTCAGCGCCCATCACGGGGCTGGTGGCAGGTACGCGGAGGACGCGCGGCCGTAGTCAGAGAGCCGGGCGGACGGCGGGCGCCGTCGGCTGCACCGGATTCGGTGGCCGATCGTCATAGCGCGGACCGCTGTTCATGGCGCAATCCCAGCGCATCGGGGAAGCGGAGGCAAGCGCTCGAGGCCTTCTTGACGGCCTTCTGATGCCCCATCGTCAGGGCCGCATCAAAGATCGACTTCCGCGCGGAAGGAACCCGTCAAGGCGTACTGCCAGGGCCGTCGGCCAGCTGCAGACTGGTGTGGCGACGGAGCCGGAAGACGGTCCGGCGGCACGCGGCTGGTGGCGGTGACCTGAACACCGCCCGAAGCAGCGCAGGGTTCCACCGTGGGGGTACGGACCGAAGCGACCGCGTGCCGGGTCACCCGTCGCACAACACATGAGCCGTCCGGCTCTTCGGTGTGGGGATACCGGGGCCGGACGGCTCGCGTGTTTCGGTCGGTCGCCTTGGCGTCAGGTCACCGCGGACGTCGGGAGCTCCGGCGCTACTGGAGGGCCGTCCCCCGCTATGGGGAGGGTGAGGACCATGGTGAGGCCGCCACCGGGCGTGTCCTCGGCTGCGAGGGTGCCGCCGATGGCTTCGGTGAAGCCGCGGGCGACGGCGAGGCCGAGGCCGACTCCGGCGCCTCGTGGGGCGTCGCCGTGGCGCTGGAAGGGTTCGAAGATGCGGTCCTTGGCTTCGTCCGGGACGCCGGGTCCGCGGTCGACGACGCGTAGCTCGACGCGGTGGGCCAGGGCGCTGGCAGTGACGTTGACGGGCTGGCCGGCGGGGCTGTACTTGACGGCGTTCTCGACGATGTTGGCCACGGCCCGCTCCAGCAGGCCGCGGTCGACGGCGACCATCGGCAGGGTCTCGGGGATGTCGAGCGCGACGCTGTCCTCGGGCACGCCGCCCAGGGCCATAGGGACGACCTCGTCGAGATCCGTTTCCCGGATCAGTGGGACGACGGTGCCGGTGTTGAGGCGGGACATGTCGAGGAGGTTGCCGATGAGGGCTGCGAGGCGGTCGGCTCCGTCCTCGATGCCTTCGAGGAGTTCGGCCTTGTCGTCCTCGGACCATTCGACGTCGTCGGAGCGCAGGGAAGTGACGGACGCCTTGATCCCGGCGAGCGGGGTGCGCAGATCGTGGCTGACGGCGGCGAGGAGCGCGGTGCGGATGCGGTTGGCCTCGGCGAGTTCGCGGGACTTCTCGGCCTCGTCGACGAGGCGCTGGCGGTCGAGTACGACGGCTGCCTGGGCGGCGAAGGCGCCCAGGACGCGGCGGTCCTCGGCCGGCAGGACCCGGCCCGTGAGGGCGAGGGCCATGTCGTCGCCTATGGGGAGGTCGACATCCGCGTCCTCGGGTCGGCTGACGGGACTGGTGCCGACGGACGCCGCCGTCGTCCAGGGATCCACCTCACTGCTGCGCTCCAGGAGCACGACCGACTGCATGGCGAAGGTCTCGCGAAGCCGCTCGAGGAGCGCGTCGAGGGAGTTCTCACCGCGCAGGACGCTGCCGGCGAGGAAGGAGAGGATCTCTGATTCGGCGCGCAGCCGCGCGGCCTGGTGCGTACGTCGGGCGGCCAGGTCCACCACCGAGGCCACCGACACCGCCACACCGACGAAGATCGCGATGGCGACGATGTTCTTCGGGTCGGAGATCGTGAACTCGTGCAGCGGCGGTGTGAAGTAGTAGTTGAGCAGGAGGGAGCCGAAGGCCGCCGAGGCGAGCGCGGGGAGGAGTCCGCCGAGGAGTGCTGCCGCCACCGTGCAGGTGAGGAAGAGCAGCATGTCGTTGGCGAGGCCGAGGTCGGGGACGAACTGGTTCAGCAGGACGGCGAGGAGGGCGGGGCCGGCGATGCCGGTGAGCCAGCCCCAGATGATGCGGGAGCGGCCGAGCCGCGCGCCGCGGGCGACGGGCAGCCCGCGGCCCTTGGCGGCTTCGTCGTGGGTGACGATGTGGACGTCGAGGTCCGGGCCCGATTCGCGGGCGACGGTGGCGCTGACACCGGGGCGGAACACGGACTGCCAGGAGCGCCGTCGGCTGACGCCGAGTACGATCTGGGTGGCGTTGCAGCCCCGGGCGAACTCCAGCAGCGCGTCGGGGATGCTGTCGCCTATGACGTGGTGGAAGGTGCCGCCGAGGTCCTCGACCAGGGTGCGCTGGACGGCCAGTTCCTTGGGGGAGGCGGACGTGAGGCCGTCGCTCGCGGCGATGTAGACGGCGAGTACCTCGCCGCCCGCGCCCTTCTCGGCGAGGCGGGCGGCGCGGCGGATGAGCGTACGTCCCTCGGGGCCACCGGTGAGGCCGACGACGATGCGCTCGCGGGCCTGCCAGGTGGAGCGGATGTTGTGCTCGCCCCGGTACTCCTGGAGGTACTCGTCGACCCGGTCTGCGACCCACAGCAGCGCCAGCTCGCGCAGCGCGGTCAGGTTTCCGGGCCGGAAGTAGTTCGATAGGGCCGCGTCGACCTTGTCGGGCTTGTAGACGTTGCCGTGGGCCATGCGGCGGCGCAGCGCCTGCGGTGACATGTCGACGAGCTCGATCTGGTCGGCGCGGCGTGCGACCTCGTCCGGGACCGTCTCCCGCTGGCGGACGCCGGTGATCGTCTCGACCACGTCACCCAGTGATTCGAGATGCTGGATGTTGACGGTCGAGACGACGTCGATGCCGGCCTGGAGCAGCTCTTCCACGTCCTGCCAGCGCTTGGCGTTGCGCGAGCCCGGCACGTTCGTGTGCGCGAGCTCGTCCACGAGAGCCACGGCGGGGCGGCGGGCGAGGATGGCGTCGACGTCCATCTCGGTGAAGGTGGAGCCGCGGTACTCGATCTCGCACCGCTCGATCAGTTCGAGGCCGTGCAGCATGACCTCGGTCCGCGTGCGGCTGTGGTGCTCGACGAAGCCCACGACGCAGTCGGTGCCCCGCTCGACGCGGCGGTGTGCCTCGGAGAGCATCGCGTACGTCTTGCCGACGCCGGGTGCCGCACCGAGGTAGATGCGGAGCTTGCCGCGTCCCATTTCAGACTCTTTTTCTCTGTCGACGATCAGGCGGTGATCAGGGTTCGAACCGGTATCCCATGCCGGGTTCGGTGATCAGGTACCGGGGGTGAGAGGGATCGGCTTCCAGTTTGCGCCGGAGCTGGGCCATGTATACGCGCAGGTAGTTGGTGTTCTCCCCGTACGTCGGCCCCCAGACCTCCAGCAGCAGCCGGGCCTGGGTGATCAGCCGGCCCGGGTGGGTGATGAGGATTTCCAGCAGGTGCCACTCCGTCGGCGTCAGGCGTACGGTGCGGTCTCCCCGTCGTACCTTCCGTGCGACGAGGTCGACGGTGAACTCATCCGTCGTGACGACGGCTACCTCGTCGGCCTGGGACACCGCCGGGACGTCCTGCCTCCGGGCGGCTGCGCGCAGGCGGGCCAGGAGCTCGTCCATGCTGAACGGTTTCGTCACGTAGTCGTCGGCGCCGGCGTCCAGGGCCCGGATCTTCTCTTCCGAGGTGTGGCGGGCGGAGAGGACCAGGATGGGCACGCGGCTCCAAGCGCGGACGTTCTTGATCACGTCGACGCCGTCCATGTCGGGTAGTCCAAGGTCCAGCACTATGACGTCCGGCTTGCGCGCGGCTGCGAGCCGCAGGGCCGAGCCGCCGTCGGAGGCCTCGTCGACCTCGAACTTGCGCGCCTGGAGGTTGATCTTCAGTGCGCGGACGAGCTGGGGATCGTCCTCCACCACCAGCACCCGGGTCATCGGTGTGCAGCCTTTCCTTCGCTACGGGCACGGGGAGGAGCCGGCGGGGCGCTCGGGCACCCTCCCAGCGTTGGCTGGGGGAGTCCCGCGCCCCACCGGCTCCCGGTCCGTGCGATGTGGAGCATCAGCTCTTGGTTAGCGCCTTGAGGGCGGTGTTGAGCTCGAGGACGTTGACGCGGGGTTCGCCCATGAAGCCGAGGGTCCGGCCGGCGGTGTGGTCGGCGACGAGCTTCTCGACCTGCTTGACGTCGAGCTTGTTCTGCTCGGCGACCCGGTGGACCTGGAGCTTGGCGTACTCCGGGGAGATGTTCGGGTCCAGGCCCGAGCCGGAGGAGGTGACGGCGTCGGCCGGAACCTCCTCGGGCCTGACCGTGTATCCGGCCGTGGAGTTGTCGGCGATGACCGCTTCCTTGGCGGCGACGACCTGGGCGCAGAGGGTGCCTTCCTCGGCGTCCTTGGTGCACTTGCCGTTCACGGCGCCGTTGTCGGCGGAGCGGTTGGTGGCACCGGAGAGGATCAGCGAGTACTGGGTGTTGACGCTGTTGCTGCCCAGTCCGTTGGAGGGGCGCGGCTGGAACCACTTCAGGTCCGGCTTCGCCGCCTCTTCGGCGTCGTCGGGGTTCTGCTTCGGGAGGTTGTAGGTCTGCCCGATGAGGGAGGAGCCGACGACGGTGCCGCTCCCGTCCTTGATCTCGGAGCCGTTGGCTTTGTCGTTGAACAGGGCCTGGGCGATGCCGGTGACGGCGAGGGGGTAGATGACCCCGCAGATCACCGTCAGAACCAGCAGGGCCCGCAGGCCCGCGCCGAGCAGGCGCGCTGTGTTGCGTACAGAGTTGTTCATGGCGGGTATCAGCCGATTCCGGGGATGAGGGAGATGAGCATGTCGATGAGCTTGATGCCGATGAACGGGGCAACCAGGCCGCCGAGTCCGTAGATGCCCAGGTTGCGGCGGAGCATCTTGTCGGCGCTGGTCGGCCGGTACTGCACGCCCTTCAGGGCGAGCGGCACGAGCGCGATGATGATCAGCGCGTTGAAGATGACGGCCGAGAGGATCGCGGAGTTCGGCGAGGAAAGGCCCATGATGTTGAGCTTGTCCAGGCCCGGGTAGACCACGGCGAACATCGCGGGGATGATCGCGAAGTACTTCGCCACGTCGTTGGCGATCGAGAAGGTCGTCAGGGCTCCGCGGGTGATGAGGAGCTGCTTGCCGATCTCGACGATTTCGATGAGCTTGGTGGGGTTGGAGTCCAGGTCCACCATGTTCCCGGCCTCCTTGGCGGCCGAGGTGCCCGTGTTCATCGCCACGCCGACGTCGGCCTGGGCCAGGGCCGGTGCGTCGTTCGTGCCGTCACCGGTCATGGCGACGAGCTTGCCGCCGGCCTGCTCCCGCTTGATGAGGGCCATCTTGTCCTCGGGCGTCGCCTCCGCGAGGAAGTCGTCGACACCCGCCTCCTCGGCGATGGCCTTCGCGGTCAGCGGGTTGTCGCCCGTGATCATGACGGTCTTGATGCCCATGCGGCGCAGCTCGTCGAACCGCTCGCGCATGCCCTCCTTGACCACGTCCTTGAGGTGGATGACACCGAGGACGCGGGCGCCCTTCTCGTCCTCCACGGCGACCAGGAGCGGCGTACCGCCGGCCTCGGAGATGCGGTTGGCGAGGAGGTCGGCGTCGTCGGAGACCCGACCGCCCTGCTCGCGGACCCAGGTGATGACCGAGCCGGCCGCGCCCTTGCGGGTCTTCTTCCCGTCGACGTCGACACCGGACATGCGGGTCTGCGCGGTGAAGGCGATCCACTCGGCCTGGGTCAGTTCGCCCTGGTGGCGTTCGCGCAGCCCGTACTTCTCCTTCGCGAGGACCACGATCGAGCGTCCCTCGGGCGTCTCGTCCGCGAGCGAGGACAGCTGTGCGGCGTCGGCGAGTTCGGCTTCCGTCGTGCCCTTGACGGGTACGAACTCGGATGCCTGACGGTTGCCGAGGGTGATGGTTCCGGTCTTGTCAAGCAGCAGGGTCGACACGTCGCCGGCGGCTTCCACCGCACGCCCGCTCATGGCGAGGACGTTGCGCTGGACCAGGCGGTCCATACCCGCGATACCGATCGCCGACAGCAGGGCGCCGATGGTGGTGGGGATCAGGCAGACCAGCAGCGCGGTGAGGACGATCATCGACTGCTTGGCCTCCGCGTAGATCGCGAACGGCTGCAGCGTGACGACGGCCAGCAGGAAGACGATGGTCAACGAGGCGAGCAGGATGTTCAGCGCGATCTCGTTGGGCGTCTTCTGCCGGGCCGCACCCTCCACGAGGGCGATCATGCGGTCGATGAAGGTCTCGCCCGGCTTCGTCGTGATCTTGATGACGATCCGGTCCGACAGCACCTTGGTGCCACCGGTGACGGCCGAGCGGTCGCCGCCGGATTCGCGGATGACGGGGGCGGACTCGCCGGTGATGGCCGACTCGTCGACGGACGCGACGCCTTCGACGACGTCACCGTCGCCGGGGATCACGTCCCCCGCCTCGCAGACGACCAGGTCGCCGATCTTGAGGTCGGTACCGGGGACCTGCTCCTCGCCCTTGCCGTCCTTGGTCAGGCGGCGGGCGACGGAGTCGGTCTTGGCCCTGCGCAGGGTGTCGGCCTGGGCCTTGCCGCGGCCCTCGGCCACGGCCTCGGCGAGGTTGGCGAAGATCGTGGTCAGCCACAGCCAGACGGTGATCGCCCAGCCGAACCAGTTCGTGGGGTCCGCGATCGCCAGGGCGGTAGTGACGACCGACCCGACCAGGACGACGAACATGACCGGGGACTTGATCATGATGCGGGGGTCGAGCTTGCGGACCGCGTCCGGGAAGGACTTCAGCAGTGCCTTGGGGTCGAACAGCCCCCCACCGACGCGGCCGGCGGGCGGCTGGTGGCCGGTGGGCAGGTCGTCGTGCGGAGCACGGGTGGGTGTGGCGGTGCTCATGATGCGAGCCCTTCGGCGAGCGGACCCAGCGCCAGGGCCGGGAAGTAGGTCAGACCGGTGATGATGAGGATGGTGCCGACGAGCAGGCCCGCGTAGAGCGGCTTGTCGGTGCGCAGGGTGCCCGCGGTCTCGGGAACGGGCTTCTGCTCGGCGAGCGAGCCGGCGAGGGCCAGGACGAAGACCATGGGCAGGAAGCGGCCCAGCAGCATGGCGATGCCGATGGTGCTGTTGAACCACTGGGTGTCGGCGTTCAGACCGGCGAAGGCCGAGCCGTTGTTGTTGGCGCCCGAGGTGTAGGCGTAGAGGATCTCGGAGAAGCCGTGCGCGCCGGTGTTCGTCATGGAGTTGCCCGGGGTGGGCAGGGCCATGGCCGCTGCGGTGAAGCAGAGCACCAGAGCGGGCGTGATCAGGATGTAGCAGGCGGCGATCTTGATCTCGCGGGTGCTGATCTTCTTGCCCAGGTACTCGGGGGTCCGGCCGACCATCAGGCCGGCGATGAACACCGCGATGATCGCCATGATCAGCATGCCGTAGAGACCGGAACCGACACCGCCGGGCGCGATCTCGCCGAGCTGCATGCCCAGCAGCTGGATGCCACCGCCCAGGCCGGTGTAGGAGGAGTGGAAGGAGTTGACCGCACCGGTCGAGGTGAGCGTGGTGGCAACCGAGAAGATCGAGGAGGCGGCGATGCCGAAGCGGGTCTCCTTGCCCTCCATGGCGCCGCCCGTGACCTCGAAGGCCGGGCCGTGGTGGGCGAACTCGGTCCACATCATCAGAGCGGTGAAGCCGACCCAGATGACGCCCATGGTGGCGAGGATCGCGTAGCCCTGGCGCAGGTTGCCGACCATGCGGCCGAAGGTGCGGGTCATCGCGAACGGGATGAGCAGGATCAGGAAGACCTCGAACAGGTTCGAGAAGGGGGTCGGGTTCTCGAAGGGGTGGGCCGAGTTGGCGTTGAAGTAGCCGCCGCCGTTCGTGCCCAGCTCCTTGATGACCTCCTGCGAGGCGACCGCGCCGCCGTTCCACTGCTGCGTGCCGCCCATGAACTGGCCGACCTCGTGGATCCCGGCGAAGTTCTGGATGGCGCCACAGGCGACCAGGACGATCGCGCCGATCACCGAGATCGGCAGCAGGATGCGGACGGTGCCGCGGACCAGGTCGGACCAGAAGTTGCCGAGTTCACCGGTGCGGGAGCGGGCGAAGCCGCGTACGAGGGCCACCGCGACGGCCATGCCCACGGCGGCGGAGACGAAGTTCTGGACCGCGAGGCCGCCGGTCTGCACGACGTGGCCCATGGCCTGCTCGCCGTAGTACGACTGCCAGTTCGTGTTGGCCACGAAGGACGCGGCGGTGTTGAAGGCCTGGTCCGGGTCGATCGACACGAAGCCGAGCGAGCCCGGCAGGATGCCCTGCAGGCGCTGCAGCAGGTAGAGGAAGAGGACGCTCACGGCCGAGAAGGCGAGGACGGCGCGCAGGTAGGCGGGCCAGCGCATCTCGGCCGACGGGTTGGCGCCGATGGCCTTGTAGATCCACTTCTCCGGCTTGTAGTGCTTCTCGGAGGAGTAGACGCGGGCCATGTAGTCGCCCAGGGGACGGTACGCCAGGGCCAGCGCGGCGATCAGGGCGAGCAGCTGGAGCACACCAGCGGTTACGGGGCTCATCACAGTGCTCAGAACCTCTCCGGGTACACGAGGGCGAGGACGAGGTAACCGAGCAGAGAGACGGCCACGACGAGGCCGACGACGTTTTCGACAGTCACAGCTTGGTCACCCCCCGGGCGATGAGAGCCACTAGCGCGAACACCGCGACCATGGTGACGACGAAGGCCAGATCGGCCATCGTGAGCTCCTGAGTGAAGAGGGAAGAAATGAATCAGCCAGTTGGCTGATGACGAGACAACCGTGTCTTCACCCGGGTGTTAAGACGCTTTGACGCGGTCCATACGAGGACACGGGAACCCTTAACGCCGCCCTGACGGTGCATGCTGCCCGCAGGGCATCAGGCCTGGTGGGGCAGGCCCGTCGTGTCCAGGGCGGTGCCGGCTTGCGCGGCCAGCGCGACGGCCACCAGACGGGCCTCTTCGGGCGGCAGGGGCCAGCCGGGGTGCGCGTCGAGGAGGAAGCGGCCGTAGTAGTGGCCGCCGCCGATGGCCCGCAGTTCGGTGTCGCCCTCCGGCCACACTGCGTACTCGGTGATCCGCATGCCGCGGCGCAGCCAGACGCTGCCGTCGTGCTCAAGCCGAGGCAGGTGCCCCATCAGGGTTCCGTACTCGAAGCGGCAGCCGCGCAGCCCCAGCAGACCCACCAGTTCCCTGCGCACGTACTCGACCACCGCCTCCGGCGAGCCGCCGTCCTCGGCGAGGCGAGCGGTGCCCTGGAGGCTCGACAGGTGCGCCGTGTCCGCGACCACGACCGCCTGGAGCCGGCGGGTACGGACCGCCAGCTGGGAGACGATCAGTCCCACGACGAGCAGGAGGACAGCCGTCTGGATCTCGTCGCCGTCTGCGATGGCGAACCGCTGGTAGGGCCTGGTGAGGAAGAAATCGAACCAGGCCGCCGCCGAAAGAGCGGCCAGCGCGCCGGCCGCCCGCGTGCCCAGGGCGGCGACCGCGACCACCACGACGACCATGATCAGGGCCTCGTTCGTCGCCGAAAGATCGCTGCGGAAGGGCACGAGCGCGAGCGCGACGAGGAAGGGGGCCACGAGGGCCGCGACCAGCGCGAGGGGGTCGTGGAGCCGGTGGAGGTAGCCGGACATGTGAAGCCTCCCGTCCGGACGAGCCGATCGTGATGAAGGGCGCGCCTCAGAACTTCTCGGGCTTGATCAGTGCGACCACGAGATGGCCCAGCAGCGCGAGGGCGATGAGCAGGCCGACCACGTTCTCCGCGTCCATGGAACTTTCTCCTGTCGTCGCAGTCGGGCGCTCTCGCCCAGATCAAGCCTGCCCCTCCGTAGCGCCGGCGCAACGCGTGGCACCGCCTCTTGACGTACCTCATACGCCGCTCTCACCTGCGCGTATGAAACGCGTGAAGAGTGGCGGGACGGACGTATGAAATACGCCAAGAGGGGTGGTCGCCCACCCGTGCGGCTTCGACGCTGTCCTCACTTTGCTCATTCGGAGGGACCGGCGACATGGCCATGCACGTAGGAAAACCGACCACGGTCGCTCAGGAGCCGGGCCCGGAGGAGCCGCCCGACACCAGCGCCACCGGATCCGGATCCGGATCCGGATCCGGATCCGGATCCGGATCCGGATCCGGATCCGGGGCCGGGGCCGGAGACCGCCACAAGTTGACGGCTCTCCAGGGGCTCGCCGCCCTGTCGCTCGACGCGATGGCGTCCGTCGCGTACGGCCCCGAATCGATCGTGCTGGTGCTGGCGGCGGCCGGCGCGTACGGGTTGGGGTTCACCCTTCCCGTCACGCTCGCCATCGCGGCGCTCCTGGCGGTCCTGGTGGCCTCGTACCGGCAGGTGATCGCCGCGTTCCCGGACGGCGGCGGCTCCTACGCCGTGGCCAGGCGGCACCTGGGCCGGCGTACGAGCCTGGTCGCCGCGGCCTCGCTGATCCTGGACTACGTGCTGAACGTGGCGGTGTCGGTCACCGCCGGTGTCGCCGCCCTGACCTCGGCCTTCCCGTCGCTGCACGGCGAGCGCGTCTGGATCTGCCTCGCCGTCCTGGTCCTGGTCACCGCCGTGAACCTCCGGGGGGTCGTCGATTCCGCCAAGGCCTTCCTCATCCCGACCGCGCTCTTCGTCGGGTCGATCCTCGCGATGATCACCGTCGGTCTCTTCCGCGACGGCCCCGTCAGTACCGCCTCCGCGGCCGGGCACGCCTCCGCGCTCGGGGAAGGAGCCACCGCGGTCGGTGCCCTCCTGCTGCTGAAGGCCTTCGCCGCCGGCTGTTCGGCGCTGACGGGCGTCGAGGCCGTCGCCAACGCCGTACCGTCCTTCCGCGCCCCGGCCGCCCGCCGCGCCCAGCGCACCGAGGTCGCCCTCGGCGCGCTCCTGGGCGTGATGCTGATCGGCCTGTCGATCCTCATCGGCCGCTTCCACCTCCAGCCCGTCGAGGGCGTGACCGTCCTCGCCCAGCTCGCCGACGCCTCCTTCGGCCACAACGCCGCCTTCTACGTCGTCCAGTTCGCCACCATGGTGCTGCTCGCGCTCGCCGCGAACACCTCCTTCGGCGGACTCCCGGTGCTGATGAGCCTGCTGGCCCGGCACAACCACCTGCCGCACGTCTTCGCCCTCAAGGCCGACCGCCAGGTCCACCGGCACGGCGTGGTCTGGCTGGCCCTCGTATCCGCCGCCCTGCTCGTGTTCTCCGGCGGCGACACCAACACCCTCGTCCCGCTCTTCGCGATCGGCGTCTTCGTCGGCTTCACCATCTGCCAGGTCGGCATGGTCCGGCACTGGTACGGCGAGCGCCCCAAGGGCTGGCGGACCAAGGCCGCCCTCAACGGCTTCGGCGCGCTCCTGACCGGGGTTTCCGCGGTGGTGGTCACCGCGACCAAGTTCACCGAAGGCGCCTGGCTGATCGTCCTCGCCCTGCCGCTGATCGTCCTGGTCTTCGAGAAGATCCACCGGGCCTACGCCGAGATCGGCGAACGACTCGAACTGGGCCGCGTCCCGCAGCCGCCGCACCGGTCACGCTCGCTCGTCGTCGTACCCGTCTCCGGTCTGTCCCGCCTGACCTGCCAGGCCCTCACCGCCGCCCGCTCCCTCGGCGACGAGGTCCTCGCCGTCACCGTCACCCACCCCACGGCCGAGGACCGGCGGACCACCGAAGCCCTGCGCCGCGACTGGGAGTTGTGGAAGCCCGGCGTCGAACTGATCGAACTCTCCTCGGAAACCCGCTCGCTGGGCCGCCCGGTCTCGGCGTACGTGCGCAAGCTCGCCCAGACCCACCCGGACGCTCAGGTCACCGTCCTCATCCCGGAGACCGAACCCGCGCACCTGTGGCAGCGGCTGCTCCAGAACCAGCGCGGCTCCGTCGTCGCCCACGCCGTCCGCCGCGACACCGACGCCGTCATCTGCCGCCTGCGCTTCCGCATCGCGGCGCAAGCCGGGACGACGGTGCTTGACGCCCCCTTCACGGGGTCCTGACGCCCTCGATCCGCCCGCCGTTAAGGGGGCACAAATTACCTGTGCAGGAAGACTGTTGAAGGCCGCGGGCCCGGTAAGTTCCTGCCCGTTCCACCGCCGGGGATCCCAACGTCGCACGACGAGCCGGAGGGGGTCCCACAAGGGACGGATCCCCGGCGGTGCATCCATCGTTCTTCCGGCCGTGCCGATTCGACCCGAAGGTCTCGCCATGCCTCCCGCTGCCACCCGGCAGACACCTGCCGTTCCGTCCCCGTCGCAGGCTCCGGTCAACCGGCCGCCCAGACGGCGTCCGGGCCGAGGGCCCCTACTGGAGTCGATCCGGCCGGCGGCCTCCTTCCGCGAGGCCTTACTCAAACTCGAACCCCGCGAGCTGATCCGAAAGCCCGTGCTGTTCGTGGTCGCGGTCGGCTCCGTGCTCACCACGCTGTCGGCGCTCATCCACCCGTCCGTCTTCACCTGGGTGATCAGCGGCTGGCTCTGGCTGACGGTGATCTTCGCCAACTTCGCCGAGGCCGTCGCCGAGGGGCGCGGCCGGGCCCAGGCCGACTCGCTGCGCAAGGCGCGTACGGACACCGTCGCGCTGCGGCTGCGGCACTGGACGTACGGCACGAACCTGCGGCACGCCGAGACGGAGGCCGTCGCTCCGAGCGAGCTGCAGCCCCTGGACGTCGTGCTGGTGGAGGCGGGGGAGCTGATCCCGGCCGACGGTGACGTCATCGACGGCGCCGCGGCCGTCGACGAATCCGCCGTCACCGGCGAATCCGCGCCGGTGATTCGAGAAGCCGGCGGCGATCGCAGCGGGGTCACGGGCGGTACGACGGTGCTGTCGGACTCGATCGTCGTACGCGTCAGCTCCCGCCCGGGGCACAGCTTCATGGACCGCATGATCGCCCTGGTCGAAGGCGCGTCCCGGCAGAAGACCCCGAACGAGATCGCGCTCAACATCCTGCTGGCCGCGCTCACCGTCACCTTCGTCCTGGTCGTCGTCTCGCTCCAGCCGATGGCCGCCTACGCGGGCGCCGCCCAGACCACCACCGTCCTGGTGGCCCTCCTCGTCACGCTCATCCCCACGACCATCGGTGCGCTGCTCTCCGCGATCGGCATCGCGGGCATGGACCGCCTCGTCCAGCGCAACGTCGTCGCGATGAGCGGACGTGCGGTCGAGGCCGCCGGTGACGTGAACACCCTGCTCCTCGACAAGACCGGCACCATCACGCACGGGAACCGGGAGGCGGCCGCCTTCATCCCGCTCCCCGGAACCGACCACATCAAGCTGGCGGAAGCGGCCCAGTTGGCCTCGCTGGCCGACGAGACCCCCGAAGGCCGGTCCGTCACGGTCCTGGCCCAGCAGTACGGGCTCCAGCCGGTCACCCAAGAGGACCTGAGCAACCCCCGGTTCACCGAGTTCAGCGCCCGCACCAGGATGAGCGGAATCAACCTCAGCTGGCCGAACGGGGCCGGCTGCGCCATCCGCAAGGGCGCCGTGGCCCAGGTGTCCGAATGGGTGGCGCTCCGCGGCGGGACCGTACCGCCGGAAGCCGCCGCGTGGTCGGCCGGCGTGTCCGACTCCGGCGGTACCCCGCTGCTCGTCGCGGTCCACGACTGGGACGGGCTGCGGATCCTCGGCATCATCCACCTCAAGGACGTCGTCAAGGACGGCATTCGCGAACGCTTCGAAGAGCTGCGGAGCATGGGGATCCGTACCGTCATGGTGACCGGCGACAACGAGCGCACGGCCCGCGCCATCGCGCAGGAGGCCGGCGTCGACGAGTACCTGGCCGAGGCCACCCCGGAGGACAAGATGGCCCTCATCAAGCGGGAGCAGGCCGGCGGCAAGCTCGTCGCCATGACCGGTGACGGCACGAACGACGCACCGGCCCTGGCCCAGGCCGACGTCGGCGTGGCCATGAACACGGGCACCTCCGCCGCCAAGGAGGCCGGGAACATGGTGGACCTGGACTCCAACCCCACCAAGCTCATCGACATCGTGGAGATCGGCAAGCAGCTGCTCATCACCCGCGGAGCCCTGACGACCTTCTCGATCACGAACGACGTCGCCAAGTACTTCGCGATCATCCCGGCCATGTTCACCGCGGCCTACCCGGGACTGGAAGCGCTCAACATCATGGGCCTGCACAGCCCGTTGTCCGCCATCACCTCGGCGATCATCTTCAACGCGCTGATCATCATCGCGTTGATCCCGCTCGCCCTGCGCGGCGTCCGCTACAAACCGGCCTCGGCACACGACCTGCTGCGCCGCAACCTCGCCGTCTACGGCCTCGGCGGCCTGATCCTGCCGTTCATCGGCATCAAGGCCATCGACCTCGTCGTCTCCACGATCCCCGGGCTCGGCTGAAGTCCGCCAAGACCGCATCAGAGGGTCGTCAGGGAGCTTGAGCCGTACGCCGCGGACCAGTTGGATGGACGACGTGTACATCGGTCAGCTCCATGACGACCGGCCGCCGCATCCGCCGCATCCGCCGCATCCGGTGCCGCCGGGCCTGCGCCCTGTTCGCCGCCGTCGGCGCAACGCACGCTGACCTGCCGGCAAGAGGCCCCGGCCCTGCCGCGGCCCACCGCGCGACTGCGAGCGCGGCCCACCCCCGTACTCGATACGGAACCACACCTCACCGCACGGCGGCGCCCCGACCTCGTCGGGGACCCGCCGTCGTGCCTGTCCACTGGAACCCCTCATGTCTTCGTTCCTGTCCGGCCGGACCATCATGGTCACCGGTGCCACCTCCGGCATCGGCTACGAAACCGCCCGCCTGCTCGCGGAGTCCGGTGCCACCGTGCTCCTCCACGGCCGCACCGCGGAGGAGGCCCGGGCCGCCGTGAAGCGACTCCTCGCCACCGCCGACGTCGACGCGGAACTCCTGCGCCCGTGTGCGGCGGACTTCTCGCGGCTCGACGAGGTCGAGCGGCTCGCCGGCCGGGTCATCACCGGGCATCCGTACCTCGACGTGCTGGTCAACAACGCCGTCGCCGCCCCGGAGCGGCACACGCTCACCCCCGACGGCAACGAGCTCTCGTTCCAGGTCAACTTCCTCGCCCACTACCTGCTGACGCACCTGCTCGAGCCGGCGCTCACGACCGCCCCGGGCGGACGCGTCGTGAACAAGCGCGCCGACCAGCTCGTCGGACACTCCGTCTGACGGGGTCCGCGCACCAGCCAACCCCGGCCGCAAGGCCGGCCGGCGCCGACGCTCACCGGCGCCGGATCCCCGCGGGGGCGGCCCACCGCCCCGGGCCGCCCCCGCCCCTCTCCCCCCTTCGACCTAGGCGGCGTCCGTCGTGATCGAGCTCCTTCCCTCCCGTCTCCCCGCTCTGGCCCGCTGGTTCCCCGGCGGGGCCCCTGGCGTCGCGGCTCTGCCCGAGCACGTCATCGCCACCGGTGGCGGCCGCTGGTGGGCGGACCGTGTCGTGGACCCGAGGGCGCTCGCGGTCTCCAGCGGGGACCATCTCCTGCTGCGCGGTGACCCGGGCTCTCTCGCACCCGATGCCCTCGCACGGTTCGCGGGCAGCTACATCGAGGCCCCGGCCCGCTTCCTATCCGTCCTCGGCGGCGTGTTCCAGAAGGTCGATCCGTGGGAGCGCATGGTCTACGTGCACCAGGCGCCCGCCATGGCAGCCCGCCCGGCTCCCGGCATCACGGTGCGCCGGCCGGCCCCCGAGGACACGCCGGCCGTCGTCGCACTCGGTCCCGGGGCGGCCTGGATCCACAAGACCTGGGGCGGCCCCGAGCAGCTCGCGTCCTCCGGGCTCTGCTGGGGCGCCTTCCACCGGGGCCGCGCCCTCTCCCTGGCCTGCACCTACTTCCTCGGCAGCCGGTACGAGGACGTAGCGGCCCTCGCCGACCCCGGCCACCGCCGGCAACACCTCGCCCTCGCCTGCGTCACCGCCCTGTGCCAGGACATCGCCGCCCGCGGCCGCACGCCGAGCTGGACCTGCTCGCGCGACAACCGCCCCAGCCGCCTCCTGGCCTGGTCGGCCGGCTTCCGCCTGACCCGCGAGGACGTCCACTACGCGACGGGCCCCGCCCGCCGGCAGGCCTACCAGGGGGCGCGGGCGGCCCGACCTCGCCCGGTCTTCGCCGGTTTCTCCGCAGGGACGGCACGGGGGAGGGGCCGCTCAGTACGATGCGGCGGGCGGACCCGGTAGGGGCAGCGCGGGCCCGGTCCGGATGACCGGGCGGAAGCGAGGGGCCTTGAACGTCGCTGGCATGCACATCGGCGGCCGGTACCGGCTGGAAGCCCTGCTCGGACGCGGTGGGATGGGCGAGGTGTGGCGGGCCCACGATCCCCGGCTCGATCGCAAGGTCGCGATCAAGTTCCTTCCCCCGGACTTGGCCGACGGCCACGTCGTGGACCGGTTCCACCGCGAGGCCCGGGTCACGGCGCGGCTCCAGCATCCGGGCATCACGCAGGTCTTCGACAGCGGCGCACAGGACGGACGGCTCCACCTGGTCATGGAGCTGCTGGACGGTCGCGATCTGGGCTCGGTACTGCAGGACGGGAAGTCCGGGCTGCCCGTGCGCCGGGCGGTGGACCTGGCCGCGCAGGTCGCCGAGGCGCTCTCGTACGCGCACCGGGCGGACATCGTCCACCGGGACATCAAGCCCGCCAACCTCATGCTGGTGGACGGCGGCCGGGTGAAGGTGTGCGACTTCGGGATCGCGGGCTTCGTCCATGCGGACTCCGGGCTGACCCGTGAGGGCAGCCTGATGGGAACGCCCGACTACATGGCGCCGGAACAGTGCCGGGGCCTGCGGGTCGACGGCCGGGCCGACCTGTACGCCCTCGGCTGCGTCCTGTTCGCCCTTCTCACCGGGAGGCCGCCCTTCACGACACACGGAGACTTCCGGGTCGTGATGATGGATCACATCCACACCCCACCCCCGCGGCTGGCCTCCCTGCGGCCGGGCGTGCCCGTCGAGCTCGACCGGCTCGTCTCGGTCCTGCTCGCGAAGGAGCCCGCTGACCGTCCGGCCTACGCCGGGGTCGTGGCCGACCGGCTCAGAGACCTCGCCCCTCGGCGTGCCGGGGTGCCGCTGTCCGCGCCCCGACAGGGCCCTACGTCCGCTTCCACCTCTCGACCGGATCCCAGGTACGCGTACGCCGGCCGCCCGGCGCCGGCTCCTCGCACCGCAGGTTTCACGATGGAGGCGGACTACAACGAGGTGCTCCACCCGGAGGCGACCGAGGCCAACGCGATCGTGACGGTGACGGGTACGGGCGCAGCACCCGACGACACGGCGGCCGCTGCGCCCCGCGCCCTGGTCTTCCTGCTCGGGCTTTCCGACGAACTCTGCGAAGCGGACTTCCGCGCCGTCCGGGCCGCGGTCGGTGCTGCCGTCGACAGCCTGGACGAGGATGCTGCCTTCGCCGTCGTGGCGGGATCGGACCATGCCCGGATGCTCTACCCCGACACCATGCGCCTGGTCCGGGCGACCGCAGAGGCCAGGGCCGAGGCGCGCGTCGCGCTGGCCGGGCTGGAGCCGATCGCGGTGGCTGCCTTCGGCAGGTGGCTACGGCTCGCCGACCGGCTCCTGGCCGGTCACGGCGAGGCGGTGCGCGCGGCGGTCCTCCTCACGGACCTGACGGCCACGGCCGAGAGTCCGGAAGAGCTGTCGGCCGTGCTCGCCTCGTGCGCGGGCCGCTTCACCTGCCACGCCCGCGGAATCGGCACCGACTGGGAGGTGGCGCAGGTCAGAGCGATCACCACGGCGCTGTCCGGCACGATGGACATCGTCATGGATCCCTCGGCGCCCGCCTCGGGCCTCACCGGAGAACTGATCTCGCTCGTCGCCCGGACCCGCCGGGCGTTCGCCCGTACCCTCGCCCTGCGGATCGCGCTGCCGGGAGGCTGCCGCGTCCGGTTCGTCAAGCAGCTCACGCCGACCGTGGACGATCTCACCGGCCGCGGGTACCAGCTCGGCCCCGGTGTGACCGAGTACCCCATCGACGTTCCGGACGACGACTCGTGCGACTACCACCTGCTGTTCGACCTGCCGCCCGGCCGTCACGGGGACGAGGACGTCGCCCAGCTGAGCATCGTCCTGCTTCCTCCGGCCGGTGACGGACAGACCCTCGTCGGGGTGCCGGTCATCGCAAACCGGAGACCCTGAAGACCGTCTCGGCCGTTTCGCGGTCGATGCGCGCCGCCAGCCGGCGCAGGGCGGTCGCTCCGCACAGCAGGGTGCCGCTCTGGAGGGAAGTGTGGGTGTCCGTGTCGACACGCTGCCACATGGCGGGGTTGCGGACCGAATGGTCCCGGGGCCCGCATGCCCGGCCCGTGCATCGGTCGCGGACCGAGTGTTGCGTCGTCCCATGGGGACGACATTAGGCCTGGTCGGGGCAGTTGCCGCGAGCCCTGATGGACTGCTGACGCTGCGGCGACGGCATCTTGACGGGGCTGGCCTGCGGCCGCAGGGGTTCGGAACTAGGAATTCCGTATGAGGGTCGTCAAGGTCGCGGCCTTCCCCGTATGGACGTTGTCAAGGTACGCCGTTGCGGTCGGGGAACCGCTGTTTCATCGAGGGAGCGTTCCCTCCGAACACTGCTCCATGCCGCCGGACCGGCGTTGACCGAGCCGTGGCTGCTGGGCGCGGGCGGCCACATGCGGGCCGGTCCCGGCTCGCTCCGCACATGACGTACGACAGGAAGGCGGCACGCCGATGACCCGGGTGCTGGTGGTGGATGACGAACCGCAGCTGGTGCGGTCCCTGGTCATCAGTCTGAAGGCACGCCAGTACGACGTGGCCTCCGCGCAGGACGGCGGAACGGCTCTGGAGGCCGCCGCGGGACGCCATCCGGACGTGGTCCTGCTCGACCTGGGCCTGCCGGACATGGACGGGATCGACGTGATCGAGCAGCTGCGCGCATCGTCGCAGGTGCCCATCCTCGTGGTGTCCGCCCGCCACGGCTCCGAGCAGAAGATCCGGGCCCTGGACGCGGGCGCCGACGACTACATCACCAAGCCCTTCAGTATGGACGAGCTGCTGGCCAGGCTGGGCGCCGTCGCTCGTCGCGCGCTGCCCCAGGACCCGGTCGCCGCGGACGAAGCGGTCGTGGAGACGGACGAGTTCACCGTCGACCTGCTCGCGAAGAGGGCGAGGCGCCAGGGGAAGAACATCAGGCTCACGCCGACGGAATGGCACGTGCTGGAGGTCCTGATCCGCGACAAGGGCCGGCTCGTCAGCCAGCGACGGCTGCTCCAGGAGGTGTGGGGCTCCTCCCGGGGCTCGCAGACCAACTACCTGCGCGTGTACATGGCCCACCTGCGGCGGAAGCTGCAAGCGGACCCGTCCCACCCGCGCCACCTGATCACGGTCTCCGGCCTGGGGTACCGCTTCGACGCATGAGTACGGCGAAGGTGCCCGGTGTATCGCAGGGGCGAGCCGTCACGGCAGCGCAGGAGCCGCAGACCATCGATCATGCGCAGCAGGAGCACTCGGGGCGGCAACCGCAGGTGCCGACCTCGGCCTCCGACGGGGTGGCAACGGCGGCTGACGGCGCGCAGCAGCCCCTGCCCTGCCAGGCGTCGCGGCCTTCCTTGACCGCGATCGCGGCGATGACGAGGGCGGCGATGGGGTCGGCCCACGACCAGCCCAGGGTGGCATTGAGGACCAGGCCGACCAGGAGTACGGCGGACAAGTAGGTGCACAACAGCGTCTGCTTGGAGTCGGCAACCGCGCTGGCGGAGCCGAGTTCGCGGCCGGCCCTGCGCTGGGCGGCGGACAGGAAGGGCATCACGGCCAGGGACACGGCGGCGATGACGATGCCAGGGACGGAGCGTTCGGCCTCTCCGCTGCCGGCCAGGGCGCGGACGGCATCGATGCCGACGTAGGCGGCGAGCGCGAAGAACGACACCGCGATGATCCGCAGCGTTCGCTTCTCCCGGGCCTCGCGCACGGCATGGTCGCGGGCGGAGAACTTCCAGGCGACCGCTGCGGCCGAGGAGACCTCGATGACGGAGTCCAGGCCGAAGCCGATCAGCGCGGTGGAAGAGGCGATCGTCCCGGCCGTGATGGCGACGATCGCCTCGATGACGTTGTAGGTGATGGTCGCCGCGACCAGCAGTCGTATTCGGCGGGTCAGTGCGTCGCGGCGGGCCGGGGCCGGTCCTGTGCCGAGGGGTATCTCGGCGGTCATCTCAGCAGCAGCCCTTCTCGTCCGCGTCCGCACAGGTCTTGTCGGCGGCGACGGCGACCACGGCGGTGCGCAGGTCGTCCAGCGCGTGCCCGAGGCGTTCGTCGGCGAGCTCGTAGCGGGTGCGCCGGCCCACCGGCACCGCGACGACCAGGCCGCAGTCGCGCAGGCACGCCAGGTGGTTCGACAGTCGGGTCCGGGAGATCTCCAGGGTGTCGGCGAGATCGGCGGGGTGGGCCGGGGCCTCGCGCAGGGCGAGGAGGATCCGGCAGCGGATCGGGTCGGCGAGGGCGCGGCCGAACCGCGCCAGCACCTCGATGTCGGCAGCGAGGGTCAGCACACCCATGAAAGTACACCCAATCGTGAATTCATGACATGCTGAACTGATGGCAGGCCCGGGCACCGGAGCGGGGCGGCCCTGGCCGGAGGGCCGCCCCGCGGTGTGGGTCGTTCGTCAGCAGCAGGGCTTGCTGCCGCGGTTGGAGCCCTTCTTGCGGCGGGCCCGCTTCTTGCGTGCGCGCTTGGACATGTCCGTGTATCCCTTCAGGCGGTGTGGCCGACGAGGAGGTCGGCGAGCTTGTTGAGGCGCTTGATGGTGCGTTCGTCGGTCGCGGCGGGAGCCGGGGCCACGCGTTCGTCGCGGTCGTAGTAGGCGCCGTTGGCGATTTCGGTGCCGGGGTCGCAGAGCGCCACGACATGGCGCGCGCCCTCCGCGGCCGATGCGCCTTCGTTCCCGTACAGCGGGAGGAGGCCCGTCTCGCACACGCCGGGGTTGACGGAGACCGCGGTGACGCGCGGCCCGTGTCAGACGGCCGGGCGGACAGCGGGCGCCGTCGGCTGCACCGGATTCGGTGGCCGATCGTCGTGGCGTGGACCGCTGTTCATGACCCCATCCCAGCGCATCCCGGGCGGCGGGACAAGATCCCGAACGCGTCCTTGACAGCCTTCTGACGTGCGTCCGATGACACGACGCGCGTGCATTCGTGCACGTCATCAACGGCGCGTCAAAGATCGACGACTCGATGGAAGGAACGCGTCAGGACGTGTTGCCGCAGCCGTCGGCCGGTCACAGACTGATGGTGCGACGGAGCCGGGTGACGGCCCGGTGGCGCGCGGCCGGACGGTGGTGACCTGAACACCGCCGAGACGACGCATCCCGTCCCGCCCGTGGGGGGTCCGGCCGGATGCGACCGCGCGTCGGTCAACCGACGCACAACACATGAGCCGCCCGGAATCCGGCGTGGGGGCGCCGGATCCGGGCGGCTCGCGTGCAGCCCTTGCCCGTTCCCGCCCCATGCGAACGAATTCCGTCACGGCGGAATCAATTGCCCGTAAGGGGCATTGAGAACGGCCCCACGGGGCTGTGGGATGGATGCCATGGGAATGGCCGGCGCCTCGACCCGCGGGTTCCGCCTTCGGAACCGTTGAGCGTGCGCCGCGCTGTCCTCCGGGCGCTACGGCGCCGTTAGCGACCCTGCGGCCGGCCGTGCCGACCACCGGCCGCCCGCAGGTTCCTCCGCTCGTGCGAGCGGGCCGGCCGGCTGCTGGGCTGGCGGATGGGGTTCCGGGTGCAATGCCTGCGCTTCTTCCTCAGCGGCCAGGGGGGAAGTCGCCCCGGTCACCGGCGAGGTCATCCGGGAAGCCGAACCGGACCGCTCCCGCCGCCACGTCCACGCCGGCTGACCCGCCCGCGTCAAAACGCCGACAGAAAGCCCGCCCGACCCTCGCCATGATGAGAGTCGGGCGGGATCCTCACTGATGTGACCACTCGCTCGCGCCCCGACCGCACCGTTCGTCGGGCCGTACTCGTCCTCGCCGCGGCCGGCCTGACCCTCATCGCCACGGGCGCTGCCCTCGACGCCCTGTGGCTGCTCGGCATCGGCGTCTGGGCGGTGATCGCCGCGATCGTGATCGAGCTCGTCTACCGCCCCTAGGCCGTCTCTTCCGGATCTTGTCGGCCGAGCCCGCGGCGTCCGGTGCCATGGGGTCTCCCCAGGCCCGCCAGGGCCGAGGAGAAGGCCGGCAAGGCGGAGGGGCGCCCGTGTACTGGACGTACTCGGGCGCCCCGACAACGCGGCCGGGTGCGGTGCCGGGCGTCGCGGGCCCGGCAAGGTCCGGAAGAGACGGCCTAGCTGCCGATGTCCCGGCTGCGGAGGTCTTCCAACGTCTCGCGTCGTACCAGCACCCGGGACGTGCCCTCGTGGACCGCGATCACCGGGGGACGTCCCACCATGTTGTAGCCGGAGGCCATGGACAGCTGGTAGGCGCCGGCCACCGGTACGGCCAGCAGGTCACCCGGGTGGACGTCGCCCGGCAGTTCCACATCGGCTGCGAGGACGTCACCGGCCTCGCAGTGCCGTCCGACGACCGTGGCCGTGCAGGCGCCGGCGCTGGAGTGCCGGCCGATCAGGCGGGGTGCGTAGCGCACCCCGTACAGGGCAGGTCGCGGGTTGTCGCTCATGCCGCCGTCGACGGCGACGAACACCTTCTCTCCGGTGTGCTTGACGGCGAGCACACGGTACAGGGCGATTCCGGCAGGACCGGCGACGGCACGCCCCGGCTCGATGACGAGCCGGGGCACGGCCAGGCCCGCGGCGGCGCAGCTGTCGCCGAGCTCGGCGCGGAGGCCGCGGGCGAGGGCGGTGAGGTCGAGGGCGGACTCTCCGGGCCGGTAGGCGATCCCGTGGCCACCGCCCATGTCCAGCTCGGGCAGGACGATGCCGTGCGTGTCGCGGATGCGGGCCATCAGCCCGACCATCCTGCGCAGGGCGACCAGGTAGGGCTCCACCTCGGTGATCTGGGAGCCGATGTGGCAGTGCAGACCGGTCAGTTCGAGCTGTGGCTGGCCAAGTATCCGCGCTATGGCCTCCTGCGCCGATCCATCGGTGAGCGACAGGCCGAACTTCTGGTCCTCCGTGCCGGTGCGGATCTTCGCGTGGCCCCCGGCAGAGACCCCCGGCACCACCCGCACCAGCACCTTCTGGTGCCCCTCCGGCCCGACGGCGGCCGCGATCCGGGCGATCTCGGACGGACCGTCGATGACGATGCGACCGACCCCGAGCCGCAGTGCCGTCCCGATGTCCCGGGGCGACTTCGCGTTGCCGTGCAGCACGATCCGCTCGGGCGGGAACCCGGCCGTGACGGCGAGCTCCAGCTCGCCGGCTGAGCAGACGTCCAGGCCCAGTCCTTCCTCCTCCACCCAGCGCACCATGGCGCGGCAGAGGAAGGCTTTGGCGGCGTAGAGGACGTCGGCCTCGGGAAGGGCCGCGCGGTAGGTGCGGCACCGCTCGCGGACCTCAGCCTCGTCCAGGACGTAGGCCGGGGTGTCGAAGCGATCGGCGATCTCCGTCAGGGACACCCCGCCGACGGCCACGTCGCCGTGCCGGAGCCGGGTGGTGGAGGCGGGCCACACGGACAGTTCACCGGGACCGGCCGGAATCTCCGAGAGGGAGGCGATGGTCATGGTGCGATTCCCTTCAGACGGTCCGGGCAGGGGTCTCGGGAGCCTGCGGGACGGGAGCGGTGACCGCCCCGGCAACCTCCCCGCCGACCGTCCCGGTCACCGCAGGTGCGGTGAGGGTCGGGTCGACGGTCAGCAGCGATGCTCCGAGCGGTTCGGCCATCGCGCGGAGCGCGGACTCGGCGAGCCGGATCCAGGGCTGGCCGGCGCCGAGCGCCGCGGCCAGCCGTTCGGCACTGGTGAAGCCCACAGCGGTACGTGCTCCCAGCGGGGTGCGGAACATGCGGACCACCACCTCCGTCCTACCCGGCAGGACCGGCACGTACAGCGGCCCGGCCGGGACACGTTCTTCAGGCTCCGGGTCGTCGTCGTACTGGAACAAACACATGAGGCCCTCCCGTAGGAACCACGAGTGACGGTTGAGGCCCCGGACGCGGGGAGGCAGCCCAGGGCACGACACCGAAGCTATCCCCGCCTGAACGCACCTGCGGCCACCCCATGACGGGACCTTGACGGCGGCGGGCCGAGTCCATACGGATCACTGACGCTCCGCGCGCTCGGCCGCATCAGGGCCCCGTCCTGGCGGTCCCACCGTCCCCGCTCCAGGCCGAGCTGGAAACCGTGCACCGCCGCAATGCCTGGAGGATTCCCCTGGACCCGCGCGAACTGGCCCCGTGAGCCTGCAGCACCGGGGTCCTGCGCCCGCCGACGGCACCCTGCTGCCCAACGGGTGCTGCAATCCGGTTCCGGGTGGAGCGAACCCTCCTGGTCGTGCCCGCGGAAGAGCGCGCCGGGCCACGAAGGCCCTCCGATTCCCTCCCCGGAACTGCCTCCGACGACCTCGTCGGTGGATCCGAGCATCGCAGGGGACTGCGGTGCACTGCCGTACGGCGGTCTGCGGTCGAGGGGCTCAGGCGGGCTCGGGGGCCCGGCGGCGGGTGCTGATCACCACGAGGCCGCCGATCACCGCGAGGGCCGTCAGGACGGCGGCGAAGACGGTCGCCCCATTGGTCAGGCCCACGGCGTCGCTCAGGTAACCGGCGGAGACCGGAAGGATGCCGGCGGGGAGGTAACCGCCCACATTGAGGGCCGCGTTGGCCTCGGCGAGCCGCTGCGGCGGCACAGTGGAGTTGAGCAGCGAGAGCCCGCCCAGCTGGCCCGTCCCCTGCCCGGCGCCGGCCAGCAGTGCGGAGGCGATGAGGACCGCCACCGACGAGGAGTGCACGGCGACGACGAGGGCGGCCATGCTGAGGGTGGTGCCGGCCGCCCCGGTGATCAGGATGGTGCGGCGGCGCAACTTCTGGACGGCGAACTGCACGCCGGTGGCCGAGAGGAACATCGCGAAGGCCATGACCCCGGCCACCACCCGGCTGGTGGTGCCGAGCAGGCCCGACAGGAGTGAGGGGCCGAGTGAGAGGACGAACGAGGTGGCGGTGATGCCGGGGGCGAACACCGCGATGCCCAGGATGAGTTGCAGGCCGTTGCCCTTCGGTACGCCCGGGATGCGGACCCAGGCGCCCTTCGGGGGTGTGGTGGGCCGACGTACGGGCATGCGCAGCACCGCGAGGATCGCGGTCGCGAGCAGCACGATCTCGATGATGAAGACGGTGGTGGTGGGGGCCGGCGCCGTTTCGGACAGGATGCCCGCGAGGAGCGGGCCGAGGCCCGCGCCGAAGACCATGGCGCACGAGGCGAGCAGGGCGGCGAGGCGCTTGCGCGCCCGCCCGGCCACATCGGTCACCGCGGCCATGCCGGCGGAGACGACGGCGCCGACGGCGATGCCGGTGAACAGACGGGCCACGATCAGCGCGGCCACCGACGAGGCGGTCGCGAAGATCACGCATGCCGCGACGCCGAGGGCGAGGGCGGGGAGGAGTACGGGCTTGCGGCCGAGCCGGTCGGAGGCCACGCCCGAGACGAGCAGGGACCCGAGCAGTCCGACGATGTAGAACGCGAAGACCACGGTCAGGGTGCCCTTGGAGAAACCGATGTCCTTCTGCCACAGCACGTACAACGGGGTGGCCGCGTTGGACAGGATGAACACCGCGGTGACGGGCCAGGCGGCCAGCCAGACCCACCAGGTGGGCGCCGGGGTGGCCGTGGCAGGGCTCGAACCCTGTGCCGTTTGCGCCGCTTTGGTGCGCCGCGCTCCGCTCGCCGCGTACGTGGGCACCGTTCGACTTTCCGACATGAGCGTTTCCTCCGTCGAGGCATGTACGAGTTAAGTCGAACTTAGCATGTTGTACGATTTAAGTCGTACATAGGATTCGGGTTATGAGGAGTGGCCTATGTCCGCGACAACGCGATCAGCGACCACCATCAAGGTGCTGCCGGAGCCTGCCGGGCTCCCGGAGCCCCTTGCCGAACCGGCGGTGGGCGAACTGCGGCTCGAAACGGTCCTGGGGGCGCTGAGCGATCCGCTGCGCCTGGGGATCGTGCGCAAACTCCTCCTGGAGTCCGAGGAGTTCGACCATTCCTGCGGGTGGTTCGGCCTGGACCGACCCAAGTCCTCCCTCACCCATCACTTCAAGGCGCTGCGCGAGGCGGGCATCACGAGGCAGCGGCAGTACGGACTGGAGCGGCGCAGCCATGTACGCGTCGACGACCTCGACGCGCGCTTCCCCGGACTCCTCGACCTCGTCGCGGACTGGACGCCCGCCCCGCGGTAGCGGGGCGTGGCGGGCTCGCTGCAGTACCTCGTCCTCCTGGTCATCTCAGCCCTCGCCCTGCTGGGCGGGGCGGCAGTAGCGGCGGATGAGCTCGGCATGCGCGGGGAAGCGCGCGATGAGCTCCTCGGGCCGGCCGAGGGTCATGTCGGCGTAGTCGAAGCCGGGCGCGACGGCTTCGCTGATCAGGGCGTGGTCTCCAGCGGTGAGGTGGGAGGCCTTCCAGATGCCTCCCGGCACGGCGAGGGTGAGGAGCTGTCCTTGGCCGGGGTCCGGCCCGAGGACGGCGGTGGAGTGGCGACCGTCGGGGTGGAGCAGGTGGTAGGTGATGGGTTCGCCGTGGTGGTGGAAGTGCAGGATGTCGGACCGGTTCAGGTGCCAGTGACCGATCGGGGACCAGTGGGTGAGCAGGTAGTGGATGGAGGTCAGCGTGTAACGGTCCCCATCGGGTGTGCGGATCCGGCGGCGGTGGTCCGCCTGGAAGGTCCGGCGGAAGTACCCGCCCTCCACGTGGGCTTCCAGGCCGAGGGCGTCGATCCACTGGTGCGCTGTGAGCACGCTGTCCTCCTGCAGTCGTTGACGGGGTTCTCCTGGCGCCCGCGCGCTGTCCGCGACAGGGACAGCAGTGAGTAGCCGAAGCCGACGGAGACGCTTCACCGGCCGGGGAGCGCGGAGACTCTCGCTGCGCACTGTACGACGACGCCTGGACGCCATGGTTGAGGATGCTTCCCGGTTCGGCCAAGGCCCGGCCGCGGGGGCCGGCTGACCGCAGGCAGCAGCACCCCATCGCTCACGCCTCGCCGGGATCCGGGTGCCGCACGGCCGGTCCGCGGCCTTCGACGGCCACTCGGCAGCGCATCGTCCGATGCGGGCTACGAGGTGCGTTCCTTCCAGGAGCACGGCCATGCCTTGGCCGCCGGCGGCGACGACGGTGATCAGGGCGGTGATGAGGCCGTCGTGGCGCAGAGTGGTCACTGCGGTGGTGGTCAGCAGGGCACCGGCGGCGTCGTAGGGCTCGCCGAGGGCGATGGAGCCGCCGTGCGGGTTCATCCGTTCCGGATCCAGGCCCGGCGCGGTGCAGTAGGCGAGGATCTGTGCGGCGAACGGTTCGTTGCCGGCGAAGGTGTCGATGTCCGCGAGGGTCAGACGGGCCCGGGTGAGGACGGTCCTCGTCGCAGTGACGGGTACGGGTACGGGCCTTCGGTTTCGGGAGTGCCGGCCCCGACGGGGGTGGCCGCGATCCGGGCCAGCGGGATGTGGCCGTGGGTTCGCTCACCCCGGTGCGGGGGCAGTCGTCCGCTGTGATCGTCGCGCCGCGACGGGCGTGTGGCCCTCCGCTCTGCCGCCCCGTCGGCGGTCACTCGATGTCGGGCGGCCAGCTGGCGCGGTCGCGGAGGTGGTGGAACTCCGGCAGCTCGGCGGCGAGGACGTCGAAGTGCGGGAGCGGGGCCCACAGGCTGCGCTCGCCGATGACGTAGAGGCGGCGTTTGGCGCGGCTCGCGGCGACGTTGAGCAGGTGCGGGGTGCGGGCCGCCCAGTCGCGGGCGCCGGGCCGGCCGCCGCCGAGCACGAGGACGACGACGTCGGCTTCCTTGCCCTGCGCCCGGTGGACGGTGGCGCAGCGCTCCTCGATCAGTTCCGACGTCCAGCCGTCACGGCCGCGGCAGATCTTCTGGCATTCGGCGACGAGGGCCCGGAAGGGGGCGATGACGCGCACGCGCTCGACGGCGACGCCGTGCCGGTGCAAGTGGCCGAGGACGAACTCGAAGGCTCGGCGGTCGCGGTCGCCCCATGGCGCATCGGACGGACGGGACGGGTCGTCGGTGTTGAGCCAGCGGCTGGGTAACAGCCCGTCCCGTTCCGCATCGGGGAACGCCTTCTGCCCGGTGCCGTGGACCATGAGGCCGCCGTACGCCACCTCGTTGCTGACCGTGAACATCGGCTCTTCGCAACGGCGGTGCACGCGCAGCGGCGAGCCCACCCAGACGTGCTCGTCGCTGGTGTCCGGGGCCGGCAGGTAGGTGCCGTAGCGGTTGGTCCGGTCGGCGACGGCCTGGGCCGAGGTGGCCGACGGCAGCCAGTGCTCGTCGACGCCATAGGCGCGCAGCAGCCGGCGCTGGAGGGCCTCGGGCATGGTGACGACGGGTTCGAGCTGGAGCGGATCGCCGACCAGAACGGCCCTGCGGGCGCGCCACAGTGCGCCGGCGGCGGCCTGCGGGGTGGCCTGCCCGGCCTCGTCGACGAGGACCCAGCCGATGGACTCCCGGCCGAGGCGGGCGAACATGCTCCCGATGGAGGAGAAGGTGGTCGAGACGACGGGCACCAGGAGGAACAGGGTTTGCCAGGCGTGCGCGACCTCTTCGTCGGGGACGGGCCCGTTGGTCCCGGCCATCAGCTCCATGAGGACCTGGAGGTTGCCGCGGACGTTCTTCGCGGCCCCGGCGACGAAGGCGCGGTGCAGGTCGAGGGCGCGTAGGAACAGGTCGCAGCGCGCGGTGGACCAGGCCCCGTCGGACCAGGGCGAGCCGAGTTCCTGATCGGCTTCGTCGAGGTGAGCCCAGCCGAGCGGCAAGGACGGCAGCGTCCGCGCCGCCTCGCGCAGTTCGCGGTGGCGGCCGTCGAGTTCGGCCACGGCGCCCCGAAGATCGCGGCGGGACGAGTCGGCGGTCTGTCTCGCCTGCCGAAGGGAGGCGGCTGCCGCGGACTCCCGTGCGCTCGCCGCTCGTTCGTGGGCGAGGGCGGCGGTGAGGCTGGTGGCTGCCTCGTCGACGGCGCTGCCGGACCGGGCGTGCCAGCCGGCGGCCAGGGATTCGGTGCGCACGGCTTCGGCGACCTGTTCCAGGGAGTCCTCGAGCGCGGTGCGCTGTTGGACGAGCAAGTACGCGATCTCGGCCCGAGCGTGCTCCTGCTGCCGTTCGGCGGCCTGCCGGTCGGCCGTGCTCTGCAGCAGGCGGCGCAGCCCGCCGCGAAGGCCCCGCTCGACGGCCGGGGGTGTGTCGTGGCGGGCGGTGAGGGCGGTCACGTACTCGCGCTGGTGCGCGGCCAGTTCACGGGCGGCCGACAGGTTCGCGCGGGCGGTGGCCAACTCCTGGCGGGCCCGCGGTACGTGCTCCGAGGCCGTCCGGTGTCCGGCCTCGGCCGCCGCGGTGGCGGTCCGGGCGCTGGCAGTGGCGGCGGTGGCCCGGTCCAGGACCGCAGCGGCGGCGGCCACCTGCTGGTCGGCCCGGGACACGGCGGCTTCCAGGTCCGCGATCCGCTGCCCGGCCGACGGGGACTCCACGCCCGCCAGCACCCCGGCCAGCCGGGCGCGCCCGGCGCGCAGCCGCTCGACCTCGATCTGGGCGGTACGGAACGCGGCAACGGCGTCAGTCCACGAGGGCACGGGCCGGGCGGGCCGGGCGGTCACGGCCGCGACCTGGTCCGCCTGGGTGAAGAGACCGCGGCCACCGGGCTGTGGCTTGGGCGGAATCCAGTCGCTCAGGACCTCCCGCATGCCGCGCAGCGGCGGCAGCTCCGCGGCCTTGCGGGCGTCGGTCTCCTTCTCCGGCAGCCGGCCCCACCAGAACCGCTCCCCGAACTCCTTGCGGTTGGCCTTGTTGCCGAGCACCGCCGCGATCAGACCCCAGGCCGGCCCGCCAAGGAGCGCGGAGGCGAGGTCGGAGAAATGGTCGGGGCCGTTGTGCCAGTGATCGTCGAGCGCACCGATGCCGGGCAGCTCGGCGGTGATGTTCTCCACGGCGCCGTTGTTGGACGAGGTGACCACGATCTCGAACCCGGTCAGCCGAGGGTCGAGCCGCGACACGAAGCGGGCGTGCCTGCCCTGGCGGTCCTTGCCCCGCCACGCCGGACCGGTGAACGCCTGCGAGGGCCGGTCGAACGCGGCCAGCACCGCCGCCCGCTCGACGACCAGGGCGGCGACCAGGTCGCGCAGCATCGTGGTCTTGCCCGTGCCGGGCGGGCCGTTCACGGAGAACGTCCCGCCCTCGGTTCCCGCTCGGTCGGCGAGCATGCGGTCGACCGCGAACTGCTGGCTCAGCGCGAGCGGGAACCGAGCGGGTGCGGGCCAGCGGCCGGCCGGAACCAGATCCGGAGCCACCCCTTCCAGAACGACCCCGCGCTCCCGGCGCACGTCCGTCCGCGCCCCCACGTCGACGGCGTCGAGCTCGGTCAGGTACGCCTCCAGCGCCGGGCCGATCCCCTTCCCGACCGCCGCGGACACCCGGGCCAGATCAGGGGGAAGCAGACTGTTCAAGAACGGCGCGGCGGCGGCGACCTTCGCCTGCGGGTCCCGCGGCCGGTGGACCAGCCTGCTGCGCACCCGGACCACCTGCGGCCGCAGGTGGTCCTGAACCCCGCACAGGTCGGCGATCTGCGCGGTCAGGGCGACCAGATCGGCGACCCCGAGCGCACGGGGACCGGCGCCAGCCCCGTACCCCGCCGACGTGTCCGGACCATCGGGCGATGCCCCCTCGGGAACACCCTCGGCGCCGTCCGGCCGCCCGGACTCCACCTGTTCCTCGGCGGGGCGGCGGGCCGCGACCCAGTCCGCAGCGCGGCGAACCAGGGGCTCCGCCGCGCCCTGCAGCGCGGCGCCGGCGACCTCGCCGAACAGGGCCCCGACCGCCCCGACGGCAGCGCCGCCCAGGATCTCGGCGAGCAGCCGTTGCCAGCCGCCGCCGGCCGCGCCCGGCGCTCTCGCCGCACCCTCGGAGCCGGGCCACCGCTCGTACGCCGTTCCGGCGGCCGGCGCGGTGGGGCCGTAAGGGATCGCGGTGGCCGTGAGCTCGTCGATCGCCCCGCCGAACGCGTCGTCGAGCTCCTCGAATCCGTCCAGCCAGCCAGGTGCGGACGGCCCCGGATCGAACAGGCGGCCGGTCGCCCAGGCGCACGCGGAGATCACGGACGTGTCCTCAAGCGGTCGGCCCTCGTCGTCCAGGACCAGCGCGAACATCGCGCTCTGGCCCGACAGCACCAGCTCGGACTGCGGCACACCGGGGTCGGGATCGGTCCCCGCGGGCAGTACCGCGATCATCGCCTGGCGGAGCAGCTCCAGGTCGAAGACCCCGCAGTAGACGTCATGCCGCCACATCCGGCCGTACGGTGCCCGCCGTGCCCCCGTCTCCGGATGGTCCGGATCCCACGGCAGGAGCGGTGGCACCCGGCCCGGCTCCGGCGCCAAGTCGACCACGTACTCCTCCCGCGGCCCGGAGCGCGCAGCGGGCCGCCGACGGGGCGGAGCCGGAATGGTCGGCGGGCTGAACAGCTCGATCGCACGCCAGCACTCCAGCAGGGCCTCCCGCCGACGGTCCCGTGTGTGTCTGCTCCGCACCCACTGCCCCCGTCTCGCTCGTGCGGCATTCTGCCGCTCCCCTGAAGATCAGCCGTATCGCCGAATCTACCGGACCGTCATCGGGTCGAGTCCCGATCAGCGGGGCCTGCGGCGCCGGAACGCCCAGGGGCACAGGGCCGGTTCGGCCGAATCGGGCCCGGAGCGGGAAGGCGCCAGGGGCGTGGTGGAACGCCTGTGGGCCCCCACTGTCGGGAGCAGTCAGGGGGTGCGTGCTTGCCCGACGGGAGGGCTACCAGCGCCGACAGGACCGGGGGCGTGCCGTCCGGAGCGCTTGTGCGGCCAGGCCCACGTCGAGGATCTTGGCGGCTTCGCCGATGGAGCCGGGCCTGAGGTGGCGGTAGGTCTTGAAGCTGATGTCGAGGCTCTTGTAGCCCACCGCCGACGCGGACGGCTCGTTCCTCCGCCCGCCTGGGAACACGGCCGGCCCCGCCACGGCCCGTTCCCCCCGGCTACGGGTGTTCGGCGCCGCCCGCCTGCGCTTCATGAGGGTCGCCGGCAGGCGGGTTCGCGGCCCGCAGTTCCCGCCGCAGGGCGCGCAGCGCGGTACGTTCCGCTGCGCGACGCCGCAGCCAGGCACGCCGTCGCTCGCGCGTGATGACGAACAGAAGGCCCAGGGCAAGGAGGCCGCCGATGGTGAGGGCCGCGGTGAGCCAGGGGAAGTAGGACAGCCGGACCGTGTTGCTGTCCACGGTCTTCGCCGCGCCGCCGGGAACCGTGGCGGTCACCGAGGCGGTGACCGCGCGGCGGCCGAGGGCGGGGAGGTCGGCGAGGCGGCCGGTGATGGTGGCACTGCCGCCGGGGATCACGTAGATCCCCGTGGGGGTGAGCGGGACGGTACGCGCGGAGCTGCCGCCGGTGACGTTCAGCGTTCCGGCGAGGGTGTAGAGGACGTTGCCCGTGTTGCGTACGGTCACGGTGAATTCTTCGCCGCCGCTCACAGGCCGGTGTTCCAGTTCCGAGAGGGAGACCTGGAGGTCGGCGGTGCCGGGGACGGTGAGCTCGACGAGCCGGGCGATACGGGTCTCGGTGTTCACGCCGCCGCTGACCGCGGGGGTGCGCAGCGCGGTGACCAGGCTGCCGAGATAGCTGCCCGGCGGGGTGCCGTCGGGGACCGTGAGGGAGAAGCGGACCGTGGCCTTGCTCTTCGGCTGCACGGTGACGGTGGCCTCGGAGTCCAGCTTCAGCCAGGCACCGACCGCGCGCATCTGCTGGCCTTCTTGCGCGGGGGCCAGGCCGCCGCCGGCCGCGTTGGCGACGTCGGCGCCGTAGACGTGGAAGGTCCGGGCCTCGTCGCTCTCGTTGTAGATGACCGCGGAATCCTCGATCCGGGCGCCGGCCTTCAGCGCGTACCCGAAGTGCCCGCCGGTCAGCGTCGTCAGACCGTAGAGCCCGGCCTGCACGCCGAACGGCGCGCCTGCCGCCGACTCCGGCGGAGCGGGCGACGGTACGGGGGCCGGCGCTGCCTGCGCGCCCGGCGCCAGAGCGAGCACGAGGCCCGTGAGGAGGAGGCCCGTGAGGAGGAGGCACCACAGGGCGCGGAACCGTGCCCGGTGCGTGGCGGTGGCGCCGCCCTGGGCGCGCAGACAGCTGTTCATGGGATCAGCCGGTGATCGTGTACTGCAGGGTGCCGCTGTACGAGCCGGGGACCGTCTCCGCGGGGATGTTCCACTGCGCCGTCGACCCGTCGTGGGTGAAGGCACCGCGGGTGCCGCCGTCACCGGTCGCCGTCGTCACGGCCGGGGAGAGGCTGGTGCCCGGTTGCGGGTCGGCGCCCTCGGGGAAGTGGCCGCCCGGGCCGGGCTTGGCGGTGCCCGTCCACTGGCCGCCGGTCCCATTGAGGTGGCCGCCGGTCGTGATCTTCAGATTGCTCCACCCGATGGTGTCCGTGCCGCTGACCAGGTCCGTGGCGGCAACGGTCACCGACCAGGGGGCGGTGGTGGAGAGGGTGTTGGTGTACTTGAACGTGCCGAGTCCGGCCGGGGTGCTGACGGTGCCGGGTGACAGCGTGCCGAAGTTGACGGCCGGCAGGTTCACCTCCATCGACAGGACACCGGGCGCCTTGGCGACCTGCATCGACATCGACTGGCCCGTGCGGTTCGGCTTCGAGGCGTTCAGCAGCACCTGCGCCGCAACGCCCGTAGCAGTGGACGCGGCCGCCAAATCGGGCCGGCCGTCCGCGTTCAGGTCTCCGACGGCGTGCGAGCCGTTTGCGCCGCCCTTCACTTCGTAGAGCGGGCTCGCGTTGCGGAAGGTACCCGCGCCGTCGCCGAGGAGGACGGTGGGCTGATTGTCGGGGCCGTTGTTGGTGACCAGGTCAGGCTTGCCGTCCGTGTTGACGTCGGTGAGGGCCACGCCCTCGAGAGCGCTGCCGCCGACCGGGTGGGTCACCGGGGCGCCGAAGGTTCCGGCGCCGTCGCCGAGGAAGACGGTGATCGTCCGGTCGGTGTGCGCGATGACCACGTCGAGCTTGCCGTCGCCGTTCACGTCCCCAGTCTTCAAGCCGGAAGGGCGGAGCTGGCCGGCGGAGTAGCTGCTGGGCCGGCCGCCCCCCCCACGTAGTAGTTGCTCGCGGTGCCCAGCGCGTCGGTGCCGTCGTTGGTCCACACCGAGACGTTGTCGCCGTTGCTGTTGGAAGTCAGGACGTCCGGCTTGGCGTCACCGTTCATGTCGGCGACCGCGATGTCCACGGGGAGCATGGCGTTCGTCGATGGGTTGACCAGCGTCGGCGCGGAGTAGGAGGTTGCCGGGGCGAAGCCGCCCTTGCCGTCGCCGAGCAACTCGACGATGCTGCCCATGCCTTCCGTGCCGAGCTGCGTGGGCTGCTTGGTCAGGGCCGCGGCGACGACCGCGTCCAGCCGGCCGTCACCGTTGAGGTCCGCGAGCGCGACCGCCGTCGGGAAGGTGCCGGTGTCGAGCCCGAAGGAGACACCGGGGCCGAAGCCGCCCTTGCCGTCGCCGAGCGCGGCCACCAGGGTGTTCGATCCCTTGACCGGGGTGACGAGGTCGGCCTTGCCGTCGCCGTTGAGGTCGCCCAGCGCCGGGGCAGTGCCCTTCCCGGAGCCCGCGGGCAGCGGGACGGCGGTCGCCCCGCCGAAGGAGACGGTGGGATCCGGTGCGGCTTGGGCGGCCGGTGCCAGACCCAGCCCGGCTACGAGTGCGGCTGCGGAGCCGAGCACGAGCCCGGCTCTGCGTGGTGTGGAAGTCTTCAACGTACCCGCCCCTTGGGGATTTCGTGACACGCCGACGGGAGGAGTCGACCTGCGGTGGTGTGATGGACAGTCAGGTGGAGTCAACACCGCCGCGCCGGGAAAATTGAGTGGATGTCCCACCAGTTCCGGAGCCACTCCGCGGGTGTGAGCTGGTGATTCCTACGATCGGCCAGCGGGCTGGGCCGGGCACTCACGCGAAGTGTGGGGAGGGTGCCCGCAGTCCGAGGGCGCAGCAGGCTTGATGGTCGGCGTCCACGCAGTGGATCCCCTTGGCCCTGGCAGAAGGGCCAAGGGCGTGTCTTCCGGAAGCATCGGACCGTGGCGACGCTGATCGGCCGAAAGTTCCACTCCCGCCGACCGAACCACGCCCTAGACTGCGACCGCTCCAAACCTGGCGATCATCGGGAGGGCGTGCAAGATGAACCGAGCACTCATCAGTGCATTCGCGGCCGTGGTGTTAGTCGTGTCCGGGGGGAGTGTCGCCGCCGCTTCCGACGGCGCTCCGCCGCGCACCACGCACGGCCCCTGTCAGTACGCGCAGACCCCGGACGAGCCGCCGGCGCGCTCCGTCCCGCTGCCGCCCGACCCGCGGCGCACCCCCAGTCGCGGCACGGTTGACATGGCTGTTGCGACCAGTCAGGGCCCGCTCCCGCTGCACTTGGACCGGGCCAAGGCGCCGTGCACGGTCCAGAGTTTCCTGCACCTGGCACGGCACGGGTTCTACGACCGTACGGTGTGTCACCGTCTGACGGCGTATCCGACGCTGAAGGTCCTGCAGTGCGGCGACCCGACCGGTACCGGTGAGGGCGGGCCCGGGTACAAGTACAAGGACGAGCTGCCGGTGGACCTGCCGCCGGCACCGACCGATCCGACCGGCGCCCGCCGTCTCTACGGGCGCGGCCTCCTGGCGATGGCCAACGCCGGTCCGGACACGAACGGCTCACAGTTCTTCGTCGTCTACGGCGACTCCGCGCTGCGACCGAACTACACGGTGTTCGGCACGGTCGGCCCCGACGGCCTGGCAACGCTCGACAAAACCGCCGCCGGGGGAATCGAGCCGACTGCGGAGGACCCGGCACCGGTCGACGGCACACCCGTGCTGCGGACCGAGCTGCGCCGCGTCCGGCAGTCCTGCTGGCATTGACGCACCGCGACGTGGCCGCGTCCTCGGTGAGTGCGCCTGGCGCCCGTGGCCGTCCCCGGCGGACCCTGCCGGCCGGGTGAAGCGTCCGGGTGCGCAAGCGGCGGGATCCGGACCTTGGGCCCGGACTACGCGAAGCGCCCAAGGTTCAACCCGTGGACTCCGCACGGTGCTGCCCATCGACATCGCCCCGATCGTCCGGTCCCGGCTCCCTGCCGGGGCCGGACTCCGCGACCGCGCAGAGCCGGAGCGCCAGGCGCGCTGACCTGTACGTGTTGCCACGCAGGCTCGAGATGTCGCGCAGCAACGCCTCCACCCCTGCCCGTCCTTCGCGCTACGACGTCGAAGCCTGGCTCCCGGACCGGCGATGACAGGGACCACGGGCGGGCGATGTCAGTCGGCTGAACTATCCTTCCCGCCACAGCACGCCTACTGAGCAAGGACCAAGAGAATTGACCGGCCTGCCTGCTTTCCCGCTGCCTTTTGCTGCTTCCCGTTCCCTGTCGTTCGCGACACCCCGAACACTGCGGGAACTTCAGATGATGCAGTACAGCGCGCTCATTCGGGCCAAGCCGGGGTGGTTTGACAAGATGAACGATGCCGACATCGTCGCCAGGTGGATGCAGGAGGCGGTGGCCCAAGGCCTCACCGAAGCTCAGGTTCGTCACGTGCTTGCCGAACTCCTGCACTACGCCGCGCTGAGGGACGGACGAACCGGCGTCGAGGTGTCCGCCGTCGACGGGGTGTGGCAGTCGGACGCGCTGGTCGACGACGAGCTCGGATTCCGGCTGCGCGAGGCGGTTCGGGTTCTGGAGCGGGCCCCCGAAGCGGAACGGGACTGGCACCCCGGATCCGACGGCCAGGTACTGGATCTCGTTCATCCCTCACTGTTCTGCCTGGTGAGAGAGGTGAGCGGGGCGCCCGAGAGGGCTTGGGAGAATCCGACGGACCGCTACTCGAAGTACGAGTTCTCGGAGAAATTCCAGTGGCTGCCCACAGACGTCGACGTCAGTGACGACGGCGCCGTCGCCTTCCGTTCCTACGTCAACAACGTTCACCCCGAGGTTCATCGCGAACTGGCCTCCGTCCTACCGGACTTGTTCGCGTGCTTCCGCCCGCTGCTGGAGAACGTGCTCACCGATCTGCGCCATCCGCGACCCCTGCGAATCGAGGCCGATCCTTACGGGTGGTACGACTCGAAGCCGGAGTATCCGAAGAGGACCTCCTACGACGATGACGGGGCCTACGCGGAAGCCCGCCGTGCATGGGGAGAAGCCCATGACGACTGGTGGGAAAACCGTCGCCCGGCCGTCCCGGACGCCCCGGCCTTCACGGCGCCCGAGTTGCCCGGAGAATCCTCCCGGGTCGACCTGCGCGGGCGCAGCCTGCAGGTCATCGTCAAACTCGCCACCATTCATCTCACCCCGGACAAGCCCGAGTACCCCGGCGGTTCCTGGCACGTCGAGGGGATGATGAACGAGCGGATCGTCTCGACCGGCATCTACTACTGGGACAGCGAGAACATCACCGAGAGCCGGCTGAGCTTCCGGGCGGCCCTCGACGACCCGAACTACGAACAGAACGACGACGACGGCCTGCGCGAGGTCTACGGGCTGGAGGACGAAGACGCACTGAACCAGATGCTGGGATCGACATCGACCCCAGCGGGCCGCTGCCTGGCGTTCCCGAACATCCTGCAGCACCGCGTCGGCTCGTTCCGCCTGTCGGACCCCACACGCCCGGGACACCGCAAGATTCTGGCGTTCTTCTTGGTCGATCCGTCGGAAAGGATCGTTTCGACATCCGATGTGCCGCCGCAACAACCCTGGTCCGACACCTCGACCATGACGCTCGAGCAGGCCAAGGACTACCGGGAACAACTCATGCAGGAACGCAAGTTCTTCGTCGACGAACACAACGAGCAGCTCTACGAGAGAGAATTCTCCCTCTGCGAGCACTGAACCTCTTCCGGCCCGCGACCAGGCCTGCGCAGTCGCGGAGGAAGGAATCAACGGGCGACGACACCCATCCGGCGGGCCCCGGCACCCGCCGGTGCCGGTGTTCGTCGTCGTCCTTCGCGCGGGGCCGTACGCGGGATCAACTGTGTTCGAGCTCGCGGAGGAGTTCCTCCCCCCTCGGCCACGAGCCGTGGCCGGAGGCGGGGTTGAGGTGGCCGACGTCGCCGAGTTCCACGAGGCGGCCACCCCAGTTCCGGGCCAGCTCGGCCACTCGCTGCACGGTGCCCAGCGGGTCGTTCGAGCTGGCCGCGACGATGGTGGGGAAGGGCAGCGGCGAGCGGGGCACCGGGTTCCAGCCATTCGCGTCGAGCACGTCGGTGCTGGGGTAGCCCTCCGGCAAGGGCTGCTCGAAGTCCGGCGGCGTCACCAGCAGCGCCCCCTGTACCTGCGCCTGCGCCGGGTGCCGCCGGGACCAGTGGACGGTGGTGATCACACCGGCGCTGTGGGCAACCAGTACGACGGGCCCCGCGATCTGCACCACCACCTCGTCCAGTGCGGCGACGCCTGCCTCGCAGCTCAGCCGGTCCTGCGTCAGCGGGGGCACGGTGCGGACGCTGCGCCCGGCCTCGGTGAGTCGAACCGCCAGCAGGGTTTGCCAGTGCTCCTCGACGTGGTCGCGCAGGCCGGGGACGATCACGACCACCGGATCGGTGGTACCGCTCACGAGGACACCTCCCTCTTCTGCGGCTCCGTCCCCGGAGCGACCCCGGTCAGACGGTGTACGTCACGGTCGTAGGAGTGGCGGCCGAGCAGGAACGCCGCGGTGGCCGCGATCGCCACGAGCGGGACGAGCCGGAGCGCGCCGAGCAGACCGAGCCGGTCGGCGAGCATCCCGGTGACCGCGGGGCCGGGGGCGAGTCCGAGCAGGCTCTGGGCCAGCGTGAGCGTGGCGAACGCCGTGGCGGCGATCGCAGCGGGCGTCAGGTTCGCCACCATGGCGGCCCCGGGCCCGGCCGTTCCGGCGCACAGCACGGTTCCCAGCCCCAGCACGAGCAGCTGTACGGGGCTGGCCGGTAGGCGGAACGCGGTCATCAGTAGGACGAGGGAGCCCACGCTGCAGCTGATGGCGACGGCCCACTTGCGGATCGGGGCGCGCCGGCTGATCCGGTCCGAGACGATGCCGCCGACGATCATGCCGATACCGATCACCAGGGCGAACAGGCCCGCGGTCGCTCCGGCTTGTGCGGTGGGCATGTCGTAGTAGCGGTTGAAGTAGCTGGGCAGCCAGGCGATCAGGGCGCCCGCGATGAACAACTGCAGACCGCTGCCGACGTAGGCGCTGACCACCGAGACGGAGGAGAACAGCCGCGGGAGGAGCACGCGGAGGTGGTCACGTCCATCCGTGCCGGCCCCGTGCACCGCCGGATCCTGCCGCGGGGCCAGTTGCTTCTCCTTGACCACCACGGCGTAGATGCCCGCGAGCACCAGGCCGAAGACCCCCATCACGCCGAACGCCCAGCGCCAGCCGTACGCCTGGGCCACGGCGCCGCCGATGGACACGCCCAGGACCGAACCGAAGGCCCCGCCGGCGATGAAGGCCCCCGAGAGCGTCGCCCGCAGGGCACGCGGGAAGACGCTGAGGACCACGGCGATACCGACACTGCCGTACGCGGCCTCGCCGATGCCGACGAAGAGCCGGCCGGTGAACATCTGGTCGTAGTTCGCCGCCACCGCACAGCCCAGGGTTGCCAGGCTCCACATCGTGGCTGCGATGACCAGGGACCTCACCCTGCCCCATCGGTCGGCCAGCAGCGAGAGCGGGAGGGTGAGCAGACCGACCGCCAGCGCCACGATGCCGCTGAGGGAGCCCAGTTGGGCGTCCGAGAGGACCCAGTCCGCCTTCAGCATCGGGAAGACGGCGTTGAGGACCTGCCGGGACATGTAGTCCGAGAGCAGGAGTCCGAAACTCAGTGCAAAGACCACCCAGGCGTAGCGCCGGGACACGGGCCACTCCGAGGAACCGGAACCGGTTCTTCCCGGGGCGGCTTCCGCAGTGGTGAGAAACCCCATTGTCATCACCTCAACTGCTCGTGGCGGAAAGGGAAAGGGTTAGAAGGGCCGGTCGCCGACGATTCCGGCGCGCTCCATCTTGCGGACGGCGGGCCAGTAGTCCTGGACGGCGTAGTGCTGGGTGGAGCGGTTGTCCCAGATGGCGACGCTGTTCGGCGTCCAGCGCCAGCGCACTTGGTACTCGGGGACGGCGGCCTGGCTGATCAGGTGGTTCAGCAGGAGGCCCGCGCCGGGGGCGTAGTCCGTCCCGAAGCGCACGTTCTCGGGGGTGTGGTAGTTGACGAAGTGCGTGGTGAAGGCGTTGACGAAGAGGATCTGTTCGCCCGTCTCGGGGTGGGTGCGCACCACCGGGTGCTCCGCGTCGGGGAACCGCGCTGCCAGCGCGTGACGTTCCTCCGGTGGCATGGCGGCGCCGAAGGTGGCCTCGATGCTGTGCCGGGCCCGCAGTCCCCGGATCTGCGTCTTGAGGTGCTCCGGCAGCCGGCGGTGGGCCTCGGCCATGTTGACCCAGATCGTGTCACCGCCCACCGGGGGCGACTCGATGCAGCGCAGTACGGCGCCCATGGGCGGGTTCTCGCGCCAGGTGGCGTCGGTGTGCAGCGCGTTCTCGTAGTGCTCGGGCGCGCTGTCCGGATCTTTGTAGATCCGTACCAGGCCGGGGTTGTCGGGGTCACTGCCGGCCACCGGGTGGTCCTCCAGCGGGCCGAAGCGCTCGGCGAAGGCGACGTGGTCGGCGCGCGTGATGTCCTGTTCCCGCAGGAACAGCACCTTGTACTGCAGGAGCAGGGCCTTGATGTCGGCGAACAGGTCGTCGTCGTGCACGGCGTCGCCGAGGTTCACTCCGGAGAGTTCGGCGCCGATGGTGCAGGTCAGCGGCTCGACCTCGATCGAGCCGCGGGAGTGGGCGCGCACCGACCAGAGTGCGCCTTCCGACGAAGAGACGGTCTTTTCCATGGTGCTTCCTCCTGGAGGGGGTGGAGACGCGCGTGATGTGGCAGCGGCTCAGAGGACGAAGACGGACGATCCCGTGGTCCGCCCCGACTCCAGCTCGCGGTGCGCCCGTACGGCGTCGTCGAGCGCGTAGCGCTGGTTGACTTCGATGGCGATGCGTCCGGAAGCGACGTGGTCGAAGAGCTCTCCCGCCAGCGCCGCTCGCTCCGCAGGGTCGGCGATGTAGTCGGCGAGAGCCGGCCGGGTGACGAACAGGGAGCCGCTGATCGCCAGTTGCATGGCGTCGATGGGTGGGACCGCTCCGGACGCGGTACCGAAGCAGACGAGCAGACCGCGGCGCCGTAGCGAGGCCAGGGAGGCGGCGTAGGTGGACCTACCGATGCTGTCGAAGGCGACCGGGACGCCGACGCCGTTCGTCAGCTCGCGCACCCGCTCGGCCACGTTCTCGCGCGGGTAGCGGATGACGTGGTCGCAGCCGTGGGCGCGGGCGAGCTCGGCCTTCTCCTCGGTGGAGACGGTGCCGATGACGGTCAGCCCCAGCAGCTTGGCCCACTGGCAGACGATGAGGCCGACACCACCCGCCGCCGCAGTCAGCAGGATCGTTTCCCCGGCCTTCAGCGGGTGGATCCTGCGCAACAAGTAGGCGGAAGTGAGGCCGCGCATGGTCATCGAGGCGGCCGTCTCGAAGCCGATGCCGTCCGGCAAGGGGATCAAAGAGCCGGCGTGCATGACCCGTTCCGTGCTGTAGGCACCGAGCGGGCTTCCGGTGTACGTGACCCGGTCGCCCTCGGCGACGTGGGTGACGCCTTCGCCCACCGCCTGGACCACCCCCGCTGCCTCGACACCCAGTCCGGCGGGCAGCGGTGCGGGATACAGGCCGCTGCGGAAGTAGGTGTCGGCGAAGTTGAGTCCGACGGCTTCGTGCCGGATCCGTACCTCGCCCGGCCCGGGGTCGCCGACGACGACCTCCTCCCGGCGCAGGACTTCGGGACCGCCGGTCTCCTTGAAGCGAATGGCGTGAGCCATGGGCGTGCTCCGTTGTTCGTGGGAGGTGGGGAAGAGAGGCTGGGGCCGCCGGTGCCGGGGGCACGGCAGCCCCGGGGCCACGGCAGCCGCTGGGGCCACGGCAGCCCTGGGGGTCCGTAGCCGCGCGGCGGCACGGCGACAGGACGGCGTGGTGGTCCCGTGCCGCGATCAGACGACGCGCAGCATGGGGCCGCGCTGGCCGGGGCGGCGGTTCGGCACCATGCCGAGACGGGCGAGCGTCTCGTCGGCCCCGGAGTAGTACTCGCCGAGCTTGTAGATCTTCTTCGCCTCGGCGCCCGTCGCGATGTTGCGGCCGAGCGCCTCGGAGATGTGCACCATCTGCTCGATCTGTTCGAGGGTGGTCATGCGCTCGCCCTTCCGCCGCCACAGGTTGTCCTCGTTGCCCACGCGCACGTGTACACCGAGCGCGATGCCGATCGCGTTCATCGGCGCCACCGCACGCATGGAACTCTCGATGGTGAGGACGGCGCCATCCGGGGTGCGACGGACGAACTCGATCAGGTCTGCCGGGTGCCGGCCCGCAAAACCGCCGCCGATGGCCACGTAGTTGAGGATCAGCGGGCCGGTGTGGACGCCGGCCCGGATGAGCCGCTCCACGGTTTCGAGCTGGGCCAGCGTGGCGAGTTGGAAGTGCGGCTGGATGCCGTTCTCGCGCAGCCGCTCCAGGTGCTCCAGGTAGAAGTCGGGGCCCGCCTCGACGACCATGTCGCGGTAGGCCTTGTAGTACTCGGGCTTCGCGATCGAAGTGCCTGCCAGGTCGTCGTCGGTCATGATCTCGACGATGTTCATCTGGCTGGTGTTGATCGCGATCGTCACTTGGTCGGGCGCGGGGTCGAGATCGGCCAGCAGGTGGCGGGTGTCATAGCTCAGCCACTTGGCCTCGCTGCCCTCGCCCTCCGGAGCGAACGAGATCGAGCCGCCGATCTGCAGGACCATCTCCGGCACGGCCTGGCGCAGTCGGCCCAGCAGCTCGTTGAACATGGACATCCGCTTGGAACCCTTGCCGTCGAGCTCACGTACGTGGATGTGGAGCACGGTGGCTCCGGCGTTGTAGCAGTCCACGGCCGCCTGTACGTGCTCGTCCATCGTCAGGGGGAGGTCGTCGGCGTCGCCGGGCAGCCACTCCGGCCCGTAGGGAGCGGCCTGGATCACCAGCTTCTCCTGGTTTTCCGGGAAGAGTGAGTCGTCGTGGAAATGCACGGTCCGTCTCCTTCGTGCGATCGGTGATCACTCGCCGGAACCATCGCCACGTGCGATGCGAGGGGTTGCGACGTCCGGCGAGGATGGATGCGGGTCACCGGGGACAGTGGGCGCATGGCGGCCCTCGTACGATCGACCGGTCTGGAGGAAGCGTGCATAGGGGAACCCGCTCCCGTCCGGCGGCCGACCGCGTCTCTGCGGTGGTGCCAAGGTAGGGGCGGGCAATCGCGATCGCTTGACCTTCAGGGACAGAAAATTTGTCATTTAGGGACATCGAGTGGGCCGTGTCGAGTGGGCCGGCCCGGCTCGGCCGGGTCGCTCCGGCCCGCGGTGTCAGTCCTGGCCGGGGCGCGGGGGTCGGCTCCTGGCGCTGCGCCATGCCCGGGGACTGCACCCGAACTGCTCGTGGAACCAGCGCGAGAAACCGCTCAGCGACGAGAAGCCCAGCAGGTCGGAGATCTCGGTGAGTGAGCGCCGTGGGTTCGCGACGAACTGCTCGGCGAGGTGCCGGCGGGTGGCGCCCAGGAGCGAGGAGAACGTCTCGCCCGAGGCGGCCAGGTGCCGGTGGACGGTTCGCCGGTCCACGCCCAGGCTTCGGGCGACCTGCTCGATCGAGCAGCGCCCCGTCGGCAGCAGGACCTCGATCAGCTCGCGCACCCGGTCCGCGGCGGTGGTGTCCCGGGGCACGGTGATCGCCTCGAAGTACTGGTGGGCGTACTCGCGAAGGAGCGGATCCGCCATCGCGTTGGGCGCGTCGAGATCGCCCGCGTAGAAGACGATGCCGTCGAACTCGCGGTCGAACTCCACGATGGGGCCGAAGGCGCGCCGGTGCGTCGAGACGTCCGCCGGTGCCGGGTGCCTGAACCAGACGGAGAGCGGCCGCCACCGGGTGTGCAGGAAGTCGCGCAGGATCCGGTGGTAGGCGGCGACGGCCAGCTCCGTGGCCTGCCGGGTGTCCATTGCTCGGCCGAGACGCAGGTCGACCTTCAGCGTGGCCAGCCCGTCCCCCTCGGACAGCCGGGTGTCCAGGACCTCGTTGTACATGTGCTGATGGCGGATCAATAGACCCAGGGCACTGCGCACATCGGGTTCCTCACGGACGACCAGACTGATGGGGCCGAGGTTGGAGAAGCGCCGGAACTCCGCCATGAGCAATCCGAAGTCCTCGTGACCCGTGGCGGCTGCCGACAGTCCCAGCACCTGGACCGCGGCGCAGCCGGAGATCCATCGGTCCTGGACGGCGAGGGCGGCAGTGTCCAGGCCCACGCGCTTCATCAGCGGCTGAGGGTCGATACCGAGCGATCGACACAGCTCGACGTAGCCGCTGAGGGCTGCGGTGCGGACCAGGGGCTTCATGTGCACGCTCCAAGACTGTCCCGAAAAGAAAAGTCCCATGTCACGCCAGGACAAGCACGGCGTGGAGCGGGCAACCTAGCATGGCGCCGTTCACCGGCCCGGTCCGCACGTGGTGACCGCCCTGGGCCCCGTCGCACGGCACCGGTAGCGCCCGCGCTCGCGCCGGGGTCACCACCCCTCGTGACGGGATCCGCCCTCGGGCTGCTCGTCGCAAGCCGAGACGAACCCAAGGAGATTGCCGACATGACCAACCTCGCCACGTTCCTCGTGGACTCCGCCGCGGCCCAGGGCGATCGCATCGCCGTCCGCCATGACGGCAAGACGCTCACTTACGCCCAGTTGGACGACGCGAGCGCCAGGGTGGCCGCCCTCCTGCGCGCCCGCGGCGTCCAGCCCGGCGACCGCATCGCGCTGGCCATGCCCAACGTGCCGCTGTTCCCGGTCGCCTATTACGGCATCCTGCGGGCCGGCGGTGTGGTCGTGCCGATGAATCCGCTCCTCAAGGCACGTGAACTGGCATTCACCCTGCGCGACTGCGGGGCGCGGATCTCGCTGGTGTTCCCCGTGTTCGCGGACGAGGCCGTCAAGGCCGCTGCCGAGACCGGAACAGAATGCCTGGTGACCGAGCCCGCGGACTTCGACGACTTGTTGCGGGCCCACGCACCGGTGCCCGGCGTCGTCGACCGTACAGATGACGACCCGGCCCTCATCCTCTACACCTCGGGCACGACCGGCACACCGAAGGGGGCCGAACTGTCCCACCGGAACCTGGCCACCAACGCGGCCACCGCGGCCGAGACGCTGCTTCGGGTCGGACCCGACGACGTGCTCTTCGGTGGCCTGCCCCTCTTCCACGCTTTCGGCCAGACCTGCGCGCTGAACACGGCCGTTGCCGCCGGCGCCACACTGACCCTGTTGCCGCGGTTCGAGCCGCAGCGCGCCCTGGAGACCATCGCCCGCGACAAGGTCACCGTGTTCCTCGGCGTGCCGACGATGTACGCCGCGCTGCTCCATGCCGAGCTCCCCGAAGGCTTCAGCGCCCGCGGGCTCCGCCTGGCCGTCTCGGGCGGCGCCTCGCTTCCGGTAGAGGTGCTGCACGGCTTCGAGCGGCGCTTCGGTGTCACCGTCCTCGAAGGATACGGACTCTCCGAGACCTCACCGGTCGCCGCCTTCAACCACCCGGACCGCCCGCGCAAGGCGGGCTCGATCGGACAGCCCGTCCGCGGAGTCGAGATGAAGCTCGTTGCCGAGGGCGGCGGCGCGGTGTCCTCGGGAGAGGTCGGTGAGATCGCGATCCGTGGCGAGAACCTCATGACGGGCTACTGGAACCGCCCCGAGGCCACGGCGGCGGCGGTCCACGACGGATGGTTCCACAGCGGTGATCTGGCGCGCGTCGACGAGGACGGCTTCTACTTCATCGTCGACCGCAAGAAGGACCTGATCATCCGTGGTGGCTACAACGTGTACCCGCGTGAAGTCGAGGAGGTGCTCTACACACACCCGTCCGTCGCCGAAGCCGCCGTCGTCGGCGTGCCGCACTCGTTCCACGGCGAGGAGATCGCAGCGGTGATCGTGCTCCGGCCCGGTGCCGAGGTCACGGCCGAGGAGATCCGGGAGTACGCCAGGGATCGGGTGGCGGCGTACAAGTACCCGAGGATCGTCACCTTCAGGGCCGAGCTCCCCAAGGGCCCCACCGGCAAGATCCTCAAGCGCGAGATCGTGGTCACCGGTAGGTGACCCTGGCCGGGCTCGCCCTGGGTCCGGCTCCTGAGGACGGCCTTCCTCTCCCGCCCCCGCTGGACGACGGGGAGCCCTGCCCGAACGGGGCGGCCGAGCCCTGCGTGGGCGGCTGATCGGCGGCGGCGGGGCGGCACGGGCGCAGCGTACCGACAGGACACAGGCCCGCGGCGAGCTGCGCACCTTGCGGCCCGAGGCGTTCGAATCCGCCGGCGCAGATGTTGCTCGCGTCGAAGGCGTACGCCCCGCAGGGGCCGCGGGCCGCCCGCACCGGAGGCTATCTCCGGTCAGAGGCCGGGCGCGGCGTTGGGGTAGTTGGGGTAGGGGTCAGACGGCGGCGAGGCTGATCTGGTCGTTGAAGACCACCGGTCGCTGGCCGCTGTCGGGAACCGCGCGGGTCCGGCCACGATCCGGATACTTCCCTCCGGCCTCCGGTACCCGGTCCTCCGCCGCCGATGAGAGTCAGTGCCAGGCCGGATGTCCCTCGGTGGTGGCGCCGGTGGTGAGCGGGCGCTCGCTGGTCTTGTCCGTGCGCACGGCCCAGATCGCGGGCTTCTCGTACGGACCGCGGACGAACGCCACCCAGGCGCCGTCGGCGGACCAGGCGGGGTCCATTTCATGGGCGCTGGTGGCGACCAGTTCACGATCGTCACTGCCGTCGGCATCCACGAGGCGGATGTCGCCCTGAGTGCCCGTGCCGTACGTCCCCGCCGTGTAGGCGAACGTGGTGCCGTCGGGTGACCACACCGGGTCGAGTGCCGGATGGGGCAGGTGGGTCACCTGCTGTGGGGCCCGGTTCGGGTCGGCGGGGTCGACCACGTGGATCTGCCAGTTCCCGGGCCCCGTCTGGAGACAGACCGCGATGCTCTTGCCGTCCGGCGACCACGCGGGATCCTCGACCTGGCCCCCGCCCGACGTGAGCTGGCGGGCCGCACCGTCGGCGACGCCGACCACGAACAGCTGCTGTACGCCGTCCTTCATGCGCAGCACGGCCAGCCGGCTGCCGTCCGGAGACCAGGACACCCTGCCGTTGGCGACGGAGGCGATCCGCCGCGCGTTCGAACCGTCGGCGTGGGCGGTCCAGACGGCCGCGCCCTCGGAAGTGCTGCGGGTGAACGCGAACGACCTGCGGTCGGGGGACCACTGGGGCAGGGTGTCGCACGTGCCCGCGCCCCCGGCGATGAGCTGCACGGGCTTCTCCGAGGCGGCGTCCCGGCGGGCGATGACGCCGTTGCACGTTCCGGGCCAGCCCGGGGCGGTGTCCTGCCGGATCAGCAGGGGATCGGCCGGGAACGGGGCAGGGGCCGGGGCGGATCCGGTGGGCGTGGCCGCGCCGGGCTTGGAACTGTCCTTGTCCGAGTCCTTCCAGGGCTGCCACACGAACAGGCCGACGGCTGCGAGCGACGTCACGAGCAACGCCGCCACCACCGCGCCGCGGTGACGCCGGGGCTTCCCCGGAACCGCCTGCGGCACCTGCGCGGGGGCGGGGGAGAGGCGCGCCGCGGGCCCCGTCACGGTGCGCGACTGATCGGTACGGGGCTCCGCGACGGCGGGCGGTGCGGTGTCCGGGACCGGGAGTTCCTGCGCGGTGTCCGACGGGCTGTCCGACGGGCTGTCCGGCGTGGTGGGACGCGCCGCCGGTTCCGGGGACGGCAGCAACTGCGTCGCCGCCTCCGGCAGCCAGGAGCCGTGATCCGGGTGGCGGACGGTGAGGGTACCGAGGAAGGCGGCCGGTGTGGGCCGTGCCGCCGGGTCCTTGGACAGGCAGGCGCCGATGGCTGCGCGGAGTTCACCGGGCACCGCGGTCAGGTCCGGCTCCTCGTAGACCACCTTGTAGTGCCTGGCCGCGGACGGGCCGTCGCCGAAGGGGGCGCCGCCCGCCGCCTGGGTGAGCACCACCCCCAGAGCGAACATGTCGACCGCGGGGGTGAGCACGCCACCGCCGGTGAGCTGCTCGGGTGCCAGGAATCCCGGCGTGCCGACCTGCAGGCCGGTCTGGGTCAGGGACGTACCGTCCAGTGCGCGCGCGATGCCGAAATCGATGACACGCGGTCCGTCCTCCGCGACGATGATGTTCGCGGGCTTGAGATCGCGGTGGATGACCCCTGCTCGGTGGATCGCCTCGAGTGCCTCGGCCAGGCCGGCGGCCAGCACCGTGAGCGTGTCCAGGGGCAGCGATCCGACGCGCGCCAGTACCGCTTGCAGGGTGGGACCGGGCACGAAGGCCGTCACCAGCCAGGCCGGCTCCCCCTCTGGGTCGGCGTCGACCACTGGCGCGGTGTGGAAGCCTCCGACCCGCCGCGCGGCCGCGACTTCGTCGGCGAACCTGCGCCGGAACCCGGGCTCGGTGCTCAGCTCGGGACGTACGACCTTGACGGCGACCGCACGGCCGGACCGGGAGCGGCCCAGGTAGACCACGCCCATGCCCCCCTGGCCGAGCCGTCCCACCAGCCGGTAGCGGCCATCGCCGAGCGAGGTGGGATCACCCGTTTCGAGCGGCTTCACATGTCCCCCGTTTCACACCTTGCGCGATGAACAGCCTCTCCCTACATGTCGTGCCGACCACCAGTCAAGCGAGACCCTCGCGGAGACCGGACCGGGGCGCCCCTGACGGCTCGTCCCCTGCTCGCGTGCGGGCCTCGGGCTGGCGGCGGTGGGCGTGTGCGTGCTGCTCGCACGGCGGCTGCGCGGACGGTACGGCCGCCGGCTCGGGGAGAGCTGGCCGGGCCTCGTCGCCGGTATCACCGTCTGGTTCAACGTTCTGGCGATCCCGATGGAACTGATCCAGCCGTACGTCGTGCACTCGGCCGCCGCGGCGGGGATCAACCTCGGCGACGGGTGCTGACGAGCTGACGGTGTCCATGCGGTACGCGACCGCCTTCGGCTCCGCTCGCGGACCGGCGGCGGCCAACTGGCCGGAGGGCAAGAGGCCGGGCACACGACAGAAGGGTCCACACCAGTGGCTACGATGCCCCCGACGGTGTCGAAGGCCTCCTATACAAGGACCGTGACGACCGGACGCGGGGCAGTGGCACCTGCACGAAGAGCTGCTGAGATGAGGAAGCCGCCATGAGTACGGGAAGGTGGCTGTGGGACTGCCTACAGCGCTACGTCATGACCGCCGCTCTCGGCTGGCTGGCCGCGGCCCTGGTGCTGCCCGTTCTGGGCGACGATCCCTTCTGGGCGTCGTTCGGCGCGGGGCTGGGAGCGGGGCTGATCGTGGTGCCGCTCCTGACGGTCGTGACCATGTTCGTGCTCGTCCTCCTGGCCGGTCGACGGTTCGAGCCGCCGACCGGCAGCGCCTCGCGGATCCGGGGCGGCTGGCTGATCGTGCTGCCCCTGGCCCTGCTGCTGCCCGTGGCCCTGCTCGTGCCACTGCAGTACCTGATCGTGCTCGGCGCACAACTCGTGTACCTGCTGTGGGTGCTGCCCTGCCAGGACGCCCGCGACACGGCGGACGTGCTGCGTTCGCTCGCCGACCCGGCCGTCCCGGCGGAGCAGCGGGCCCGGATGGCACGGGCGGTCGCGGGACTGCAGGGCAGGCCGGTCGTCGAAGCCCTGGTGCAGACCTCGGCCGACGCGGAGCCGGAGGTCGCCGAAGCAGGTCTGGAGACCCTCTGCACCATCTGGCGGCGCGACGGAGTCGTCGGCGAGGACCTGTTGCTGAAGCTCGACCCGCAGGCCCAGGACCGCGTCCGCGCCCTCGGCGTCAGGGTACGGAGCCCTTGGTGAGAACGGCGGCGTCCTGTTCCCGCACCAGGGCGCGCACCACCTCCTGGGCGGATGCAGCGAAGGGGCGCCGGACCCACCGGACCCACCCGAAGAAGGAACCCGGGGCCGAGGCCCGCAGTTCGAAGCCGCCGGGGCCCCGGCCATGAGCCAGCGGAACCGGTCGAGCTCGGCTTCCGGTCTGCAGAGCGGGTGCGCCGCGCCGGTCCAGCGCCCCTCGCAGGCCGTCGATCGGCGCCTCTCGGGCGAGGGCGGGGAGGGGCGGCCGGGGTCCGTGCCGGAACAGCCGCCGCCAGTGCACTGTGGCGCTCAGAGCCCGGCGAGGGCGGACAGCCGGATCGCCTCGTCCTCGGACAGCGACCGTATCGGTTCGCCGGTCACCACCTGCCGCTTGGACTTCCACCCCCGCAGCCAAAGGCCGGTCGCCCAGCTCACTTCGAGCTCATCACGTTCGAACCGGCGGCCGGCCACTTCCTGGTACGCCGCGAGGAACGCCGCCGACTCCGCCACGGAAGGAGCCACATAGGCCGCGGCGATCCCCACGATCACCGCCTCCGTCTCCGTGATCGCACTGTCCCAGTCGTACGCGACGTGGAGCTCTTCGCCGCGCCAGCGGAAGTTCTCCCGGAACCAGTCGCCGTGGCCGATGACCTTCGGCGCCCGCCAGCAAGCGATCCGTTCGCGCGCAGCTCGCCCGGCCCGTTCGAGCCAGTCCGGGCCCGTCACCGAGTGGAAGGGCCGCTCGACGTCCTCGGCGGTCGCCCACGCCCCGGGCTCGTCATGGTCCCAGCGGTTCCACGACGGCTTCGGTTCGAGGTCAACACCGGCGGCCAACGGACGGGCGGTGCGCACGAGCGCTTCGAGAGCCGACGCGAACGGCCCCGGATCCCGCCCCGAAGAGGGGAGTTCATCCCCTCCCTCGACCAGTGCTTCGACACTGGCGGTCCACCCCCCGAGTGGAGTGGGTGCGAGGATCGGCTCGGGAGCCGGATATCCGGAAGCGTGCAGCAGACTCTGTACGGCGAAGCAGCCTTCGAGGCGGGCGGCCGGCTTTCGAACCTTGATGACGACCTTTCGACCATCGGCGAGTACGGCACCGATCACGGCCGAAAGCCGGCCGCTCCGGAAGCGCTCGGCCACGATCCTCGATCCGAGGTGGTGCGAACACCACTGATCGAGCAGGTCGGCATCGATACGAGGGAAGTCCATGGGTCGAACCCTACGGATCGAGGCCGAGGGCGCCCTTCCCACCCGGCCCCGCGACGTCCTTGTTCGTCGCGCCCCGGCACTGGCCGGGATTATCCGACGTCAAGAACCGGTATTCCGGACTCAGGACGCTAGGAGGCGGGCGCCTGCTGGAGGTCGGCGCCGGCTTCCGGCGCCCCGTCGGAAGCGTCCTGTCCGCCCCACTGCGGGGCGTCCGGCTTGCGTTGGGGGATCAGGAAGGTCGCGAGCATTCCGAGCACCAGCAGCGCGGCGCAGGTGTAGCCGTTGATCTGGACCCCGTAGGACATGGCGTCCCGGGCGGCGTCGGCGGCCGCGGCCGTCCCGGGGTGCCGGCTCAGCCCGGAGATCATCGCGCCCGCGCTGTCGGAGACCGCCGAGGACAGCTCGGCGGCGTCGGGCGTTCCTTGCTGGGCGAGCCGCTCGGACAGGTCGGAGTCCAGCGCCGTGAAGAACGTCGACGTCAGGATCGCGATGCCGAGCGCGGAGCCGAGCTGACGCGCGGCGCTCTGGATTCCGGAGCCCTGGCCGGCCTGCTGCGGCGGTACGTCCGCCAGGACGACGCCGGTGACCTGCGCGGTGGCGAAGCCGACCCCCATGCCGTACAGGAACAGGGCGATGCCGATGACCCACCACTGGGAGTCGCTGCTCGCGAGCAGGCCGAACATCAGCAGGCCGAGCGCTTCGAGCACCAGGCCGATGCGGACCAGGCCGACGGGGCCGGTCTTCTGGGCCATGCCGAAGCTGGCACCGCTCGCGAAGAAGCTGCCGACTGCGACGACGAAGACCATCAGGCCGGTCTGGAGTACGGAGTACCCCAGGGTGTACTGGAGCCACAAGGGCAGTACGGCGAGGATGCCGAACTCGGCCAGCGCGATGATCAGCGTCGCGATGTTGCCCGTGCTGAAGGACTTGATGCCGAACAGTGAGGTGTCCATCAGCGGTGCCGTGCCGTTCGCGCGCGTCAGTCGGACCTGCAGCCGGAGGAAGAGCGCGAGGCCGATCACGGAGACGGCCAGGGCGACCGGGACGACCGACAGGTTCACCCCGTCACCGAAGGGGCCGAAGCCCTTGCGGGCTTCCCACCAACCGTAGTTGCGGCCCTCGACCAGACCGAAGGCGAGGAGTCCGAGGCCCAGCACCGACAGCAGTCCGCCGCCGACGTCGACCTTGCCCGGCTGCCGGGAGGACGGCTGGAGGAACCGCATGATGCCCGCGAGGATCAGAACCACGACGAAGACGTTGATGCCGAACGCCCACCGCCAGGAGTACGCGGCGAGCCAGCCGCCCAACAGCGGTCCGACCGCCGCGGCCGCACCGATCGTGGACCCCCAGATGGCGAACGCCTTGCCGCGGTCGCGCCCCCGGAAGGTCATGTTGAGCAGCGCCAGCGACGTCGGCATGACGATCGCGCCGCCGACGCCCTGGGCGAACCGGCTGACGATCAGGAACTGCCCGGAGGGCGCCACCGCCGCGGCGATGCTCGCCAGCCCGAAGACCACGGTGCCGACGACGAACAGACGGCGTGCCCCCACGATGTCCGACAGGCGCCCGATCAGCAGCAGCAGGGCTGCCAGGATGATCGCGTAGGACTCTTGGACCCACTGGGCGCCCAACGCGGAGATCTTCAGGTCGTCGATGATGGGGGGCATCACCACGTTGACGATGGTGAAGTCGACGACCACCAGCGACACACCGAGGGAAATCGCGACCAAACCCAGCCAAGCGTCCCGACGGGCAGGTGAGGATCGCGTTGGATTTTCAGACACTGCGTTCTTCCGATCTTCTCGATGCAACGCACCCGGTGGAACGCCGGGGGCGAAACACCGGAGCGGGAGGGGGCGTGCGCCGCCCCCGGAGCAGAGGCACCATCGCAGGAGAAGAGGACACGTGCTGACCTCTACCGATCGCAATCGGAGGGCAATTCTTGATCGCCAACCGCACACTGGAGCTCCTCGGCCTGCTTCAGGCACAGAAGGAGTGGACCGGCGACGGGCTGGCCGAGCGCCTGGGGGTGTCTGCGCGAACCGTCCGCCGCGACATCAACCGGCTCCGCGAACTGGGCTACCCCGTTACGGCGACGAAGGGCCCCTCCGGCTACTACCGGCTGTCCCGCGGGGCGCGTCTTCCTCCGCTGATAGTCGACGATGAGCAGGCCATCGCCATCGCGCTGTCCCTCCAGACGGCGCCCGACTCCGTGGCCGGCATGGGTGACGCCACCAAGCGCGCCCTGAACTCCATCAGGGAACTCCTGCCGCCCCATCTCTCCCGCCGCCTCGCGACCTTCTCCATCGAACAGATCGAGAACGCCTGGGAGCTGGCCCCGCCCCAGGTCGACCCCGGACTGGTGGCACAGCTGAGCGCCGCCGCGCAGGAGCGGGAACTCGTGCGGTTCACCTACCGGCCCATCGAGGTCGACGAGGTGGACGGCAGCGAGGTCCTCGCCGAACCCCACCGGCTCGTCGTCTGGTCGGGACGCTGGTACTTGGTCGGCTACGACCAGCGCGAGTGCTCCTGGCGCGCCTACCGGCTCGACCGGATCGAACAGCCGGCCCCCACCGGCTGGCGCTTCGCTCAGCGCGAAGTCCCCGAGAGGGACGGCGCCGACGCCACCCGCTTCGTCCAGAGCCAGCCCGACCGCGGAGACACCTCGGACACCTGGCCCTGCTGGGGCACCGTCCTGATGGAGTGCCCTGCGGCGCTGGTGGCCAAGTGGGCCCCGGGCGCGGCGAGTTTTGAAGCGGTCGACGAGCGGATCACCCGGATACGGATGGGGGCCTGGTCGTGGTCGGGGCTCATCGGCTTCCTCGTCACCTTCGGCTGCCGGTTCACCGTCGAGAGCCCGCCCGAACTCGCCGAGGCGGCCCGCCGTGTGAGGGGCCGTATCGACGTCGACATCCCCCGGGCCGACGCGCGTGCGTGACACCGGCCGACGCGTCCGCCCGGGGGCGAACCGGCCCGTGATCGCGCTCACATGAGGCAGGACAGGAGAGGCGGGAGAGGAGAGGCGGGAGAGGAGAGGCGGGACAGGAGAGGTCAGGAGCCGGCCTCTCCTGCCCCCGGTCCTGCCTCGCCTCGGCTATGGAACGCGATCGAGTGCTTCGTAGCAGGTGCGGGTCAATCTCTGCGCACGGTGGTCCGGAACCTCGTAGAGGCTCTTCATCTTGTTCGGCAGGAAGGCGAAGGAGAACTCCCGTTCCGGGTCGCCGAACGCCAATGCCCCGGTGGCTCCGATATGACCGAAGGCGGGACGTCCGAAGTCCGGCCACAACGGGCCTCCCGGCAACATGAACCCCGTGGCCCAGCGCGTGTGCAGACGAAAGACCTCGTCCAACCCCGACGACCGTTCGGCCGTCGCCCTCTGCAGCCATCCTCTGGTGAGCAGCCGGCCCTCGGGGATGTCGGACGACAGGGCCGCGAACAACTTGGCGACAGCACGGGCGGTGCCGTAGGCAGCCGGGCGCTCGAGGCGGTGGTATGCCGGATTGTTCACGTCGTCGGGGGTCATGGCGGACGAGCCGAAGGTCGCCCGGTAGAGGAGGGAGTCCCTGTCCGTGAGTCCGTCGGCGTACTCCTTCAGGGGGACGGGCACCGTAGCCGGTGGGGGAGATGCGGCCGGGAATATCCGGGCGAGCCTTCCGGTCTCGTCAGGGCCGAGCCGCATGTGGAGATCGAGGGCGAGCGGGCCCGCGACCCGTCGGTGAACCGCCTCGCTCGCAGCATTGCCGGTGATGCGGCGGATGAGTTCACAGATGAGGAAGCCGAAGACGACGGCGTGGTACCCGTGGGCCTCGCCGGGCGTCCACAGCGGGGTCAGACCTTCCAGCTTCCGTAACACGCGCCACCGTTCCAGCTCGTCCTTCAGGCTCACCGGATCTGCAAAGGCCGGTATGCCTGCGCGGTGGGACAGCACGGTGGCAATCGTGATGCACGACTTCCCGTGGGACGCGAACTCAGGCCAATAGCGGCTCACGGGCGCATCCACGTCCACGTGCCCGAGCGCCGCCAATCGCCACAGGGCAGTGCTCAGCACCGCCTTGGTGATGGAAGCGAGGGGCAGCAACGTGTCCGGGCCCCAGGTCGCTCGCCGGTCCGCGTCGGAGTGTCCACCCCACAGGTCGGCAACCACCTCGCCCCGGTGGTAAGCACAGAACCCGAAGCCGAGATCGAGTCCGGAGGAGAGGTGCTCGGCCAGGACCTCACGCACGCGTGCGAACCGGGCGTCGACGGTGCCGTGCACGTGTTCGGTCATACCTGGCCCCGGGTCTTGTGAAGCCGTACGGGAAGCGCCGTGAGGCCGCGGAGAAGCAGGCCTCTCGACCATTCGAGGGTGCCCCGGTCGGCCTCCACCCGCACACCGGGAAAGCGCCGGGCGAACGCGGTGAACGCCACCTCGGTCTCCAGTCTCGCGAGGCCGGCCCCCAGACAGAAATGGGGGCCCAGGCCGAAGGCGAGGTGCCCGCTCCCGGTCCGCTCGGGGCTGAGCTCGTGCGGCCTGCTGAAGCAGGCACCGTCACGGTTGGCAGCAGCCAGCCCGAGGAACACGCTGTCGCCCTTCTCGATGGTGTGCGGTCCCACCACGATGTCCTCACGGGCGAACCTCGGTGTCGCGACCTCGACGGGGGAGCACAGGCGGATGAGCTCCTCGACGAGTCGAGGGGCACCGTCAGGTTCGTCGCACAGCCGGTTCCACACCACAGGGCTCTCCAACATCGCCAGCAAACCGGTGGAGAGGAGGGCGGCGGTGGTCTCGTGACCGGCGACCAGGATGATGAATCCCATCGCGGTCAGCTCCCGCTCCGTCATGCGCCCTTCGTCGACGGCGCGGACGAGGCGACAGAAGAGCGAGTCGTCGGGGGCGGCACGCCGCGTTTCCGCCAGGGAGAGCAGGTAGTCGGAGAGCTCTTGCACCGCTCCGGGGATCAGGGCCTGTTCGTGGTCGCCCGCGGCCACCAGGAGCCGCGCCCAGTGCCGGAAACGCCGCTGATCGGCGCGCGGAACTCCCAACAGCTCACAGATGACTCCCAGCGGCACCGGTGCGGCGAATTCGGCGACGAAATCGATCAAGGCGCCGGGTTCCAGGCGGTCCAACGCCTGCTGCACCACCGATTCCACGACCGGGCGCAGCGCGGCGATGCGTGCGGGCCGGAAATCAGGTGACACCAGCGCACGCAAGCGCGTGTGCTGCGGCTCGTCCACGGTCAGCAGGTGCTCCAGAAACGGCCTGGAGGTGCCCCCGCTGCGATTGAGGTGAGCCGCGTGCCAGTCCGCCCCGGCGAACCTGGAGTCCTTGGAGAGCCTTCTGTCGTGGGCGAACGAACGGACGAGTCCGTGGTCGACGAGCAACCAACAGTCCACTCCGGTGGGCAGCCGGACCCGGGCGAGCGGCCCGGTGGATCGCAGCTCGTCGTAGAAGGGGAACGGGTCCGACTTGAAGATGTTGTCGAACACCGGCATGGCGCGTGGGCGTGGCCTCACGGATTCCCCCGTCCGAAGACCACCGGGTTGAACGGTGAGTCCGCGATGTCGCCCACCGCTCGGCCCGGGAAGTAGACGAGGTCCACCAACTCGGTACCGAACGGCTGTGGCCGCAGACGCTTCCCGTCCTCGAAGAAGAACGCGGTGAAGGCGTAGCGCGGAACTCCCGTCACGTTGCGGTCCGAGCGGTGGAACACCGTACCGGCGTGGAACAGGACGTCGCCGGCGGCCATGTCCGGGCACCGGAACGCATGCCCCTTCGCCCGCAGGTGTTGCGTGACGTCGCTGTCGGACATGCCGCGGACGTCGAGCAGGCCCTCCTGGTGGGAGCCTCGGGCATAGACGACCGCACCGTCTTCCCGGCTCACGGGGGACAGGGCCACCCAGGCCGTCACCACTTTGTCGAGGAGGGCGAAGTACTCGTCCTGATGCCAGGGCACGGGAGGATTCGCGGTGTCCTTGTACAGCATCGAGTCGTGGTACACCCGGATCCTGTCCATTCCCCCGAGCCGACCGGCGATGGAGCCGAGCCTCCGGTGCACCGACAGGTCGGCGAACTCCTCCCTGATGCGCCATAGGTTCGAGATCACCTGGACCGACTTCGTCCGGGCGAAGGTGTATCGAGGATCGTCATCGCGGTCGCCGGCGTTGTACGCCGTGCGTTCCGCCGCCAATGCCCCGCGCAGCAGTTCCGCTTGCTCTGCCGGGAACACACCGGAGATCTTGACGAACCCGTCCTGGTGGAAGCTGCGCACCTCGTCGGCCGTCGGCCACTGCTCACTCGTCATCTCGTAGACCTTCCCGTACGTCGCTCACGAGTGCGCCCGGTTCGATGGAGTCCAAGGTGATCCGCCACGTGACCTTCGAGGCCTTCGGCGGTACCGGGTCGGCACGGTGCATCACGATCCTGTTGTCCCACAGGAGCACGTCGCCGGGCGTCCACGCGTGGACGTAGGCGAAGGGGGTGTCCTCGACCGCCGCATACAGTTCGGCCAGCAGTTCCGCGCCCTCCGCGTCCTCGGCGGCGCAGACCTCCGCCAGCATCATCTGGTTGAGGATCAAGGACTCCTCACCGGTGACGGGGTGGCGACGGACGAGGGGGTGCCGGACGTCCCGCAACGCCTCCAGAAGTTCGGGATCGTCGATGCCGGCAGCCCTGTGGTCGGCGGCCAGGATCGACCGCACCGGGTAGAGGCCCGTGGCGGCCGCGCTTCTGGTCCTCAACGAAGACGGCAGGGTCCGGTGCACGGCACGCGCGTCGACGAAGCGGGTCGCGCCGCCCCCCGCAGGCGCCACGACGCAGCCCAAGACCGTCGCGGCGGTGGGCACGGGGCGCCAGCACCCGTCGGCATGCCAGTACATGCCGCCGCCTGCCACGCCAAGGCCGGGAACCGACGTCTGGTGGCGTATGTAGCTGCTGCCCGACAGCCGGTGCGCCACCGGCCGCACGACTTCGGGCACCCCGAGCGCCAGCGCGAAGGCCTCCAGTGATGCGGCGGTCAGATGTCGTGCGGGGACCCGTACGACTCCTGCGGTGTACAGGATCTCGAGCAGGGCGCCTCTTTCCGATCCGGACAGCGGACGCCCGAGGTCCACACCGGTCACGACGGCCCCGAGGCCGTGTGTGGTCAGCGGGCGGGCTCGCACGCTCATGCCGCCGCTCCGGCAGGAAAGGCCAGGACGGTGGTGGTCGTGTAGTGCAGGACCACTCGGCCGTCGACCGCGTGGTGTCGGAAGAGTTCGGCCAGCCGGTGTTCGAGCAACGGGCGCAGGGTGTCGTGACGGCCCGGTGCGTAGGAGGTGGAGTCGACCCGGTTCCAGAGTCCGTCCCGCGTCAGCGCTTGCTCGTGGCGAACCTCGTACACCCGCACGGACGCTTCGCCGGGCGCGACCGCCCGCATCAACGCGACCGGGTCGGGGTCCTTCGCCTTCGCCTCCGCGTACGTGTCGAGGAGGGCGGCCAACAACTCGTCCAGCGCCGGGCAGAACGCACACTCGCGGCACCGGACCTCGTTCCACAGGGCGAGCAGAGCACCACCGGGACGCAGGACGCGGGCGAACTCCCGTCGAGTGCGCGCAGGATCGAACCAGTGCAGGGACTGCCCCATGGTGATCGCGTCCACGGAACGGGCCGGCAGGCCGGTGGCTTCGGCACTTCCCGCGAGCGGAAGACAGGCGGCATCGTTTCCGAATGTTCGGAGGAGCACCGTCCGCATCGCGGGGTTGGGCTCGATCGCACGCACCCGGTACCTCAGGCGGAGCAGGCTTCCCGTCAGGATGCCCGTACCTGCGCCCACGTCCGCCAGCACGGCCGGTGGCGCGACACCGGCCACCGAGGCCAGCGGGGTCAAGGACGCGAGCGGATAGCCCGGGCGTCCTCGGGCGTAGGACGTGGCCCGGCTCGTGTACACGTCAGTGGGAGGCAGCATCACGAGATTCCTCGGTGCAGGCCCTCAGCAGCGACGCTGTCAGAGCGCGGTGACGACGTGCCCACTGTTCCACGGTCGCCCTCGGAACCCGGTGTGCATGGTGCCAGTAGTGCCCCACCAAGTGCGGTCCCTCGTCCGCGATCACCAGGTGGAGCCCGGGTATGCGGCGCAGCGTGCCGAAGTCGTGTCCACGCAGCAGGGGCTCTTCGACCTTGCCGATGACCTCCACGACTTCGACCTCGGGTCCGTCCACCTGGTGCTCCCTCCGATAGCTGGTGTAGTTGACGCCGAAGTCACCGAAGTAGGTGTCGAGCGGCAGACCGCGAAAGGCTCGGGTCGTTTCGAGCAGTTCGGTGGCCGGGTATTGCGCGTGTGTCGAAAGCGTCGCGAGCGTGCCGTCGACCTGTCCCGCCAGCTGAGGGGCGCCCCACCCCCGAACGTGCACGGGTAGGGGGAACGGCATGGTGAACGGCCCTATCGTGGCCGCGTGCTGCTCGTCGACGCGGGAACTGCGGATGACGGACACGCAGACGGTGGGCAGGCCGGTGACTTCCGCCGCCAAGCTCGCGTAGGTGCTCAGGACGAGCGAGAAGGGAGCGGCCCCCAGTGCGCGTGCCGCGGCCCGCAGCTCTTCCAGGTCGGCGAGCGGTTCCTCGGGGGTGTACCGGGTCGACGGATGGGCGGCGGTCGCCCTTCCCGGGCCGGTACCGGGCAGCCATGTCGGACCCTGAACTCCGCTGAAGAGTCCGGAGAAGTACTGCCGGGCCCCATCGGACGAACGGGCCAGGTAGTCGGCTTGAGTCCGGGCGTAGTGCCCGTACTGGAGCGGAACGCGGAGCGCGGGAGGTGTCCTGCCGTTGCGCAGCTCCCAGTACGTCTGCCGCACTTCATTGACGAACACCGACAGTCCCGCCCCGTCGAACTCCAGGTGGTTGCCGGCCACGATCAGCACGAACCGGCCGTCCGGGAGGTCGAGACAGCGGAGCCGCCACGACGGGCGCAACGTCGGGTCGGGTACGCCCGAAGCCAGGCTCGCCAGTTCATCGCTGACCACTGCGCGACGGTCCCGCTCGGAAGTGCCCGAGAGGTCCCGGAACAGGTCGGCCTCCGAGGGCATCACCTCAGCGACGGAGGAGATCACGGTGCTCCTGCCCTCGGGGTAGTGCTGCCGCAGGACATCGTGGCGGGCCACGACCGTGCGCAGGGCCTCCAGCAAAGCAGCCCGGTCGAGCTCGTCGTGGAAGATCACCGGCACCACCCGGTGTCCGTACCCGGTGCCGCGGATCAGACTCAGCCAGCGACGCTGTTCCAGGGAGAGCGGCGGTTCAGGAGATGACGACGGCTGTTCCGGAGCCGGCTCGGCCAGGGTGCCGAGCAGGAACTCCGTGATGCCGGCGATCGTCGGATGGCTGACGAGCAGGCGCGGCGGCAATGGTGCTGTGAACTCGCGCTGCAGGCCGTTGCGGAGCTGGATGAGCGACAGGGAGTCCAGCCCGAGCAGTTCGAGCGGGTCGTCGGGCCCGAAGGACTGGGGTACCTCGGCGTACCGTCCCACCCGCTCGGCAATGCCTCGCACGAGCACGTCCCGACGCTCGGCGACGGGAACCTCCCTGAGCCGGGCCTCCAGTGATCGATCGGGATCGGGCCCACGGCCCGGGGGTGAGGTCGGGCCGGCGCCCAGGCCCGCGTAGAGCGTGGAGTCACGCAGCTCGTGCGCAGCGAGGAACACGTCCCAGTCGTTGGGAAGCACCAGCACTTCAGGGATCGCCGCGTCCAGGCGGCTCATCAGCACGGACTCCGCCTCCGGGGCGGTCAACGACCCGAGGCCGCGTTGCCGTAGTGAGTCCTTCAGTCCGGCATCGTCACTGACCCGTCCCACCTCCCCCAGCACCCCCCATGCGAACGAAACGCCGGGCAGACCCCTGGCCGAACGGAGCAGGGCGAGTCCGTCGAGGAAGGCGTTGGCGGTGGCGTACGCGGCCTGGCCGTAGTTGCCGTGCACCGCGGTGGCTGACGAGTACAGCGCGAAGAAGTCCAGCGGCGCCTCGTGCTGCGCCGCGGAGACGTGCAGGTTCCACGAACCGCGGACCTTGGCGTCCAGCACGACGGCCACCTTGCTCCAGTCCGTCTTTTCCACCAGACGATCGTCCAAGGCGCCCGCGCTGTGCACGACGCCGCCGATGGGATGCCGGCTCAGCCGCCGTGCGGCGAAGAGACGGTCCACCGCAACGGCGTCCGCTACGTCGACTTGGGCGGTTTCGACCGCGACTCCGGCCGCGACCAGGTGCGCAATGCGCTCGGCTGCCGGGCCAGCAGCCGGCCTGCGGCCGATCAGCAGCAGGTGGCGGGCGCCGGCACGGGCCAAGACCTCAGCGGTCCAGAGGCCCGCGCCCGTGAGCCCGCCAGTGATCAGGTACGTACGGTCGGAACGAATCCGGGCCCGCCGGGGTGTGCGGTGCGCTGCGGGTGTCAGACGTGCGGACAATGCCGCGCCGTCTCGAATCGCCAGTTCGCGGTCCGCCCCGCCCTCGGCCAGACATGCGTCCAGCGCGCGCAGGTCCCTGGCGGAGGGGGTCGCGGGCAGATCGACGAGCGTGGTGCGCAGCTGGGGCTGTTCGAGGGCGACCACCCGACCGAGACCCCAGAGTGCCCGCTGCGAGGGGGACACCACATCGTCGGCCGACACGTGCTGAGCGCCGTGGGTGACGATCCAGAGCCTGGGAGGACGGCCGACCGTGTTTCCGGCGGTCAGCTCGTGGACGACGTCCAGCACGCGGGTGACGTCGGGCCGCAACGCTTCGATCGGGTCGGCGGCCTCCTGCGGCGTGGATGCCTCGAACGTCATGACGAGATCACGTCCGTGCGCGGTCGCGTCCGGAGGGGGCGTCGTCCGTGTGGCGGTGCCCGGCGAGCCGTCCGGGCGCGCGGCGCCGGGGTGGTCCGGGGCGAGGGAACGACTCCGGACGGCTTGCGGTACCCATCGGATCTCGAAGACCGGCTCACGGACCGTGGAATCGCCAGTGGGGCCACCGTCGTGGACGGCGGGCGCCCCGATCCAGTGGCGACGTCGTTCGAAGGGGTACGGGGGCAGGTGTGCCGGTCGCCCGCCCCCGCCGTTGACGGCGTCCCAGTCGAGGTCCACCCCGGCCTCGTACGCCGCTGCCAGGGCCCGGGCCAGGTCGTGCGCCGCGTCTCCGCCCCGGCGCAGGACCGGGATCCACGGTCCCGGATGGTCCGGGAGCGCCTCACAAGCGAGCGACAGCAGTCCGGAGGAGCCGCTCAACTCCACAAACGGCCCGGCTCCTTCAGTCAGAGTTCGGGCGAGGCCACTCGCGAAGTCCACCGTCTCGCAGAGGTGACGCGCCCAGTAGGCGGGTTCGGTGACGTCGGCGTCCACACCGGCCTCGCCTTGCACGGTGCCGATGAGCGTACGGTCTGGAGGACAGAGCCCTATCCGGTCGAACGCCTTCATCAAGCGGTCGACGGCCGGACGCATCCACCGGGAGTGACCCGCGCGGAGCGAGCCGAGGGCCCTGACGTCCGTTCCGTGCGCTGCAGCCACTCCTGTGAACCGTGTGAGGTCTGCCTTCCGGCCCGACACCACGGTCTTCTGCGCGCTGTTGACGGCGGCGACGTCGACCTGGAGGCCGGATTTCGCGATCAGCCGCCGTACCGTCTCGACGTCGCCCATGACCGCTGCCATCGTGCCCGACGGATCGGTGCTCTCGATGGCCCGGCCGCGCTCGATGGCGACGTACATCCCCTCCTCGGCCGAGAACACGCCGGCGGCGCAGGCCGCCACGTAGTGGCCCAGACTGTGTCCCAGAAGGATGTCGAACCGGACGCCCTTGGACTCCATCAGCCGGAACAGGGCCAGCTGAACGCCGAACGTGACCGCGTGCACCTCGACCACGTCGTGGATCGCGGTGTCCTGTCGCTCGGGGTCGTACAGGAGACGGCCCAAGGTCTGACCGATTTCGGCGTCGACCACACCGTCGAACTCGTCGAGCGCGCTGCGGAAGACGGGTTCGGACTCGTAGAGCTGCCGCCCCGTCCCCCTCCGCTCCGTCCCGTGTCCGCCGAACAGGCCGACAACAGCGCCCGAACCCGGGCGCGGCACGGGAGGACCGCTCTTGCGGCCGATCTCGCGGGCCACCGAGTCCGCGGCGGCTGCGACGACGGCAGTGCGACGGGCGTGGTGGCGTCGGCCCGTGCCCAGGGTCCTTGCGAGATCGGGAAGGGGAACCGTGCCGAGGGAGGGGTCCTGGTGGGCGTTCAGGACGCGCTCCATGCCATCGGCCGTCCGGGAGCTGAACGGAAGCACGTACCAGTGACGCGGCTCGGGCCGGGCGGGCGCCCGTCGGGGCGCCTCCTCGAGGATCACGTGCGCGTTGAACCCGCCGATGCCGAAGGCGCTCACCGCCGACCTGGCCGGCTCCGCACCCGTCGGTAGGGGGTGGAGCCGACCGGCGACGCGGAAGGGTCCGCCATCGAGGCGCAGTTCCCGGTTGGCCCGACGGAAGTGCACGGTGGGCGGGATCTTCCCGTGCCTGAGCACGAGCACCGTCTTGAGGAAACCGGCCATGCCGGACGCCCAACCGAGATGGCCGACGTTCCCCTTGATGGATCCGATCCAGCAGGAGTCGGTGGGCAGCGCGCCGTAGGCCCGGCGCAGCGCCTCGACCTCCATCGCGTCGCCGACGGGGGTCGCCGTGCCGTGAGCCTCGACGTATTGAATGGAGGCGGGCGGGACCGCGGCCGCCTCCAGAGCCATCCGGATGGCGCGTTCCTGTCCGGCGACACTCGGTGCGGTCATGCCTGCCTTCTCCGCACCGTCGTTGGATATCCCGGTGCCCCGGATCACGGCGTAGATGTCGTCGCCGGCCGCGAGTGCTGCCTTCAGCGGTTTGAGCGCCACGACGCTCACACCGTTACCGAAGACCGTTCCGGCGCTGCGTTGGTCGAACGGGCGGCAGCGTCCGTCGGGCGAGAACGGCATGGACTCGCCGTAGAGGTATCCGGACAGCTGAGGCACGGCGACCGACGCCGCGCCGGCCAGCGCGACGTCGCAGGTGCCGGAACGCAGCGCCTGGACGGCGGTGTGCAGCGCGTAGAGCGCGGTGGCGCAGGCCGCGTTCACGTTCACGCTCGGCCCGCGCAGGTCGAGCGCGTACGCGGCACGACCCGCCAGGAACTCCTTGTCGTTGGCCAGCAGGACGTTGAAGTCATCGACGGACGACGTCAACGAGCGCACGCCCAACTGGGGAAGCAGGTTGTTGAGCAGGTAGGTACTGGGACCCGAGCCGGCGTACACGCCCACCGAGAGGTCGGGGCCGGGGACGCACGCGGCGTCCTCCAGGGCCTCCTCGCAGCATTCCAGGAAGAGCCGCTGCTGCGGGTCCAACAGGGACGCCTGCTGCGGGGGGATCCCGAAGTACCCGGCGTCGAAGTCCTCGATGTCGTGCAGGACTCCGCCCGCCCGCAACCGGCCGGACGCCTGCGGCCGGGTGTCGAGGCGGGTGATGCTCTCCTGTCCGGACAGGAGGTTGGACCACAGTTCCGCGATCGTACGGGCACCCGGGAACCGGCAGGCGAGGCCCACCACGGCCACCGGCTCGGACGCGCCACCACTCGCCCGCCGCGGAGGTTCGACGCGGTCGCGCGGCCGGCAGCGGGAGTCCAGGTGACCGGCCAGGGCGCGTACGGTCGGGTGTGCGTAGGCCTCGAGGACGGTGACTTCCACTCCCGAGGAGGCCGATATCTTGCCGGCCGCCGCAGCGGCGAGCAGTGAGGTTCCGCCGAGGTCGAAGAAGTTGTCCGTGCTGCCGATGCCGGTGAGTTCGAGCTGCTCCTCCCAGATCCGGGTGATCAGCCGTTCGGAGGGCGTCCGCGGCGCCGAGTACGCCACCTGCAGGGGCGGCCGATCGGGCGTCACCTCGGGCAGGCGCGCCGCGTCCACCTTGCCGTGGGCGTTCAGGGGAATCGCTTCGACGCGGAACCAGACGGAGGGCACCGAAGGAGCTGGCAGGCGTGCGGCGAGGTACTCCCGCCACGGTGGCTCGACCACGCGTACGCCGGGTGTGCGTACGCCCGGTACGCGTTCGTCGTTCGTCACGCGTGCAGGGCGGGGGCCGTCCGTCGCCGGCCGGGGACGGACGTGGGCGACGAGCCGGAGTCGGCCACTGGGAGTGGGCAGGGCGGTGACGTGGGCGTCCTGGACGTCCGGGTGCTGTACGAGGAGGGCCTCGACCTCGTCCGGCTCCACACGGTGCCCGTCGATCTTCACCTGGCGGTCGGTGCGGCCGGTGAACCGGAAGAGGCCGTCGCGTAGAACGGCCCGATCTCCCGTGCGGTACCACCGCCGGCCACCGTGCTCGGTGAAGCGCTCGGCGGTCAGGCGGGGCCGCTGCCTGTATCCGCGTGCAAGGCAGTTTCCACCGAGCAGGAGCTCGCCCTCTTCGCCATCCGAAACGTCGGTGCCCGAGGCGTCGACCAGACGCGTGGCAACGTGCGGCAGAGGTCGTCCGATCGGCGGCAGGTCGGGCCACCGGGACGCGTCGCTGTCGAGCAGGTGACTGGTGACGACGTGGGTCTCCGTCGGCCCGTACTGGTTGTGCAGGCGAGCCCCGCCCAGTCGGGTGAACCATGCGCGGATCTCGGGGGTGACGCGAAGCTGTGAGCCCGCGACGAAGACCTGCTCGATGGTGGGGGACGCAGGACGGCGTCGCCCGGAGTCGGCCACTGTCTGGAGGAAAGCGGTCGGAAGGAAGAGCCGGGTGATGCCGGCCCCGGCAACGTAGTCCAACAAACGGACGGGGTCACGCCGTATCTCGTCGGGGACGATGTGCAGCGTGCCGCCGAAGGCCAGGCTGGTGATGATCTCCTGCCAGGCGACGTCGAACGTCACGGCTGCTGACTGCGCCGTGCGGGCATCGCCGGTGCGGTCCTCCGCGGAGAGGTGCCAGTCGAGCAGTCCGGTCAGGGGCCCGCGCCCCATCTCCACCCCCTTGGGTTCGCCGGTCGACCCGGAGGTGTGGAGCACGTACGCCAACTCGTGTGCGCGATCACCGGACAGCTGATGGCGCAAGGTCACGGGAAGTGGCTCGCACACGAACCTGGGGATGCCACCGGGGGGCTGCACCTGCCGGATCACGTAGCGCGCACCGGCGTCCGCCAGAATCGTTTCTGCCCGTCGCTCGGGTTGTGATCGGTCGAAGGGGACGCATCCCCGCCCCGATCGCCACACGGCAACGGCGGCGACGACCAGTCCGACCGAACGTGGCATGTCTATGACAACTGGTTCGAAGGATCTGCTGACCTTCGCCAGGTCCGCGGCCAGTTCTGCGCTCAGCTCACCGAGTCGGCGATAGCTGATGGCGCCATCGACATCGGTAACGGCCGTTTCGTCCGCTTGCCTGTCGATGGCCGTCAGGATCAGGTCGAGAAACGACATGATTAGGAACCCGCCGCTTCCGCGTCGCTGCGCAGCAACCGCAGTCGCTCCGCTGGAATGCCTGCCCGGAACTCCGGATCGGTGACACCCAATCCTGCGCTCGGGGCGAGGCACAGGACGCCCACCTTGCCCAGATGGAGGTTCCGGTGTACCCGGTGGACGCCTTCCGCGGCCTTCAGCAGCGGGTGCACCTCGGACAGGCCCGGCATGACCCTGCCCAGGCTGACCAGCCTGTTGGCCTCGGTCGCCTCCTGATAGTTGGCGCCGTGGCTGCCGACGATCCGCTTCAGGTTGGTCCAGAGGTGGCGGTTGTCGTAGTCGTGTGCGTACCCCCCGCTGGAGCCGCAGGTGACGATCGTGCCACCGCGCCGGGCGAGGAAGACGGAAGCACCGAAAGTCGGCCGGCCCACGTGCTCGAACACGCAGTGGGGATCTTCACCGAAACGATCTCGGATGCGGCTGCCCAGCCACCGTCGCCCCGCAAGCGAAGCGAGACCGTCGGGACCGGGCACATCATGGCGGTCGATGACGAGATCGCATCCGAGGGCCCGGGCGACACGCGCCTTCCGCGCATCGGAGACGACGCCGATCACCTGGCAGCCGGCCGCCTTGGCCAGTTGGGTCGCGTAGACACCGAGCCCCCCGGTGGCGCCCCAGATGAGCACGAGGTCACCAAGCTTCACTCGCGCGCCCCGGTCGCTGATCAGCATCCGGTACGCCGTCATCAGGCACAGGGTGTTGCAGGCCGCTTCCTCCCATGTGAGATGAGCGGGTTTGGGAAGGAGCTGGGTGGACTTCACGATCGAGTAGTGGGCGAGACCCCCGAAGTTCGTCTCGTAGCCCCACGCGCGCTGGGAGGCGGAAAGCATTCCGTCCCATTGGGTGGCAGGGTCCTGTTCATCCGCATGGAGCGTGCTCACCACCACGTGGTCGCCCACGCGCCAATGGCGTACGGAAGCGCCGACCCTGACGATGACTCCGGCCGCATCCGAACCCAGAACATGGCGGTCCATCACATGCCTGGTCAGGCCTTGGTCTTCCCTTGCCGACCTGTCGATGAGGCGGAAGGTGGATACGGGGCGGAAAGTGGCCGACCAGACGGTGTTGTAGTTCACGGCGGACGCCATGACGGCTATCAACGCCTCGTCGGGCGCGAGCTCGGGAAGCGGCACCTCCTCGACGTGCAGGGTTTTACGGACATCGATGTCCGAATCGTCCGCACCTTCGAAAAGTGACTCATCGGATCGTCTGATCACGAGACCGAGAGTGGAGGTCGGCGCCGCACATCGTGCGAGTTCCTTGCCCGATAAACCCGAGAGCACGGCCTGTGTCATGGCGGGAGCCAATGCCGCTCCTCCTGTTCTGTGAGCGAATATTCGTCCGACCTGATCGAGTGGCACTTCTGCCGAATACCCGGCGAGTGTGCCCTCGTGGCATCGGACGGTCAACCGTCAATTCCAGCCTCCGGCCTGCTTCACATCTGACACTTGTAGGACACCAGCCCCACCTGCCAAACGAATTCAATATCGCCTCTGGTGCCTCTAGGTTTCAGGCGGTTCTGGCGACGGTTTCGGGGGCCTGTAGGACGGGATCGGTGACCGCCCCGGTAGTCGCCCCGGTAACCGTTCCGGTCACCGCGCCTTCGGCGCCGTGACACATGGTGTCGCGCAGTGTCACGCGCCGTCACGCGCGTACCCCGTGAACAGCAGGCTCGACCCAGGTGGGGAGCCACCGGCTCCGGCTGTGAGGACATCTCTGCCGAGTTGGAGGAGCATCTATTGCTGTGGGGCCTGTACGGCGCGCTGTGCCCCCGGTGGGCACGGGGCGGCGCACATCGGTCGGCCGCGAGGAGGAAGGCCATGATCGTCGACTGCGCACACTACCGCGACGGGCATCGACAGCATGAGGGCGCCATGCCCCTGGAGCGGGCGGCCGCGCGCTGCCGGCAAGGCGGATTCGTCTGGCTGGGCGTTTTCGAACCGGGCCCCGAGGAACTGGACCGCGTCCGCGAGATCTTCGGACTGCACGAGCTCGCCGTCGAGGACGCCGCCGCCTTCCACCTGCGGCCGAAGGCCGAGCAGTACGAGGACGGTACCGAACTGATCATCCTGCGCACGGCCCGCTACGACGACGAGCGCGAGGAGATCGACACCGGCGAGATCAGTGTCTTCCTCGCCGACCACTTCGTGATCACCGTCCGCCAGGGCATCGCCAGCGAGCTGCACGAAGCGCGGAGCCGGCTCGAAAGTCGCCCCGAACTGCTCAAGACCGGCAGTGCCGCCACGCTGTGGGCGATCCTCGACCAGGTCGTCGACAGTTACGCGCCGGTCGTCGGCGAACTGGAGCGCGACATCGAGCAGATCGAGGCCACGGTGTTCTCCGGGGCCGTCGCCCCGACCGAACGGATCTATTCCCTGCGCCGTGAGGCCACCGACTTCTACCGGGCCGTGCACCCGCTCCTCGCCGTGCTGACCCGGCGGCTCCAGCCCGGCAGGACGCCGCTCCCGCTCCAGCCGTACATGCGTGACGTGCACGACCACCTGCTGCTGGTCAACGAGGAGGTCGCCGCCCAACGCGATCTCCTGACCACCGTCCTGGAAGCGAACATCGCGGTGATCTCCGTGGAGCAGAACAAGATCAACCTTCGGCAGAGCGCCACGATGGAACGGCTCACGATCCTCGCGAGCGTGTTCCTCCCCCTGTCATTCGTGGTCGGGTTCTTCGGGCAGAACTTCGCGTGGTTGGTCACCCACATCAGCAGCTTCGCGGCGTTCCTCGTCCTCACCGTTCTCGGGGTGCTGTTGCCGTGCCTGATGCTGTACGTCTGGCTGCGCCGTCGGCGAAGCCGGCCGACGCCGCCGATCCCCGAGGTGAGCCAAGCCGGACGGCACGCCCCGGCAACCTCGGCGAAGTGAAGGCGGCGGCGCCGGTCGGCCTCATCACGGACTGCGCCACGCCCCGGCCGGGGTCGTCGACGGGCCCACCGCCGACGGCTTGGACCCCGGCTCGCAGCGGTACCGCTCCTGCGCGATGCCCAGCCTCACCGGACCGACGACCCGGTACGAACCCGTCGTGCCCAGCACCACCCGCTTTCCGCCGAGGACTCAGCGCCCCAGTTGGGCGTCGAGCCAGGCGAGGACCTCGGGGGTGACCGGGTCGGTGATGTCCGCGAACTCCTGGTGCTTGGTGAGGAACTTGGCGACGTAGGGGCAGACGGGCACGATCCGCTTCCCGGAGGCGCGGACGTCGGTCAGGGCCTGCTCGACGAGGATCGCGGCGAGTCCCTGGCCGGCGTAGGCGTCGTCGATCTCGGTGTGGAAGAAGACCCGCTGGTCGTCGCGGTCGCGGTAGGCCGTCAGGCCTGCGCGGTCGTCGGCCACGAGGATCTCGTAGCGGTGGCGGGTGTCGACGCGGCGGACGGAGGGGGCGGGGGTGGCGGTCTGGTCGCTCATGGTGGGCCTTTCGGTACGGGGTTCAGCGGCGGGAGGGGTTCTTGCGGGGTGCGATGACGGCGTTGGGTAGGGCGGGGGCGGGCAGTCGCTCACCGGGGTAGCCGTCGACGGTGCCGAAGCGGTCGGAGGCGCGCTCCCATTCGTTTCGTGCATCGACGATGTCCTGGTGGCTGCGGCCGATGAAGTTCCACCACATCACGACCTCCTCCTCGAAGGGCGGGCCGCCCAGGAGGACCGTCCGGGCCGGGCGGTCGGAGCCGTTGGTGAGGGTGAGGGTGGTGCGGCCGGGAGCGGCGTAGCCGAGTTCGGCCGGGAGCAGGGGAGTTCCCTCGAGGCGGACGTCTCCCTCGTCGACGAGGAGTCCGTGTTCGAAGCCGGCGTCGACGTCGAGGGTGACGGTGGCGCCGGCGTCGATCAGGACCTCGGCGCCGAGGAGCGGGGTGTAGGTGCGTACGGGGGAGGTATCGCCGGCGAGGGTGCCCAGGAAGACCCGCAGTTCCGCGCCGGCGACGCGGAGCGGCTCGGGTGCGTGGTGCTGGAACTCGCGCGGTGCGTGGCGGTGCTCGCCGGGGAGGGCCACCCACAGTTGGACGCCGTGGAGGACGGTGGTGCCGGGGGTGGAGACCTCCGTGTGGCTGATGCCGTGTCCCCCGGTCATGAGGTTGATCTCGCCCGGGCGTACGAAGGCGTGCGTGCCCAGGCTGTCGCGGTGCTCGATCTCCCCGCTGAACAGCCAGCTGACGGTCTGGAGTCCGGTGTGCGGGTGCGGGGCGACGTCCATGCCCCCGGAGTCGGCGACCCGGTCGGGGCCGTAGTGGTCGGCGAAGCACCAGGCCCCGATGAGGGTCCGGGACCGTTGCGGCAGGGTGCGCCGTACGGTCATCGCCCGCGGCCCGCCCAGCGGGACGTCCCGGGCGGTGAGGACCTCGACCGCAGCCTCGACCTCGACCTCCGTGTGATCCATCTCCCGGCCCTTCTCCCGTAAAGTAGTTTCGCTTTCAACAATCTTCGATGATCATAATACCGATGATGATCCACGACAAGCAGCTGAAGGAGCACAGGGTGAGCGAGACGGTACGGGCCGCGACAGTTGCCCGGAACGACGGCCGGATCTACCTCGACAAGCAGAGCCCCGCCGCGTACCAGGCGCTGGTCAAGACGGCCGACGCCGTCCGTGCGACGGCTGCCGAGGCCGGCCTGGAGCGGATCCTGGTCGAGCTGGTCAACCTCCGCGTTTCCCAGCTCAACGGATGCGCCTTCTGCCTCGACGTCCACACCCGGGCCGCGCTGCGCGCCGGAGAGACGACCCGTCGCCTCGGCGTGCTCGCCGCCTGGCGGGACACCGAGCTCTTCACCGCCCGCGAGCGCGCGTCCCTCGCGCTGGCCGAGGCCGTCACCCACCCTGCCGACGCCCTCGCCCAGGAGGGGGCGTACGCGCAGGCGCGGGAGGTGCTGGACGACGACGAGATCTCCGCCGTGGTGTGGGCGGCCATCACCATCAACGCCTTCAACCGCGTCTCGATCCTGAGCAAACACCCGGTACGGGAGACACCCGCCCGCTGAACCCTGCGGCTCCGCCGCTCATCGGGCCGCCGGGACCGAGAGCCACCACAGGACCACCACCACGGGTCTGCGCGCCACGCCGGCCTCGTGTGCGCGGCCGGGTCCCACGACTGCACGGTTCGACGCACCACCTGTCGTGCAACCGTGCGCCCCTTGGCCCTGCTCCAGCTCCGCTACCGACGCCGGTTCGCCGGCGCAGCAGACCCGTACCCCGCCCGGCGGCGGTACCGGCGGAGGGCCGAGCGGTCCTCAGGAGCCGGAAGGTCAGTGCGAGCGGGGGGCGTACATGATCACGGCCATGCCGGCGAGGCAGACCAGGGCGCCGATGACGTCGTAGCGGTCGGGGCGGTAGCCGTCGGCGACCATGCCCCACGCGATCGAACCGGCGACGAAGATCCCGCCGTACGCGGCGAGGATCCGGCCGAAGTCGTCGTCGGACTGGAAGGTGGCCACCACCCCGTACAGGCCCAGGGCGATGACGCCGGCCCCGATCCAGATCCAGCCCTTGTGCTCGCGGATGCCCTGCCAGATCAGCCAGGCGCCACCGATCTCGAACAGGGCGGCTACGACGAACAGGGCAACGGAACGCGCGACGGTCACATCAGCTGACCCTACCCGCGGCCCGCGCCCGTGCCCGGCACCGGGTCGGCGGCCCCGACCTCAACACCATCGGCCACCGCCCGTGCCCAGGAGCGCAACCCGCTCGACCGAGGGCGGTTCCCCGGGCCCGGGGGCGCCGTCAGGTCACCGTGCCGACAGGCGCGGTGTACGCGGCGGTACCGTGCGCCGGCTGCCGGTCTTCTCGAAGGCCGCGGCGAGGGTCAGCAGGGCGTTGTCGTCGTAGGCACGGCCCGCGAAGGTCAGCCCGACGGGCATGCCGGTGTCCGCCATGGCGCCCATCGGCACGGTCACGGTCGGGATGCCGAGGTGGCGGGGGACCAGATTGCCGTTCGCGACCCAGACGCCGTTGCGCCAGCCCAGGTCGGCGGACGCCTCGCTGACGTCCATGTCGGCGGGCGCGACGTCGGCGACCGCGGGGAACACCACCGCGTCCAGGCCGAGCCCGTCCATCCACAGCTCCAGGTCCACCCGGCGCGTCTCCTCGAGTCCGCGCAGCCCTTGCTCCAGGTGCGGCATGTCGGTGAGGGACGCGTACGGGCGCTCGCGCACGAAGCGCGGGTAGTCGCCGATCGTGTCGTCGAAGCCTTCGTAGCGGTCGGGCAGTTCGCCTTCCTGCTTGGGCCAGATGCGGGTGCCGTCGACCTCGGCCAGGGTGGAGAGCTTCGGGTCGCCGTTGGCGCGCAGGAAGTCGTCCCAGGCCCAGGCGGACAGGTCCTCGATCTCGAATGTGAGGTACTCGCGGCTGACCAGCCCGCGGGTGAGCAGCGAGGGCGCACCGGGGCGGTCGGACTCGTAGTGCGACACGACGGGGAAGTCGACCTCGACGACCTCGGCGCCGGCGGCCTCCAGGTCGCGGCGCGCGGCTTCCCACAGGGTGATCACCGAGGCTCGCGTGTCGATGCGCTGCCCGGTCTGGCCGCCGATGCCTCCGTCGGGGTTCGTCCCGGCGCCGGTGTCGGCGTTGATGTACATCCTGGGTACGCCGACGCGCTTGCCGGCGAGCGCGTCGTGCGCGCCCCCTGCGTCTGCGGGTGCGAGCGCCGGGTAGGAGACGGGGCGCACCTGCGACGCCGGGGGCAGTTCCACCCACGGCTGGGCGCGCCACAGGTCCCCGCGCGTGTGCAGGTCGTCGGCGACGATCACGTCGAGCAGTTCCAGCAGGTCGGCCATGGTGCGGGTGTGCGGGACCACGACGTCCATGGTCGGTACGAGCGGCCAGTTCCCCCGGACCGAGATCACGCCGCGGCTGGGCGTGTAGGCGCACAGCGCGTTGTTCGACGCGGGGGCCCGGCCGGAGGACCAGGTCTCCTCGCCGAGGCCGAACGCGCCGAACGACGCAGCCGTCGCCGTGCCGGAGCCGTTGGAGGAGCCGGATCCGTAGGCGCTCGTGAGCCAGTCGGCGCTGTACGGGCTCTCCGCGCGGCCGTACACGCCGCGCTGCATGCCGCCGTTCGCCATCGGCGGCATGTTGGTCAGGCCGATGAGGACGGCCCCGCCCGCGCGCAGCCGTTCGATCGCGAAGGCGTCGCGCTGGGCGACGAGGTGCTCGAAGGCGGGGGAGCCGGACGCGGCCGTCAGCCCCTTCGCGAGGTAGCTGTCCTTCGCGGTGTACGGGATGCCGTCCAGCGGGCCGAGCGTCTCGCCGCGCGCGCGGCGTGCGTCGGAGGCCTCGGCTTCCGCGCGGGCGTCCGGGTTCATCACGACCACGGCGTTCAGAGCGGTGGCCGTACCGGGCCGGTCGTACGCGTCGATCCGCGCGAGGTAGGCGTCGAGCAGGCCGACCGCGGTCGTCTCGCCCCGCTCCAGCGCGGTGCGCAGGTCGGCGATACAGGTCTCCACGACATCGAATCCGCGCGTCATGTGGGTGTCTCCTGGGTGGTGAGTAGGACAGGCGGGCCGCTGGCCGTCGGGGCGACCGCGCACAGCCGGCCGTCACACACCCCATCGCTCTGACTAGATTTTCAGTCTAGACTAAAGGTCTAGATTTTTGGAACCTAGACTTGGGACCTGGATTTCCGGAACCGAAAGTGAGCTCATGCCGACGTCAGAGACCGGGCCCGCGCTGCCCGACCGCCTCCCCCCGACGGAAGGCGTGATCGGGTCGGCGGCCGCCGAGCCCGGCGCTGCCTCCCGGTCCGCGGGCCGGGTCCCGGTCGACCGGAAGCGTCAGCCCAGCGGGGACGAGGCGCGCGGGCGGGCGATGCGGGCCGCCATCAGCCTCATCGCCGAGAAGGGCACGGCGGGCCTGCGGATGTCGGACATCGCCGCGCGGGCCGGCATGAGCACCGGGCACATCCTCTACCACTTCGGCAAGAAGGACCGGCTCCTGCTCGAAGTCCTGGCATGGAGCCAGGCGGACCTCTGGACCCGGTTCCAGCAGGCCGCCGACCGGGCCGCATCGCCCGCCGAGAAGCTGGACCTGTTCGTCGGTCACTACCTGCCCCGCCACCAGAGCGACGAACGCTACGCGCTGTGGACGCAGGTACTGGCCCAGCGTCACGACGAAGCGGGCCGCCGCGTCCTGACCGAGCTGCTCGACGGCTGGGACGAGCGCCTGGAAGCCATCGTCCGTGAGGGCCGGGACCTGGGACAGTTCGCCGACGTGGACCTCCCCGAGTTCACCATCCGGGCCGTGGCCATGCTGAGCGGGCTCTCCGAAGACGTGATGTTCGGACGGTCGCGCTGGCAGCACACCTCCGCGCACGCGTTCGCCCTGTCCGCCCTCGAGCGTGAACTCCGTCCGCACGGTCGGGCGTGACCCCGCTGGCGTCGCCGCTCCGGAGTCGAGGGCTGCCGGCAGCGTCCCGCGCGTCCGCTATTCCGTCTTGCTGAGTACCGGTAGTCAGCGATACTGTCTACCAGTACCTAGTCACGCCGACTAGTGTCGAGGGGAGGTGTTCCATGGCCAAACTGCTGACGGAGATGCTCAAGGGCACGCTGGAGGGCATCATCCTCGCGTCACTGTCCGGCCGGCCCGCCTACGGCTACGAGATCACGGCACGACTGCGGGCGCAGGGCTTCGCCGACATCGCCGAAGGGACCATCTACGCGCTGCTCCTCAGGATGGAGAAGCGCGGTCTCGTCGACGTGGAGAAGGTCCCTTCGGAGAAGGGGCCGCCACGCAAGGTGCACTCCCTCAACGCTCACGGCCGGGAATACCTCGAAGAGTTCTGGAGTACGTGGAGCTTCCTCGCAGACCGCCTGGAACAGCTCCGCGCAGGGGAGGGTGAGTAACCATGTCCGGTGTCGAAAAGACCGGCTTCATTTCCAAGGTGATCGGGCCCAAGAAGCGCTGGAGGGCGTACAAGTCGCGCGTCAAGGAGCTTCCCGAGGACCACCGCACGGCGATCGAGGCGATCGAGCGGTACCTGATGCACTTCGTGCCGACCGACGGCGAGAGCAGCGTGTCGATGTTCGAGGACCTCGCCGACCTGTTCGAGCAGGCCGAGGCGAACGGAACCCCGATCCGCGAGATCGTCGGGGAGGACCCGGTGGAGTTCGCCGAGGCGTTCGTCCAGAACTACACCGAGGGCGGCTACGTTCCCGCCCGCGCGCGGAAGCGGCTGACCGAAGACATCGGGCGCGTCGCCGGTGACGAGACCGGAAGAGAAGACGCGACGGTCTGATCGCGCCCCGGCGCGTTGCCCCCGGGGGCCGATCACCACCTTCGTCGCCCGTCCGCACCACACGGCCGCGGGGCCCCGCCCGGCCGGCCGCCCCGCGCCGCACGTCCGCGGCGCCGTCGAGACCGACCACTGCGTACAAGGAGATTTCATGACGGGAAACGGCAACAACGCCTTATCCGGAGCAGGGCTGCGCCGACTGCGCGAGGTACTGGAGGCGCACGTGGAGTCCAAGAAGATCCCCGGACTCGTCGCCCTGGTCGGCCGGGGCGACGAGACCCATGTCGAGGCGATCGGGACGATGCGCCACGATGGCGGCGCGCCGATGCGCCGGGACACCATCTTCCGGATGGCCTCGACGACCAAGCCGGTCGCGGTCGCCGCGACGATGGTCCTCCTGGACGAGTGCCGGCTGCGACTTGACGAACCGATAGACCAGTGGCTGCCGGAACTGGCTGACCGGCGGGTGCTCGAGCAGCCCGACAGCGCGCTGGAGGACACCGTGCCGGCGCGGCGTCCGATCACCGTGCGGGACCTGCTCACCTCCACCTGCGGGCTCGGGCTGGACATGACGGCCTTGGGCTCCCCGATGATGAGCGCGTACTTCGAGCGGCGGCTCTACGGCGAGAACGGATGGATGCTGCCCGCAGTGGAGCCGGACGAGTGGATGCGCCGCCTGGGCACGCTCCCGCTGACGTACCAGCCCGGAGAGCGCTGGCTGTACAACGTCAGCGACGACGTACTCGGGGTGCTGGTGGCCAGGGTCACCGGCCAGTCGTTCGAGGCGTTCCTGCGCGAACGCATCTTCGATCCGCTGGGGATGAAGGACACCGGTTTCCACGTGCCCGCCGACAAGATCGATCGGCTGCCGCCCCTGTACGCCCCCGATCCGCAGTCCGGAGAGTTCATCGTGGAGGACCGGGCCGAGGGGGGACACCACAGCCAGCCTCCGGCGTTCCAGTCGGGCGGCGGCGGACTCGATTCGACCGTCGACGACTACCACGCCTACTTCCGCATGCTGCTCCGCCGCGGGATGCACGGCACCGAGCGGATCCTGTCCCGGCCCGCCGTCGAGCTGATGACCACGAACCGCCTCACGCCCGAACAGACAGCTGCGCTACAGGCATGGGCGCGCGGCGTCGTCCACCTGTCGCACGGTCAGGGACAGACCGGCGGCTGGGGCTTCGGGATGACGGTGCGCACCTACCGCGGTGACTACGCGCCCATCGGCCAGTTCGGTTGGGATGGCGGAGCCGGCACCACGACCTACGCCGACCCGGACAACCAGCTCGTCGGCATCCTGCTGACCCAGACCGGGATGTCCACCCCGGACTCGGCGCGGGCCGCGCAGGACTTCTGGACCACCCTCTACCAGGCGGTCGACGCCTGACCCGCCCCACGTCTGCGCCCTGAAGGCCGACCGGCAGGTCCACCTGCGGGGGCGGCGCCCGTCAGGGCCGCCCCCGCTCCTCCGTCCGGCGCCTCCCGGCCCCGTTCCCGTGGCGACCGCGGTGACCGACCGCCTGCCCCGGACTCGACATCCGCCCTGATCGGGGGCGTCTGCGCTACGCCACAGGTGGCTCTCTACGCGTTAAGGACGCGTCAGGGTTTGCTCGCCCGCGTGCATGAAGGATCAATTTGCATACGCTTGCTCAGCCGTCGACGTCGATGGCTGATTCTTTGTGTACGACAGGAGCACCCCACGATGGCCACCCCGGCCCGCTCCTCGCGCCTGCGCGCGTGGATGCTGGAAGGCTTGACCGCCCAGACGAGTTCGCCCGCCGCCAAGGAGGCGGCGGCCCAGCCGCACGGCCGGCCGTGGTGGCGGGTGATGTGCCTGACGGGTCTCGACTACTTCTCCACCCTCGGCTACCAGCCCGGCATCGCGTTCCTCGCGGCCGGGCTGCTGTCGCCGCTGGCGACCATCGTGCTCGTGCTGCTCACGCTCTTCGGCGCGCTGCCCGTGTACCGGCGGGTGGCCGAGGAGAGCCCGCACGGCGAGGGTTCCATCGCCATGCTGGAGAAGCTGCTGTCGTTCTGGAAGGGGAAGCTGTTCGTCCTGACCCTGCTCGGGTTCGCGGCGACCGACTTCCTCATCACCATCACCCTCTCCGCGGCCGACGCGACTGCGCACCTGGTCGAGAACCCGCACCTCACCAGCACCCTGCACGGAAACGAGGTGCTGATCACCCTGATCCTGATCGCGCTCCTCGGGGCCGTGTTCCTCAAGGGGTTCAGCGAGGCCATCGGCGTGGCGGTGGTCCTGGTGGTGACCTACCTCGGCCTGAACGTGGTCGTGGTGGCGGTCGGGTTGTGGCACGTGTTCACCGCACCGCAGGTCATCACGGACTGGACGGCCGCGCTGACCGCCGAGCACGGCAACGTCTTCATGATGATCGCCATCGCGCTGGTGGTGTTCCCGAAGCTCGCGCTGGGCCTGTCGGGGTTCGAGACGGGCGTGGCGGTCATGCCGCACGTGAAGGGCGACCCGGACGACGTACCCGAGAGGCCGGCGGGCCGGATCCGTGGCGCGAAGAAGCTGCTGACCACGGCCGCCGTGATCATGAGCGTCTTCCTGATCTGCTCCAGCCTGATCACGACCCTGCTGATCCCGCCCGCCCAGTTCGAGCCGGGCGGCGAGGCCAACGGGCGCGCGCTCGCCTACCTGGCGCACGAGTACCTGGGCTCCGCCTTCGGTACGGTCTACGACATCTCCACGATCCTGATCCTCTGGTTCGCCGGCTCCTCCGCGATGGCGGGCCTGCTGAACCTGATGCCGCGCTACCTGCCCCGGTACGGAATGGCCCCCCACTGGGCCCGCGCCCTGCGCCCGATGGTGATCGTCTTCACGCTCGTCGCGTTCCTCGTCACCTGGATCTTCGACGCCGACGTCGACGCCCAGGGCGGCGCCTACGCCACCGGTGTCCTCGTCCTGATCACCTCGGCCGCCGTCGCCGTGACCATTGCCGCCCGCCGGGCCGGGGAACGCGGCTGGACCATCGGCTTCGGCATCATCTCCGCCGTCTTCATCTACACGACCGCCGTCAACATCGTCGAGCGCCCCGACGGCGTGAAGATCGGCGCCTGCTTCATCGCCGGCATCATGGCCCTCTCCCTCCTCTCCCGCCTCGCCCGCGTCTTCGAGCTGCGCGTCACCCACATCGAATTCGACGACATGGCCCAGCGGTTCATCCGGGACACCGCGAACCGCACGATCCGTTTCATCGCCAACGAGCCCGACAACCGTGACCTGGAGGAATACCGGCAGAAGAAGGCGCAGATCCGCGCGGACAACGACATCCCGTCCGAGGACGACGTCATGTTCGTCGAGGTCACCGTGTTGGACGCGTCCGAGTTCGAATCCGGCATGCGGGTGCGCGGCGAGGTCCTGCACGGCCGTTACCGCGTCCTGACCCTGGAGAGCTCCAGCATCCCCAACGCGCTGGCCGCGCTCCTCCTGCACGTCCGGGACGAGACCGGTCAGCGGCCCCACATCTACTTCGAGTGGACCGAGGGCAACCCGATGGCCAACTTCTTCCGCTTCTTCCTCTTCGGCCAGGGGGAGGTCGCCCCCGTCACCCGAGAGGTCATCCGCGAGGCCGAACCCGACCGCAACCGTCGTCCCCACGTGCACGCCGGCTGACCCACCCGCGTCAAAACGCCGACAGGAATCCCGCTGGACCCTCGCCGTCGCGAGGGTCCGGCGGGATCCTCGCTCTTGTGACCGCTCGCTCGCGCCCGGACCGCGAAATCCGCCGGACCGCACTCGCCCTCGGGGCGGCCGGATCGACCGTCATCGCCGCCGGCGCCGTCCTCGACGCCATGTGGCTGCTCGGGATCGGGGTCTGGGGCGTCATGGCCGCGATGGCGATCGAGCTCGTCTACCGGCCGTGAAGCAGTACTCCACGGCCTTCAGGGCGTCCGGGCCGGTGGCCGATGGCGCGTGCACGGGGAGCGTTTCGTCCCGGCGTTCGCCGCTGCCGGCCGCCGGCCGGTATGTGCCGGCGCTGCGGGGTGTCGCCCTAGACTTCATGGTCAATGGTTCGTAAAGCCAGGTGCGGCGCGGGGGGATCCCCGCACGAAACGATGGGGTTGTCAGTGCTTCTGAAAACGTTCGGCTGGTCGTTCGCGGTCACCGTGCTCGGCCTGATCGCGGCGGTGTTATACGGGGGGTGGGCCGGCTTCGGGGTCGTGGCGATCCTGTCCATCCTCGAAATCTCGGTGTCCTTCGACAACGCCGTCGTCAACGCCGGGATCCTGAAGAAGATGAATGCCTTTTGGCAGAAGATCTTCCTCACCGTCGGTGTCCTGATCGCGGTCTTTGGCATGCGTCTGGTCTTCCCCGTCGTGATCGTCGCCGTCAGTGCCGAGATCGGTCCGATCGAAGCGGTACGGCTCGCGCTGGACGACAAGGACACGTACCAGCAGTTGGTGACCGACGCACACCCCTCGATCGCCGCCTTCGGCGGCATGTTCCTCCTGATGATCTTCCTTGATTTCATCTTCGAGGACCGTGACTTCAAGTGGCTCGCCTGGCTGGAGCGCCCGCTCGCCAAGCTCGGCAAGATCGACATGCTGTCCGCCTGCATCGCGCTCATCGTGCTGCTCGTCTCCGCGATGACCTTCGCCACCCATGCCCACCAGTACGGCGGCGTCCACGCGGACAAGACGCAGACCGTCCTGATCGCCGGCATCGCGGGCTTGATCACCTACCTGGTCGTCGGCGGCCTCTCCGGCTACTTCGAGAACAAGCTCGAGGAAGAGGAGGAGCGCGAGCACGAGGCCGAGGAAGCGGCCAGGGCGAGCGGTACGAAGGTCCCGGCGGTCGTGATGGCCGGCAAGGCCGCGTTCTTCCTGTTCCTCTACCTGGAAGTGCTGGACGCGTCCTTCTCCTTCGACGGCGTCATCGCCGCCTTCGCCATCACCAACGACATCGTCCTGATGTCGCTCGGCCTCGGCATCGGTGCGATGTACGTCCGTTCGCTCACGGTCTACCTGGTCCGCCAGGGCACCCTCGACGACTACGTCTACCTGGAGCACGGCGCGCACTACGCCATCGGCGCCCTCGCCGTGATCCTGCTGGTCACCATCCGGTACGAGATCCACGAGGTCATCACGGGCCTCGTCGGCGTCGTCCTGATCGGCTGGTCCTTCATCTCCTCGATCCGGCGCAACCGCAGGCTAGCGGCGGCCGAGGCGGCGGACACGGGCTCCGACGAGAAGGCCGAGGTCCCCTCCGGCGTCTGAGCCGGGCCGCCCGCACGGGCCGCGCGCTACCCGGGTTCGGCCGGCAGGGGATGACCGTCCCTCGGGGAGGGACGGTCGGCCCCTATCCGCACAGGTTCCGCCCGAGGAGAGTCGATCCCGGTGGCGCCCGGTCCTCCTCGGCCGGCGCCGCCCGTTCCGGACGGCGACCCCGATGCCTCGCGCATCAGTACGGAGGACAGACCTGTGAAGCGCACCCTCGTCGTCGGAGTGGACGGTTCCGCCGAGAGCCTGGCCGCTGCCGACTGGGCCGCGCGGGAAGCCGTGCGCCGCGACATGCACGTGCACGTGGTCCACGCCTGGCTGTGGCAGCCGCTCGCCGTCCCGGTCGTCCAGAACCGCGGCACCGAGGCGCGCCGGGCCCGGGAGATCCTGGAGGAGACCGAGGCCGGGCTCACGCGCCGGCACCCCCGGCTCTCGCTCTCCGCGGAAGTGGTGCCGGACGTTCCGGTACCAGCCCTGCTGCGCGCAGCCAAGGCCAAGGACGCGGAGATGCTGGTGCTCGGCACCCGCGGGCACGGCGCGCTGGCAGGCTTCCTCTTGGGCTCCTACGGGCAGCAGGTGATCGCCTCCGCCGAACGCCCCGTCGTTTCCGTCCGGGCCCGCGACGGCCAGCCGGTGTTCGGGGGCGACGAGGGCGAGGTCGTCGTCGGGCAGCAAGGTGGCGTGCAGGAGTCCGCCGAGGTACTGGGTTTCGCCTTCGAGGCGGCCGCAGCGCGCAAGGTCCCGCTCCGTGCGGTCCGGGCCTGGAGCCCGCCCCCGGTCTACGGCTACAGCCCCGGCTCGATGTGGATCGCGGAGCAGTTCGGCGGGCTGGAGCCGTTCGAGGAGGACGCGTTGGACCAAGCGCTGGAGCCGTGGCGGCTGAAGTTCCCCGAGGTGGAGGTCGTCGCGCACGTGGAACGGGGCAGTGCCGGCCAGGTGCTGTTGTCCGAAGCGTCGGACGCCCAGCTGGTCGTCGTCGGTCGCCGGGTCCGCGAGTCGGGGGTGGGCGCGCGGATCGGTTCGGTGGCCCATGCGGTGCTCCACCACTCGGCCTGCCCCGTCGCCGTCGTCCCGCACCACTGACCGCCGGAGGGACGGCGGGCCGAGGGCGACGGCGGGCCGACGGTGAAGGAGGGCCGTGGGCGAAGGAGGGCCGAGGGCGAAGGCGCGCACGCGCTCGTACGACCGCGCCCGGTCCCTTCCCCGGACGGCTCCTACTCGGCGGCCGGGGTCGGGTGCCGGCCGGGTGGGGTCAGCGCGTGGCTGGCGATCACCGCGGCCTGGACGCGCCTCTCCACGCCGAGCTTGATGAAGAGCCGCGAGATGATGTTCTTGACGGTCTTCTCCGCCAGGTACAGCCGTTGGCCGATCTCCCGGTTGGTGAGGCCCTCGCTGACCATGAGGAGGATCTCCTTCTCCCGGTCCGTGAAGCCGGGAAGCCCCGGGGCCTGCTCCTCCCGGGGCACGTCGCCGCGCATGCGGGCCATCAGCCGCGTGGTGGCCCCGGGGTCGAGCATCGACTGGCCCGCGGCCACCGTCCGGACGGCGGTCACCAGGTCGGTGCCGGTGATCTGCTTGAGCACGTATCCGGAGGCCCCCGCCATCACGGCGTCCAGCAGCGCCTCTTCGTCGTCGAACGACGTGAGCATCAGACAGGCCAGCTCGGGCATCCGCGAGCGCAACTCCCGGCACACGCTCACCCCGTCGCCGTCTTGGAGCCGTACGTCCAGGATCGCGACCCGGGGGCGCAGCGCGGGGATGCGGACCAGCGCCTGTTCCGCCGTGCCCGCCTCACCGACCACGGTCAGGTCGGGTTCGGCGTCCAACAGGTCGTGCACTCCCCGGCGTACGACCTCGTGGTCGTCGAGCAGGAAGACGCTGATGGGCTCCGCCGCGGGGGAGGGGACAGAGGGGACACCGCTGCCGGTCATGACGCAACTCCTTCGCCTGGGTCCGTCCTTGACGCACGAACACCGGCATCCTGCCTCCCCGACGGCCGAACGGACAGGGCCGATAGGCCCGCATCGGCCGGGTGTTGCGAGCGGCAGGCGCGGTCGCGGCTCCGAAGAAGGGACCTTCGGCCCTGTCGGGAGGGCCTGCCGGGCCTTCCCCGGTGCCCGCGGCACCGGATGAACTGAGGGCGCACGGGGAACGGCGCGACTCGACCGAGCCGCACGCAGCGCGGAGGAAGCCATGACGACCGCCTTGATCGACCTGAAGACCGTGGGCCGGGACGACCGCGGTGTGAGAATCGCCCTGGCCGGAGAGCTCGACTTCTACACGGTCGGGCAGGTGGCGCCGCGCCTGCGCGAGCTCGCCGGATCCGGCCACCGGAACATCGTCCTGGACCTGTGCGGCCTCTCCTTCTGCGACAGCGCGGGCATCGACCTCCTCATCCGCATGAACCGCAGCTGCTGCGCGGAGGGAACGCGCCTCCTCCTGTGCGACGTGCCGCCCCTGGTGGTGAAGTCCATGCGGGTGCTCGCCGCCGACCGCGACCTGCAGTTCGTCGTCTTGTGAGGTACACAGCATGGACCAGGAAGCCTTACGGCGGCCCGGCGGTCGGACGGGTGACGTGACCGCCGCCCGGCACATGCGGGAGCTGGACAGGGCCGAGGCCCTGCGGCTGCTCTCGACGGTGTCACTGGGACGCATCGTCTTCACGCAGCACGCGCTGCCCGCTGTCCGGCCGGTCAACCACCTCGTCGAAGGCGAGGACCTCATCGTCCGGATCCACGACGGCGGGGCGCTCGGCTCCCTGGCGGCACCCGCCGACGCCCCCGGCGTGGTGGTGGCTTATGAAGCGGACGACATCGATCCCGTCACCCACCTGGGCTGGAGCGTCGTCATCACCGGCTATGCGAGGGCCGTGGTCGACACCGACGAGGTGGACCGGTACGCGCACTTGCTACGCCCCTGGGTGGCACGCCCGATGACCAGCGCCCTGCGGATCCGCCCCGACCTCGTCACCGGGTTCCGGCTGGAGGCGGACCCGACGCGGCTGGTGCCGGCGGCCCGGGGCTGACCCCCGGCAGGTGCCCCGGTCCTCAGTTCCCGGTGGGGAGGGGCGCCCGCCAGATGAGCCTGGTACCCCCCTCATCGGGAGTCTCGTGGGTGAAGGATCCGCCCAGACTCTGCGCCCGCTCGTCGAGGTTGCGCAAACCGCTTCTGCGTCCCTGGGCCGGCAGGCCCTTCCCGTTGTCCGAGACGGTCAGCACGACCTCGCCCTGGCCCGCCTTGAGGGTCACTCCGACCCGGGTCGCCTGTGCGTGGCGGGCGGCGTTGCTGAGGAGTTCACCCAGCACAGCCATGACGTGGTCGGCTATCTGAGGCGGTACGTCGGTGTCGAGCAGGCCCTCCATGCTCAGGCGCGGCGGGTGACGGAGGGTGGTGGCCGCGTCGCCGACGGCACGGGCGGCGCGCGCCCGCAGACCGGGTTCGCTCTCGCGGTCCTTGGTGCGGAGTCCGAAGATCGTCGACCGGATGATCTTGATCGTTTCGTCCAGGTCGTCGACGGCCCGGCCGACCCGTTCGGCGGCCCCTTCGTGCTCGACGAGCCGGGCAGCGCTCTGCAAGGTCATGCCCGTGGCGAAGAGCCGCTGGATGGCCAGGTCGTGCAGGTCGCGGGCGATGCGGTCGCGCTCCTCCAGCAGTGCTATCTGCTCGGCGTCCCGGCGCCGCTCCGCCAGTTCCAGGGCGAGTGCCGCCTGACCCGCGAAGGCCACGAGGGGCTCCAGCTCGCCCTCGCCGAACGCCGGTTCTCCCGCCGCGCGCGCAAGCAGCAGGACGCCCCGGCCCTCGCCACCGGCGGTGCCCAACGGGACGGCCACGGCGGGCCCCGATCCGTCCTGCACCTGGGCCTCGGCCGGGTAGCGTTCATCGGCCGAGGGCAGCACGGCCGTGACGGGCTTGCCGGCCCGGTGCGCCGCCCCCGACAGCGTGCCGGCGACGGGTACGACGAGGCCTCGGCGCGCGCTCGCGTCCGTACCGGCCGCGAACTCCACGACCAGGCCGTCGATGCCGGCCACGGGCATGGCGATGTCCGCGAGGCGCGCCGCGGTGATCTCCTGTGCGCGACGGGCGATGAGCTCCAGTACCGCCGGGCGCGAACTGCCGGACAACAGGCTCTCGGTGATCTCCGCATTGGCCTTCAGCCAGCGCTGCTGGCGCTGCGAGCCCTCGTAGAGCCGTGCGTTGTCGATCGCCACGCCCGCCGCCACCGAGAGGGTGGAGATCACGGTCTCGTCCTCGGTGTCGAAGTCGAGACCGCCCCGCTTGTCGGTCAGGTAGAGGTTGCCGAACACCTCGTCGCGGACCCGGATCGGCACGCCCAGGAACGTGCGCATGGGCGGGTGATGGGCCGGGAAGCCGTAGGACGAGGAGTGCCTGCCGAGATCGGTGAGACGCAGGGGCTCCGGGTGGTGGATGACCTCCCCGAGCAGGCCGTGGCCGGCCGGCAGGGGGCCGATGCCGGCGATCTCCCGGTCCGTGAGTCCCACGGTCAGGAACTGGGCGAGCGTGCGGCCGTCGGGGCCGATCACGCCCAGCGCGCCGTACTCGGCGTCGACGAGCAGCGCGGCCGCCTCCACGATCCGCCGGAGCACCTGGGCGAGGTCCAGCTCCCGCCCCACCGACACGACGGCCTCCAGGAGGCTGTGTACCCGGTCCCGGGTGCCGCGCACCGCGTCGATGCGGACCTGGAGCTCGTCCAGCAGCTCGTCCAGTCGCATCCGCGGTACCCGGGTCAACGGATTCCCCACACCCACGCGCATTCCCTCCGGCGGTTCGCTCGGTTGCCCGATCCACGGTCAGCGTATCGACACGCCCGGGGTCGATGGGTGTTGTTGCGCAGGGACGGCCGCCGTGACTCACTTGATCGCAGCGCCGGACGACGACGGGGAGGGGACGCCATGGATCTGAAGAAGGCGGTGTACGAGGAGGAGCTGCTGCGGCTCCAGACGGAGCTGATCAAACTCCAGGAGTGGGTGCGTGCGGAAGGCGCCCGTCTCGTCGTCGTCTTCGAGGGCCGCGACGCAGCGGGCAAGGGAGGCACGATCAAACGCGTCGCGGAACACCTCAACCCCCGCGTGGCGCGCATCGCGGCGCTACCGAAGCCGACGGAGCGGGAGCGCACCCAGTGGTACTTCCAGCGCTACGTGGAGCACCTGCCCGCCGCCGGCGAGATCGTCCTGTTCGACCGCAGCTGGTACAACCGCGCCGGGGTCGAGTACGTCATGGGCTTCTGCACGCCTGCGCAACACCGGCTCTTCCTGCGCCAGTGCCCGGTCTTCGAGCACATGCTCGTGGAAGACGGGATCCTGCTCCGCAAGTACTGGTTCTCCGTCAGCGACGCGGTGCAGGAGGAACGCTTCCGCCGCCGCACCGAGGACCCGCTGCGACGGTGGAAGCTCTCCCCGATGGACCTGGAGTCCCTCACGCGCTGGGAGGCGTACTCCCGGGCCAAGGACGAGATGCTCGTCCACACGGACACGGTGGACTCCCCGTGGTACGTGGTCGAGAGCGACGACAAGCGCAGTGCGAGACTCAACATGATCGCGCACCTGTTGTCCTCGCTCCCTTACGCGGACGTGGCGCTGCCTTCGCTGACCCTGCCGTCCCGTCCGCCTTCGACCGGCTACCAGCGCCCGTCCAAAGAGCTGCAGAACGCCGTTCCCGACCATGCGGCCACGCTCAGGAAGGAGTGAAGCGCGGCGGGCGTTCGGGACGCGCTCATCGCGGGCCGGCCGGCTCCCGGTGAACGCTGCTGCGGCCGTGGGCCACGCCATCGAAAAGTGGGAGATTCCCGATTCGGCCAGTACACGTCTGTTTCGCGCCGGTTGGGGTGGATCGGAGTTCCGGATCATGCGGTGAGTGCTGTGCTGGAGGGGCTGCGCCCGTCGAGGGCGAGCGTCGGACAGCGCACACAGGGGGTCCTCAGCGATGGCTTCTCTGCACTACGAAGTACTCACCGATCCCGCTCCGCTCCAGGTGCCGGTCGCGGGCGAGGAAAGTCAGGGATCGGTCTACGTCCTCGTCTCCAACCCGACCATGGACGAGGTGATCTGGTATTCCATCGAGATACGGGTGCCCTGCGGTCAGGCGGGCGGTGATCTGACGGCCCGTCCGAAGACGATCACTGCGCGGGTCGAGCGGAACACCGCGACGAAGCAGGGGGAGGAGCCGATCGTCGTCTGGGACGACAACACGGGTGTCCTCACCGTCACCGCCCGGCCGAACACGCTGTTCCAGGAGGCCGGCTCCATGGCCCTGGTCCTGGACGGCTTCCCCGTCTCCAGCACAGCGGGACTGGTGCTGCTGCGCGTGACGGAGCGGGCGGCGAACGGCGCCTTCGTGAAGAAGAGCCCCGTGACCCTGAGCCTGCTGAAGCAACTGCCCAAGGTTCCGCGCAACTTCCGTCCGAAGCAGTCCTTGGTGACCGGCGGCCAGGACGTCGTCCTGCAGTGGGACGGGCCCGACACCCTCACCTACCGGATCCAGGGTCCGGACGGCCCCCCGGAGCCGGTCGTGCCGACGCAGGGCACAAGCGGCTGGCAGTGGTCGCCGGCGGCCGGCCAGGAGCCGAAGCGGGACGCCACGTACACCCTGATCGCCACCTCCCCGGGCGGGCAGCAGCCCGGATACTTCCTCACCACCACCGTCCACCTGCGCAGCCCCGAGTTCGAGGGCGTCACCGCGACGCGCGGAATCCACAGCCCGTGGGTCGAGGGCACGACGGACGAGGCCCGGATCGTCTTCACCGCGCAGGGCGCCCAGATCCGCGACGCCGCGAACGACCTCGGCACCCTCTCCGCAGCCCGGGCCGACGCCGAGACCGTGACCGCGGCGTGGGTCCGGGGGCGCGAGAGCGACGCCGGGTGGATCCGGTTCCCGTCCGACGGAATCAGGGTCGGCCGCGGCGGTGGAAGCGACTTGGGAACCGTCACGGCCGACAAGATCAGCGTGAACGGGATCAACACCCAGTGGGTGGGGGACCGGGACTCGGGCAAGGGATGGGTCGAGTTCCCGCAGTCGGGGGTGAACGTCCGCAAGGACGGAAAACAGGACTGGGGAACCGTCGCCGCCGACCTGGCGGACCTGAACGGCATCAACACCAAGTGGGTGCAGGGTCGCACGGCCGCCGACGGATGGATCGAGTTCCCGGCCTCCGGGATGAACGTGTTCCAGGGCGCCGGGAGCCGCCAGTGGGGGACCGTCGCGGCCGCCAAGGCGGACCTGAACGACGTGGTCACCGACCGGGCCCAGGTCAAGGAACGCCTCACCCTCCAGGGCGGGCTGACCGTCGACAACGTGCTGGAGACCCAGGACGGCCCGCCGCGGCTGATCGTCCACGGCCGCCTGGACGCCGAGGGCGAGGTGAAGGCCGACCGCACGGTCACCGTCACCGGTGACCTCACCACCCTCGGCATGCTGCGCGTCCAAGGCGAGTCGCGCCTGCAGGGGAAGGTGAACGCCGGCGCGCACCTGTCGGTCCGCAACGCAGGCGCCTGGATCATGCACACGAACGACGGGAACGTGGCGGTCAACGGCGACCTGCGCGTCCACGGGGCGTTCCGCTCCGATTCCTGATCAGGTCGTCCGGCATGCTGCGTGACGGGCGGTCGGGGGTCGTCTCACCCGCCGTCCGTCGCGTTGCGCCGCACGGGGGTACCCGGGCGGGTCCCGCGGCACCACGCCCGGTGGCGGCGGGCGTGGTGCGGCCGGCGGTGGTCTCCTGGTACGGGAGCCGACGCCGGGTGCCGCGGGGGCTCCCGTCGTCCGTGCGCCCCGAGGGGAAGGTCCCGACTGGTATGCCCGAGCCCCTGATCGTGATCACCGGTGCCAGTTCCGGTATCGGTGCGGCCACCGCCCGGCTGCTCTCCTCCCAGGGCCATTCGCTGCTCCTGCTGGCCCGCCGGCTGGAGCAGCTGGAGGCGCTGGGACTGCCCGACGCCCTGTGCCGGAAGGTCGACGTCACCGACCGGGCGGCCGTGGAGACCGCCGTGCGGGAAGCCGAGGAGCGGTACGGGCCGGTGGACCTGCTGGTCAACAACGCGGGCGCGATGCTGCTGGGCCGGATCACCGACCAGCCGGTGGACGAGTGGGAGCGGATGCTCGACATCAATGTGAAGGGCCTGCTGTACGCGACCCGCGCGGTCCTGCCCGGGATGGTGGCCAGGGGCGCGGGCACCATCGTGAACATCAGCTCGGTGGCCGGCCGCAAGACGTTCCCGAACCACGTGGCCTACGTGGGCACCAAGTTCGCCGTCCATGCGATGTCGGAGAACCTCCGCGAGGAGGTGGCTGCCACCGGGGTCAGGGTGGTGACGGTGGCTCCGGGGGCCGTGGAGACGGAACTGCTGTCGCACACCAGCGACGAGCGGATCAAGAGCGACTACCAGGCGTGGAAGGAGTCGGCGGGCGGTGCGCTGGACCCGGACGAGGTGGCCGCAGCCATCGCGTACGCCTACGGCCGGCCCCGCAACGTCTCCGTCCGCGAGATCGTCCTGGCCTCGACCGGCCAGGAAGCCTGAACCGGACGCACCGCGGGCGGGCCGGGGCGTACGTGGACGCCCCTGCGCGCAGACCGCCGCCCGGTGGCCGGCGGGCCGTTCGCCGGGCTGTTCGCCGCCACCGAGCCGGCGTGTCCCCGGGCTCCTGTTCCACGTGTGGGACGGCCCGTTCACTGCCCGTTCACCGAGGGGCCGGATTCGACGTTGCGGCTGGTTCCAGAAGGGTGTCTCGATCATTTCCGTTGTGTCGAACCCGACCGGGTCCGTATCCTCACGCCAATGCGTTGACGGAGACGAGTAGCCACGGACCACCCGAGAACAGAGAGCCGCCGGTAGCTGTGAGCATCGTTCGATCATGCCGCACGTGAGTTCCGGCCGGAACCCGTGGCGGTCCGGGCCTCGGGCGCCTTGCGCGTCTTCATCCCGCCGACGATGAGCGCCAGCCCCACGGCGACGACGCCGAGGTACGCGGTGGACGGAAGGTCGACGACCTTGTGCATCCAGCCCCACTCCGTGCCGAAGAAGGTTTGTGAAGCGAAGCTGATGAGTCCCTGGGCTCCTATGACGTAGCCGATGCTTTCGATGGTGTATCCGATGGTCGTTCGCACGGACCAATCCTCTCGCGGCGGCGCCGCCAGATCGTCCTCCACAGGGCCGAAATGACAGTAGGCCAAAGGATGCAGTCGCCGTCACTCACCGCCGTGCCCTGGGGCATCAACAGGCCGACAGACGTGGGGCTGTAGACTCTCGTGCACTACGGGAACAGGTGTGGCATGGCGAAGAATCCGCGCAACAAGGCCCTGATGCTGGCGGTGGATCAAGTTCCGGCGTACGCAGACGGACCTTCCGGCCGCCGCATAACCACGAAACGCGATACCCGCTGCCGCTGCCGCGCAGTTCAGCGGTGCGCGGCAGCGGCTCTTCTTCCGGCGGGTGCGGTTACAGGCCCGCGAAGGTGAGGGCGGTCGCGGTGACGGAGCACGCGATCGTGGCCGCGTACTGCGTGTCGTGGTCCTCGTCGAGGAGGGTGTCGCCGGGCGTGTGGTACTGCCGCGTGCCGGTCGCCGGTCCGCCGTCCGGGCCGAAGAGGTTCTCGGAAACGGCGATGGCCGCCCACCCCCGCTCGTGGAAACTCGCGTGGTCGCTCCGCCCCAGTGCGGGGTCCCCGGCCCCGGTGAGCTGCTGGACCTCGAAGTCGGAGGCGATGACGGGGATGGTCCGCGCGACCAGGTCACCGAGCGCGTCGGAGGCCGACACGACCGGCCCGGGTACGGAGGAGCCGGCATGGATCTCCACCGCGGGCGGGCTGCCGTCCTGCCGGCCGGCGATCATGTCCATCTGGAAGACGCCCGCGATGCGGTCGTCCGCCGTCGCGGCGGCGCGCGCGTAGCGCTTGCTGCCGACGAGCCCCTGCTCCTCGGCGTTGAAGAGGACGAAGCGAACGTGACGCGTCGGCGCTCTGCCCCCTGCGACCAGCGCGTGCAGACACTCCGCCGCGGCCATGACCGCTGCGGTGCCGCTCCCGTCGTCGTCCGCACCGGGCGCCGGGTCCACCGAGGGGTCGTAGGGGCGGGGATCGCCGTCGGCATCGACGAAGTTTCCGCTCTGCGCCGTCGAATCCAGATGTCCCGTGATGAGAACGGCGGAGTCCGCCCCCTCGACGCGGTGCTCGGCCTCGACGTTGAACAGTTGGCGTCCCCGCCATCTGAACGCATGCCGCCGGACCACCAGCCCCAGATCCTGGAAGTGCCGGACCAGCGCGTCCACGACGAGCCCGTTGTCGGCGTGCGACGCGTCACGGCTGAGGATCTTCAGCGGCTCGCCCGGGACCAGCGGTTCGACGCCGGAGATGCGTGCCACGTGGATACGGAGCGCCTCGGGCGTCACGGTCGCGCGTACGGCCGCGAGCGTCTCGGGGGAGGGAAGGCCGTCGCCCGTCTCCTCGAACCCGGTGGGCAGGACCGAGGCGAACTCCTCGGCCTGCGTTTCACCGGGGCGTGAGAGGAGCGCCGGGTCCGGCAGCAGGCGCTCGGTGTGTCCGGGCTTGGCTCCCTGCGCGTGGACCTCCTCGATCGGGACACCGGCTGGCGAAGCGACGTAGACACCGCCGGGCGCCGGCCCGAGTGACAAGATCTGCCGCGGGTACCCGGTCAGCTCGCCGGAGGCGAAGCAGAACGCGGCCGCCGCGCGCATCGCTCCTTCGGCCGCCGTCCGGGACTGGTCCGGGGCGCCCGCGAAGGCCTCGGGAACCGTCACCGAGCGGTCGTCCCTGACCAGGAACGCCGCCGTGTCCTCCACCTGTCCCCGTACATCGTTCGTGAATCCCGCCTGTTGGAGCGTCTCGACTCCGAGCGCGGTCGCCATGGCGAGTACGAGCCGAGGGGAGGCGACGTGCACGGGAACGGCCTCCGTGCCGTTCGCCACCGACTCCAGTACGCCCAGGGTCCGACCCTCCGGCACGTCGATCCTCGTCCAGAAGACCGGGCGGTCCTCGATGGCGGCCCGGGTGAACACGGGGTGGGGCGCCACCCTCATGCCGGCCGTGCGGGCGAACGCGCGCTCGTCGTGGTCCTCACCCACGAAGACACAGTCGTCGGCCGCGCCGCCCGCGCTCGCGACCGCGTCGTCGAAGATCGCGCGGCTGTCCTTGGGTCCGAAGTGAATGAGGTGCTCGTCCGGGAACCGGCCGGGGAAGGCCTCGTGGAGGGCCCGCGTGATCTGCGCGACCGCATCCTGTTCGGTGCCCGGGTTGGAGATGATGCCCTTGGGTTCCCCTGCGAACGCATCGAGAACCTGTGGGACGCGGGGGCGAGGACGCAACAGCCAGGATCCGTCCGCCTCGAGACGGCCGTCCGCCAATGTCGCCCCGATGTCGAAGAAGAGTGTGGTCATCTCGGTGCCTCCGGTGATCCGGTCCTATGCGGTGCCCACCCTCGGGCGGGCGTCATCGACTGCCGTCTGCGCGCCGGTCCGCGCGCCCGTCCGTTGGAGCCCCAGAGGGAACCGCGCAGGGAACCGTGCACGGAACCGCCCCTGAGGGTCGGGCGAGTTGAGCTCCTGTCGGATCACCTCGCCTTCGGACGCTGCCACTTCGGTCGATTGCTCGCGCCCCAACTGTGTGACGCGCACCTCAGGACCGTCGGCAACGTGCAAGCGGTGCTCTCAAGGTCCGACATCGCCGTGACCCCTCTCGCCCCCCGACTCCCGCGCCCCCTCCTCGATCGTCACTCACCGTAATGGACGGGGCAACCGGAAGGGCGGCGCGCTCAACGGGTTCGCCATTCGGATTGCCGGTCATCTACCCATGGTGCGCGCCGGGTACGTGGTGCTCATGGGCTACGGAGCAGTACCCGGCAGCCGGCCGGTCCGTTACAGGGGGTAATTGAACTGTCATCATTGTTCTGCTGGATCGTTGAAGCGGCGATCGACGATCCGGCGGCGGGCCGCGCGGCGGAACCATCGGAATGATGCTCGGCCGCCGGTCGTGGGGATGCCCCGCACGCCTCCGGCTCCCCGACGGGCGGGAGCCCTACCGTGCAAGCAACCCGTCCGCGCACAGCGGACCACGTCCCGCCGCTCAGGCGTTCCCTTGGAGGTCATGATGCCCAGTCCCGCCCAGCCGTTTGGCACGGTCGTCAGTAGTAGCGGCGTCAATCTGCGGAGGTATCCGAGTACCGACTCCTCCCTCGTCGGCAACCTGAGCCACGGCGCCCAGGTCGGTCTGCACAGCAAGGTGAACGCGCAGACCATCGACGGCAACAGCATCTGGTACTTGCTGCGCGACCAGGCCGTGTGGGTCGCCGCCCGCCACGTCGACAACACCGGCGAGGTACCGCTGTCCAAGGACGCCAAGCCCGCCGGCCCCCAGGGCTGACGGCGAGCCGGCCCTGCGGAAGTCCCGGGCCGTTCGGGGGCAGCCCAAGGCTGCCCCCGGGCTCGGACCGATGGTGCGTGCCCGCTGCACCGCGTGGTCAGTGGGCCTGCGGTGAGGCGCTGGTCAGGAACCTCTCCAGCGCGAGGCGCGCCGTCTCGCCCCGCCCCGCGCGGTCCTGTTCGTCCTGTGCCGCATGGATCTCCGTCGTGGCATCGAGGGCCTCTTGGGCCAACTGGATCAAGGCGGAATCGCCGCACATGAGGCGAACTCGGCAGAGTGCTGCCGTGGAGTCCGCCCGCCGCTGGTAGGACGCTTCACGAGCACTGATGGACTGAGGGCCGTCCGGGTCGGCCTGCTCCCAGTGCCAGCGGTCGTTCTGGCTCCGGCGGAAGTCGGTGAGGGCCGCCGCGAAGGTGCTGTAGGCGCCGATCCGTTCGTGCCGCACCTGTTGGTCTCGGGCGAACCGTTCCGCCTGCCGGGCGATGTGCCGTTGGAACACGAAGGTGAGGGTGGACCCGGCCAGTGTTGCGAAGACGGCGACGAGGCTCGTGAGGGCGGCATTCATGTCGTGAGGATCCCCCGTGCCGGTGGGCCGCACCCGCGCCTCGGCCCGGGTCCGGGCGGGCGGGGCCCGGCGACCCCGGGGGTGCCCCGGGGGCGACCTGCTGCCGACGTGCAGCGGCGCGGCGATACTGAAGGTGGGCCGACTGCTCAACCCCTGGTCTGCGATCACTCTGGGCAGTCGCTGCGGCAATGCCCGCCGTGCGGTCCTTTCGGCAGGTCGAAGGGTGGCAGCGATGGACGCACCGGCGCCGGGACCGGGCGAGGTGCCCGAGGACCCGTTCGCGCTGCACAGCTCGGCCTCGGCGGTACTGGACGACCACGGCAGGGTCGTGGGCTGGAGCGAGCGCGCACAGGAGCTCCTCGGCTACCCGCCCGACGAGGTGCTGGGCCGCACGGCCGTCGAGTTCTTGTGCGATTCGCGTGATCTTGAGGCGATCCGGGACGCCGTGGCCGCGTGCGACCGCGACGGGGGCTGGTCCGGTGTCCTGCCCGTCCTGCACCGCAGCGGGCGACGGGTGGAGCTGGGCTTCCGCGCCCGCGCCGTCATCCGCGCCGGATCGGCCCGCGAGTGGTTCCTCGTCGTCGCCCCGGCCGAGGAGGTGCTCCGGTGGGAGACGGACCGGTCGGTCCTGGACGGTCTGTTCCGGCGCTCCCCGATCGGCCTGTCCGTCCACGCCCCCGATCTGAGCATCCTGCGGATCAACCGGGCGCTGGCCCGGTTCACGCAACTCCCCGCGGCGGAGATCCGGAGCCGACGCATCGGCGACTTCCTGATCGGTCCGGACGTGAAGACCATCGAGACCCGGCTGCGCCGGGTGCTGGAGACGGGCGCCCCCCTGATCTTCACCGAGCAGCGCTGTCGCGCCAGGAGCGACCCCGACCACGAGTGGGTGGTCTCGGTCTCGGCGTTTCGGATGGAGGATCCCGCGGGCGGGATCCTCGGAGTCACCCAACTGGTGGAGGACGTCACCGACCGCTACCGGGCCCGGCGGCGGCTCGCCCTGCTCAACCGGGCGAGCGCCCGCATCGGGACCACGCTGGATCTCGGCCGGACCACCCGGGAGCTGGCCGACGTCGCCGTCCCCGACCTCGCGGACGCCGTCTCGGTGGACCTGCTGGAGTCGGTGGCCCGAGGCGAAGACAACGCCGAAGAAGCGAGCGGTCCGGTCCTGAGGATGGCCGTCCACTCGGTCATTGCGGAGGCGCTGCAGGTGATGCACGCCGCCGGCGAGGTCTTCCACTTCGACCCGCGCACCCCTCAGGCCAGGTGCCTCGCCGAACAGCAGCCCATCCTCGAACCGGTGCTCCAGACCAACCCCAGCTGGTACTTCCAGGATCCGGAGCGCACCCGGCGCGCCCTCGGCCTGCACGCCCACTCACTGATCGTCGTACCGCTGACGGCCCGCGGCCTGCTCCTCGGCCTGCTCAGCCTGTGGCGGGCCGGGCGGCCCGAACCGTTCGAGGAGGACGACGTCACGCTCGCCGAGGAATTCGCCGCGCGGGCCGCCCTGTGCATAGACAACGCCCGCCGCTACACCCAGCAGCATCAGGCCGCGTTGACCTTGCAGCGCAGCCTGCTGCCGCAGGAACTGCCCGAATACAGCGCGGTCGAGGTCGCGCACCTCTACCTCCCGGCCGACCCCGCCACCGGCGTCGGCGGCGACTGGTTCGATGTCATCCCCCTCTCCGGAGCACGCGTCGCCCTCGTCGTCGGCGACGTCGTCGGCCACGGCCTGCACGCCGCGGCCACCATGGGCCGCCTGCGCACGGCCGTACACACCCTGGCCAGCCTCGACTACGCTCCGGACGAGGTCCTCTCCCACCTGGACGACCTGGTCAACCGTCTGGCGGACGAGCAGGAACCCGCCGACGGACGCCCGCAGGGCCAGCAGATCGTCGGCGCGACGTGCCTCTACGCGGTCTACGACCCCACCTCCCGGCGCTGCACCCTGGCCCGTGCGGGCCACTTGCCCCCCGCCGTGGTGACCTCCGACGGCACGGTCAGCCTCCCCGACCTTCCCGAAGGGCCGCCGCTGGGTCTGGGCGGACTCCCCTTCGAGTCCGCCGAACTGGAACTCGCCGAGGGAAGTCTCCTGGCGCTGTACACGGACGGCCTGGTCGAGGCCCGCGGCCTCGACCTCGACGAGGGGCTCTCGCGGCTGCGAGAGGCCCTGTCCCGGCCCGGCCGCTCGCTCGAGCAGACCTGCGCGGCGGTCCAGGGCGCCCTGCTACCGGAGCATCCACCGGACGACGTCGCGCTGCTCCTCGCCCGCACCCGCGTCTTGGCGCCGGAGCAGGTCGCCTCCTGGGAACTCCCGGCAGAGCCGACCGTCGCCGCCCGTGCGCGGCACCTGACGGAGACCACACTGACCGGGTGGGGCCTGGCGGAGCTGGCCTTCACCGCCGAACTGGTCGTCAGCGAACTGGTCACCAACGCCTACCGGTACGGCGGTGGCGGGCCGGTCACCTTCCGGCTCATCCGCGACCGCAGCCTGATCTGCGAGGTCTCCGACGGCAGCAGCACCGCTCCCCACCTACGGCGGGCGCGCACCACCGACGAGGGCGGGCGCGGGCTCTTCCTGGTGGCCCAGCTCACCGAACGGTGGGGCACCCGCTACACCCGGGACGGCAAGACCGTCTGGACGGAGTTCCCGCTGGCCGCGGCAGTGCAGGGGTTCTCCGCGCCGGTCGCGGACCTCGCGCTCGACGGGTGACACCGGGGGAGTCGAAGCCGAGCGGGCTCCGTCGCCGCCGGGGCGGCACGCGTGTCCGACGGGGATCCCCCCGCGGATGTCGGAGGGATCACCACGGGACCTGCCGGTAGTCCTTCAGGAGGACGCCGTGGACCGGTGCGCCGGCCTGTCCCTGCACGATGGGGTGGTAGATGCGGGCGGCGCCGTCGACGATGTCCAACGGCGGGCGCCAACCGGTGGCGGCGTGCCGCTCCCGGGCGGGGAGGGGCGTCTCGTCGGTGACCCAGCCGGTGTCGACGCTGCAGGTGTGGATGGAGCGGGTGGCCAGATCGGCGGCGCTGGTGCGGGTGAGCATGTTCAGCGCCGCCTTGGCCATGTTCGTGTGCGGATGGTCGCTGGTCTTGTTGCGCACGGCGAACTGGCCTTCAACCGCCGAGACGTTGATGAGGTAGCGGTCGGGGTGCGGGGAAGCGTCGAGAAGGGGCAGCAGCCGGTCGGCGAGCAAGAACGGCGCGACCGCGTTGACCAGCTGGACCTCCAGCAGCTCGGTCGGGTCGATCTGGCCCAGGCGTAGGGTCCAGGAGTTGGTTGCGGCCGACTCGGGCAGCAGGCCCGCCTCGTCGACAACTTCCTGCGGCACTGGGGTGGCCAGCGGGGCGTCAGCCGTGTGTGCGCCTCCGGCCAGGGCGTGGGGCGCCGGGATGCGCGGGGCGAGCTCCGCCGTCCACGGAAGGGGTGCGGTGCGCGGGCCGGGTACGGAGAATCCCGGAGCGGTCCAGATCGGTGGCGCGGCGAGCGGCGCGGGGGCCGGCGCGGGTTCGGCGGCGGACAGTGCGGTGTACGCCTCGGGGGAGCGGCGCAGGGTTTGGGCCGCGTTGTTGATCAGCACGTCCAGGGGTAGCCCTTGGGCGAGCATGTGGTCCGTGAAGGCGAGTACCTGCCGGGGATCGCGCAGGTCCAGGGCGACGATCCGCAGCCGGTGCCACCAATCCGCGGCGCCGGGAGCCGCCGCGAACCGGCGCACCGTGTCCTGCGGGAAGCGACTGGTCACCGTGAGCTCGGCGCCGTCGCGAAGGAGCATCAGCGCCACCTGGTGGCCGATCTTCACGCGCCCGCCCGTCAGCAGCGCCCGCCGGCCGGTGAGGTCGGTGCGGGCGGTGCGGTGGGCGAGGTTCTCGCCGGCGCATTCGGGACACAGCAGGTGGTAGAAGTCGTGGACGTGCCGGTAGTGCTTCTTGCAGACGTAGCAGCGTTGGGGACGGTTCAGCAGCCGTGCCGGCCGGGAGCGCTCCGGCGCACGGTCCGGCAGCTGTCCCGCCGCGGCGGCCGGTCCGGGGCGAAGCCGGACGTATTCGCCCACCGTCAGGCCGCGTTCCGGCGGGGCCGGGGCGGGCAGAGCGGCATCCATGACGCGGTCGCAGGCACCCATCGCGGTGGCGGCGAGCAGCTCCGCGTCGGCTGCGGCGCGTTCCGCGCGTGCCTCGGCACGGCGTCGGAGGCGGCCGTCGCGGACGAGTTCGCCGGCGGCCCGTTCCAGCAGGCGGCGCTGAGCATCGTCCACGGGTAGCTGTCGTGCCTGGTGGATCAGGTCCAGGCAGCTCTGTATGCGCTCACTGTCCATGGGGTGCCTTTGGTGTGATGGGTCCGTTCGCGGCCCCTCCCCCCACCCCGGAGGTGTTCACGTGGACGACCGGGCCGTGCGAGGTGAAGGGCCGGGCGGCGGTGGGGACGGAGAAGGCGTTTCACGGTGGACGCGTAGCAGGGGCGCCGCGTCCGGAGGTGGTGATCACCATAGGTCGTATCCCGGACAGCCGGGCGCCTTTTTCGGCCCGGCCCGGCCTCGCCTGGCCCCGCTCCGAGTTCGGCGCCCATGTCCACCGGCCGCACGAACAGGCCGTTCCAAGCCCCGACGGGCCGGTCGTGTTCGGTGAGGTCCTCCGGCGGTTCGCGCGTCTCCGGGGCCGGGTCTTGACGATCCACCCCGAAGAGATGACACTCGGAGTGCAAGTTGTTTTGTCTGCATTTGTAGCTACTGCTTGCTCTCCGTAACGAAAGGCGAGACATGTCCGTCTACAGCGCCCGAGCGTGTTCCCGGCCCAGCCGAACCGGGACGCGTACGAGGTCCGCCCGACCCACGCGCACGCTCGCCTACGTCGCCGCGGGCGCGGCCGTGGGCGGCGTCTGGGCCTTCGGCGGGGACATGCCCGCGTGGGAACATGCACTGCGCGTCCTCGTGGTGGTGCTCTGCGTCAGCGTGGCCGGACGGTTCGTCGGCCGCCGCCTCGCCCGCTCCGGGAGGACCCCGATCGACCGCGGTCTGTTCTTCGGCCTGGTGGCGGCGAAGGTGCTCCTGGTGGCCGTGGCCCTGCTCGTCGACTGGCTCGCGGGCCTGTGGTTCTCCGAACCGGCCCTGATCACCGCCGGATTCCTGTTCGTCCTGGTGGCCGTCGGCGGTCCCGCCCTGCACGGCTGGTTGTCGCACGGTACCGGGGGCCGGGGCGATCGGGTCGTGCGCGCATAGTGCGGATACGGCAGCCCCGGCCCCCGGCCCCGGTCGTCCTCGATGGCTTCGTGCCGAGGCCCTCCTCACGTCTACGACCGGGAAGGTTCGCCGGGTTGAGGGGCTGGGCCCCTCGGTGTTGTCAGTGGGAGGCCTGATGATGTTCCCAGCCGGTCACATCTCAGGGACGAGGGAAGACATGCCATCGGCATTGGAACGCCTCCAGGCACTGCTCGGTGAGCCGGAGGGGGTGTGGGGCTGGCCGCGCCGAGAGGTCTGGGAGGCCTCCGAACAGCACCTCGGTGTCACGCTGCCCGGGGATTACAAGGCCTTCATGGACGTGTACGGGCCCGGAACCCTCGGCGGGTATCTGCACCTCGACCGGCCGACTGGCCTCATGACCCCTGCCGAAGTCGAGGACTTCTGGGCCCTGGAGGGTTGGCGCGATGCACGAAGAGGCTCGGAGGATCTCTACCCCTTCCCCTTCCACCCCGACCCGGGTGGGCTCATCCGCTGGGGCCACGACGAGCACAGCAGTGAGTACTACTTCCTTGCCAGCGACCCGGATCCGGGTCGCTGGGAGATCGTGGTCAGTAGCGAGTGCGCGGAGTGGTACCGAACCAGCGGCAGCTTCACCGACTTCCTGATGCGCTGCTTCGACGGCCTCGACCGGGCACCGTTCATGGACCGCGCCTGGCCCGGAGGCGACGCCCGCTACGAACCCTTCGACGGGGCGGGTGGTGGCCGTCCGGATGAACCGGGACGGCACGGCCGTTGACGATTGCGACCCCGAGGGTGGTGGCGGAACCAGCGGCGTCGCCGGGGCTTGGGCCTGGTCGCCCTGAGCCGGGCAGATCCACGGCACGGGGACAGACTTTCGTATCGCCCGGTCCGACCGGAGCCGCCCCAGCGCTTCGACCGGAGCACCAGCCGGTCGTCACGGGCCCGGGGCAGCGGCACGACGGCCAGGGCTCGTCGCAGCCGGGCGACATCGATCCGGCCTTGGCTGAGTGCGAAAAACGAGGCACCGTGCCCGCGCCGGTGCTCGGGAGCGAGCGTTAGGTCCGCTTTCGGCCGATCTGCCAGGTGGCCATGGTGGGGTGTCACCCCTGCGAGTCACGTTTCCTGAATCGGCGTTTCCCTCCCTTCGTGGCGTCATCCCGCCTGGGCAAGATCCGTTCCTCGGTAGACCCCTACGGAAAGGAAGCCCGTGATGCACCACACGCTGACCGGTGCCAAGCGCTCGGCACGGCACCGTAGCCGGATCGCCCTGGCATCAGCGACCGCTGTCCTGGGAACCCTGCTCACCAGCGGCCTGGCATCGGCTGCGACAGGACCCGACATCGCCGTCTCCCTGGCCCTGGACTCGCCGCGACAATGGGAGCCGAACACTGTCCTCGGGGGGTCCGGCCGCGGCTGGATCACGAACACGGGGGACACCACCATCCCCGCTGGCGTCAAGGTGTACTTCACCGTCCGCAATCTCGCCGTACCCCCCTTGATCTGCTCACGCGGCGACTCCAGCCGGATGTGCAGCGAAATCCACGCCGCCGGTGTGCTCGGCGGGGACGGCACCACCGCGGTGCCCGCCCCCGTCATCGACAATGCCGTCCCGCCATGGATGATCATCACCACCAGAGACCTCGCCCCCGGCGAAGCAGCTACGTACCGCTGGACCGTTGGCCACTACGCGCCGTGGCACCGCGTGGCAGGGGTAGCAACGGTCACGTCCTTGCCTCCGGGGATCACCGACGTCAACCAGAGCAACGACACTGCCACCGTCGCAAGGCAGGACGGCACCGGCTTCTGATCGGACCTGCGCCAGCAGCCGCCGTGCGATGGGCCTCCGGCAGGCATCGACCCGGAATGGGCGCATTGCGCAAGCGTTGGGGGAGCGGTCACGGGGACCGTTCCCCCAACGCGAGGCCGGGGTTCAGACAGGCACTCAGAGGAATTCGACGAGGGGGAACGCCCGGTGGCGACGCGGCGGCGTGAGGAAGTTCTGGCGTCGTGTCGCCGTCAGGAACCGCTCCAGCCCGTTCTCGTCCTCCGGGACGCCGTGGGCCGCCGCCAGGTCGAGCGAGGCCTGGTTCCTGCGCATCGTGGCGAAGAAGTCGGCACTCGGGACGAACACCGTGAACTCCAGCTTGGGCTGGGAGGATCCGTCCGGTACGTCCATGGTGCGTAGCCGGGGCCGTCCATGCGAACGTGCAGCGGCCTGCCGTCGGCCGTGCGCGACGACCGCTGCAGACAGGAGAGGTGGCCGATCCGGCGCTCCCCGTCCGGAGTGCCCCGCCCCTGGGCGCTCAGCAGGGCGTCGTCGGTGCCCTGGAAGGTGTTCGGCAGGAACGCGGGGCCCCCGCCGTCGGTGATCTGGTCGGCGTTGCCCGGCGAGGGTGGCGGCGTGGAACGGAACATGTACTGGACGCGTTCCGTGAACGAGGCGTCGTCTCCCGGCACGCCGGCGTCGTCGACGCCGTAGAACTGCTGGAGATCCATGAGGACGTGCGACAGCTGCTGGACGGCGCCGTGGTCGAAGTAGGAGCCCGACTTCGCCGTGGTGAGGCTGCTGCCCCGGAAGGTGACGGTGTCGGCGGCAGCGGTTCCGGCGGTTTGCTGGTCGGCGAAGCCCATCCACATCGGCGAACGCGGGTTGACCATGAAGGCGTAGGACAGCGACGCCTCGTCCGCCAGCTTCCGGGGCAGGCCGATCTGGGTGAACATCGCCCGGGCGGAGGTGAAGGACAGGAGGTCGGTGAGGGGCGGTGAGGGCTGGGGGCGGCCGGCGAGGGTCTGACTCCTGCCGAGCCACCGGAGCAGGGCTTGGACCCTCGGCCGATGGCTCGGACGCCACGGTTCGCTGACGCAGGCCGCCCCGCCCTGCACGGCGAGGTCGGCGAAGCGCCGCTGACCGGTGGCCGACCACGGCCGCATGAGGAAGGCGTCGATGCCCGCGGGCCCGTTGCACCGCTGCGCGGCCGGCCGGAGCCGCGGTGCGCCGAAGGGTGGTCGGACGTCACCGAAAGTGACCGGCGTGTTCGCGCGCCGAAGGCCGAGGGATCTCCGGCCGAGGCTCGGTGCGCGGTGCGCACCCCCGGCCTAGGAGGACGTCCCGGGTTGGTCGGTGGTGGCGAGCAGGGCGTGTACGGCCGTCTCCATGGTGCTGGTTGCCGCTTCGGCGCTCAAGCCACTGCTGCGCCAGTGGTACCAAGCGCCCCAGGTCGTCACCGCGTCCAGTCCGTAGAGCACTTCCGTCCTGCGCGCGGCGGGCAGGCGTTCGAGTTCCGCCGCGAAGATCTCGGCCAGTCGCGCACGGGCCAGGTCCAGTACCTCGCGGGTGACCTCGGCAACGCGGCCCCCCGGTGTTTCCAGGCGCATCAGGGTCAGCTGGGCCGGCGTGATCCACTCCAGGATCCGGGCCCGCTGTTCCGTCAGGGCCGTCACCCGGGTATCGCGCGGCCCGGCGGTCGGAAGCGGCCTGATCTGCTCGATCAGCTGCTCCAGTCGGCGGGTGATGGCCGTCTCCACCAGCTCGGACATGTCGGCGAAGTGATGGAACACGAGGCGGCGGGACACGCCGGCACGCTCGGCGACCCGCTCTGCGGGGAAGCTGGATTCCCCCTCGTCGAGCAGGGACAGCACGGCCTCGGCGATCTTCACCCGGGACTGGCGGCCGCGCTCGGCGCGCCCGTCCAGGGTGCGCCCGTCCGGGGTGCGCCCGTCCGGGGTGCGCCCGTCCGGGGTGCGCCCGTCCGGGGTGCGCCCGTCCGGGGTGCGCCCGTCCGTGGTGCGACCGTCCGTGGTGCGACCGTCCGTGGTGCGGTCCTCGGACCGCGGCCGTCGGGCCGACTCGTTCACGGCGCCCCTCCCCACTTCGCTGGGTGCCATTGTCGCAAACGAACGGGAGCAACTCCCCCTGGCGGCGCCCGGACGCCCTTCCGGGAGCGGGTTGCGCGGGGGCCGGCGGAGCGGCCCGGGCCCGTCCTCGTACCCCGAGTGCAGGCCGTACGGGTGGCGGAGCGCGACCGTCCCGGGGAGCCGCACGGCGCGCCCGTTTGGTCCGATGCGCACGCATCTACGAATCGCGGGCCGGTGTTCGAAAGGCGGGCCGGCACCCCTCCGCTTCCGAAGGAGACCTCCCCACCATGCCCAGAAACCCGCGATGGCTCGTCGCCCTGGCGGCCGGAGCCGCCGTACTGAGCGCGGGCCCGGCCGTGGCGTCGGCAGCGCCGCCGGCCGCGGTCAACCCGGCCCCCTACTCCACCATCGTCGTCGACCGCAGCACCGTGGCACACGGCGAGAGCTTCACCGTGTCCGCCAGCCGCTACTGGCCGAACGAGGAGGTGTACGTACGGCTGATCCCGGAAGGTCGGGCCGACGAGACCCGCGCCGTGGAAGGGGTCGACGGGGACGGCGACCGGCGCGCCGGCAGGCGCATCGTCACCCTCGCGATCCTCCTGGCGAACGCCGACGGAGAGGTCTCCGGCACGGTCAGGGTCCCCGAGCGGCACGGCCGCCATCACCACCTCCGGGGCGAGTACCGCCTGGAGCTCGCCGGGCACGGCTCCCAGTTGTGGCAGTCGATCCCCTTCAGGGTGGTCGCGGCCGAGTTCGGCGGACACCACAAGCCCGGCCACGGCTCGGCCGAGAAGCCCGGTCCGGACCTCGGACGCGACCCCGGTCAGGGCTCCCACGGGGAGTCGGACACGAAGCCCCAGGTGGACGCGCCGGAGGGTGCGCCGGAGAAGTCCCCCGAGGACTGACACGGGCGCGCCGGCGTCCCCGGCCCCATCGGCAAGGCGCCAGCTAGGCCGGGCGTCGTATGACAGTCACTCAAAAGGGAGCAGAGCGGACGCGGATGACCCCACGGAGGGTAACGATGCCGCGACTGCTCTCTTCCTCCCCCTAGAAAGAGAAGCTCTTTGATGCGCTCTGATTTTCCTCGGCGCGGCCGTTCGGGGTCGCTGCCCGGTCGGCGGATCCTCCACGTCTGCGGGGCCTTCGTCGTGCTCACCGCGGCCGTGGCCGGGCTCGCGGGCACCGCGGAATCGGCCCCGGTGCGGACAGCGAGCTCCTCGGCCGTGGCGCAGGCGGACCCCGGACCGCCGAACAGGCTCTGTCCGCCCTGGGTGGACTGCGGTCCCCTTCTGACGGGCCCGTTGCACGGTCGGCCGCCGCACCACGAGGACGGGCCGCCGCAACCCGAGGACGCGCCGCCACCCCACGAGGACGGGCCGCCGCCCCACGAAGGTCACGACGGGCACAAGCCCGCGCACGTTGCCGAGATCGTCGGCGATCCCGTGACCGTGGCCCCCGGAGACGAGGGCACCGTGTTCGCCACGTGCCCGGCCGGGAGCACCCTCCTCAGCGGCGGATACCTGATGAGCGGCACGATGCAGGTCCTGCTCACCTCCCGGGCGGCGACCCCCGACACGTGGACCGTCACCGTCCTGAACTCCTCGACGGCGAGCGCCACCGTGGCGGCCGTCGCGCAATGCGACCGCATTCCGGGCCCGTCCGCCCGCCCCTGAAGGGAATTTCATGCTCAGATCGGAAAGGGTCGTCAAGGCTCTGGGGGCCGGCGCATGCCTGCTCTCCGTCCTGGCGCTCTCCGCACCGACCGCCGCGGCCACGACCACCGACATCGACTGCGGCGAGATCCAGACCGGTGTGGTGTCCTGCCTGCTGCCGGACGGTGCGTCCTCGTACGACACCACGGCACTGCTGGCGGCCGCCCAGGCGGCGACGCAGACCTCGCTGTCCGCGACCACGCCCATGGTCATCACGGCCTACGGCGGTGCCGGGCGGTACGGCAGCAACGGTGGCGGCATCTACCGGGGCGGTGACGGCGGAAACGGTGGCAGGGCGCAGACCGTGACCTCGATCGCGAGCTTCCAGGGCGCGTTCGGACAGACCCTGTACTACTACGTCGGTCAACTCGGCGCGACGTCCGCCGGTGGCCGCACTGGCGCCTCGACCCTGGTCTCCGGCGTGGACCTGACCACGCAGAGCCCGTGCATCGCGGGTTACGGCACGTGCACCACGACCAACCTCCTCGCCGATGCCGGCGGTGGCGGAGGCGGCGGCGAGGGCAATGCCAACGCGCCGACCAGTCGGCTCCACACCCGCTCGCCGGTCCGTACGTCCAACGCCGTGAGGTACCAGGCGTCGGGCATCGCAGCGCTGCCCGTGCGGCGGGCGGACCGCAGTTCGTCGGCGGTGGGGTGCGTGAAGGTGTACAGGAGGCCCGTCGCGAGGGAGACCTTGCTGACGACGCTGGGAACCCGTTCGCTGCTGTCGGACCAGGCCAGCGAACAGGTACGGGCGGCGTAGTCGACGTGGATCCGGGCCAAGCCGGGCTCGGTGTCCACCTGGCGCCCGCCGAGCATCCCCTTCAAGAGGGCGTGGTCCCCGACGACATAGCCGTAGTTGTTCTCCACGATGAGGTCACCGCCCACGGCGACGAGGCTGTTCTCGTCGGCACCCCTTCCCGGGGCGAAGACCGGCTGTTCGCACACCTTCTCGGGCCCGGCCTTCCCGCGCGCCATCACGAGCACCCTCATCCGGGGGTCGGCGTTGTCGGTGATGGCGACGTACCCTCCGCCCGGGCCGGCTGCCGGGCCGATGAGCGTGGGAGTGGTCCCGCTGCCCTGGCTGAGCTGGCCGGGCTTCTGCCGAGAACCCCGCTCGTACGGGGCCCGCCAGGTGAAGACGGGTCGGCCCTCGGCGGACGCGTCGAAGTCGAAGCGGTAGAGGGCGTGGTTGCTGACGACGAAGACGCCGCCGGACTCGTCGACCGCGAGGCTGTTGGCGATCGTCTCCCCGCGCAGTGCGTGGGTGGAGACCGCGCCGCTGGCCGGATCGAGGACGCCGACCACCCCACTGCCGGTCACGAACCACATCCTCCCCGACCAGTCGGGGAGGACGGACACGATGCCGCTGGTACCGATCACCGGCCCCAGGTCGTAGCGCGCCTGCGTCACGAGTGCGTCGCCCCGGACGGCCACGACCTGAACGGCGCCGTCCTTCGTGGGGACGACCGCACGGTCGAGCTGGTCGAGGTAGAAGTAGCCACCTCCGGAGACCTCCGTGGGACTGGTGCCGGCCGTCCCGGGCAGGGTGAGGGAGGACACCGCTGAGAGGTCGTGCGGATCGAGCAGCATCAGCCGGGGGGAGAGTCCCGGGGTCATGCAGACGGTGACGATCCGTCCCCGCGAGTCGAAGGTGACCGAGCCGCAGAGCCCGCCCTGCAGCCTGCTGCGCACGGCGAGATCGCGGCCGGTGGGGCCGGGCGCTTCGTGCGTGTCGCTCTGATAGGCGTCGCCGTGCACGTTGCTGGAGCCGTTGGCCGCCATGAACGGGTGCTGCGGGACCGGGGGACGGCGACCGGTCGCGGTGCGACGGCGTGACCGGTGAACCGGGGCAGCGCGGCTCCGCGCGGATCCCCGGGTATGGACGGGGCGGGCAGGGCCACTGCTCCGGCCGGGGCGGCGGCGGTGAGGGGAGGTAACACGGCGGCGGCCACCATGAGGGCCAGGACACGGAGGAACGTGCGCATGCGGAGGCCTTTCATTCGCTGACCTGTGAGGACGCGGCGGGGGGCGTGAGCCCGCAGCAGATCGTCCGACATATTTGCACTGTCAGTGCAAGAATGATGATGCGGCAGAGGCTGACGGGCTGTCGAGGGCGGTAAGGCCCGCTGCCGCGCCCCGAACGGTGGCGTGCGGCTCGCGGCGTGCGCCCCGGGGGTGCGCCCCGGGGTGCGCCCTGCGGGTGCGTACTTGGGGTGTGACCTGCGGTTTCGTCGCCCGGCAGGCGCTCCTGGGGGCCTCCGTGCATGCTGGGAAAGCCGGGGAGCCGGAGTCGGCCGGAGACCGGTGTCAAAACGACGGGGGAGGGCCCCGAACCGCCGATCCCGCGAGCCGTACAAGGACGCCCCATGAGCCAAGCCATGCTCCGGCAGATCCTCGACTACTCAACCCGCGCCGACCCGTACCCGCTGTACGAGGAACTGCGCAAGACGCCGGTGTTCCGCGACGAGGACGGTCCGTACGTCGTCAGCACCTACTACGAGATACAGAGCCTGCTGCACGATCCGCGCATCAGTTCCGATCCCCGCAACCTGACGCTTCCGTCGAGCGATCCGCTGGCGCAGGAGGACGGCGGCGACTCGGCGCTGCCCCCGGTGTTCCTCAAGCTCGACCCGCCGGACCACGACCGGCTGCGCCGCATCACGAACCGGCCGTTCGGGCCGCCGCACTCGCCGCACAAGGTCCACGACATGCGCGGCGAGCTCGGCGACATCGTCTCCGACCTCATCGAGGGCATCGTCGACGCGGGTTCCCCGGAGCGGATCGACCTGGTCGACCAGTTCTCCTACCCCTTCCCGGTGACCGTGATCTGCCAGCTCCTGGGCGTGCCCCCCGAGGACGAGCCCCGCTTCCACGGCTGGGCCGACACCATCGCCGCCAGTCTGGACCCCGATCCGGACGCGGACGCCACCGAGAGGCCGAAGGCTGCCGCCGACGCGCAGATGGAGCTCGGCATGTACTTGGCCGGGCTGATCGAGGAGCGGCGCAAGGAGCCGGGCGAGGACATGCTGTCCCAGCTGGCGGCCGCCGGTCAGGATCCGGACGGGGGCATGAGCGCGCTGGAGGCCATCAGTACGGCGGCGCTGCTGCTGATCGCGGGCCACGAAACGACGGTCAACCTGATCACGAACGGCATGCTGACCCTCCTGCGCCACCCGGACGTGCTCCAGCGACTGCGCGAGGACCCGCAGCTGTCCGTCCCGATCGTCGAGGAACTGCTGCGGTACGAACCCCCCGTGCAGCTCCTGCCGCGGCGCAGCACGATCGACGACATCGAGGTGGCCAGGGTCAACATCCCCAAGGGCGCCACGGTCTCGCTGATCCTGGCCTCCGGGAACCGCGACCCGAAGCGGTTCGAGCACGCGGACCGCTTCGACCCCGACCGCGGGGACATCCAACACCTCGGCCTCGGCAGCGGGATCCACAGCTGCTTCGGTGCCCCGCTGGCGCGCCTGGAGGCCCAGCTGGCCCTGAGCGAGTTGGCCCGCCGGCCGGAGAATCCGCGGCTGCTGGAGGACCCGCCCCCGTACCGCCAGAACGCGGTGCTGCGTGGCCCGCGCCACCTGCCCATCGCCTGCGACGGCATCCGCCCCTGATTCCGGGGGCCCCGGCGCACCACTGCACGACCTGGCCCGCCCGCCGCACGGTCCGTCAGACCGGTGCGGCGGGCGGACGCACGGCCGGTGAAGTGGTTGGCCGCGCCGAGATGTCCGGGGGGCTGCGTACGACCCGGGAGCCGCATCGTCGGATCGGGGCGAGAGGAGCAGCATGCTGGAAGCGCACAGCATCTCCACAAGGTTTATCGAAAGGTGATAACTTCCCGCAACGCGTCTCGGCGCATCCAAGAATCCGGAAGATCTCCTTCCGACGGGTTCATGACAGGTCAAGTCCTGGCTGCCACCCCCAGATCCCCACGACAGCAACGAGGCACGGCTGAGGCGCAACAGCAGCAACCGGAGTCTTCATGAGGCACGACCGACGCATCAACCCGCCCATACGGCTAGGAGATTGACGATAGCGATGCCCCGCGGTCGGCTTCCTGCCTTCCGCGGGGCAGGCCTCACCCCGGCATGAACGAGGAAAACGATGTGCGAACTCCTGAACCGCATCTGGTCCCGCCCCCGAGGCGAGTGGACCCGCATCCTGCGCAGGGAGCTGCCCGTGCTGGCCGACGAGATAGTGAAGGAGCTCCTGCACGGAACTCCCGCCTTCACGGCACTCGTCGACGACTACGAGACCATCGACGACGAATCGCTCAGGCAGTTGGTGGAGAACGCGCTGTGCAACTTTCTCGGCTACCCGCAATCCGATGACCGGAAGCCGAGCGACGGCCGCCCCCGTCCCCAGCGGGCGAGCGATGACGGACATGACGGCAGACAGGAGGAAAAACCCGGGTTCACCCGGGAAGTGAAGCGGAACACCGGCCTCGTGCCCACGCAGCGCGACCGCCGCAGCGCCACCGTCGCCACCGTCGCCGCGACGAACACCACCACGGACGCCGCTACGGACCGGTACGCGACTGCCGCACCGCCCGACCGGGCGCGCGAAGAACTGTTCAAGGCGCTCACCGACGCCAGGGCTGCCTCGGGGCAGTCCCTCACCGAGCTGGCCGAAGCGGCCGGCTGGCCGCTGCCACCGGCCGTACGGGGCGTCGTACTGGCGACCCCCGGCGAGGCGCAGCAGCTGGCGGCCGTACTGGACGACTCTCTCGCCGGCGTCTTCGCGGGCCAGCCCTGCCTGCTGGTCCCGAGCGTGGACCCCGACCCCCGCGCCGTACTGGAACTCCCGCTGCGCGGCCGCTTCGCCGCCGTGGGCCACGCGGTTCCCCCGACGGACACGGCGTCCTCACTGCGTTGGGCCCTGCGCCTGCTCGCCCTCACCCCGGCCCGCCCCGGTGCCGAGACCCGGCCGGTCTTCGTCGACGACCACCTCTCCACGCTGCTCCTCCTCCAGGACCAGCCGCTGGCCCATGCGTTGGCCGCCCATTGGCTGCGGCCCTTGGCCGGCTTGACCCCACGCCAGAGCGAGCGGCTGGAGGAGACCCTCCTCGCCTGGTTCGAAGGCGGTGGCGCCCCGGAGGCCGCGAAGGCCTTGAGCGTGCATCCCCAGACCGTGCGGTACCGCATGCGGCAGCTGGAGAAGCTCTTCGGGCCGGGGCTGCGCGACCCCCGTACCCGTTTCGAGCTGGAGATGGCTCTGCGCACCCGCCGGTTGATGGCGCAGGTGCGACTCCAGCACTCCCGGATGGGCCGCAGAACGGGCCGGGCCATCACGACGAACTTCCCGCCGCTCGTCGCGGAGAGGATGGCCCGGGTCAACGGTCTGTGACCCGAGCAGCCCGGACCGGCCCGGCCGCCCCTCCACGGGGCGCCCGGGCCGCGTAGGGAAGGACGAGCGGCGTGAACATCGGCGGGGCGATCGCAGCGATCGGGGACGCGCACGCCCCGCCGGGTCTGGGCGCTGCTCACACCCACCCGTTCGGGTGATGGCCGCCGTGCGGAACTCATCGAACCCGCCGGAGGATCCCCACGGCCCACCGCCGCCCCCGTGTTCCCGATGACGCCGTCCACCTCAAGAAACGGCCCTCGGGCAGACGGTGGCGCGCACGTGGAGACCGGCGGACGGGCACGGGCGGGGCGGTCCGTTCCGGTAGCCTGCCGGCGTAAGCCAGCAGGTGCGGGCCGAGAGCCCGGTGGGATGGAGATCGGCGATGGCCCTTCGATACGACTGCTCCACGGCTTCGGGCCGGACCGACGGGCTGAGCACGGCCGCCCGGGCGGTACGCCGGGGCGAGCTCGTGGTGCTCCCGACGGACACCGTCTACGGCATCGGTGCGGACGCCTTCGACCCGGACGCGGTGGACAGACTGCTGGGAGCCAAGGGCCGGGACCGTGCGATGCCCTCGCCCGTGCTGGTCGCCTCCCCGGACGCCCTGCACGACCTGGTCGCCGAATTCCCCAAGCAGGGGTGGGCCCTGGTGGAGGCGTTCTGGCCGGGCGGGCTGACCCTGGTCGCCCGCCACCTGACCTCGCTGACCTGGGACCTCGGGGAGACCCACGGCACGGTCGCGGTCCGGATGCCGTCCCACCCCGTGGCGCTCGAGCTGCTCGCCGAGACCGGACCGATGGCGGTCTCCAGTGCCAACCTGACCGGCCGCCCCTCTCCGCAGGACTGCGACGCCGCACAGGACATGCTGGGCGACTCCGTCGCCGTCTACCTCGACGGCGGGCGCACCGAGGCCGCCGTCGCCTCCTCCATCGTGGACCTCACCGGCCCGGTACCGGTCCTCAGGCGTGCCGGCGCCATCAGCGCCCACGCCTTGCGCGGCGTCGTGCCCGACCTGCTGGAGCCGTGACCCCCGCAGGTGACACCGCGGACCATCGGCACCCAGCGGGGCGGCCGCCGCACCCCCGCTCCTTCGACGGACCCCGCAGTGTGGAGCTCCGGGCGGGGCCGTAGCCTGCGGTCATGAGTACCTTGCCGACACCGACTCCGTCCGAGGCCTTCGAGCTGCTGCTGGCCGGCAACCGGCGTTTCACCGCGGGCGCTCCCGAGCACCCGAACCAGGACGCCGCCCGCCGCACCGAGACCGCACCGGCCCAGAGCCCCTTCGCCGTGTTCTTCGGCTGCTCCGATTCGCGGCTGGCCGCCGAAATCATCTTCGACCGCGGGCTCGGTGACCTGTTCGTCGTCCGCACCGCTGGCCACGTCGCGGGGCCCGAGGTCCTGGGCAGCATCGAGTACGCCGTGAGCGTGCTGGACAGCCCGCTGGTCGTGGTGCTGGGACACGACAAGTGCGGCGCGGTCGCCGCGACCCGCGCCGCCCTGACCGACGGCGTCAGCGCCACCGGCTACGTGCGCGACGTCATCGAACGCGTCACCCCCAGCGTGCTGGCCGCCCGTGCCGCCGGACTCACCGACGAGGACGACATCATCGCCGAGCACATACGGCACACCGTCGACCTCCTCCTGGACCGCTCCCGCGTCCTCGCCGACCAGGTCGCGGCAGGGCGCACCGCCGTGGTGGGCCTGTCCTACCGGCTGGCCGACGGCAGCGCCCGGGTCGTCACCACCCGCGGCCTCCCGAGCGAGGTGTCGGTCTGACCGCCCGGTGACGGGTCTGCCCCGTACGACGGCAACATCCGGGCAGGCGGGGAAGGGCGGGGCGGTCAGGTCGGCTCGCCCGGCCCGTCGGCGGGCGGGTGGGGTCGTACGTGCGCGATGACGAGGGCGACGTCGTCGGCCGCGTCGTGGTGCCTCAGTGCGGCCAGGAGCCGGTCGCAGGTCGCCTCCGGCGGGAGGTCGGGATCGGCGAGCAGGCGCAGGAGCAGGTCGAGGCGGTCGTCCAGGGCGTCGTCGCGGGTTTCGACGAGGCCGTCGGTGTACAGGACCAAGCGGTCCCCGGGGCGCAGGTCGAGGACGGTGTTCTCGAAGTCGGTGCGGCCGAGACCTCCGGTGCCGAGCGGCACGCCGGCGGGGAGGGCGAGGAGACGGGGGGCCTGCCCCGACCGGATGACGACGGGGGGCGGGTGGCCGGCGAGGGCGACGCGGCAGCGGGAGCGGTGCGGATCCCAGGTGGCGTACACGCACGTCGCGATGGTCCCGTCCAGTTCGGCGGTGATGTGGTCGAGGTGGCGCAGCACCCGGGCCGGGTCGAGGCCGAGATCCGCCAGGGTACGGGTGGCCGTGCGCAGCTGTCCCATGGTGGCGGCGGCATGGACACCGTGTCCCATGACGTCGCCGACCACGAGGGCGGTCTTGTCCCGTGGCTGGGGGATCGCGTCGAACCAGTCGCCGCCGATGCCGCTGGCCGCTGCCGCGGGCTGGTAGCGGTAGGCGATCTGCAGGCCGGCGGACCGGGGCGGGGGCTGGGGGAGGAGGTGGCGCTGGAGGGTCAGGGCCGTGTCGGTGGCGTGCTGGTACCACCGGGCGTTGTCGATGGCGATGGCGGCGCGGGTGGCCAGCTCACCGGCCAGGGCGACGTCGTCGTGGTCGAAGGGGAGCGGATTGCGGGTGCGCAGCAGGCCGAGGGCGCCGAGGACCTGACCCCGGGCGGTCAGCGGTACGGCCAGGTAGGAGTGCGCACCCTCGTGGGCGAGGAGGTCCGCTCCGGCCGCGTCCCGCGCGATGTGCGCGAGGTCCGCGCCGGTGACGTGCGAGACCAGGACGGGACGCCCGGTGCTCACGCAGCGGGTGACCAGGCGTTCGGCCGGATACGTGATGCGCTCGCCCACCGGGTCGGTGGCGCGGACGGAGGGCGTTTCGTAGGCCGTCGCCACCGCCAGGGCCATGAAGAGGGCCTGCCCCGTCCGGGGGCCGGGCGCCGTGGCGACGCTGCCCTCCAGCACGGAGTCGAGGACGTCGACCGAGGCGATGTCGGCCAGGTCGGCCACGACGAGGTGGGCGAGCTCGCGGGCCGTGCGCTCCAGGTCCAGGGTGGTTCCGACGGTCACCGACGCCCGGGCGATGACGTCGAGGCGCCTACGGGCTTCGGCGGCCTCCTTGGCCGCGCGGTAGCTGTCGGTGACGTCCACCACCATGAGGGCAACACCGATCACCCGACCGCGCGGGTCCTCCAGCCGGTAGTAGGAGCCCGACCAGGCGTGCTCCTGGTCCGGGTCGGCGGGAGTGCGCCCGATGCCGTACTGGTCCAGGAGCGGTACGCCCGTGTCCAGGACCTGGCGCATGGCTCCCTCGATCGCGTCCGTGTCCAGGAACGGCAGGGCCTCACCGGGTGTACGGCCCAGGTGTCTGTCGGCGGGCAGGCCGTTGATCCGCTGTAGCGTCGGGTTGACCAGGACGTAGCGCAGGTCGGTGTCGAGTACCGCCAGACCGAGCGGGGACTGCGCCACCAGGGGCACCGACAGGGCCAGGTCGCGCTCCACGCCCCGCAGCACGGCCTCGTCACAGGCGATCCCCAGGGCGTACACGCCGCCCTGTTCGTCCTGCAGCCGCATGTTGCGGAACTCCACCAGCCGGGTGGAGCCGTCCTTGCGCCGTACGGGGAACACGCCCGCCCAGGCGCCGCCACCGGCCATGACCTTGCCGAACAGTTCGAGGACCAGGTCCACGTACTCTTCGACGACCAGCAGTTTCGCCGCGTAGCTGCCGAGCGCCTCCTCGGCCGACCAGCCGAACAGGTCCTGTGCCTGGGGGCTCCACAACGTGATCCGCCCGTCGGTGTCCAGGACCACCGCGGCCACGCTCAGGACGTCCAGCAGTCCGCCGGGCTCGGAGGGAACCACTTTCGCCGGGCCGGGCCCGGCCCGGAACGTCTCGGACACGACCACGACCGGACCTCCTCGTTCACCCCGTGCGGCGGGCACGGGACCCGATGGTTCGGTCCCCGGCCTGCCCCGCGGCTTTCATCTCATCCTCCTCCCGTCCCGTGCGGGCGGCACTCCTCGTCCCCGCGCACCACCCAGAATCGCGCCTGTGGCCCATTTGGTCTAAGAAACTGGCATGTGCCGGGAACATCACCTTGCCTTTCCCGTACGCGCCGATCAGCCGCTCCCCCGATCAGCCGGAGGTTCTCGTGACCGCCCGCTGCGGTGGGCCCACGGCCGGTAGGGTCCGGCCATGTCCACGCACGAACGTGAGATCGTCGCGCCCGTCGACCTGTGCCGCGCCGACGGAAGGATCGCCCCGGCCGCGATCGGCTGGTCGCGCCGACCGCTGCACCGCTGCCGGATTCCCGGCTGGGGGCGGACGAAGCGGTGGGAGTACTGGTGCGTCACCACTCCCACGCACCTGGTGGCCCTGACCGTGAGCGACCTCGACTACCTGGCCCTGAACTCGGTGTACGTCCTCGAGTACGGTGCGGAGGCAAGGGAAATCGAGCGCACCGCGATCCTGCCCGGCGGATTCGGCGTCCGCCTCCCCGACACCATCGCCGGAGCTCCGGATCCGGGGTCCGCGCCGCTCGTGGTCGGACCGCCGCGGCCGGCCGGGAGCCGGGTGCGGATCGAGATCCACGGCGAGGGCTCCGGCACCCGCCTGCGGGCGCGCTGTCTGAGTCCGCAGGGCCTCCCGGTGGAGGTCGACCTCCTCGTCGAGATGCCCGCCGGGCACGAGACCCTCTCCGTGGTGGTCCCCTGGGGCGAACGCCGCTTCCAGTACACCTCCAAGCACACGGCCCGGCCCGCGTCCGGCACGGTGCGCATCGGCGACGACCTGCTGGCGTTCGGCGACGACGCCTGGGGCACCCTCGACCACGGGCGCGGCCGGTGGCCCCGCTCGGTGGTGTGGAACTGGGGCGCGGCGTCCGGGCGTACGGACGGCCGTACCGTCGGGCTGCAGTTCGGGGGCCGCTGGACCCGCGGCACCGGAGCGACCGAGAACGCGGTGTGCGTGGACGGTCGGATCAGCAAGATCGGCCAGGAGCTGGAGTGGCACTGGTCCCGGGACGACCACCTGGCGCCGTGGTCGATCCGCAGCCCCGGATCGGACCGGGTGGACCTGGTGTTCACCCCGTTCCACAACCGGTCCACCCGCACCGACATCGGGCTCCTCGCCAACCGCACGGACCAGTGTTTCGGCCACTACACGGGCTCGATCCGCACGGACGACGGCGAACGGATCGCGGTGGACCGGCTGCTGGGATGGGCCGAGGACGTCCGCATGCGCTGGTAGGCCGCCACACCGCAGGCCGTGCCCGGGCGGGTGGACCGGCCTGCCGTGCGGCGTCCACGTCGTACGGCGTACGGGGGTGGGGTCCGGTTCGGCGGGACGGTGCAGCGGGCCCGGCATACGCTGGTTCGGGGGGCCGAGAGCCGGGCGGCGACGCATGCCGGAAGGGACGCCCTGATGGACGAGTACCCGCTGATCGAGAACCACGGCCTGATAGGTGATCTGCAGACCGCGGCGCTGGTGACCTCCGACGGGGTGGTCGACTGGTTCTGCTGCCCGCGCTTCGATTCGCCCAGCGTGTTCGGCGCCTTGCTGGACAAGGGGAAGGGCGGCCACTGCGCGGTCCGACCGGCCCACGCGACGTACGCGACCAAGCAGTTGTACCTGCCCGACACCGCGGTCCTGGTGACCCGCTTCATGACCGAGGCCGGCGCCGGCGAGGTGGTCGACTTCATGCCGCTGACCGGAGCCACGGTCACGGCCCGGCACCGGCTCGTCCGCATGGTCCGCTGCGTGCGCGGCTCCATGACCTTCGACGTCGACATCGCGCCCCGGTTCGACTACGGGCGCAAGTCGCACGACTTGAACCTCACGCAGAACGGGGCGGTGTTCACCGCCGACGGCGCGACCCTGACCGTGCACACCATTCGGGAACCGGAGGACGAGCGGCTGGGCCAGCTCCTCAGCGCCGGCGAGCGCGACGTGCACCTCACCCTGCGCCTCACGGCGGGGCAGCAGCGCGGGCTGATCCTGGAGTCGGCCGCCGACGGGCCGCCCCGGCAGATCAGGCTCGCCGAGTACGAGGAGCTGTTCCAGTCCACCATCCGCTACTGGCGCAGCTGGCTGAGCACCTCCCGGTACACCGGCCGCTGGCGCGAGGCGGTGGAGCGCTCCGCCGTGACACTGAAGCTGATGACCTACGCCCCCACCGGCGCCGTCGTCGCCGCCCCCACTGCCGGACTGCCCGAGCAGCTGGGCGGCGAACGCAACTGGGACTACCGCTACACCTGGATCCGGGACGCCTCCTTCTCCGTGTACGCCCTGCTCGGCATGGGCTTCACGGAGGAGGCGAAGGCCTTCATCGGATGGCTCGACGACCGCATCAAGGAACGGGCGGGCGGCGACAGCGAATCGGGGCCGCTGAACATCATGTACGCGGTCGACGGCTCCTCCGACCTGAAGGAGGAGACCCTGGACCACTGGGAGGGCTACGAACGCTCCGCCCCGGTCCGGATCGGCAACGGGGCGGCCACCCAGCTCCAGATGGACATCTACGGCGAGGCGCTGGACAGCATCTCCTTCGCCCACGGACACGACATCCACCTCGGCTACCACGGTTGGACCGGCATGGTCCACGTCCTGGACTGGCTGGCCGACCACTGGGACCAGGCCGACGAGGGCCTGTGGGAGACCCGCGGCGGGGCCCAGGACTTCACCTACGGCAGGGTGATGTCATGGGTGGCCTTCGACCGCGCGCTGCGGCTCGCGGCGGCCGGCGGCCGACCCGCACCCATGCAGCGCTGGAACACCACCCGGGACCGGATCTTCCAACAGGTCATGGAGAAGGGGTGGAACGAGGGCCGCGGCGCCTTCGTCCAGCACTACGGCAGCGAGGTGTTCGACTCCTCGCTCCTGCGCATGCCGACCGTGGGCTTCCTCACCCCCCAGGACCCGATGTGGGCCTCGACCCTCGACGCGATGGAACAGGAACTGGTCAGCGACAGCCTGGTGTACCGCTACAACCCGGAAGCGTCCCCGGACGGCCTGCGCGGCTCCGAGGGCACCTTCTCGCTGTGCACCTTCATGTACGTCGACGCACTCGCCCGGGCCGGGCGGATCGACCAGGCCCGGCTCGTCCTGGAGAAGATGCTGGGCTACGCCAACCACCTGGGCCTCTACTCCGAGGAGATCGACCTGACCGGGCGCCAACTGGGCAACTTCCCGCAGGCGTTCACCCACCTTGCCCTGATCGACGCGGCGATCACCCTCGACGCGGCCCTGAACCGCGGCTCCACCCCGTAGGGTGCCCGTCCGCTCACGCCCGGGGTGCGGCCCTCTCCAGGTCGTCGACGCTGCCCGACATGACGGTCCGGACGTGTTCGGTCAGGTGTGCCGCCGGCCAGTCCCACCAGGCGATCGACAGCAGGCGGGCGATGTCGTCGTCGCTGTGGCGGGTGCGGATGAGCCGGGCCGGGTTGCCGCCGACGACGGCGTAGTCGGGGACGTCGTCCAGCGGCGACGTCAGCAGCGGCTTCAGCAGCACCACGCGCGGCTGCTCCGGGAACGGGTGGAGCACGGTCGGGTCCGCGGGAAGACGGTTCACGGCGGTCGCTTTCGGTACGGCAACGGCTGGCGGGGGTTCCATTCTGCGCGTGCCGTAAGGGGTTTCGGCGTTCCGGGCGCGCCGACGGGCCCCCGGAACCCGCGGCGCGTCAGGCCTCGGGTTCCGGCCCGCCGCCCCGGCGCAGGTCGGCGTCGGAGAGGGGTTCCAGGTCGCCGCGGGTGTCGAGCCGGTACAGGAAGGCCACGGCGGGGAAGACCAGGACCGCGGCCACCACGGTCACGACGATCAGCCAGTGCAGGGTGCTGGGCGCTCCCGCCGCCTCGGCCACCGTCAGCCGGCCGGGAATGAGGTACGGGCGCTGCGCCGCGCCCCACGCGATCACGGACGAGGCCATGAGGACGACGGCCGCCGGCCGGGACCACGCCCCGGAGGTGCGCAGCAGCAGCCATGCCGTGACGACGGTGGCCAGTACGGCCACGACGAGGAGGACGAGCCCGGCGCCATGGGTGAGGCCGTGCCACAGGTGGGGGGCGTCGGCATGGGCGACGATCAGGGTGACCGCCCCCAACACGGCGAAGGCGGCGAGGACCACCAGCGCCCGCCGCCGGAAGTAGGCGTGCAGGTCGGGGGCTTCGTAGCGGACGGCGTCCGCGGCCAGGAATACCGCCCCGAGCAGCGCCGTGCCGACGACGGCCAGCAGGCCGAAGAAGACGGAGGTCGGATTGAACCAGGCGTGCGCCGTGGGCTCGGTGCCCGGCCCCACGCGCCCCGACGCGATCCCGCCGGCGGCGGCACCGAGGAAGAACGGGGTCAGGAGCGAGGAGATGGCGAACACGGCGCCGTAGACGCGCCGTCCGGCGATCTTGCGGGTCGGCTTGCGCAGCGCGAAGCCGGCGCCGCGCAGCACGATGCCGATCGCGGCGAGGGCCAGGGGCAGCCACATCGCGGAGAACACGGTCTGGAAGAACTCCGGGAACCCGGTCCACATGATGACCAGGACGAAGATGAGCCAGACGTTGTTGACCTCCCACACCGGGGCCATGGCGTGGTCGATCAGCCACCGGGGGCGCTTCCCGCGTTCCGCGCCGCCCGCCGTCAGGTCCCAGAAGCCCGCCCCGTAATCGGTGCCGCCCGCGCAGGTGTAGGCGGCCACCGCGAGGAGCAGGACGGCGGCGATCACACCGGCGGCGGTCACGGCGTGCCGTCCTCGGTCGATGCCGCGACGGCGGAGCGGGGGCCGTACGGAGTATCGGTCTCCGGTGTCGCCGTCGTGCCCGCCCCACGGCTCCGTTCGTCGTCCAGCCGCCATCGGGTGCGCATCTTCAGGAGCACGGCCAGGAAGGATCCGAAGATGAGCACGTACACGACGACGACCACGGCGAACATGGTCCACAAGGAGTCGGCGCGGGCTCCGGTCACCGCTTCGGAGACCCGCATGTTCTCGTAGACGATCCACGGCTGGCGGCCCACCTCGGTGGTGATCCAGCCGCATTCGACGGCGATGACGCTGGCCACGCCTGCGCAGGCGGCGCTGCGGTAGAACCACGGCGAGGCGGGCAGCCGGCGGCGGCGCCACCAGACGAACGCGTACCAGAGGACCAGCAGCAACAGCACCGAGCCGATGCCCACCATGATGTCGAAGGTCCAATGGATGAGGGTGGCCTGGGTGACGGTGGGCCGGTTCTCCGCCGGTACGGACGTCAGTCCGTGCACCTCGGTGTCCGGGGTGAACCCGGCCAGGATGGAGTCGAGTTGCGGAATCTTGATGCCGCCGGTGACGGTCCCGTCGGGGTGCAGGCGGCCGAAGAGGTACTCCGGGACGTGTGTGTCGGTGTTCCAGACGATCTCCATCGCCGCGAACTTCACCGGCTGCTTCTGGAACACCGCCCGGGCGATGGCGTCGCCCAGCACGAACTGGACGGGAGTGAACACGGCCGCGACCGTGAACGGAACGGTGAAGCCGAGCCGGTGGTAGCGGTCGCGGCGCCCGCGCAGCCACCCGACCGCGTAGACACCGGCCACGACGTATCCGGCGGTGAGCAGCATCGCCACGACGAAGTGCCAGTACTGCGGCCCGAACATCGGCGTGAAGATCGCCTTCCAGACGTCCACGTCGACGGGATTGCCCTCGGAGTCGAGGGAGAACCCCCGCGGGGTGTTCATCCAGGAGTTGGCCGCCAGGATGCCGAAGGCGCCCAGCAGGGCCGTCGCCGGCAGCGGCAGTCCGAGGAGGAAGTGGGTACGGGCGGGCAGCCGGCGCCACCCGTAGAGGTAGATGGCGATGAGGACGGCCTCCAGGAAGAAGGCCCACGCCTCGACGCCGAAGCCGATCCCGAACACATCGCCCCACCGGCCCATCAGCCCCGGCCACAGCAGGCCGAACTCGAAGGACAGGACGGTGCCCGTGACGACGCCGATGGCGAACTGCACCGCCATGACCGCCGACCAGCGGCGCGCCAGCAGGAGGGCGGTGGCATCGCCGCGGCGCAGGCCGTAGCCGTGCATGATCAGGGTGATCATCGGCAGCGCCACGCCCATGGGCACCAGGATGATGTGCGTGGCGAGGGTGAAGGCCATGAGCGAGCGGGCCGGCAGCATCTGAGGCGGAGCCTCTGCCAGCAGGTGGAGCGTGGTGTGCATGCGTCCCTCCCCGGGGCCGAGCGGATGGAGGTCAGCCGCCGGTGGCGAAGCCCGGGAAGAGGGTCATTCCGCCGTCCACGTAGAGCGTGGCGCCCACGACGTAGTCCATGAGGTCGGAGGCGAGGCCGACGGCCGCATGGGCGATGTCCTCGGGGTCACCCACCCGGCCGTACGGGATCAGCTTGAGCAGGTCCTGCTCGGCCTGCTCGGTGTCCCAGGCACTGCGGTTGATGGGCGTCCGGATCGCGCCGGGGGCGATCGCGTTGACGCGGATCTTCTGCGGGGCGAGTTCCTGGGCCAGGGTCTCCATCATCATCTGCACGCCGCCCTTGGAGGAGGCGTAGTTCACGTGCCCGGCCCAGGGGATGATCTGGTGCACCGAGCTCATACAGATGATCTTGCCCGCGGAGTTGGAGACGTCCGGGACGACCCCGCGCCGAAGGAACTCCTTCGTCGCCTCGCGGGCGCACAGGAACTGTCCCGTCAGATTGACGTCGATGACCTTCTGCCACTGGGCGAGCGTCATCTCGGTGAAGGCGGAGTCCCGCTGGAGGCCGGCATTGGCGACGAGGATGTCGATGGTCCCGAACTCCTCGACCATGCGTTCCGTCATGGCCACGACCTGGCCCTCGTCGGACACGTCCGCCTCGTACGCCGCCGCGCGCACCCCGAAGGAGGCGATCTCCGCGACGACCGCCTCGGCCTCCTCCCGGCCGGCCACGTAGTTCACGACCACGTCCGCCCCGGCCCGGCCCATGCCGATCGCCGTGGCCTTGCCGATCCCGGAGTTCGCACCCGTCACCAGTGCCTTCTGGCCCCGGAGCAGGTGCGCGGGGATCACGCCCCGGGGTACGCCCTCGGTCGAACTCACGGCGGACTGCCTCCTTCGCACCGCCACCCCGTGCCGTCGGGATGACGGCACCCCGGCGGGTCCGGGCGTCACCCAATCACCGCCCCCGGCGCGCGACGGCCCGCTGCGCCCCGCGTTGCGCCACCCGGACGAGGATCTTCGCCCGGTCGGCGGTGTCGCCGCCTCGGGTCAGCCCATGCGTTCGAGGAGGTGGTCACCGACCCGCAGGGCGTTCGCGATGGCCGTCAGGGACGGGTTGACCGCGCCGATGCTCGGGAAGAAGCTCGTGTCGACCACGTACAGGTTGTCCAGCTCGTGCGCCTTGCAGTTCAGGTCCAGGGCCGACGACGCCGGGTCGGTGCCGAACCGTACGGTGCCGGCCTGGTGCGCGGTGGCGCCGATCGGCATGCCCTTGTGCAGGTAGAGGCTGTGGTCCAACAGGTGGTGCTCGTGCATGCCGAGGCGGCCCAGCATGCCCTGGAGCTTGTGCCGCAGCCGCTTCAGCCCCGCCGTGTTGTGGGACTCGTCGAGCGCGAGGTGGATGCGGCCGTCGCCGTCCAGGGTGACGCGGTTGTCGGGCAGCGGCAGGTCCTCCCCGCACAGCCAGAAGTCCACCGCGTGGTGGGCCATCACCTCGAAGGGCATGTTCGGGGTCACCGCCCCGGCCCAGCGCGGGGCCTCGCCGTGGATCTGTTCGGCGTCCGACTTGCCGAGCATCTGGATCCCGCCGAGGGGGTAGTCCCAGTCGTCGGCGCCCAGGTACCAGTCGTGCAGGGCGAGGGTCTTCTGGAACTGCGTGTCGTTCGGCTCCCGGGAGACGGCCATCAGGGCCAGGTTGTTGTGGCGCATGTAGAAGCGCCCGACCACGTCCGAACCGTTCGCGAGGCCCCGCGGATGCCGGTCGTTCGCCGAAGCGAGCAGCAGCGCGGCCGAGTTGACCGCGCCGCAGGCCACGACCACGAGGTCGGCGGAGAACCGGGCCTCCTCGCCGCCGGCGAGACGGGCGACGACCGCGCTGACCGTGCGTCCCGTCGGATCGGTCTCCAGCCGCAGCACGTGGGCGTGGGTGACCAGTTCGACACCGGGATGTTGCAGCGCGGGCTCCACGCAGATCACCTGGGCGTCGGACTTGCCGCGCACCAGGCACGGGAAGCCGTCGACCCGGTTGCAACGGATGCAGACGCTGGACGGGGTCGCCCGGCCGGCCGCGTCCTGGTCCAGATCGACCCCGATCGGCAGGTGGAAGGGGTGCAGGCCCTGCTTCTCCAGGTCGTCGCTCAACTGCTGGATCCGCGGCTCGTGTTCCACCGGCGGGTGGGCGTACTGGGCGCTCACCGGGCCCTCGAAGGGGTCCTCGCCGTGCCGGCCGTGCACCCGGTACAGGTGCTCCGCCTGTGTGTAGTACGGCTCCAGGTCCTCGTAACGCAGCGGCCAGGCGGGCGAGATCCCGTCGTGGTGGCGCAGCTCCCCGAAGTCCTGCGGTCGCAGCCGGAACAGCGCCGCGCCGTAGAACTTGGTGTTGCCGCCGACGTAGTAGTTGACCTCGGGAGGGAACTCGCGGCCGTGCCGGTCGAACCAGAACTCGGGCGCGCGGTACTTCCCCTTGACGAACACCGCCGTCGAGTCCCAGTTGTCGCGTTCGCGGGGGAGGAAGCCGCCCCGCTCGAGGATCAGCACCCGCTTGCCGGACGGAGCGATCCGATGGGCGAGCGTGCCACCGCCCGCGCCCGTTCCGATGACGATGACGTCGTAGTGCGCAGCGTCGTTCAACCGGATCACCGTCCTCGGCCTGTGGTGCCGCCGCCCCGGCGGGCCCGTCGCGGCAGGATCCCCCTTCGAACGTATACGCCCCCCGCCGGTGCGGCACCCGGGGACGCGGCGTGGCCGGGAACGCCGTGGCCGCCGGCCGGGCCCAGGCGGTGCGGGTCACAGGACGGCGATCGGGTTCACCGGGGAGCCGGTGGCCCCCGGCAGCCGCAGCGGTGCCACCGCGCACAGGAACCGCCAGCGGCCGAGCTCCGCACACGCGTGGGCCAGTGCGTCCAGGTCCAGGTAGTCCATCAGGTGCATGCCCAGGGCGTGCAGGGCCAGGACGTGCACGGGGAAGGAGACGCCGGGCACCGGGCTCGGGGCCGTGTCGTTGTTGCCGTCCGAGCCGAGGACGGCGACCTGCCGTTCGGCCAGCAGCCGCATGCACGCGGGATGCAGGCCCGCCCGGGCGTGCGCCGCGTCCCAAGCGCCGCTCTCCCGGCGCCGGCGCCGGTGCCCGACCCGTACGAGCAGCAGGTCGCCCGGCCCGATCCGGACGCCCTGTGCCTCCTCGGCCGCGGTCAGCTCCTCGGCGCCCACGAAGTCCCCGGGCTCCAGCCAGGGGACCCCGCGCAGCCGTGGGACGTCCAGCAGGACCCCGGAGCCGACGATCCCGTCGCGCACCAGGTCCAGGGTGATCCCGAGGGCGGCGCCGGCCGCCAGCCGGCTCTCCGGGACGCCACCGTGGAGCTCGCCGTCGAACACGACGTGACACAGTGCGTCGAGATGGCTGTGGGCGTCCCCGTGCACGTTCATGGCGAACCGGTCCAGGGCGAAGTGCACCCCCGGGGTTCCGGTCTCCGGCGCGGTCGGCGCCGTCAGCCGGTAGACCGCGGGCTGCGGATCGTCAGGACCAGGCTGCGTCTCGATGGGCGCGGCCAGCGACACGGTGCGCCCGTGCCGCACGTCGGCCGCGGCCGCGGCCACGCGCGCGGGGGTCAGGTGGGCGAGGGTGCCGCGTCGGTGCTCGGGGCCGGTGGGCGTACGCCGGCACAGCTCGGCGTGCAGGGACCGGAAGGCCGCCTCCGTCATGAAAGGCGAAACCGTCCGGTCGGGCGTCGGGTCGTCGTCCGTCACGCGGGTCCTCCCGGTCTGCCGAAGGCCCCGCCTCCACTGTCCGTCGCCGCGGGGTCCCCTGCATCCCGGCGGGCAGTGCCGTTCCCGCGGCCGCGGGAATTCGGCCACCGCGCAGCGACCGGTCGGCCGGTCACTGCGCAGTGGACGACGTCCCGCCGGACCGCGGGGCACGGCGTCCTCAGGAGCGGTGTCCGGCCACCGACCGGTACGCGACGGGGAAGTCGAAGTAGGTGTCGGGGAACAGCTCCGGCTTGTACGTGAAGTGCCACCATTCCTCGGGCAGGTTGACGAAGCCCTCCGCCGCCAGCGTCGACCTCAGCAGGTCCCGGTTCGCACGCTGTGCCCCCTGGACGCGCGGGTCGTCGGTGTGCGACAGCGTGTCGAAGCAGTCGAAACCCGTACCCATGTCCACCGAGTTGTCCGGGTACCGCTCCGCCCGGGGCGCGTAGCAGGGCACCGATTCCTGCCCCGGCCGCGGGCGGGGCGCCGGCAGTGCCGGCAGCCGCACCAGCGTCACGTCCGTGGTGCTGCCCCGGCTGTGTCCCGACTTCTTCGCGATGTAGCCGTCCTCGAACAGCCGGGACTTGTCGACGCGCGGATAGAACTCCGCCTTCCGCCGTTCGTCGCCGAGGTCCTCGGCCCACCGTACGAAGTGGTCGACGGCCCGCTGCGGCCGGTAGCAGTCGTACACCTTGAGCGAGTAGCCCTGGCGCAGCAGGCGCACCTGGGCCCGGTGCAGGGCCTCGGCGGCCGGGCGGGTCAGGATGCAGACGGGCTGCCGGTAGCCGTCGACCGGCTCGCCGACGAAATTGTGCGGGCGCACGTACCGCATGTCCTGCAAGATCGTCGGGTCGACCGAGCCCAGTGCCACGAACGCGCGCGGAGCCTTCGCCCCGGGTGGCGGTGCGCTCGCCCCGGCGGGGGCGGCGGCCCCGGCCGTCACGAGAGCGGCAGCGGCGGCCGTCACGGCCACGGCGAGACGTGCCCTCATCGGCGGTAAGGACGTGGAACGGGTCATCCAACCCTCCATCGGCGGTGCTGCGGGGACGTGATCGGGCACCATGCTGCCCGACGCCGGGCCCGTCCCGTCCGGATCCGGCCGGACCCGCCCGGACTGCGCCCGCCGCGGTGCGGACCTACGCTGATCAGGTGACCCGGCTGCGCCGGAGGAGCGGTGACGTCTGCCGCCGTCCGCACGCAGCACGAGGGAGGTGATGCCCGATGTCCGCACCCCGGGCAGCAGCGGCCCGCTGCGCGACCGCCGGAGCCGCCTGCTTGCTGGCGTTCACGGGCGGGGGCGTGGCCCGAGCCGATGACAACGGCATCGCCGACGACAGCCCCCAGGCCATCGCACAGGCCTCGCGCAAGGCCATGGCCGAGCTCACCTCCATGCGCATGGTGGGCAAGGTGACCGAGGCCTCGGGCACCACCACGCTCGACCTGCGCTTCGACGAGCAGGGCGACTGCGTCGGCACGGTCACGCCCCCCGGCGGCGCGGGCACGGCCGCCATCGTCAAACGCGGCGACGACGTCTGGATGAAGCTCGACGACGCCCTGCTCAAGGCCCAGGTGCCGGGCCCCGCGGCCGACGACGCGATCGCGCTCATCAACGGCCGCTATCTGCACGGCACCACGGACAGCCCCCTGCTGAGCGACTTCGCCCAGGTCTGCGACCTGGACTTCTTCAAGAAGGAGTTCTCCTCGAAGCCGCCGAGCGAACAGCTGGTCAAGGGCCCCCGGACCACCGTCGACGGTCGGCCCGCCATCACGGTCACCAGCCGGCGCGACAACGGCGCGACGGGCACCTACCAGGTCTCCACCGAGGACGAGCCGTACCTCCTGCAGGTGCGGGGCACCGACGAGTCCGGCCGGAAGGTGGACGCCTCCTTCTCCGACTTCGACGAGCCCGTCACGCCCAAGCCCCCGGCGCCGGCCGACTCGGTCGACCTGTCCGATCTCCAGTAGCGTCAGCGCAGTTGCCGGCGGACCAGGCCGTGGAAGAGGCCGGTCGTGTCGGCCAGCAGTTCGGCGGGCGGGCCCTGCTGGACGATCCGGCCGTCCGACATGACGATCACGCGGTCGGCGTCCATCACCGTGGAGAGCCGGTGGGCGATCACGAGGCGGGTGGTCCGCAGGGCGCGGGTGGACTCGGTGACCACGCGCTGGGCCTCGTTGTCCAGCGCGCTGGTGGCCTCGTCGAGGAACAGGATTCGCGGCTTGCGGATGAGGGCCTGGGCGATCATCAGCCGTTGGCGCTGACCGCCCGAGACGGTCCCGCCGCCGTCGGACAAGATGGTGTGCATGCCCATCGGCATGGCCTCGATGTCCGCGGCCAGGCCAGCGAGCGCGGCGGCCTCCCACGCCTCCTCCGGCGAGAAGGTCCCGGTGCCGCGGATGCAGTCGAGGATCGAGCCGGAGAGCGGCTGGGCGTTCTGCAGTACGACGCCGCACTGGCGGCGTACGGCCGCCCGGTCGAGCGCCGCCAGGTCCTGACCGTCGTAGAGCACACTGCCCGAGAGGGGCCGCTCGAAGCCGATGAGCAGCCGCAACAGCGTCGATTTGCCGCAGCCGCTGGCCCCGACGACTGCGACGAACTCGCCCGGTCCGATCCGCAGGCTGACGTCGTCGAGGACGAGCGGACCGTCGTCGGCGTAGCGGTAGGACAGGTTCTTGGCCTCGATGGCACCGGTCAGCCGTCCCGGGCGGGTACTGGAGCGGTCCACCTCGGGGACCTCCCGCAGGAGCGGCCGGATCTGCTCGAACATCGGCAGGACCGCGGCGGCCGAGACGAGCGCCCCGGTCACCTGCGTGACCGACGACAGCAGCATCGTCAGCGCGGTGCTGAAGGTGAGGAACTCACTGGCGGACATGGCGCCGCGGGCCGGACCTGCCAGCAACGCGAACATCACCAGCGTGCACAGCGGCAGGTGGACGGCGCCGAGGACCGTGCTGACGTTCTGGGTCCGGCCGATGTGCTGCTGCAGGTCGCGGGTACGGGCGAACTCCCGGGCCCAGGCTGCGTACGCGAAGCTCTCGGCCGCCGCGACGCGGAGCTTGGGCAGGCCGCGCAGGGTCTGGAAGGCCTGGTTGCCCAGCCGGAGTCCGAGGGTGTTCAGCCGGCGCTCGTACCGCAACTGCCACAGCCCCAGGCCCAGGAAGACCCCCGCGATGACGACCAGCATGGCCAGCGCCGCCATCGCCAGCGGCACGCTGTGGACGAACAGCAGCACGAAGCTCACCGCGCCGACCGCACCCGCCTGCACGCAGACCGGCCCGATGCCGGACAGCACGCGGCGCATCGCGCTGATGCCCATCGCCGCGCCGGCCAGTTCGCCGGTGGAGCGCCCGGTGAAGAACGTCGCCGGCAGCCGCAGCAGCCGGTCCCACACGGCCGGTTGCACGGTGGCCTCGATACGGCCCTCCATGCGCAGGAGGGAGGTGTTCTGCAGGAGCATGAAGACGGCCGCGACCACGGCGGTCGCGACCAGCGCCAGCCCGGTCTGCACGATGAGGCCCGTCTCGCCCTGCGGGACGTAGCGGCCGAGGACCCGGCCGGTGGCGACCGGCACCAGGGCCCCCAGCACCACCGCGACCAGGGTGCCCAGCAGCAGGCTGCGCAGCTCGGGGAAGGTGCCGCGCACACTGAAGCGGAGCAGCGCGGGCAGGCCCACCCGCCCTTCGGGCAAGGGGCGGTACAGCATGACGGCGCGCGGTTCGAAGGCGGCCCGGTTGGCCCTCCCGACCCGCTCGCGCTCGCCGGTGGCGGGGTCGACCGCCTCGTATCCGCCGCGCCGCCACAGCAGGGCGACCGGCGTGCCGTCCTTCTCGCGCCGGCCCACCAACGGCCCGCTGTTCTCCCGCCACCAGCGCCCGCCGAGACCGACCGTGCGGGTGCGGATCCGCGAGGCGAGCGCGATGTGTTCGACGGGATCCAGCTGCTCGGACGGGGTGCCCGCCCCGCCCGGCGGGGACAGTGCGATGCCGGCCGCGCCCGCGACGACGCGACACGCCGCGAAGGTCGCGTCGACGTCCGCGCTGCGGAACTGATCCCGGCCTCCGGCGCGGACGATGGACGCCAGCAGCGTCCGGTCCGCCTGGGTGCGGGCGGCCCGGCCCGCCTCGATCCCGGCGGCCGTGCGGTCCTCGTGCGCGCGCTCCAGCTGTTCGATCCAGCCGTCCAGGGCGTACAGCAGCCGGTACTGCTGGTCGACCATGCCCTGCCACATCGTCGCGTCGACGAGGAGGGTGCCGACCGCCTCCGCCTCGTACACGGCGCCGTACCGCACGCTGCCGGGGGCGATCCGCATCCACAGGATGTCGTCGTCGGCCCCGCCGTGCCCGGTTGCGGCGGTGCCGGCCAGCGGTGCCTCGTAGAGCACGCGCAGACCACGGCCGATACCGCGCGCGAAGGCGTCCTCCAGCGGGCTCGGCCGGCCCACGGCGGTGGCACCGTGCTGCCCTTCGTCGGCGTACTGCGGGTACTGCGGGTACTGCGGGTACTGCGCGTGCTCCGGGTACTCCGGGTGTGGCGCGTACTCCGAGGGGTACAGCTCCCGCAGTTCGATGCGGCGCAGCCGGCAGCCTTGCAGGGGCCGCCCGACCAGTGTGTGGTCAGGGCCCTCGGCCGGACCGAGCAGCAGCGTGCCCGCCTCCAGCCGGCCCAAGAAGTGCCAGTGCCCGGACTGTGCGGCGTCCACGGCGAACAGGTCCAACTCGCCCGCCACGACCAGCCACAGGACGAGCGGCCCCTCCAGGGACAGGCTGCCCGCGCCCGCGCAGTCGACGGGCCCACCCAGCGCACCCAGGGCCGCGACGACCGGGTCCGGCGCCCCGCCCGACGGGCCGGCGGTGGCGGTGGCGGTGCTGGTGCCGGCCGCATGGTCCGGGTACGTCACTCAGTGCTCCTTGACCAGTGCGGCGTACGGGCCCTGCGCGGCGACCAGGCGTTCGTGCCGCCCGCGTTCCACGACCGTGCCCCGGTCGAGCACGACGATCTCGTCGCTGTCGCGCACCGTGCTCAGCCGGTGGGCGATGACCACACAGGCACAGCCGCGGCGGCGCAGGTTGTCGATGATGACCTGCTCGGTCACCGCGTCCAGGGCGCTGGTCACTTCGTCGAGCACCATGACGCTGGGGCGGCGCACCAGCGCCCGGGCGATCTCCAGGCGCTGGCGCTGGCCGCCGGAGAAGTTGCGGCCGTCCTGCTCGACTCGGCCGTGGATGCCACCGGGGCGGCGGGCCACCACGTCGTGCACGGCGGCGTCCTCCAGTGCGGCGATCACGGCCTCGTCCGCGATGGAGGGGTCCCACAGCGTGACGTTGTCACGGACGGTGCCTTCGAAGAGGAAGACGTCCTGGTCGACGAAGGAGACGGAAGCGGCCAGCGCTCCGCGCGGGATGTCCTCCAGTCGCATCCCGTCGATGCGGACGGCCCCGGCCCAAGGGGCGTGGAGGCCGGAGATGAGCCGGGAGACGGTGGACTTGCCGCTGCCGGAGCCCCCGACGAGCGCGACCTGCTGCCCGGGTCCGACCGTCAGTGAGAAGTCCTCGAGCAGCGGCGCGTCCAGGGGGTTGTAGCCGAAAGTGATGTGGTCGAGCTCCACGTGGCCCTTGAGGCGGCGGGTGGAGGCCGCGGGCTCGCGCCGTGAGTAGACCCGGTCGACCGGGAAGTTCTCCACGTCGCCCAGCCGGGCGACGTCGGCCGCGAAGTCCTGGATCCGGCCGGCGATGCCGCCCAGCCGGGAGATCGGGGCGGTGAAGCTGGTCACCAGGGCCTGGAAGGCGACGAGCAGGCCCACGGTGAGGTGGCCCTCCACCGCCCGCAGGCCGCCGATCGTCAGGATCAGCGCGCTGTTGAACGCCGCGAGGGTGGGCGCGACGATGGCCAGCCAGGCACTGGGCACGCCGAGCCGCTGCTGCACGTCGAGGGTGACCGCGTGCTGTCCGGCCCAGCGGCGGAAGAACCCGTTCTCGCCGCCCGTCGCCTTCATCGTCTCGATGAGCTGGAGACCGCCGTACGCGGTGTTGGTCAGCCGGGCGCTCTCGGCGCGCAGCTTCTGGGTACCGGTGGCCATCAGCCGGATCGCGATCCGCAGGGCGACCACGTTGAGCAGCGCCACGGCCACGCCGACGAGGATGAGCTGCGGATCGTACGTCCACAGCAGCACCGCGTAGAGCAGGACCACCACGGCGTCCACGGCCGCGGCGGACAGGTCCCGGGCGAGGGTCTCGGCGACGGCGTCGTTGGACTGGAGGCGCTGGACGAGGTCGGCCGGGTTGCGCTGGGCGTAGAAGGTGACCGGAAGCCTGAGCAGGTGCCGGAAGAAGCGGGCACTGCTCAGGGTCGAGGCGATGATGCGCCCGCGCAGCAGATTGGCCTGCAGCAGCGCGGTGAGGGTCGCGGTGAGGGCGAGGGCGACGGCCATCGAGGCGAACAGCACACCGAGCAGGGAGGTCTGCTCGCCGATGAGGAACATGTCGATGTACGTACGGCTCAGGGCCGGTACCGCCGCGCCGACGGCGACCAGGAGGAGACTGGCGACCACGGCGGCGGCCATGGTGCCCGAGGTGCCCCGCAGCCGGGCCGGCACGGCCCCGAGGACGCTCGGTCCGCGGCCACCGCGGCGGAACCCGCTGCCGGGCTCGAAGGTGAGGACGACCCCGGTGAAGCTGGTGTCGAACTCGTCCATGGGGACGAACCGGCGGCCCTTGGCGGGGTCGTTGACGTACACGCCCGTGCGGCCGAGCCGCCGGGCCGTGCCCTCGTAGACGACGTAGTGGTTGAACTCCCAGAAGAGCACGGCCGGGGCGCTCACCTCGGCGAGCGCGGCCAGGTCCATCTGCATGCCCTTGGCCGTCAGGCCGTATCCGCGGGCGGCCTTGAGGAGGTTGCTGGCGCGGGAGCCGTCCCGGGAGACACCGCACGCGATGCGCAGCTCTTCCAGCGGGACGAAGCGGCCGTGGTGACCGAGCACCATGGCCAGGGCGGCGGCGCCGCACTCCACGGCCTCCATCTGCAGCACGGTGGGGGTGCGTACGGGGCGGGGCGTGCTGCCCCTCGGTACGGGCGACGGTGCGGGCGCGGGCCTGCGGCGGGAGCCGCCCTTCGGCTCGGGGCGGTGGCGCCGGCGCCCGGCGGGAGGCAGGTGCGGCGCGGTCACGGCAGCAGCCAGTCGACCGGGCGCTGCGCGGCGAGGTGGACGGCGCCGGTGACCGGCGTCCTCGAATCGACGGCGTACGGGGGCCCGTCCGCGGAGGACCACCGGTAGCCGGAGGGGGTGGCGGAGGACCGTTCCAGGCGTACGACCACGGCCACCGGGCTGCCGTGGCGGGAGAACTGTTCGGCGAGCCCGCCGTCGCCGAGGAAGCCACCGATCTGCGCCCGCGTCAGGGGCGCGCGGCCGACCGCGGTGACGCGCCCGCGCAGTGCACCGAACCGCTGCTGCGGGACGGACGGGACGCTCAGGTTGACCGGGGCGCCCACGGCGATCGCCGAGCCACCGCTGCCCGGCACGTACAGCACGGCCACCAGCGGGTCCTGCGGACCCTTCGCACGTTCCACGGTGGCCACGTCCGCACCCGTGGCGATGACCGAGCCCACCTTGGCCACCAGGGTCGTCAACCGACCGCCGGTCACCACGCGCACGGGTCGTTCCCCCTGCTCCGTACGGACGTTGAGCAGGGGCGCACCGGCAGCCAGCCACTGGCCTTCCTCGGCGAGGACTCCGGTCACTTGCCCCGCGACCGGCGTCTGCAGCACGTAACTGCCCTCGGCCCGGGTGAGGATGCCGGATGCGCTCAGCTTGGAGGACACGGTGCCGGTGAAGGCCCAGTAGGTCGCGGCCGCCATGACGGCGACCGTGACGGCCAGGACGAGTCGCCCCTGTGGGCGGGCCAGGCGAACGGGCAGGTCCAATTCCTCGGGCGATTGCAGCTTGGAAAGAGCCTTTTGGCGAAACTGCACGGACTGTTCCTTCGGCTGCATTCGTATCGTCGGGCGAAATCTCGGACGGCCGTGAACCCCGGAGCCGTGGGGGATGATCCGGGGTTCACGGGCTATTCCCGATCAGAGACCGGCGCGACCGGAGTTCACCGAAATACCGGTGATGCCCGTGACGAGACCGGGGACGTGGGAAACGATGCCGGTTGCGGCCTGGACCGTGTTGAGGGAGCTCACGACGCCCACGACATTGTTGACATCGCTGGTCACGGCGCCGGCCAGGCCGCCGGACACGCTGATGATGCCGCCGGACACGGCGTCCAGCTCGGTGTCGTCGATCTCACGGGTCTCAAGGTCGTTACGCATGGCGCGCACCTTTCATTGGGGGGAGGAATTCATCGCCGAGCGGCGGGCGGCACGAAAGTCGGCCGCCGTTCTGACTGCTGCGATGGGCAAGATGAAAGCACGCGAACGCGCCCCCCACCGAATCCCGTTGACTTCCCGTCACGTGTGGACGGCCACCTCTGCCGACGGACGTGCAGCTTGATTCACCGAATGGTGGCGACTTCTTCACAGGATCGAGTAACAGATACGGCCGACACGCTGCTTACATGGAGCGAACCAGGGTTAATCACCATCAAAGCGACAGGGCATATCGGGCGTATCGCCCCGCTGGGGAGGTCGGCTGTCGAGATCGCGAACGCGATGTGCAGGTTTCCGGAGGGCGCGCGGGGTGATGGTGCCGTCACGCCCGGTGCGCGCGGGGGACGGTCACAGGGGCAGGCCGTCCACGAGTTCGGTCACGGCCGCCGCCAGCGCGGCGAGGCCGGGTCCGGCGGGGCCGCCCGGCTCGGACATGTAGGTGTCCCTGCGGATTTCGACCATCAGGGCACTGACGCGCCGGTCCCTGCCGTAGTGCCGCAGCGGTACGTACGTGCCCGCGAAGGGACTGTCGAGCCCCGTGCCGCCGAAGCCGGCGAAAGCCTTCTCGGCCGAGGCGAGCAGGGCGGCCGGGGTGTGGAAGGGGTCCGTGCCCAGGCAGATCGGCGGTCGCGGGCCGGCGCCGTGCAGTTCGTAGGGGAGGGGCTCCGACGGGTACGAGTGCACGTCGATGATCACGGCGCGGCCGACGGCCTCCAGTCGGTCCTCCACGGCCCGCTCCATCGCCTCCGCGTACGGGTGGAAGTAGCGGTCGACCAAGGCGCGGCCGTCGAAGCCGTCCGCCCGCAGGCGCTCCCGGTGCGTGGTGCGCGTGTACACCGCTCCCATGCCCACGGCCAGCATCTCCTCGCGCTCGTCGGGGAAGCGCTCGGGGTCGATGACGAGGCGGGACAGCCCGTTGACGAACCGCCACGGCGTGAGGGCGCATCCGGCGGCGGCGGCCGCGGCGATGTCCGCGGTGTGTGAGTCGGTGATGTGGTCCAGTTCCCGCTCCAGCGCCGCGTCGTCCAGCACGATCCCGTTGCGTACGGGCCCGGGGACGGTGCGCGAGGAGTGCGGTACGTGCAGGATCACCGGTGACGCGGCGGCTCCGGGAAGGAGTTGGAAGGACTCGGCGGCATGGTCCATGTGGATTTCCTCGGTGGGAGGGCCGTGGGGCGGAGTGCCCGCGAAGGCCTGACGGCCCCCACCGTTACCGCATCTCGGACGCCGGTTCCAAAGCCTTTTTGAGGTTGCGCAGGGTGGCTGCGATGTTCCTGCGCTGGAAATCGGCGAAGGTGTGTCCCCGCGTGGCGACCCGGTCGAAGGCGTGGGCCGCGAAGTCCGGCCACGAGCGGCGGTCGTCCGTCCACGTCTCGGTCACCCGAGTGCCCTCGGGAACCGGCTCGAAGCGGTACTCCCAGGTGGCGATGGGTCTGGGCAGCCGGGGGCGCCGCACCCCGATGGCGTGCACCCGGAACCGGAACAGCCGGTCCTGTTCGAGCGCCGTCACCGTGCACCGGGTGGTCCACCGGAAGGCCCCGCGCTTGTTGCGCCCGTCGAACACCGTCCCGACGCGCGTCTCCCCGGCTCCTCCGTGCACGGTGGCGCCGAGGTTCTCCGGGCTCCAGTCGCCCATCCGGGCAGGATCGGACACGTGCCGGTAGACGTCGGCGGGACTGACGTGGACGACGATGCTGTCGGACACGGTGAACGTACGAGGCATGGCTCTCCCCTCCAGGCCACGGACGCTACCGTTCCACCGTGCCCGTGGCTACCCATCGGTAACTTCCGGTTGGAGCGGCCCGGGTGAAGGCGGAGGTCTACTGCCAGTCGTCGTCGGGCGGCGGAGCCATCTCGTCCCAATCGAACGGCGGCTCCTCCTCGACGTCGTGCGCCGCCGGGCGGCGCTCCGCCCGGACCGACGGCGCCGGCGCCGGCCCGGCGGGCCCGGCGGGCGCGGCGGACGGAGCGGGTGTAGCGGAGGCATCGGCCGGGCTCGCCGCCCCGCACTCCGCCAGCGTGGCGAGCACCCCCTCGGCGTACTTGGCCAGCTTGGCCTCGCCGACGCCGCCGATGGTTCCCAGTTCCTCCGTCGTGGTGGGCACCCGCGTCGCGATCTCCCGCAGCGTCGCGTCGTGGAAGACGACGTACGCCGGCACGCCCTGCTCCTTCGCCGTCCCGGCCCGCCAGGCGCGCAGCGCCAGGAAGACCGGCTCGGCCGCGGCGGGCAGGTCGACCGGCACGCGGGCGCCCTTGCCCGAGCGCGATCCGGACTCCTTGCGGGCGGGTCCGGCGGGCGCCTTCTCCTTCCGCATCGGGACGCTGCGGCGGCCGCCCAGCACCTCGCCGCTGTCCTGCGTCAGCACCAGCGTCCCGTACTCGCCCTCCACCGCCAGCAACCGCTGCGCCAGCAACTGGCGTACGACGCCCCGCCACTCCGCCGTGCTCAGGTCCGCCCCCACGCCGAACACCGAGAGCGCGTCGTGGTCGAACTGGATGACCTTCGCCGTCTTCTTGCCCTGGAGGATGTCGATGATCTGGCCGGCGCCGAACTTCTGCCGCCGTTCGTTCGCCAGCCGCCACACGGTCGACAGCAGCTTCTGCGAGGCGACCGTCGCGTCCCAGGACTCGCCCGGCGTCAGGCACGTGTCGCAATTGCCGCACGGCTCGCCCGCCTGGCCGAAGTACTCCAGCAGCCGCACCCGGCGGCAGTCGACGGTCTCGCACAGCGCCAGCATGGCGTCCAGGTGCATGCTCAGGGAGCGGCGGTGCGTCTCGTCGCCCTCGGAACCCTCGATGAGCTTGCGCTGCTGCACCACGTCCTGGAGGCCGTACGCCAGCCACGCCGTGGCCGGCTCGCCGTCGCGGCCGGCCCTGCCGGTCTCCTGGTAGTAGCCCTCGACCGACTTCGGGAGGTCGAGGTGGGCCACGAAGCGCACGTCCGGCTTGTCGATGCCCATGCCGAAGGCGATCGTGGCCACCACCACGACCCCGTCCTCCCGCAGGAACCGCGCCTGGTTCGCCGCACGCGCCCGGGCGTCCATGCCGGCGTGGTACGCCACGGCGTCGATGCCCTGCTCCACCAAGAAGGCCGCGGTCTTCTCCACCGAGGCCCGCGAGAGGCAGTAGACGACTCCGGCGTCACCGGAGTGCTCGCTGCGGATCAGCTCCAGCACCTGCTTGAGCGGGTTGTTCTTCGGGGCGATCCGGTACTGGATGTTCGGCCGGTCGAAGCTGGCGACGAAGTGCCGGGCCTCCTCCAGGCCGAGCCGCGCCACGATCTCGGCGTGGGTGGCCTCGGTGGCCGTCGCGGTCAGCGCGATCCGCGGCACCTTGGGCCAGCGCTCGTGCAGCATCGACAGCGCCAGGTAGTCGGGCCGGAAGTCGTGACCCCACTGGGCGACGCAGTGCGCCTCGTCGATCGCGAAGAGCGAGACGCTGCCCCGGTCGAGCAGCCGCTGGGTGCTCTCGGTGCGCAGCCGCTCGGGGGCCAGGTAGAGCAGGTCCAGCTCGCCGCCGAGGAACGCCTGCTCGACGGCCTGCCGCTCGTACGGGTCCTGCGTCGAGTTGAGGAATCCGGCCCGCACCCCGAGCGCGGTGAGCGCGTTCACCTGGTCCTGCATCAGCGCGATGAGCGGCGAGATGACGATGCCCGTGCCTTCTCTGACGAGCGCCGGGATCTGGTAGCAGAGCGACTTGCCGCCGCCGGTCGGCATCAGCACGAGCGCGTCACCGCCGCCGACGACCTGCTCGATGATCTCCTGCTGTTCACCGCGGAAGGAGCCGTACCCGAACACGCGGTGCAGTACCTGCAGGGCGTCGGAGGTCGCGGAGGTGTCGGAGGTCTCGGGGGAAGCGTCGGGAAGTGCCATCCGTGAAGCCTATCGACACCCACCGACACCCGGCGCCGCTAGTAACATCCCGGGATGGCGAAGACGATCAAGAAGTTGACCCCGGAAGCCGGGCGGACCGACGCCGCGGGCCTGCGTGCGTTCGACGCGGACGCCCTCGCGCGGTGCGCGGCCGACACGGGCCAGCCGTGGTGGCGCCGCGATGCCTGCGCCGAGGCGCTGGCCGGGCGGGTGCCGGAGCGGCGCGTGGCCGCGTTGATCGCGTGCGTCCAGGACACCGATGACGTGAGCCACGTGCGCATCGCGCTGCTGGGCCTGCTCGCGGACCGCCCCGAGCTGCTGCCCTGGCTGCGGCACGAGGACCGGCAGCAGGACGGCGCGTACGGCATGGCCGAAGCGGTCCTGGGGGCCCGCGGCGCTCTCGGCGACCTGACGGCGGCGGGCGCCCTGGCGACGCTCGCCTTCGATCCGTGGCGTCATCGGCGGGAGACCGGCGAGGCGGGGCTCGACGCACTGGCCGCCCGGCACGGGTCCGAGGCGGTGCTGGCCGAACTCGGCGGGGCCCGCCCCGAGGACCGCTCCATCGCCGTCCGCCTGCGGGACCGCGCCGGCGGGGACGTCACCGATGCGCTCGCGGACCCCGACCGGCAGGTCGCGTTCCGCGCCCAGGCGCTCCTGACCGACCCGGGGCGGTTGCGCGCCTACCTCGCCGAGGCGCCGACCGAGGAGGCGAAGCTGTGGGCCGCGTACGCGCTGCACCGACTGACCGAGGACGTCGCCGAGACCCGGAGGCTGTACGAGGAGCTGGGCCGCCCCCGCGTCGAGGTGACCGGCCTGGACGAGGAACTGCGCACGGCGATCGTCCACGAATACGGTCAGTGGGCCGAGGAGCGGACCGATCCGCGGTGGCGGATCGAGGCCCTGTGCACGGAGCCGCCGCCGGCCACCGGTACGGCCGAGCAGCTGCGGCGGGCCTCGGCCGCGCTCACCGCCGCGGGCATCGCGCCGCAGCCGCCGATCTCCTGCGCAGAGGACAACGGAACGGGGGACGGCACGTACCACGTGATCCGCTACGGCCAGAGCGGCGCTGCGGTGCTCATCAGCACCCTCGGCCGGTTCGCGACCGGTGACGACGACGATCCGGCCGTGCGCCGCGCGGTCGAATCGGCCGGCTTCCGCTGGCTCGACGAGGCCGTCGGCTCGATCCAGGTCACCGACCTCGGCGTGTACTACTTCGGCAGCCGCGACCCGCTGAAGGTCGACACCCTGCTGTTCTACTGGCAGGACTGAGAGGAGGCGCTGCCCGGTACGCGCCCTGCCGCCACCGTTGCGTTCCGCCCTATGATCGTCACTCCGCGTACGAGGGGGCTGGGTATGGGGGCAGGCGGGGCGGCATCGCAGCGGGCGCAGGACGCGCGGCGGCAGGAGCGGTTGCTCCGGGAGCAGTGGCAGGCCGCCCGCCGGCAGGCCCTGCGGTGGGGCGCGGTCGGCGAGGGCGAACAGCGGGTCCTCGCCCAGCTGTTGGTGCTGACCGCGCGCGGTTGGCGGCTGCTCGTCCACCGGCAGTGGTCCGGGGCGCGGACCGCTGACGCCGACATGCTGCTGGTGGGACCCGGCGGCGTCTTCGTCATCGACGTCACCGCCGGCGGCGAGCCGGGCGACGAACACGCGACCGGGCTGCTCGGCGCCACGAAGGCCGCCGAGAGCGCGGTGGCGTCCCTCGGCATGTCACCGGTCGCGGTCCAGCCGCTGCTGGTGCTCGCCGGCCGGCGTTTCGACGCGAGCCGTGGCCGGATACGGCTCCTGGGCGAACAGGAGATCGGCCCCGTGCTCCTCTCCGAGCGGCACCGGCTGCGCGCGGAGTCCGTCCGGGCTATCGCCGATCACCTCGAGCGGGTGTTCCCCGGTTACGCGGGGGCGACGGTCGACCAGCAGCCGCCGCCGGCACCCGAGCGCCACCGACCGGGCTCCCCGGACGGGCTGTTCGATCTGGAAGGGCTGCGCGACGCGGCCTTGAAGGGGGCGCGGGAGGCCCCGATCGAGCAGTGGATGACCTTCCTCCACCCCGATCAAGTGGCACTGGTGCGCCGCAACTGGGCCGGCCCGGCCCGCATCAGCGGACCGGCCGGCACCGGCAAGACGGTCGTCGCACTGCACCGTGCCGCCCACCTGGCCCGGCGGACGACCGGCCGCATCCTGTACGTCACCTTCGCCAACAACCTGCCCCGGGTGCAGAGCACCTTCCTCAAGGCCATGGCCCCGGCCGTCGCCGACCGGGTGGACTTCCGCAGCCTCCACTCCTGGGCGCAGGAGTTCTTGCAGGAGCGGGGCGTACCGGTACGGCTGCACGGGGACAAGGCCGAGACCGCCTTCAGCCTCGCCTGGAAGAACGTCGGCCGCGGGAGCAGCCTGGCCGAGCTCGACCCCGCCCCCGCCTACTGGCACGAAGAGATCGACCACGTCATCAAGGGGCGGGGCCTCACCGGCTTCGACGAGTACGTGACCGTCCCGAGGCGGCGGCGGAAGGCACGCCTGCACCGTGCGCACCGGCAGGCGGTGTGGGAGCTGTACGAGGCGTACGAAGCACTGCGCGGCGAGCGCGGCGTGCACGACTTCAACGACGTCCTCTCGCTGGCCCTGGCCGAAGCGGTCCGCCGGCGCGAGCGGCCCCCGTACGCGGCCGTCATCGTGGACGAGGTCCAGGACCTCACGCTCGTCGGCGTGCGCCTGCTGCACGCGCTCGTCGGTGACGTGCCGAACGGTCTGCTGCTCGTCGGCGACGGCCAGCAGACCGTGTACCCGGGGGGCTTCCGGCTCACCGACGCGGGCATCGACATCCGCGGCGACCGCGGGCAGGTGCTGCGCACCAACTACCGCAACAGCAAGCAGATCCTGGAAGCGGCCCTCACCGTCGTGGCCGACGACGCCTTCGAGGACCTCGACGGCACGCACACCCCGGGCCGCCGCGACGTCGACCTCACCTACCACGACGGGGACGTCGTACGCGTCACCCGGCCCACGGCGGAAGCCCACGACGGGGAACTCCTGGACGCCCTGCGTTCCCTGCCCGACGGCGCGCTGGCCGACACCGCCCTGCTGTGCCCCTCCATGCGCGCTCTTCGCCACTACCAGCGGCTGCTCACCCGGTCGGGCATCCCGGTGTGCCCGTTGGAGCACTACGACGGCCGCGCGGTCGGCGCGGTGAAGCTGGGCACCTACCGCAGGGCCAAGGGCCTGGAGTTCAAGAACGTCCTCCTGCCCCGGTACGACGCGGTGTTCGCACACGGGACCCCGGCCGGCGCGGGCGGTACCCAGACCCCGGAAACGGCTCGGGAGCGCGAGGAACTGCTCCGCAGCCAGCTCTTCGTGGCGATGACCCGGGCCCGTGACCTGCTCTGGCTCGGCAGCGTCAGCACGGAGCGGCAGGGGGCCGCAGGCTAGGGGGTGGGGAGGCCCGCTGCCAGGGTGCGGTGCGTCCTGGTCGGCCGGCCGCGGCTTGTCCAAACTCGGTCGGGCGGAGTCATCCGCTTCGAACGAGGAGCAGGACGGGTATGAGGAACGAAGCCAAGGTCGTGGCCATCACCGGAGCGAGCAGCGGGATCGGGGAGGCGACGGCGCGGCGACTCGCCGCCGACGGCCACCGGCTGCTCCTGGGCGCGCGGCGCAGCGATCGGCTCGCTGCGCTCAGTCGGGAGATCAACGAGGCAGGTGGTACGGCGGCCTTCCAGCGGCTGGACGTCACCGACGCCGCCGACGTACGGGCCTTCGTGGCCGCCGCCCGGGAGCAGTACGGGCGGTTGGACGTCATGGTCAACAACGCCGGGGTGATGCCGCTCTCGCCGCTGGACGCTCTGAAGGTCGATGAATGGGACCGGACGATCGACGTGAACGTCAAGGGCGTGTTGCACGGGATCGCCGCCGCCCTGCCGGTGATGCGCGCCGGGGGCGGCGGGCACTTCGTGAACGTCGCCTCCGTCGGCGCGTACGAGGTGTCGCCCACCGCGGCCGTCTACTGCGCCACCAAGTTCGCCGTCCGCGCCCTGTCCGAAGGGCTGCGCCAGGAGTCGGACGGCACCGTCCGGGTCACCCTGGTCTCTCCGGGCGTGACCGAGTCGGAGCTGGCCGAAGGCATCTCCGACCCTGCCGCGCGCGAGGCCATGAAGGCCTATCGCGCCGTGGCGCTGCCGGCGTCCGCCATTGCCGGAGCCATCGCCTACGCCGTCGCCCAGCCGGCCGAGGTCGACGTCAACGAGATCGTCGTACGCCCTGCTGCGAGTGCCCAGTGACCGCGGGGACCGAAGTGACGTACGAGGACCTGCTGCGCCGACTGCGGGTCCTGGAGGACAAGGAAGCCTTGCGGCGGCTCATGATCCGCGGTTGGCGGGCGCTGGACCGCAAGGACTGGCGGGCGTGGATCGAGTGCTGGGCCGAGGACGCGGTGCTGGAGTTCGAGCCGTGGGGAGAGGTCCGCGGCAGGGAGGCGGTCCGGGCGAAGGTGGAGGAGGCGGAGGCACACTTCCCGAGCATGCAGCACCACATCCTGAACATGGACTTCGAGGTGGACGAGGACCGGGCGACGGGCGTCGGGTACATGTGGTTCGTCGCCGTGACGGGGAGCGGGCAGAGCTCTTCGCCCTACTCCATGGGCGGTCCGTACGACTGGGACTTCCGCCGGGGTCCCGACGGGGGCTGGTACCTGGTCCGCCAGCGACTGGGCGTCTGGTGGACCGCCGGGGAGGACACGCCGCCGGGCCTCGGCCGGGCGGTGTCGTACGCCGAGGACTCCCGGTAGGGCCACCGATGGTGGTACGTCCGGGGGGTGCGCGGTGTGTCTGCGCGGCCGGTGGCGGCACGGTCCCCTTCAATGGCGCCGCATGACCTCCTCCGCACTGCACCAGCCGTCGGCACGCGCCGCGGCCCCGTACACCCGCCGGTCGGTCCTCACGGGAGCCTTCGCCCTGACCGCCGCCGCGGCACTGCCGCTCGCCGCGGCGGGGCGGGCGTACTCCGCCGCCACCCCGGACATCATCGGCTGCGCCGCCTGGGGTGCGCGGGCGGCGTCCGAACCCGTCGTCGTCCTCGCCAACGGCCCGGAGCGGATCATCGTCCACCACACGGCGACGGCGAACGTGACGGACTACTCGAAGCAGCGCGCCGTCGCCCTCGCCCGCGCGATCCAGACGTACCACATGGACGCGCAGGGCTGGATCGACACGGGCCAGCACTTCACCATCAGCCGCGGGGCCTTCGTGCTGGAGGGACGCCACAACAGCCTGGCGGAGCTGCGCACCGGCCACCGCCAGGTGCGGGCGGCGCACTGCGTCGGCCAGAACACCGTGTCGATCGGCATCGAGAACGAGGGCACGTACACCTCGCAGGACCAGCCGGCGGCACAGTACGCGGCCCTGGCCGACCTGTGCGCCCACATCTGCGACCAGTACGGCCTGCCCGCGTCGGAGATCTACGGCCACCGCGACTTCAACGCCACTTCCTGCCCCGGCGACCGCCTCTACGCCAAACTACCGACCCTGCGCAGGGACGTCGCCGCCCGCCTCGGCACGCCCCTGTCGGAGGAGGCGGTCGACCCCATCGAGGACCTGGTCCGCCAGGCCACCGGTCGGCCGGCCTCGGAGTACGCGGAATACCTGCCGGCCGGTCTCCTGCCCTGACGGTCCGCCGCGGCCCGGGCTACAGCCGCCAGTACGTACCGGAACGGGAATCGACGTGCACCACGTGGCGGCCGACGCGCACCACGTGGTGGTCCGGGCCGGACCAGGAGCCGCACGCGCCGTCGGCGGCGGGCAGCTCGGTCCAGATCTCCAGAAAGGTGCTGCCGTCCGGGTTGGTGCCCCGCTCGACGAGGTCCGCACCGTCCCACCGGAAGGTGCCGGCGTCTTCGCCGGGCTCGCCCGTGAGGTGGTGGAAGTGCACCTGGGAGCCGTCGAAGGACGTCTCACCGGCGAAGCCCCGGCTGTCGGCGTAGTACGACCCGGCCTGCAGCCACACCACTTCGCGGTCCTCGACGAGGGGTCCGCCGTCGCGGCTGATGCCGCGCCGCAGCCAGGCGCCGTGCTCGGGCACGGCGACGCCGGGGCCGTCCGGGAGGTGCTCGCCCCGCGCGGACTCAGGCGCGGTCATCGGCGCCGGACTCGACGGACTCCACGGCCCCGGCGAGCTCGTCCACGGCCACGAGCGTCAGCGGTACGTTGCCGCGCACGGCCTGCGAGTACGGGCAGACCGCGTCCGCCCGGTGCAGCAAGGGCTGGAGGTCCGCCGCCCGCCACCCGGGCACGCCGACGGTGAGCGTCACCGCGAGGCCGTAGCCGGCGGGCGTGTCCGTGGTGCCGAGCTGGACCTCGCACGCCACGCGTGCGGTGGCGGCGTCCGCCCCGAACTCGGCGGCGACCTCTGCGAGCGCGGAGGTGAAGCAGGCGGCGAAACCGGCCGCGAACAGCTGCTCGGGGTTGGTGGTGCCGGGCACCTTCTTGCGCGGCGGGGCGAGGCGGACGTCCAGGCGTCCGTCGTCCGTGCGGACGGATCCGGTACGTCCCCCCGCGGCGTGCGCGGTCGTCCGGTACAGGCTGCGGGTGAGTGGCACGGTCATGGCGTACGCCCATCTTGCTCGACGAGTACGCTGCCCGGGTGCGGACAGCGGACGGCGCTGCTCGTGCAGCACCTCGCGCGTCGTCGTGCGTAACCGGGTACGGCGCATCTCGTCCGGGGCCTTGGACCGGCCGCCCGACAATCTAGCAACGCCGGCCGCGGTCCGGGGACGTCCCCCGCGGTGAAGTTCCTCACGGGGCCCGGCGCCGGCCCGGCGGCCGGCGCCGTGGCCCCGCTCCCTACACTCGGCCCGTGGACGCGATGAGATGTACCTACTGCGGTGGCGTCGGCCTGGAGCCGGGTTTCGTCGAGGACGCGGGGGAGGGCGCCCGGGGGTACGCGCGCTGGATCGCCGGGGCGTTGGAACGCGGCCTGTTCGGCGGTGCCAAACGGCTGGGAAAGCCCCGGCGGCGCATCGAGGCGTACCGCTGCCCGCACTGCGCCCACCTGGAGCTCTTCGCCACCGAGCCCGTCTGACGGTCGGCCGCTGCGCCGGATTCACGGCGCGTGGTGCTGGATGCCCCGCTGACCGGGCACCCGGGTCGACCGGGGAGCGCCCGAGAGGCGGCGGTCGGCCCGCTGCCGCCGGCCCGGGAACGGGTTGCGCCGCACGGTGGCGCTGGGGGCCGCGATCAGAAGGCCGACAAGTGCGAGGACCGCGACGAGGATGAGCACGTTGACGAGGTTCATGGTCCTGCCTTTCGTCGAGTGTTGATTACCTGTCACTACATCTTGTTACCGAATCGCGGGATGCTAAACACAGAGGGTGACAAGGCGTGCCGTCCGGGGTCGCGTTGGTGCCGTGCCGACAAAGGCCGCCGGAGGCCCGTCACTTGGTGAACTGCCCGCAGCAGACAGGGCCGTCGGCCGGCGGGGTCACGTGGCCAGGTCGACGCGTACGGTCTCCACCCAGGGCGGGGGCGCGGGCGGGGCGCTCCCGACCAGCGCGGCGATCAGCCGGCAGGACGGCGTCTCGTCCGGCCACGGCGTGAACCCGTCGGTCAGCACGACCACGACGTTCGGCCGGTCGGGCAGGGCCAGGGCCGCGCCGATGCCGACCCGCATGTCCGTCCCCCCGCCGCCGGCCAGGGTCACCTCGCCGGCACTGCGCACCCGGGTCACGGCGTGCACGTCGGCGTCGCACGCGAGGACGGCGACCCGGTTGCCGCCGACCCCCACCTCCCGCAGGACGCCGGTGACTTCGGCGAGAGCGGCCGCGAGCTCGCCTGGGCCCATCGATCCCGAGGTGTCGATGACGACGGCCACCCGCGGCAGCGGCCTGCGCAGACTGGGCAGCACCACCCGGCCGCCGAGCGCGGGCGTCCGGCGCGAGGGGCGGCGGTAGGTGTAGTCCACCGCGCCGGCCGCCCAGGCGGCGGCCTCGCGGACCGATCCCGCCAGAGCCCGGCGCCAGTCGACGGAGGGCTCCAGGACCTCCTCGGCCCACCGGGCCCAGCCCTCGGGCACCCGACCCCGGGTGCGCCGGTGGGCCCGTACGGCCTCGGCGGTCTGCCGGCGCAGCGCCTCGGCCTCCACCGGTCCGACCCGGGCGGGGCCGCCGTCCTCGCCCAGCTCCCACGGCCCGGGAGTGCCGTGCGCACCGGAACCGCAGTCCGGCCCGTGGGGCGTCGGGGGGATCGCCGGCAGGTACGTCTCGAAGAGGCCGCCCGTGGGCAGGCCGTAGAGCCCGGGCTCCATCCGGCCCTCGGGCAGCGCCAGCCCGTCCGCCAGCAGGTCGTCGTTGATCTCGCAGTCCTGGGCGATGTTGATCCGGACCGGATCGCGCTGGTCGGCGGCGGGCAGCCGCTCGGCCCGGCCGTGGTGGTCGCGCAGCAGGTGCGCCACCTCGTGGATCCACACCCCGGCCAGCAGGGCCACCGGGGTCGCCTCGACGAAAGCGGGCGAGACGTAGCAGCGCCAGTGCCGGTCGACGCCCATGGTGCGCACCCCGGCCGAAGGGACGACGGTCAGGGCGTACAGCGCGGACGCGAGGTACGGACGGGTTTCGGCGGCCTTGTAACGGGCCGCCAGTAGCTTCGCGCGGTCCAACTCCGGTCGCACGGCGCCGGACTGGGCTCAGTTGCCGCCCGGCAGCGAGCCGGACAGCTGGAGCAGTTCCACGAAGGCGTCGATGCCGGCGGGCACCGGCCAGTCGAGGTCGCGCATCGCGGCGAGGTCGGCGGCGGCGCGGGCGGCGACGTCGGGCACGCCCGCGTCCACGGCCTTGGCGAGGACCGCCCAGCCCGCTTCCCAGCGGGGACGGGTGAGCTCGCTCTGCACGGCCGCGACCACGGCGATGAGGAAGGCCAGCTGCCGGTCGCCGCGCTCGGGCAGGGCGAAGGCGTCGGGGTCGGCCAGCACCCGGTCCGGGTCGGGCAGGTCGAGGTGTTCGAGGTACGAGAGCAGTTCGATCCCGGCGGCTTCGCCCACGGCGCCGGTGAGCGCGGCGGCGAGGGCCTCCCGGCCCGTCGATGCCGCGTACCCGGTGGCCAGCAGCCGCAGGGCCATCTCCCAGGTGCGCGGGGAGGGCCAGCCGCGGCCCCGTCCGGCGGCCTCGGCCGGCATGTGGTGGACCAGGCCCGGACGGGCGGTGAGGAAGCCGGAGACGGCCCCGCGGGCCCGGGCGACCGAACCGGCGGCCTTGGCGGGATCGACGGCCGGGATCGCCACCTCGGGCCAGGTGCCGGCCATGCCGCGGGCCACGGTGCGCGGGTTGTGCGTCCAGTCGAGGTGGACGAAGCGGTTCGCGAGCGGCGGGCTGAGGTGCCAGCCGTCGGCGGCGCTCGCGGGCGGGTTGGCCGCGGCGACGATCCGTACCGCCGCCGGTAGTTCGAGGCTGCCGACCCGACGCTCCAGGACCACGCGCAGCAGGGCCGCCTGCACGGCCGGCGGGGCGGAGGACAGCTCGTCGAAGAACAACAGCCCGTGGCCGGTGCGGGCGAGGCGCACCGCCCAGTCCGGCGGTGCCATGGGGACGCCCGTGGTGGCCGGGTCCTCGCCGACGATGGGCAACCCCGCGAAGTCGGAGGGCTCGTGGACGCTGGCGATGACGGTCTCCAGCCGGACGCCGAGCGCGGTGGCGAGCTGCTCCATGCCAGCGGACTTGCCGATACCGGGCTCACCCCACAGGAGGACCGGCTGATTGGCCGTCACGGCCAGTGCCAGTGCTTCCAGTTGGGGGTTGGTGGCGGGTTCGGTGCGGGTGGCGTCCAGCCGGGCACCCAGGGCGTCGGCGGCGGCCAGGGCACGGGCGGGTTGTGGCTGGGTCGCACTCACGCGTCGTCGTCCTCGTCGTCCTCGTCCGCGTCGTCCTCGCGGTACTCCAGGTGGTCGTCGTACCAGTCTGCGCCGATGTCGGGGAACTCCTCGTCGACGCGGTTCCGCAGGAAGGCGAGGTCGGTGCGCCTGTAGCGGCGGATCACCTGGGACAGCGACAGTTCCATCTCGTCGGTGACGTCGATCCGGGAGCCGGCCGCCAGCAGGTCCCTGACCAGGTCCGCCGAGCCGCCCCAGTACACCGCGGACAGCAACGGGGTGCGCTGCCCGGTGTCCCGTGCCTCCAGGTCGAGTCCGGCCGCCAGCAACCGGGGCAGCAGCACCTCGTGGTCGAGCAGGTTGAGGGTGTGCAGCAGGCCGCGGCCGCGGGCGTCCCGGATCCGGGGGTCCATACCCGCGTCCAGCAGCGCCACCACGCCCGGGGTGTCGCCGTGCTGGACGCGCAGGAAGAGCTCGTGCCGCTGGGCCCGGAGGGCGCGCGGCAGCCGCCCCTCGCCCGTCGTCCAGCTGTGCTGCACGGCGAAGCACCCGGAGACCGCGCCTCCGAACGCCCGCATGGCGCGCTCGCGTTGCTGCTCCTGCGGGGTGTGCGGTACGTCGAGCACGCCGCCGTGTGAGCGCACCGCGTGCCATCCGCCGCCGCAGCGCACCCGTACCGGCCCGCCCGTATCGGGGCCGGTCGGGACCACGGCGGGGTCGGCGCCGGGGAACAGCGCGGCGGACACCAGCGGGTGCAGCTCGCGCGGGGAGACCAGGCCGGTCCGGACCAGTTCGGGATCGGGGAGCCGCTGCCGGGCGTACCGGGGCAAGGCCGGTACGGCGAACGCCTCGCCCAGTTCGATGATGCGGGCCCGCAGCCTGTCGGGGCCGACGTGTTCCAGCAGCAGGTAGGTGCGCCAGCCCGCCGAGATCCGGTAGCGGTCGCCCGCTCCCGCCGCCACCAGCCGCGCCACCTCCGGCGCGAGCCGGCCGAGGTCGATCGGCATCCCTGCGAGGAGGGCCTCCGGGTCCCTCGGGCGCTGGTGGGGCTGCGCGGCGGGCACGCGCAGGTCGCACTCGATGCCCGCCGCCGCATAGGCCCCGACCGTGTCCCCTGCGGCGCGCAGCAGGGCGATCCGCTCGGCGAGGCCTTCCGGGTCGGCGAAGCGCGCGCCGAGCTCGGACGCGTGGCGGGCGTCCCAGAACGGCCGGACCGCGGTCCAGTCCTCCGAGGCGAAGCCGCGCCCGGTGTACACGTTCCGCTTCTTCGTGGTGACCGGCGCGCAGTGCAGGCGCAGCCGCTGCGGGCCTTCGCTCATGCGGGGTGTGGTGACCGACAGGGTCGGACCGCCGGGGCCGCCGTAGGAGGCGAGCAGGATCCGCAGGTCGGTGGCGATGGTGGTGCGGCCGCCCCCGTACCGGGGCAGGTGCCAGCGCAGCAGGTCCGGGGCGAAGTGCCGCAGGTCCTCCGCCAACGCCTCGGCCACGGCGCCTCCGTAGCGGGCCTCCACCGCGGGCAGCTCGAACTCGACGTCCACGGCGGCGGCCGCGCAGGCCGCCCGCCAGTCACCGGCCAGCCGGTGCGCGGTGGCCTGCTCGATCATCCAGCCGGGCACGGCGTAGCGGCGGATCCGCTGCCAGGCCAGGCGGTCCTCCGGCCGCAGGCCGCCGGGCAGTTCGGCGTTCTCCACGCTCACCGGTACACGCTGCCGATGGCGCGGACGTCCGGGTGGGCCGCCCGGGCAGGGCGGAGCCGTTCGGTGAAGGAGCGCTTCACGCGGCGGGGCAGGCCCGGGCCGAGGCCCACGTACTCCAGCGGGCTGTCCGCGGGCACCGCCGCGAGCAGGCCCTTCGCACCGCGCCCGGTGAGGCCGGTGTGGCGCAGTTCCAGCCGGCGCAGCGGGCTGCCGGGGAGCGCCGCGGCCAGGGCGTACGCCCCTTCGTCACCGGGGTCGTTGCCGGGGGACCCGAGGCTGCGCTCCGACATGGCCCGCCCGAGGTCGAGGGCTTCGATGCCGTCGAGGGAGGCGGCCAGGCTCCGCGCTCCGGCGGCGCCGATGCCGTTGCCGCCGAGCCCGAGACGGACCGGACGGGCGGAGTCGGCCGCGGCGGAAGCGAGGACCGCGGCGCCCCCGTCGCCGAGGTGGTTGGCGGGGACGTACAGCTCGCGCACCCCGGCGTCCCGTATCAGGGCGGCCAGCAGCGGGGCGGCGTCCGGGCCGAGGCCGTTGCCGCCGAGGAAGAGCCGTTCCAGGGGCTGCTCGCGCTCCAGCAGGGCGTCGAGCAGGAGGCGTACGCCGTCGGCGCCGATCCCGGTGTTGACCAGGTCGAGCGTGCGCAGGGCGGTGTTGCGGCGCAGCAGCGCGGCCAGGGTGCGGGCGCCGTCCTCGAAGAGCGGGTTGCGCTTGAGCCAGAGGGCGCGGACGGTCGTGTCGTCGCTGAGGGCGCCGGCGAGGGAGCCCACCCCGTCGGGGCCGATCCGGTTGCAGCCGAGGTAGAGGGTGTGCAGCCCGTGGTTTCCCGTGAGGGCTTCGGCCAGGGCGACGGCGCCCGCGTCGCCCATGGCGTTGGTGCCGAGGAGCAGGTGCCTGGCGTGCGCGGAGGCGGTGGCGGCGGGCAGCAGGCGGGCCGCGCCGGCCGGACCGAGCCCCTGCTTGCAGAGGTCGACGCGGCCGTCGGTGCGCAGGGTGCCGAGGGGGAAGCTCTCGTCGGTGTCGACGGGCCGGTCCGCGGCCAGCCGGGCGAGCAGCGGGTCGAGGCGGGCCGGGTCGGCCGGTGGCAGGTCGGGGTGCTCGATCGCGGGGCACCGTACGGGTGTCGGCTGTGTCATCACCACTCCACCGGTTTCATTCGCCGGTGCCCGGCGTCCATCACGACTTGAAGGAGAACTGCAGAAGTAGACGCAAGACCGGTCGGATTCGAACCGACGTCCTCCAGCTCGATGCGTGGGCGCGACGACCTCTGCGCTACGGCCTTGCTGCCGGCGATCATACCCATCCGACGGCCCGAAATCGATCACCAGTTTGGCTGGATGGTCGGTGTGGACCCGCTCTCGCGGGCGTCGGGGTCCGCCCCGCTCACGCCCCGCAAGGTGGACCGAGTGGTTCCGGACAGGTTTTCGAGGGTGCGGGGTGCTGGGGCGCAGGGGGCGAGGCGCGAATTCCGCTCGGCGTCGCGGCGGTAACGGGTGGTAATGGGTGGCCGATATTCGACCACATGTTCCTGATTTGCGAAGCCCTGACACATCGACGACATCTCCGTACGCTACGGTAACTTGACTGTCCGTTATTCCCCGGACGTCCTTTGCATCCCTCTGTCAACCACCGCCCTGGCACTCCCTCGCCCCGGGCGGACCGCTACGGAGAGCGACACACATGAGCACCGCCACGTACAGCCGAATAGAAGCCTTAGGCGTCTGCCTTCCGGCAACGGTCCAGACCACCCCTCAACTCGCCGCCTCGGTCCCGGGGCTGGGGGAGGCGGACATCGAGAAGATCACCGGGATCACGGAGAGGCGCGTGTACGACCCCGAACCGGCGGCCGGCGAGGACTCGTTCGGGATGGCCCTGGCCGCCGCCCGGGACGCGCTGGAGTCCTCCCGCTACCGGGCCGAGGACCTCGACATCGTCATCTCCGCCTCGATCACCCGCTTCAAGGACGGAAGCCGCTTCGCCTTCGAGCCGTCCTTCGCCGCGATGCTGGCCCGGGAGCTGGGCGCCCGCTCCGCCATCCACTTCGACGTCTCCAACGCCTGCGCGGGAATGATGACGGGCGTCTGGCTGCTCGACCGGATGATCCGCTCCGGCGCCGTGCGGCGCGGCCTGGTCGTCAGCGGTGAGCAGGCGACCCGCGTCGCGCAGACCGCCGCGCGCGAGATGACCGACTCCTACGACCCGCAGTTCGCCTCGCTCTCCGTGGGGGACTCGGCGGCCGCGGTCGTCCTGGACGTCTCCGCCGACGCCGCCGACCGCATCCACTACATCGAGCTGATGACCTGCTCCGAGTACTCCCACCTGTGCATGGGCATGCCCAGCGACCGGACCCCCGGCATCTCCCTCTACACGGACAACAAGAAGATGCACAACCGGGACCGGCTCAAACTGTGGCCGCGGTTCCACGGGGACTTCCTGGCGAAGAAGGGGCGGGCGTTCGCCGGTGAGGAGTTCGACTACGTGATCCAGCACCAGGTCGGCACCCGCTTCATCGACTACGTCAACCAGACGGCCGAGGCCGAGTTCGGCGCCCCCATGCCTACCTCCCTCTCCGTGGTGGAGCGGTACGGGAACACCGCCACGACCTCGCACTTCCTGACGCTGTGCGAGCACCTCAGGACGGGCGGCGCCCGCCCCGGGGCCAAGTACCTGATGGTGCCGGCCGCTTCCGGCGTGGTCACCGGTGCCCTGTCCGCGACGCTCACGAACGTGGGGGTGTGAGCCATGGGCATGGTCATCACCGCAGCGGCGACCGCCCTGCCCGACGCGTCCGCCCCGGCCTCCGTCGTGGACCTGGCGGGCCGGGCCGCACGGGGCGCCCTGGCCCGGGCAGGAGTGCCGGCCGCTTCGATCGGCACCCTGATCAACGTCGGCGTCTACCGGGAGCACAACACCTTCGAACCGGCCATGTCGGCCCTGGTCCAGAAGGAAGTCGGCATCAACCTCGACTACATCGCCGACCCCGAACCGGCCGCGGGCTTCTCCTTCGACCTGATGAACGGAGCCTGCGGCGTGCTGAACGCCGTACAGGTGGGCCGGTCACTGCTGGAGACGGGAACCACCGAACGGCTGCTGATCACCGCTGCCGACGTCCACCCCGGCGGCGACGCGGACCGCGACGCCGACTACCCGTACGCGGACCTTGCCGGTGCCCTCCTGCTGGAGCGCAGCGCCGACCCCGCCGCCGGGTTCGGACCGGTACGCCACTACACCGCCGACCGGCCCACCGACGTCGAGGGATACCTCGACACCGCCACCATGGGCCGGCACGGGCGGACCACGATCACGGTCCGGCGCGAGCCGGGCCACGCGGAGCGGCTGAGCGCGTTCGCGGAGCGGGCCGCCGCCGACTACGCGCAGGAGATCGGCATCGACCTCGACCGGACCCTGGTGATCGGCCCGCCCACGGCCGAAGACGGCGCAGCGGGCCGGGGAGAACCACACACCGCGGCGCCGGTCCTCGGCTACCTCCGGGCGATGGACGACGCCCGCCGCGACGACCACGACCAGCTCCTGTTCGTCTCGGTCGGCGCCGGCCCCAGCGCGGCGTGCGCCCTCTACCGGCCCGAGGGGTGGTGAGCACCGTGCCGCAGACGGGGTTCACCGGCGACCCGGCCGTGGAGCAACCGGCCGCCGTCACGGGCGGCGTGGCCGGGTGGCTCGAGCGCAACGCCCGCGCGTTTCCCGGCAAGCCGGCCGTCATCCACCCCGACGGCCGGGACTCCGGCGGCTACGCCACCCTCACCTACGGCGAGTTGCAGGAGAGGGTCGAGGAACTGGCCCGCGGATTCCGGCGCGCCGGCATCACCCGGGGCACCAGGACGGTGCTGATGGCACCGCCCGGGCCGGAACTGTTCGCCCTCTGCTTCGCACTGTTCCGGGTCGGGGCCGTGCCCGTCGTCGTGGATCCCGGCATGGGCGTACGGCGCATGCTGCACTGCTACCGGGCCGTGGGCGCCGAGGCGTTCATCGGGCCGCCCCTCGCCCACCTCGTGCGCGTCCTGGGCCGCCGTACCTTCGCCGGTGTACGCATACCGGTCACCCTGGGACGGCGCCGGCTCGGCCGCGGCCACACGCTGGCCGCGCTGCGCGCCACCCCCGCGACCGTGCGGTACGCGGACGAGACCGCGCTGCCCGGCGGGGACGACCTGCTGATGATCGGCTTCACCACCGGAAGCACGGGCCCCGCCAAGGGAGTCGAATACACCCACCGCATGGCGCTGTCCATCGCCCGCCAGATAGAAGCCGTCCACGGCCGCACCCGCGACGACGTCTCCCTGGTCACCCTGCCCTTCTACGGCGTGCTCGACCTGGTCTACGGATCCACCCTGGTCCTCGCGCCACTGGCTCCCGCCAAGGTCGCCCAGGCGGACCCGGAGCTGCTCGTGGACGCGCTGGAACGATTCCGCGTCACCACGATGTTCGCCTCGCCCGCCCTGCTGCGGAACCTGGCCGGGCACCTCACCGGCGCCGCCCGCGGCCGTCATCCGCTGCCCGAGCTGCGCTGCGTCGTATCCGGCGGGGCGCCGGTGCCCGACGCGGTCGTGTCCGCGCTCCGCTCCGTCCTCGACGAGAAGGCACGGATCCACGTGACCTACGGAGCCACGGAGGTCCTGCCGATCACCTCGATCGAGGCGGCCGAGATCCTCGGCGACGACCAGGCCGACACCGGTCGCGAAGGCGGCGGTACCGCGGCCCGCGCCGCCGCCGGCGAAGGGACCTGCGTCGGCCGGCCCGTTCCCGGCACCCGAGTGGCCATCGCCCCCGTCACCGACGGGCCGCTCGCCCGCTTCGACCCCGCAACCGGCCTGCCGGCCGGGCGCGTCGGCGAGATCCTGGTGCAGGGCGACTCCGTCAGCCTGCGCTACCACCGCGCACCCCGGTCCGACGCCGCGCACAAGTCGACCGAGGAACGCTCCGGCGGCGCAGCCCCCCGCATCTGGCACCGGACCGGCGACCTGGGCCACCTCGACGCCGAAGGTCGGCTCTGGTTCTGCGGGCGCGCCACCCAGCGGGTCCGCACCGGCTACCGGGACCTGCACACCGTGCGCTGCGAGGGGGTCTTCAACGCCCATCCGCTGGTCCGGCGCACCGCACTGGTCGGCATCGGGCCGGCCGGAGCACAACGGCCCGTCGTCTGCGTGGAGACCGAGACCGGCCCGGACGGGGCGGCGCTCGACGAAGGCGCGTGGACGGAGCTCGTCGCCGAGCTGCGCACGATGGCCGAGGAGCACGCGGCGACCGCCGGCCTCCAGGAGTTCCTGCGCCACCCCGGCTTCCCCGTGGACATCCGGCACAACGCCAAGATCGGCCGCGAGGAACTGGCCCGTTGGGCCGCGCGGCAACAGGCCCGGCCCGCGTCGTCCGCGGGCCGGCGGGCGGCCCGGATCGTGCCGCTCGCCGGATGGGCGTACCTCGTCGGCGGGGCGGTGTGGGCCGCGGCCGGGGACGTTCCCGACGTCCCGGTGCTGCGCTGGCTGTGGTGGACCGACGCCTTCCTCAGCATCGGCGTGCACGCCGCGCAGATCCCGCTCGCGCTGCCGCGCGGCCGGGCGGCCGGACACGGGACCGCCTCGGTGGTCGGGCGCACCATGCTCTACGGCGCGACCTGGTGGCGGGCGCTGTGAAGATCCTGGTCACCGGAGCATCCGGATTCCTGGGCGGGCACCTGGTCGACGGCGCCCTGGAGCAGGGATTCCAGGTCCGCGCCCTGGTCCGCCCCGGCAGCGATGCCGTACGGCTGCGCTCCCTGCCCGGCGTCGAGGTCGTCACCGGCGACCTCACCGACGACGCTTCGCTCGAACGGGCGGCAGCGGGCTGTCAGGCGGTCCTGCACAGCGCGGCGCGGGTCGTCGACCACGGCAGCCGGGCCCAGTTCGAGGCCGCCAACGTCACCGGCACGCAGCGGCTGCTCGCAGCGGCGCGGTCGGCGGGGGCACGGCGGTTCGTGTTCGTCTCCAGCCCGAGCGCCCTGATGCGGGTCCGGGAGGGCGACCGGCTCGGCATCGACGAGAGCACCCCGTACCCGCAGCGGTGGTTCAACCTCTACTGCGAGACGAAGGCCGTCGCCGAACAGTACGTACGCGCCGCCGACGGCCCGGAGTTCACCACCTGCGCCGTGCGCCCGCGCGGCATCTGGGGGCCGCGCGACCACGCCGGATTCCTGCCGCGCATGGTCGAGGCCATGCGCGCGGGCCGGTTGCCCGACCTGTCGGGCGGCAAACGGGTCCTGGTCTCGCTCTGCCATGTCGACAACGCGGTGGACGCCTGCCTGCGGGCCGCGCTCGCCCCCGCCGGACGGGTCGGCGGCAGGGCCTACTTCGTCGCGGACCGCGAGGAGACCGACCTCTGGCCGTTCTTGGCCCGGGTCGGCGCCCTCTTCGACTGTTCGCCGCCCGCGCCGCGCATCCCGCTCGTCCTCGGCCGCGGGATGGCCGCGGCGGTCGAGACCGGCTGGCGCCTGCGCCACCGGTCCGCAGCCGGCAGCGGTACCGAGGCGGCTCCGCCGCTGAGCCGCTACATGATGGCGCTGCTGACCCGCTCGGCGACGTACGACACCGCTGCCGCCCGGCACGACCTCGGCTACGCCGCTCCGCGCAGCCAGGCCGACGGGCTGCGCGCCCTGCAGGAGTGGGTGACCGGGGTGGGCGGCGTCGCCGCCTGGACCGCCGGCCCGGCCGTCTCCACCGGCACCGGGGCACCGGTCCGCCCCGCCCCCGACCACATCGAACAAGGGAACACCAAGTCATGACGTCCCATCAGGTCGATGCCGGTGTCGGAACGGATGTCGGTGTCGGTGTCGGTGTCGGTGCCGTTGTCGGCACCGATGTCCGATACCGGCGTCCGGTGTCGCCCACCGAACGCCTCTACCTCTCCGCCGGGGACCCCCGCGGGGCCATGGCCCTGCGCATCGTCGTCGAGGGTGACGGCGTACCCGACCCCCGGGCCTTCCAGGCAGCCGTGACCCGGGCCGCCGAGTCGTGCCCGGGGTCACGGCTCGTGCGCACCGGGGCGACGTGGAGCGCCGGGGGGTCGCCGCCGCAGGTGCGGTACGACGTACCGCGCGCCGGAGCGTACGCCGACTCGGCCCCGGGGACGGTCGCGTTGCCCGCAGGGCCGTCGCGGCGGACGGAGCCGCCGGGCTGCGAGGTGCTGGTCGTCCCCGGCACGGACGGGAAGAGGGCGGACGGGAAGTCCGCGGACGCGAAGGCGACCACCACGATCGTCTTCAGCGCCTCGCACGCCGTGATGGACGGTCACGGCGCCCTGACCTGGGTACGGGAGGTCTTCCGAGCCCTGCGCGGCGAGCCCGCCCGGCCCGCGCCCGACACGGATACCGACATCGGGCTGCTGCGCCGGCTCGGCAGCACCGGGCCGCGGCCCACGCCGGGGCCTCCCCGGCGTTCCCCGCTCGGCCCGGCCGACGGCGCCGGCCGCCCGCTCCGGACGCTGTGGCTGCGCCGCACCCTGCCCGGCCGCCGTCCCGCCCTCACCGCCCGCCTCGCGCAGGCCCTGGCCGACGCCGCAGGGTTCGACACCCGCGTCATGGTCCCCGTCGACCTGCGCCGCCACCGTCCCGGGATCGCGGCCACCGGCAACCTGAGCCTGCCGCTGTTCCTGGACCTGCGCCCCGGGGAGGACTGGACGGCCGTGCACACCTGCCTGCTGACCGCCCTGGCCGGGAACCACGAACTCGCCACCGGATTCGAATCGGCCCTCGCGCCGCTGCCGCGGCCCGTGACCGCAGCTCTGCTGCGCACCGCACAGGCCGTGGCCTCCCGTACCGACCGGCACCTCGCTTCGGCCGTCGTCTCCCACCTCGGCCGCCTGGACCTGGCGGAGTTCTCCGGCGGCGGCTTCACGGCGTCCACGGCGTACGCACTGCCGGTGCACGCCCCGTTGGTCCCGCTCTCCCTGGTGGCCGCCGAGAGCGGCACGGCGACCGAGATCACGCTGGGCGTCCGCGGCGGGGGCCCGGATCTCGGCGCCCGCGCCGCGCGCTTGCTGGACGCGGTCCTGGCCGGCCTCGAACCGATCGAGGAGCAGGGCCCCGTCGAAGCGGAGGCGGCGGCCACGGGCCCCGCACTCCGGGCGGCGTCCCCGGTTCCGATCGCCCCGGTTCCGATCGCCCCGGTTCCGGTCGCTCCGGCTGCGGTGGTCCCGGCTCCGGTGGTCCCGGACTCGGCCCCGGACCCGGCCGTCCCCGAACTCACCGTCGTGGACGCCTTCCGCGCCCGGGCCGCCCGCACCCCCGACGCGCCCGCGCTCGACGGGCCCGGGGGCGTGGTCACGTACGCCGAGCTCGACCGGCGCTCCGACGCCGTCGCGGACGGGCTCCGGCACCGCGGCGTGGGACGCGAGGACCGGGTGGGACTCGTCGTCGACCGCACGCCCGCCGGAGTGTGCGCCCTGTGGGGCATCCTCAAGGCGGGTGCCGCCTACGTGCCGCTCGACCCCGGCCATCCCGGCGTACGGATCAGCGAGATCCTCCGGGGTTCCGCCACCGGTCTGTGCCTGACCGGACGACACCTGGTGGAGGAACTCGCCCCCTTCGTACCGGGAACCCTGCTCGCCGTGGAGGACCTCCTCGACCACGCCCCCGGCCCGGACGCGGACGGGGACGGGGACTCGGAGGGCGCCCCGGCGGACGTACGGCCCTCGGACCTCGCGTACGTCATCCACACCTCCGGTTCCACCGGCCGCCCCAAGGGCGTGCAGATCGAACACGGAAGCCTCATGGGATTCGTCCGCTGGATGACCGACGTCTGCCAGGTGAGCGCCCGCACGCGCTTCGGCTTCGCCTCCTCCTACGCCTTCGACATCTCGTGCTTCCCCCTCTTCCTGCCGCTGCTGGCCGGCGGTACGGCCGTCCTCGCCCCCGGCAGGCCCTCGCCCGCCGCCCTGCGCGAGCTGGTCGCCGAGCACGGCGCCGACACCCTCGCGCTCACCCCCTCCCACCTCGCCCTCCTCGGCGCCGCGGGCGACGGGCCCACGCACCGGTTGCGCACCCTGCTGCTGGGCGGCGAGCCCCTCACCCCCACGGCCGTACGGTCCGCGCACGCCGCCTTCGGGTCCGATTGCCGCGTCATCAACGCGTACGGACCCACGGAGGCGACCGTCGCCGTACTCGCCCACACCGTGGACGGCGGCGAGGGAGGCGCCACCGTCCCGATCGGCCTCCCCGGCCCGTACGCCCGCGTCGACCTCGTCACCGAGGACGGCGAGAGCATCGGCAACGGACCGGGCGACACCGGCCGCACCGGCGAGATCGTCGTACGCGGGGTCCAGGTGGCCCGCGGCTACCTCGGTGGGTTCGACGGCCGTCCCTCACCCTTCAGCACCGGCCCCGACGGCGTCCGCGCCTATCGCACCGGCGACCTCGGACGCCGACTGGCCGACGGAGCCGTCGAGTTCGCCGGGCGCATCGACGAACAGGTGAAGATCGCCGGGCACCGCGTCGACCCCGCCGAAGTCGTCGCCGCCCTGGAAGCCCACCCGGCCGTCCGCCGCGCCGTCGTCGTGCCCCGCCGCCGCCCGCACTCCACGGCGGCCGTGCTCTGCGCGTACGTGCTACCGGCCGTCGACGACCCCGCGATCCGCACGGATCTGCCCCGCAGCCTGCGGACCGAGCTCACCCGGACGCTCCCGACGTACCTCGTCCCCGCCCATGTCGTGGTGATCGACACCCTGCCCAGCACGGTCAGCGGCAAGGCCGATCTCGACGCCCTCCCCGACCCCTTCGCCCACGCCGCGCCGGGCGGACCCGCACCGGCACCGGCAGTCGCCCCCGTCACCTTGGAGGAACGGGTCAGGCACCACTGGGCGGAGGTGCTCGGCGTCGACGGCGCGCTGCTGTCGGCGGACTCCGAGTTCCACGCCCTCGGTGGTGATTCCCTGGCCCTCGTCGAGATGCTCACCGCCGTCTCCTCGGACCTGCTGACCCCGGGGCAGGCCTCCTGGTTCACGGGCCGTCTCGACAGCCTCGTGCGCAACCTGACGCTGGAGCAGGTCTGCGAGCACCTGGCCGCCGCCCGCGAGGAGGTGTCCGCATGATCTTCGTCGGAGAGGGAGCACTGCTCCGCCGCGCCGTCGCCCACGCGGCCACCCGTGGTCACCCGGTCGACCTGGTCTGCTCCGCCGACCCGCTGGACGCCGCGGCCGCCGACGCGCCCCACCTCGCGGTGGCGGACGTCAACGCCCACGCCGACACGCTGGCCCGGGCCTGCACCGACGGCATCGTCTGGTCCCTCAACAACCGGCAGATCTTCCGGGAGCCCCTGCTCCGGGTCGACGGCCTGCGCATCCTCAACATCCACAACGGGCTGCTGCCGCGCCATCGCGGACTGCCCTCCGTCGCCGTCCTGTTCGCCCTGCTGAACGGCGACACGGAGTACGGCGCCACGGCCCACGAGGTCGACGCGGGCATCGACACCGGTCCGGTCCTGGCCGAACACCGCTTCCCCATCGGGCCCGAGGACCGCTACCACCAGGTCATGCTGCGCGGCATCCGTGCGTGCCAAGCACTGTTCGAGCAGATCCTCCCGGAGGTCACCACCGCGACCGCCCGCCCCGGGCGCGCCGCGGCGGCCCAGCCGTCCGCGTACTACGGCCTGCGCGCCCTGGACCGGCTCGACGCCTATCGCGACCACCCCGCCTACCCCCGCGCCACCGACCTCGGCCCCTTCGCCGCCCACGCCCCCGAGGTCGCCCGGGCGCTGCTCCGACCGCCCTCGCTCAGCCCTCCGGGGCGGTGTTCAGGCGGGTGATTTCGGCAGCGTGAGCAGCGGTGCGGACCGCCGCAGCACCGGAGACGTACAGGCCGGTGCCGACCGTGGCCAGGGGGAGGGAGAGGAGCAGTGCGGCGAGCATCGGGCCCAGGTCGCGTTCGGCGTCACAGCCCTCGCCCTCGTCCCTCTGGCACGACACCTTGAAGTCGGTGTCCTGGTGGAAGGCGCGCGAGTCGCACTTGATGGGCTCGGTGCCCCGGCCGCGGTCGATGCCCCAGGAGCGGGTCTCGTCGAGCATGTCGAGTGTGCGAGCTGCGAGGAATGCCAGAAGGGCGGGAAGAGCGTGCCCCCCGCCCCCCTGGGCCATCAGTCGAGCCTGGACGCCTCGACGCTGTTCATGCCTTCCCGAACCCTCCGACGGTGATGTCGGCCTGCTGTGAGTTCACTGCGGCCGGACGTCTGATCGGTGTTGCCGGCCGGGGAGGGTGGCTTGCGCCGCTGCCTAGTACGACAGGTCCTTCTGCTCTGTGATCAGGCGGCCGGCGATGTGCAGGTTGCCGTCGGAGTCGAGTACCGCGATGACCTTCTTCGTGGAGCCGTGGTGGGTCGTGAAGTAGATCTTGTCCGCCTCCTGCGAGGTGGAGTAGTTCGTGTTCACCGACAGTTCGATGCTCACCGGAGAGCTGATGAGCACGTCCTTCGACGTCGGGGTGATCTGGTTCTGCCGCAGTTTTATACGGCCGTGGTTGTCGCCCTCATCCCAGTCCGACGCCACTCCGAGATCGATCTCAGCCATGAGGTTTCCCCTCCAGTTCCGGCGGGCCGTTTCCTCCTGGCGGGCTCTGGCAGCGTCGTTCCTTACACGAAGCCCGACAAGACGCGCCCACTCCCGAGTGAAAGAACTTCTTCGGCTCGGATGACGTGTGGCATCACCCGAACCGGTGAGGAGCCTACGCAGCCCGCTCACCTGGCGAGGGGTAGATTCCGAAAATGTTCAGTTTATATTGAAGAGTTACCATTTTTGGTCAAGTTGGTTGCTGCAGTTGGATGCCAAATGCCCTGAAGGCCCACCGGACCCGGGCTCCGCGCCGAGCCGGGCGAAGGCCGCGAGCCGGCCCACGGTCGAGGGTCCGTGAGGACCGGATGGCCGGCACCTGCTCCGGCGAGGTCAAGGGCTACGACGGCCCCGTGATCCCGGCCCCGGAACTTGTGCGGTTCGTGCCCGCCGGTTCCGCAGGACGCTCCCAGGGCCGCTGGCGGCCCTGCTGATCGAGATCACCGAGCAACTGACCGCCACGACCGCGGCCTCGCCGCCGGCCGCGCCGCGCGCCGTCGGCGTCTCCGCCGAAGAAGTGGCCACCGGGCTCGGGGCCACCCGCTCCAAGGCGCTGGTGCTCGTTCTGACCGCGCAGGACGGACAGCAGCACGCGATGACATCGGGCGTACGCGGCTCCCGGCGAGGGGTGCGCAGCCTGCCAGGCTCGAGAAGCATGTACGAACCACGGGCTGGCGTGCGAAGAATTCCGCAGAACGGTTGTTACTTGAACGACTAGCCCGGGTGGGTGAGGTGGGGGAAGAGTGCGCCCGGTGGTGCGCCGGAGCGTGTTGACCCTGATGTCCGGTTTGCGGGGCGGGTGGGTGTAGCGGTCAGTGAATGTCAGGGGCACGTTCGGGCGGAATACGTGCATCCGGAAGGCGACTGTGACGGATATGTCCGTGTCTGGTAACCGGCGTCGGCGGGGGCTGCGGTGGGGTTCGTGTCGGGTCGAGAGTGTGGCCATCGGCTCACCCCGAGCCGTCTCCGCAAAAGCCTCCACCGACCTGCTTCGGCAGGTGGGGCACTGTTCTTGAGGGAGCGTCACCCATGTCATCTGCTTCTTCCTCCGTACGCCGCATCGCCGCCACCGTCCTGGCCGCCGGCGCCATCGTCTCCGCTGCTGCGTTGCCGGCGGCCGCCGCGGACGGCGACCGTCACCACCAGCAGCGGCCGCGGGTGGAGATCAGCCGGGTCCAGGCGGACAGCCCCGGACGTGAAGACCGCTCGAACCGTTCCCTGAACGGGGAGTGGGTGGAGATCACCAACACCACCCGCAATGCGATCAACCTCCGTGGCTGGACCCTGCGCGACAGTGACGGCAACCGCTACCGCTTCGACAACGTCCGCATCGGCTCCCGTGCCACCATCCGGATCCACAGCGGCAACGGCCGTGACACCCGTACCGACCTCTTCCAGGACCGCCGCGACTACGTCTGGGACAACCGCTCCGACACCGCCACCCTGCGCGACGACCGCGGCCGCACCGTCGACACCGAAACCTGGGGCCGCCGCCGCTAACCACCGTCGTCAGCAGGTCGCAGAACCTGCTTGATGCAACCCACCGGCAGCCGGACCATGCGGCTGCCAACCGCTGACCAGCACGCGAGTACGGGCCGTCGCCCCACCGGGCGACGGCCCGCACTGCTGACCTCGTTAGCGACGTCCGGGCGCGTCCCCTGGCCCTCCGCGTCACCGCAGGCCAAGCGGGCGACGCCCCGACCTTCGAGACCGTCATGGCGGGCATCCGTGTTCCGCGAAGCGGACCCGGGCGACCGAGGACCGACCCGATGCCGTCCTGGCGGACCGTGCGCATTCATCCCGCGCGATCCGCAATCACCTCCGGCGGCGCGGAATCCGCGCTGTCATCCCCCAGGCGTCCGACCAGGTCGGCCACCAGTTGCGAAGCGGCCGCGACGGAGGCCGCCCACCGGCCTTCGACGCCGAGGCCTACAGACAGCGCAGCGCCGTCGAACGGTGCATCAACCGACTAGAGCAGTGGCGCGGCCCGGCCATGCGATCGGACAGGCTCGCCATCGTCCACCAGTGTGCACTCCACCTCGCCGCCGTCCTCATCTGGGCAGCTGCTTGACCGCCGAAACGCCTTGCCCGCGAAGATGACCACATGGACGATCTCGTGAAGTTCCTCGTCGCACGCATCATGGACGACAACCATGCCTACGCCTACGTGGCCGAGACCCTTGGCGGCGAGGCCCTTCTCGACAGCCACCTCCCCATGCTCGACCTGACCGAGCAACTGGCGCACGACTACAAGGCCATGGCCCCCTCGGACCCCCGCTCGGCCGGCCTGGCGTACGCGCTGCAAGTCCTTGCCCAGTCATACACCCACCACCCCTCCTACCGGCAGGAATGGCGCCCGTAGCCTTTCAGGAGACAGTCCCCAGGGCCGGTGTGGCGTCTTGGTCCCGAGACGTTCCCGTCCGACCCCAGGTCACCACGACCGCATGGTGCAGCGTGCCGGCGGCCCGGAGGGTGACGGGTGTGCTCAGCCGCGCAGGTGCAGTCCGAAACCCGTGCGGCCCGCAGGCTCGAGGCCCTCCTTCAGGTGCAGGGAGGGGATCTCGTAGTCACCGAAGTTCTGCCGCCGGAACGCGATCGGCTCCGTCGACTCCAGGGTGAGCAGTCGCTGCTGCCAGGCCTCGGCGACGTCCGGGTAGCGCTCGACGGTCATCCGGTCGGTGCCGTGCAGCACGAACGGCGGCAGTACCTCGATGCCCGGGTAGTACAGGATGCCGTGCTGGAACGGGAACAGCAGGTCCTCGATGGGGCCGTTGATCCCGCGGGCGGAGTAGTGGGACTCCGGGCCGCCGACGGTCACCGACAACAAGGCCCTCCTGCCCGCGAGGGTGCCTTCGCCGAAGCGCTCGCCGTACTTGGTGTCGCTGTGCTCGCCGACGCCGTAGGCGAAGCGGTAGGTGAACACCCGGTCCACCCAGCCCTTGAGGATCGCGGGCATCGTGTACCACCACAGCGGGAACTGGAAGATGATGGTGTCGGCCCACAGCAGCTTCTCCTGCTCGGCGAGGACGTCCGGGGTGAGCGCCCCGGCGTCGAAGGCCCGGCCCGAATCCAGGGCGACCCTCAGCGGACTCGACGCGTGGGGGCCGTAGTCCGCGGCGTCCACGACCGCCTTCCAGTTCATTGCGTACAGGTCGCTCACCCGTACCTCGTGCCCGGCGGCCTCCAAGGTGGACACCGCGAGGTCCTTCAGCGAGCCGTTGAGCGACTTCGGCTCCGGGTGGGCGTGGACGATCAGCGTCTTCACGGGAACTCCTTCGGATCGGATGCCCCGATCCTGGACGCGTCGGCGTCCGGCGTTCAGGGGCGCCCCTTCCGTCGGACCGGACTTCCTGGTACCGACAGGACCACCCTCACGGGCGTCACCGGGACCATACTGGGACGCATGGACGATCTTGCTGGCTTCCTGCGGACCCGGCGCTCCCGGGTCGACCCGGCGACCGTCGGCATCCCCACCGACAGCCGCCGCCGGGTGGCCGGGCTGCGCCGCGAGGAGGTCGCGCACCTGTCCGGCGTCAGCGTCGACTACTACGTACGCCTCGAGCAGGGCCGCGCGACCCAACCCTCCGAGCAGGTGCTCGACGCGCTCGCCGGCGTCCTCGACCTCGACGAAACCGAACGCGGGCACCTCTACCGGCTCGCCAGGCAGCGGCGGCGCCGGGCGAGGGCGCCGGGCAACGGGGTCCCGCCGACCGGAGGCCGGGGGAAGGTCCGGCCGGAGGTGCTGCGCGTCCTCGACCTGGTCGCCGACGCACCCGCGCTGATCATGGACCACCGCCTGGACGTGCTGGCCGGGAACCGCCTCGCGGGGCTCCTCTACGGCCGGCCGGTGCCGGGCCTGAACACCGCCCGGCACATCTTCCTGGAGGGGGCGGAACGCGGCCTCTACGCGGACTGGGAGACATGCACCCTCGACGTGGTCGGGCACCTGCGTCTGGCCGCCGGTCAATACCCTGAGGACCCCCGACTGGCTTCGCTCATCGGTGAGTTGGCGATGGGCAGCGAGCGCTTCCGCCGACTCTGGGCGCGCGCGGACGTGCGCGCCCGCACCCACGGGCGCAAGGCGTACCGGCACCCGCTGGTGGGGCTGCTGGAACTGCACCAGGAGAACTTCGCGCTACCGGGTGAATCGGGCATGGAACTGCTGGTGTTGTCCGCGGCCCCGGGCAGCCCCGCCGAGGACGGTCTGCGCCTGCTCGCGGGCCTGGGCGCGGACAGTGGTGCCGAGCGGGTGTCGCCGCGCCCGGCGGCCGCCGCGTCCGCTCCGTTCCCGACTTCCACCCGCACCTCGATGTGATGGGCGCGGCCCGGACGGGGCGGGAGGTCGGCGGACCAGGTCAGACACCAGTGCTCGCCTCCGTCCGCGCCCCCGTCCCCGTCCCCGCCTCCGTCCGCGCCGGCGCGGGAACCGGGCCGTCCGACATGGCGCGGGCCATCCACGCGGAGGTGCGCAGGGTTTGCGCGACGAAGGCGCCGCGGCGCACCCCGAGGGTCCGCAAGGCCGGACCGTGGTCCACCGCGACCAGGCCGGCGGCGCCGACCAACAGGCCGCGCCACCCGGCCGTCACCGCCCGGCGGGCGGGCCGGGGCAGTCCGGCGAGCCCCTCCCGCAGGCGCAGGCAGTGGAAGGGGACGTGCCGCTCCTCGTCCGCCAGGATCCGACCTGCGACCTCGGTGGTCAGGGGGTCGGTGGCGCCGTCGCGCAGGGCCCGGTAGTACCCCAGGGCCACCACCTCGGCGACCATCAAAACCAGCAGTTCCACCCGCAGTCCGAGGAGTCGCCGGACCCGGACGAAGGCCGCGTCGCTCCAGTGCCCGTCGAGGGTGCCGGCTCCGCCGGCCGCCAGCAGCAGCTTCAGCATCCGCGCGTGGTTCTGTTCCTCGGCGATGAAGAGCCGGACCGCCTCGGAGTAGACCGGGTCACCCGCGAGGTCGGCCTTGCCGGAGAGCGCGGAGCCGTCGCCGTCCTCGCCGACCTGGAACTTCTGGATGCTGCGGACGATTTCGGCCGGCAACTGCGCACCCTTGCCCCAGTCGGGGTCGCCCAGGGCCGCCCTGCGCTCCCGCTCGGCCTCGAACTCGCGCACCCATGCCCCGTACTCACTTTTGATCATGTTCAATAATCTAGCGAGTGTTGATCGTGTTCAAAAGTGTTGGAGTGTCATGGCCGAGTAACAGAACCACGCGGACCGGCAGTCGCCCTGCGTGCGGGCCCGTCCTGATGTCGATCTTGGTCGGCGGGCTCAGCCGGGCCGGCCCCCGGCACGCGGGTCGACCGGGGCGAGGACGCCGAGCCGGTCCTCGATCGCCTGGGCCGCGCCCAGGCACAGGTCCTCGCGGAACGCCCGCCCGACGATCTGCACCCCGCAGGGGAGGCCGTCGGCCGTCCCGGTCGGCACGGCCACACCGGGTACGCCCACGAAACTGGTCACGGTGCACAGGCGCATCCCCGACGCGACCCGGTCCCTGCCCGTCCTGTCGCGCGACTCCAGCCCCGGCTCGACCGGCGGCTCGGTGAAGACCGGGCCGAGCAACAGCGGGTACTCGTCCAGGAACCCGGCCAATGAGCGGCGGATGCTCAGCCAGCTGCCCATCAGCTTCATGAAGACGTCCGCGCTCGCGGGCGGGGTCCGTTCCATGGCCATCTCGATGTAGCGGTCCCCGCCCTTGCCGAGCAGCTTGCGCACCACCGGCCAGCTCGGGGCGAACTCGGTCACGGTGATCCGGCCGTAGGCTTCGAGGGCCTCGTCCAACCGCGGTACGTCCGCTACTTCGCGCACGTCGTACCCGGCGTCGCGCAGCGCGTCGGCCGCCGTCGCGACGGCTCCGCGAACCGTCGGGTGGACGCCGTGCCCGCCCGGGTCCGCCACGACTGCGACCTTCACGGGGCCGGGGAGCGGTTCGCCGTAGGCGGGCACCGGCACGGCGCGCGGGTCTCGCGGATCGGTTCCGGCCAACACCTCGTACGCGAGCCTCAGATCGCCCACGCTCCGGGCCAGCGGGCCGTCGGTGACCAGCATCTGGGACGCGGGGCCCGGGTCGTCCGGGCCGAGGACGCGGTGGTCGGCGGGGAACCGGCCCGCGGACGGCTTCAGTCCGGCCACGCCGCAGAACTGGGCCGGGATGCGCACCGACCCGCCGGAGTCGTTGCCGAGCCCGAGCGCCGCCATGCCCGTGGCGACGGCCACCGCATCGCCCCCGCTGGAGCCGCCCGGCGTCCGGCTGCTGTCCCACGGGTTGACCGTGTCGCCGAACAGCTCGCTGCGCGTGTGCATCCCCGCCAGGATCAGGGTGGGGATGTTGCTGTGCCCGATGGGGATGGCGCCGGCCGCCCGCAGTCGCGCCACCGGCGGCGCGTCGGCGGACGCGACCAGATCGCGGAAGCGCGCCGTGCCGAACGTGGTCGGCACGCCTTCGACGGCGGTGCTCTCCTTCACCGTGAACGGCACGCCCGCGAGCGGCCCCAGCGCTTCACCGGCGGCCCGCCGGCGGTCCAGCTGCGCCGCGGCCCCGCGAGCGCGCTCCGCGAGGAGCTGCGTGACCGCGTTCATCTGGGGGTTGATCTCGGCGATGCGGTCGAGGTGGCTGTCGATCAGTTCGACGGCCGAGACCTCCGCGGTGCGCACGGCCTCCGCCTGCGCGGCGGCCGGCATCTTCCACAGGGCGTCCTGCATGGCCCCACCTTCCTTGGCCCATGTACCGATGCGCTTGCATCGGAATCGCAGCGTACCCCTGGATTCGATACGACCGCATCGAATAAACTGCGCTACGTAGCGGACGCTGTGGAGCATGTGGAGCAGGGAGGCAACGGGCGTGCCCAAACAGGTGGATCATGAGAGTCGACGCCGTCTCATCGCGGATGCCGTCTGCCATCTCGCCGACGAGCGCGGGCTGGAGGGCGTGACCCTGCGCGACGTCGCCGCCCGCGCGCAGGTGTCGATGGGAGCCGTTCAGCGGTGCTTCCGCACCAAGGAAGAGATGCTCGTGTTCGCCCTCGGGCACATCGGCGAGCGGATCGACGAGCGCGTGCGGGCCCGTCTCGTCCGGAGTCCGGCCCAGTCGGCCGGCACCGCCCTGGGGCACGCGGCCGCCGAGGTCTCACTGCTCCGGGAGGGGCACCGCGCCGAGGCCAGGGTCTGGCTCGCGTTCGTCGCGCAGGCGGCCGTCAGCGAGGCGTTGGCGAGGACGCTGAAGGCGAACTACGCAGCCCTGCAGGAGGCGTTCACCCGCCTCATCTCGGAGGCGCGTGAGGGGTCCGACCGTGCGGTGCCCTTCGATCCGCAACGCGAGGCCCGCACGCTCCTCGCCCTGGCGGACGGCCTCACCACCCACGTCCTCATCGGCCACCTCACCCCGCACGAGGCGCACGAGGTCCTCGACGCGCACTTGACCGGCCTCTGGGAGTGACCGCTCCGGCGCGGGCGATCGCTCAGACCGTCCCGGCGGAGGGCGAATTGAGTGCCCCGAAGGGGATGTGGACGCTCGGAGTGCCCGGTGCGGTGCCGTTGAGATGGGCGACCTGGTCGTCGAAGAAGATGTGCGGGTCGAGGGCCTTCAGGACCGCGGCCTTGTCGATGCCGCCGAGGAAGAAGGCGTCGTTGACCCGTAGTCCCCACTGCTTGAGGCTCAACAGGGCGCGTTCATGAGCGGGGGAGTCCCGAGCGGTGACCAGCGATACGCGCAGGCGGGGCTGGTACGCGCGATCCTTGCGCCGTCGCTCTTCCTCGAGGCGCTGGATGCGGTTGATGCCGGCCAGGAAGTCCCGTAGTGGTCCCGGATCGTGAGGGGTGGTGGCGTGGCCGACTTCGTAGGCACGGAACTCGTCGATGCCGCCCCTCTGGTAGACCTGCTCGGCCGTGTCGCTCGCCAGCACTCCGTCGAAGTCGAACGCGATGCGGAGTTCGGGGTCGCTCTCGTCGTCGATCCGCCCCGTCTTGAGGACGTGTCCCGCGGGCAGCCCGGCCGCGACCGCGTCGCGAACGTCAGGGCCGTCGGCCGACAGGAACAGCGACATGTTGAGCGCCGGCATGAACGGGTGCGAGGGACGGCCCTGCCGGAAGACCGCACGGCTGATCGGGAGGCCGTGCGCCCTGATCGAGCGCATCACGCGCATTCCGGTGTCGGGATCGTTGCGGGAGAGGATGATGACCTCGACCAGGGGGTCGGCCCGATCCGCCAGGTCGTTCAACGACAGCAGCCGTCTGACGAAGGGGAACGCCACCCCTTTGGCCAGTAGTTCGTCGACATGGGCCTCCTGGTGGCTCCGGTAGGCGTCCTCGCCCCGCTCCCGGAACACGACGTCCCCGTCGGCCAGGTCGAACAGGGCGCTGGAGGCGATCCCCACCACCAGGCGATCGGACAGGTCGTACCTCATGGCGCCCCCTGCCGGTACATGTGCGACGTTGGGAGGCTTATCACCCTTTGGTGCAGGCCGGAAACGCCTTCCGGTCCACCGTCGGCGTGCCCGGCGGTCGCGGATAGTGTCGGCGGCCGGATGCGAGGAACGGGGAGTACGAAGTGGGGATGAAGATCCATCGTCCGGGGCGGCCGGAGGACCTTCCGGAAGTGAGTGTGCTGTGGGCGCGCTGGGCCGCCCTGGCCGTGGCGACCTGGGACGCCGAGGAGGAGAAGGAGCGCTTCCGGCACGGGTACTGGTTCGACGGCAGCGTCAGTGGTAGTGGCAGTGGTAGCGACGTCGCATTGCGGTACGACGACGGCGCGTGCAGCCGGTGGGTGTTGATCCGGGCCGGTGGCGGCCGCGCCGTTCTCTTCGGGCAGGACGATTCCAGCAAGGTCGCGCAGTACGAGCCGCCGATCGATCTCCTCGCGGGGGCGCCCCGGTGGGTGCGCGGTGAACGCCTGCACGACCTTCTGGAGCAGGGAAGGGTCGAGTGCGTCTACTGGTTCGAGGACGGTTCCTGGCACCGTGCGCCGTACCCCGACGACCTGCACGATGACGGACTCGACTGCGGGCTCGGCCATCTGGCCTCGCGTGAGCTCGCCGTCGACGCGATCTGTGCGCTGTTCGAGTTCGACGAAGACTGCGAAGGCGCCGTCGAGGCCTGCGAGCAGTTCTTCGAGCACGCAGAGCGGGGCACGGTCACCGACCAGGTCGTGCGCTCCTTCGCCGACGAGGTCTTCCGGATCCAGACCGAGTACGAACTGCTCTGGCCCAAGGCGCCGGTCGCCCGGTCGGAGTCGGACCTCGCCGCAATGACGGCGCTCGCCCGCCGCAGGTGACTCCGCGGCGGCCGAAGGGCCGTTCGATGTCGTGCTGGACTCCACGGGTGGGCCGGACCCGGCGGTCGCCCTGTCGAAGACCCGCCCGGGCGGCTTGCTCGTCTGGTTCGGCCAGGCGAGCCGCTCCCCGGTGTCCCTCGACTTCGTCCAACTCCTCAGCGGGCCCGAGCGCGTCACGATCCAGCACCTGCGCGAGCGCCGGATACGCGGCAAGGCCGTCCTGTTGACCGGAGGGGCACGATGAGCGCCGGCGCATTCGCCGCCGCCCAGAGGACCCGTGCCACGGGTGCGGGCGTGGACCCGCACGAGTACCGGCGCGTCACCGACGGCCTGACCTCGGTCGCCGACTGGGGCCCGCCTTCCTGCGCACCGGGCACGGCTACCTCCGGCGCGCGGAGGGCGCAGGATCGTCCCGCTCCGCGGGTGAGTATCGGGCGAGCGCAGGGCCGCGCACCGGCGGCCCTGCGCGTCAGGCCGTGGCCGGGGCAGGGGTCTCGGGGGTCTTCGGGGGCTCCGGGGTTTCGGCGGGGGCCCCGGCACCGGGTTCGGTGTCGGGGTGGGGGATGCGGTGCAGCCCCTTGCGGTCGTAGACGCGGGTGACGGCGAAGCCGAAGACCAGCGCGGCGACGAGGGCGACACCCATCGAGGCCCAGGCCCGGGTCAGGCCCGCGTCGGCCTGGGCTCCGTAGTAGAGGAGGGACCGCAGCCCCTCGGTGACCTGGCGCAGCGGCTCGAACTCGGCGAGGGCGCGGAAGAACCCGGGGAGTGCCTGGACTGGCACGGTGGCGCCGGAGGAGGGTACGGCCATCGCCACGAAGACGATGGTGGCCAGGAGCATGCCGGGCGTGCCGAAGGCGGCGAACAGGGCCAGGCTTCCGGTGCCGACCACCGCGATGGTGGCGACCGAGTAGAGCCACAGCAGGCCGAGGTGGGAGGCGTCCATGTCGAGGATGCCCACCGTGGCGACCTCGACCAGGGTGCCCATCACCAGGGACAGCCCGAGCATGAGCGCGATGCCGATGGCCAGGGTGCGGACGCGGCTGGTGTGCTGGACGGGTTCGCGCTTGCGGACCGGTCCGAAATCGGTGTGCAGGTAGCCGAGCGCGGTGTCGACCTGGGAGTTGACCACGTTGGCGCCGAGCATGCCGCAGACGACCAGGACCAGTGCGTAGTAGAAGGCGCTCAGGCCCATGGCGCTGCGCGGACCGACCGGGTGGCCGTCGGCGACCGTCACGGTCACCGGGTCGGCCAGCTTGAGCTGGGCGGCCGTCGGCAGCGGGGTCTTCTGGGCGGCGGCCTGCTTGAGGAGCTCCTGGCCGAGCTGGGCGGAGGCGGCGTGGGCGGCCTTCTGAGCGGCCTGGGAGGACATGGAGGAGCCGATGCTGCCGGCCGCCTGGTTGGTCAGGACGGTCATGGTCGGCGGCGCGGCCTTGCCCTGGGGCGCGGGCTGCGGGGCGGTGAGCGCGGCCATCGTGGCCGAGTAGTCGGCGGGTATGACCAGGGCGCCGAAGACCTTGCCCCGGCCCAGCCGCTTGTCGGCCTCCGCGCGGCTGACGACCTGCCAGTCGATGCTCTTCTCGCCCTCGGCGGCCTTCTGGATGCCGGAGACGACCTGCTCGCCCAGGTTGACGTGGCGGCCGTTGATGTCCGCTCCGCCGTCGCTGTTGACCAGGGCCACGGGCAGGTCGCGCAGGTTGCCCTTGGGGTTGACGTTGCCACCCACGTAGAGCAGGGCGAACAGCATCGAGACCACTGCTGCGATGAGTCCCGTTCCGATCCACAGTGCGGGTCGGCGGAGCACGGAGGGGGGCGTGGGATGAGGCATCGATTCTCCGGTGCGGCTGCGTTCCTAGGGTTGGATACTCATGGTATCCAGTTACTGGATAGTGGCAGTATCTTGCTGTGGTGTCCAATCGCCGATGTCGGATATGCCGATGCCGGATACGCAGATGCCGGATGCCGGACGCATGACCAGCAGGGAAGCCGTATGAAGATCTCGGAGCTCAGCCGGCGGACCGGCGTGCCGGTCGCCAGCATCAAGTACTTCCTGCGGCAGGGACTGCTGCCCGCAGGGCGAGCGACGGCCGCGACCCTGGCCGAGTACGGGGAGGAGCACGCGCAGCGGCTGCGGCTGATCAAGGCGCTGACCACGCTCGGCGGCCTGTCCATCGCCGCCACCCGTGAGGTGCTCGGGGCCGTCGACCAGGCCCACAGCTCCGAGAGCGCCCTCGGCGCGGTCAGCTACGCGCTCCCGGTGCCGGTGGCGGCCCAGGGCGCCGCGGGCCACGAGGAGGAGGGGGAGGGGGCCCCGGCCGGCGTGACCGCCCGCGCCGAGGTGGCCGAGCTCCTGACGGCGCTGGACTGGCACGCCCCCGGCACCTCACCGCACGTTCAGGGGCTGACGGCGGCGCTGGAGGAGCTGCGCCGGCTCGATGCCCAGTACGCCCCCGGGGAACTCGCCGCCTACGCGAGACTGGCCGAGTCCGTGGCCCGGCTCGACCTGGAGCGCGCGGAAGGCCTGGACGACCCGGTGGCCCTGGCCGAGCGGGCCGTCATCGTCTTCGCGATCTGCGCCCCGGTGTTCGAGCTGCTGCGCCGCCTCGCTCAGGAGGACCAGGTCCGGCGCCGGGTCGCGGGCGCAGGCCGGAGCGGGGGTGGTGGGGACGGGGCGCCGCGGTAGCGCTCGGACGCAGGGCGGTCGGGTCGCTGCCCGCGCCGCCGGGCAACCAAATCCACGCAGAAGTACGGTACGTGATCGGGCCGACCGCTCCGGTGTGATCAGTGATGGTTAGGGTGACACGTGCTCCTTTTAGGAACTTCGCAATCACCGCTCCCCGCCGTTCCGTTCGCCGACCTCCTCGTCGGGGCCGCGACCGAGGGCGCTGGCCGGGCGGGAGCCGCGCGGTGAGCGTGGAGGTGGTGCTGCGCGCGGCGGCCGCCTTCGCCGAATGTCCGACCTGGGACCCGGCCGACGGAACGCTGCTGTGGGTCGACATGAACCGCAGCGAGGTGCACCGGTTGCGCCCCTCGGACGGCGCCGACACGGTCCTGCACTTCGCGCAGCCCGTTGCCGCTGCCAAGCCCCGGGCCGGCGGCGGCCTGGTGCTCAGCATGCGCGACGGTGTGGCGGTCCGCGAGCCCGACGGTTCGCTGCACTCGCTCACCGACTGGTCGGCCGAAGGGGTACGGGGCAACGACGCGGGCGTCGACGCGCGCGGCCGCCTCTGGGTCGGCACCATGGCCGGCCCCTCCGCCCCGGGCTGGCTGGGTCGTGTCTCCCCCCGGGGGGTGACGCACCGCGCGCTCTCGGACACCCGACTGAGCAACGGCATCGCCTGGAGCCCGGATGGCCGGCGGATGTACTTCGTCGACACCCCCACGTGCCGCATCGACGTGCTCGACTACGACCTTTCCACGGGAGGGGCCTCCGCTCCGCGTCCGTTCGTCGAACTGACCGGCACGGCCGGTGTGCCCGACGGTCTGTGCGTCGACACCGACGGCGGCGTGTGGGTGGCCCTCTTCCGCGGCGGCGCGGTCCGCCGCTACACGCCCCGGGGCGCGCTCGACCGGGAGATCCGGCTCCCCGTCGCGCTGACCACGGCGTGCGGCTTCGGCGGGACGGACCTGACCGACCTCTACGTCACCACGGCACGGCGTGCGCCCGAACACGACGAGCCGCTCGCGGGCAGTGTCTTCGTCGTGTCCGGGGCCGGACAGGGCCTGGCCGCCACGCCGTTCGCCGGCTGAGCGCACCCACGCCCTGACGGCCGTCCCGGGGCGTCGCCCGCGGCGTGCACCCGACTCGGGTGCGGTCGAGGTTCAGCCAATCCAGGGAACCATGATCACGACACGGATAACCAACGGTAGTCGTCTGTTACTTTGCGTGTGCGTCCAGTCGGATGCGAACTCCCGTTCGTTGTTTCACCCCCGGAAGGGGCATGTTCGGCATGCGCAAAATCTCTCGTATCTCTTGTATCCCTCGCATCCCCGGCGTCGCGTCCATCGCGGCCCTCGCCCTCATCTGTGCCCTCTCGCCCGTGGCAGCCGCCGCGTCGCCGGGAGGTCCTGCGGACCACGTTCACCCAACGGTCGCCCTGGCACCCCTCGATGACGAGGAGCCGTGCCCCGGCGGCGAGGCCAAGCCGTGCGCGGCCTCCCCCGAGGAGCGCGGTTCGGTCGACAAGGACCGGGATGCGGCCAAGCAGGACAGCGCCGCGGCCAAGGAGGACATCGGGGCCGCGAAGAAGCAGGCCCAGAAGTGCGCCCCGAGCTCCACCGCGTGCATGACCGAGCTGACCGGCGGCGGCGCGAAGCAGGAGACCGACATGGCGCAGGCGCGCGGCGAGCTGGACACCTTCCGACCCGCCCCGTCCGGCAACGCCGAAGCGGCCCTGGACGGAACGTGCGCTTCCTTCGCCGCGGACCTTCCGGCCGGTCTGTCCCAGTCCTCCGAAATGACGTCGCTGTGCGGGGAGATGAACCGGTGAAGACGACCACTTGCGCCCCGGGCCGACGCGTGGCCCTGGCCACCACCGCAGCCCTCCTCGCGCTCGCCTGCGCCACCGGCTCCTCGTACGCCGGCACGCCCGAGGCGTCAGAGGTACCGGTCCCGGTCGCCTACGAGGGCGACACCCCGCTCGCCTCGACGGCGAAGGTCACCGAGTACTGCTCCACCCACCCCGGGGGCTGCCGGTTCCAGATCAACCGCGCCGCGTCCGGCGACTACTACAGCGCCGTCAAGTCGCTGGGCAACGCGGTCGTGAACTGCACCAAGGACGTCATCACCGTCGCGCGGGAGGTCACCCTGCGCACCTCCAGCAGCGACAACCTCGGAGGCGAGATCACCGGGAAGATCTCGATCGAGGGCACGATCAACGCGTCGGGGGAGGTCACCGCCGGCGTCGACGCGAAGGCCAAGGGCGAGTTCTCCACCCCGGACAAGTCGAAGGGCCCGACCGCCACCGTCGGTGCCGAGGCCGGAGCCTCGGGCAGCGGGAAGATCGCCGGTTCGCTCGGCGTCAAGGGGGCCTTCGAGGGCGCCTTCAAACTCGCCTACCAGCGCACCTGGACGACCGAACAGATCGAGAAGACCACCTACAACACCACCGTCCGCCCGGGCGACGCACTCGTCTTCGGCGCGAGCGCCGCCATGCAGCGGGTCGCCGGCGAAATCACCACGGGCAGCGGCCTGGGCATTCGCAGGGTGGTCGTCGACGGCCCCTCCACGGTGAACTCCAGCACCTTCGTCGCCGACACCTTCACGGTTCCCGGCAACACCTGCGACCGGCTGCGCCCGGAGGGCAAGAACGGAACCGAGGACACCACCGCGCCTCCCGCCCCTCCCCGCGGCCTGATGCCCGTGAACCTGCCCGAAGGCTCCCGGTTCAAGGGACGCCACGTGTTCATCCCCGGCGCATCCGGCATGTCCGACGCGTCCGGCGCGTCCGGCGCGTCCGGCACCCCTCTCACCCCCGTCGCGCCCTGACCGCCCGCCGAACGACCGTGGAGAACGTCATGGAACCCCGTCCGCGCCCTGCCGGACCCACCCGCACCCGCGTCCTCGCCCGTACCGCGCCGGTCGCCTGCCTGAGCCTGTGCCTCGGCCTGCTCACCGGGACGGCCACCGGTCACGCGGCAGCCCCGGCGGCGGCCCCGTCCGCCGCGCCCGTACCGGTCACCGTCCTCAACGGAGACTTCGCCCAACCCGCCTTCACCGGCGTCAACACCGGGGCCAACCCCTACGCCTGGTCGGTCGGTTCCACCTCCGGCACCGGCACGACCGGCGGCGTCTGGCGCTGGAACGCCGCCACCGGCGGCCACCCCGACGGCCTGACCGCCGCGATGCTACGCCTCCCCACCGAAGCCACCTACGGCCTCAAGCAGCGGCTGCGCGGAGTGCGCACCGGGGCGCGCGTCACCGTCACCTACGACGAGAGCCCCAGCGTCTCCAACTCCTGCACGGCCGCCGCACTCGAACAGGGCCAGACCTACTCCGTCCAGGGCGAGGGCGGCCCCCTCACCGACCGGACCACCCTGCCCACCACCGAGAAGCTCCCCAGCAACTACTGGAAGTCGGCCTGGCGCACCGGAGTCACCCTCGCCTTCACCGCCGGAGCCAACGAGCCGCTGCTCACCTTCGTCTCCACCGTCCCCGCCGCCCAGAACGCCTCCGGCAACTGCGGCCCGCTCATCACCAACGTCCGCGTCACCCAGGAACCGCCGCCGGTCGACAAGACCATCCCGGCCGACGCCCTGCCCGCGTCCGAAGCCTTCTACGGCAACGACCGCCGCGCAGCGGCGGACGCCGTCGCCTACTGCAACGGCGCCGTGAACCGCTGCACGTTCACGGCCGAGGAGGACTACTCGTTCAGCTACTACGCCCCCGCCCGCGTCGCCGCCGAGACCTACTTCAACTGCACCCGCAACACCCTGAACCGCACCCGCCCTGTCACCACGGCCAACCGCTCCTACGGTGACCTCCCCGCGGCCGCCGGCCTGCCCGGCAACGGCACCGGAACGCCGACCAACATGGCCCAGCAGTACACGCAGGGCACGGGTCTGTCTCCCGCCTGGAACACCTCGCAGGAACGCTCGGTCAACGAGGTCGTCCAGCCGGCCGAAGCCTCCTGGATCGAGACCCAGGCCGCACGCCGGCGTACCGAAGGATGGTTCGACGCCACCACCAAGGCCACCGATCCGAACTACGACTGGCGCCTGCACACCGTCCTCGACCACCCCTCCACGAGCCTCTCCGACCGGATCTACCAGCGCACAGGCCCGTTCACCCCCTCGGAGAAGCAGCGTTGCCAGTCCGACCGTCCCAACGCGACCACACCGGTGGGCGCAACGGACCCCGCCGGCGCCGAACGTTGACCCCGCCCGGCTCCTGACCCGCCCCGCGGGATCCGCACGCCGTCCGACCGCCGCCCCGCGGCGGTCGGACAGGCTCACGGGGCGTTACCGCGTTCCCCGGGCCGGTCGTCACGGCGGACTTCGGGGACCACGCTCACCTGCGGGATCCCGGTTCCCGGATGCCGGGACACCTCCGCCTCGACACGGTAGACCTCGGCCAGCAGGTCCCGGGTGAGGACCTCCTGCGGTGTTCCGGTCACGGCCACGCGGCCGCCGTCCAGCACACAGATCCGGTCGCAGAAGGACGCGGCGAGGTTGAGGTCGTGCAGGGCGATCACCGCGGTGACCCCGACCCTGCGGACGAGCCGCAGCGCGTCGAGCTGATGGCGCAGGTCCAGGTGGTTCGTCGGCTCGTCCAGCACCATCGTCCCGGTGCGCTGGGCCAGCGCGCGGGCGATCAGTATCCGCTGCTTCTCCCCGCCCGAGAGGCGGTCGAACGGCGCGTGCGCCAAGTCGGCGACGTCGAGCTCCTCCAACGCGCCCATGATGATCTCGCGGTCCTGGGCGTCGTCGCCCGCGAAGGCCCGTTTGTGCGGGGTGCGTCCCATCGCCACCACTTCGTAGACGCTGAGTTCAAAGTCGCCCGCGGTCTCCTGCAGTACGGCCGAGAGGCGCTGCGCGAGCCGCTTGCCGGGCATCCGCCACACGTCCTCGCCGTCCAGCAGGACGCGTCCGGACGTGGGGCGCAGCACCCGGTAGAACGTGCGCAACAGCGTCGACTTGCCCGCGCCGTTGGGGCCCACGAGCGCCAGCACCTCCCCGGGTGCCACGTGCAGCGAGACGCGGTCGACCAGGGTCCGGCCGTTCACCACGACCGTGACGTCCTCGGCGTCGAGCGCGCCGGGCTCGGGGATCGGTCCGTGCATCATCGCGCCGCCTTCCGTCGCATTAGCCAGAGGAAGAACGGGCCGCCGACGAGGGCGGTGAGGATGCCGACGGGTATCTCCTCCGGGCTCATGAACGTGCGCGCGCCCAGATCGGCGGCGATCAGGAAGCTCGCGCCGAGGAGGGCGGCTGCGGGCAGCGCGCGGCGGTGGTCGGTGCCCACGAGGAGGCGCACCACGTGCGGCAGGATCAGCCCGACGAAGCCGATCTGGCCGCTGACCGCGACGATGGTGCCGATCATCAGCGCGACCAGGACGAACAGGGCGCCGCGGAAGCGGTGGACGTCCAGCCCCAGCGCCGCGGCGGCTTCCTCCCCGGCCAGCAGCAGGTTGAGGGACCGGCACACCCCGAGCAGGACGGCCGTGCCGAGGAGCACGGCACCGACGGGGATCCACACCGTCGTCCAGGTGGTGCCGGCCAGCCCCCCGAGCATCCAGCGCAGGGCCGATTGCGTCTTCTGCGGGTCGTTGGAGGTGACGATCAGGAAGCTGGCCACCGCGGAGAGGACCTCGGCCATGGCCACACCCGCCAGCACCAGCCGAACGGTGGTCATCCGCCCGCCGGAGCGCGCCAGGAAGTACACCGCGACCAGTGCGGCCAGGGCCCCGCAGAACGCCGCCACGGGCAGGGAGTACATTCCGAACAGGGTCACGTGGAAGACGAGGACCAGCACGGCGCCGACCGACGCGCCGGACGAGACGCCGAGCAGCATCGGGTCGGCCAGCGGATTGCGGACCAGGGCCTGTAGTGCCATGCCCGACACCGACAGGCCCGCGCCCACCACACCGGCCAGCAGCACCCGGGGGAGCCGGACGTCGACGACGATCGTCTCCCGGACCGGCGTCCAGGTCGGTTCGGCGAGGACCGGGTGGATGCGGTGGAGCAGGATCCCCCAGACCTGGTCGGCCGGGACGCTGATCGAACCGATCGCGATGCCGGCCGTCGCGACGGCGGCGAGCAGGACACCCAGGGCCACGAGCAGCAGGGGGTAGGGAACGGCCCGGTGGCGGGCCGCGGCCGTCGGGGACTTCGGCGCAGCGACGACCTTCCGGCCCGCGTCCGTCGTCTCGGTCACTGGAAGCGGTCCGGATGGATCTGGTGGGCCAGTGACTCCACCGCCGCCGGGACGCGGACACCGAGCACGGTCGACGACAGCGGAAGCACCGCGAACCGCTGGTTCTTGATCGCGGGTACGTCCTTCAGCGCCGGGTTCGCGAGGAGGAACTTCTTCTTGTCCTCGACGCTCTGGTCGCTGTAGTCGTAGATGACGATGACCTCGGGCGCCCGTTCGGCCACCTGCTCGAACGACACGTCTGCGAAGGCCTTGTCCACGTCGGCGAAGAGGTTGGCCCCGCCGGCCCGCTTGATCAGCTCGTTGCCGATGCCCTTGCCGCCCGCGGTGAAGGCCGTCTTGTCACCGCTGTCGTAGACGAAGAGCTTGGTCGGGGTGATCCCGGCGAGTTTGGCGTCGACCCGGTCGAGGGTGCCGTGCACCTTGTCCACCTGCTGCTCGGCCCGGTCCGGTACGCCGAAGATCTTGGCGACGGTGCGGATCTCCTCGTCGACGGTCGCCATGGTCACCGGTCCGGCCGGGCACTGTTCGATGTTGAGGTGGGTGTTGATCCCGGCCTTGGAGAAGGCCGGACGGCCGCGGCCCTCCTTCTCGGCGAAGGTGGAGCCGAACCCGCCGTAGACGAAGTCCGGTTCGGCGGCCAGCAGGGTCTCGAAGGACGGGTACTCCTTCGACAGCACCTTCACCGAGTCGAAGGCGGCCTGGTACTCCGGCAGGATCTTGTCGTCGAGGTAGCCCGTGCCCACCATCGACTTCTCCAGCCCGAGCGCCAGCATGACCTCCGTGGCGTGCTGGTTCAGGGACACCGCGCGCTGCGGCGGTCGCTGGTAGGTGCTCTCCACGCCGCAGTTGGACACGGTGACGGGGAAACCTTCGGCCCCGGGTCCCGCTGCGGCGGTGCGGTCCTGGGCTTTGCCGCCGCAGGCCGGGACGAGCAGTACGGCGGCCACGGCCAGAAGCGCGGACAGCGGGCGTATGCCCCTCATGTGGTGTTTCCTCTCAACGGTTCCGTCGGACGGTTGCGTGCCGAACGCACCCGGCGGCAGCGGACCGGGCGGGGCGAAGGTGGCGGTGGGGCGTGGGGCCCGTCAGGGGATCTCGACGGGCGGGGCGGGGAGCGGGGTCAGGGAGGCGTACTCCAGCGGTGCGGACGGGTCGATGGAGACGTTCAGCGGGGCCGGCTCCGCCCCGGAGCGGACCAGCAGGTCACCGACGGCCGCGATCATGGCGCCGTTGTCCGTGCACAGGGTCATGGGCGGAACGCGCAGTTCGATGCCGGCCGAGGCGCATCGGCGTTCCGCGAGGGCCCTGACCCGCGAGTTCGCGGCCACCCCGCCGACCACGATCAGCGTCTTCACGTCGTGGTCGCGGCAGGCGGCCAGCGCCTTGCGGGTCAGTACGTCCGCGACCGCCTCCTGCAGCGCGGCCGCCCCGTCTGCCACCGGCGGCTCCTCGCCGCGCTGCCGGTGCTTCTCGGCCCAGCGCGCCGCGGCAGTCTTCAGGCCGGAGAAGGAGAAGGCGTACGGGTCGTCCCCGGGGCGGGTCAGCGGGCGCGGGAAGGCCACGGCCTTCGGGTCGCCGTCGCGGGCGGCCCGGTCGATGGCGGGACCGCCCGGATACGGCAGGCCCAGGATCCGGGCGACCTTGTCGAAGCACTCGCCCGCCGCGTCGTCGAGAGTGTCCCCGAGGTGCAGGATCGGCTCGCGCACCAGGTCCCGGACCAGCAGGAGCGAGGTGTGGCCGCCGGAGACGATCAGCACCACGCAGGGGTCGGGCAGCGGTCCGTGCTCCAGGGTGTCGGCGGCGACGTGCCCGGCCAGGTGGTGGACGCCGTACAGCGGCACCCCGGCCGCGTAGGCGAGCGTTTTCGCGCCGGCCAGGCCCACCTGCAGCGCGCCCGACAGGCCGGGCCCGGTGGTGACGGCGACCGCGTCGATCTGCTTCAGCCGCAGTCCGGCCTGGTCCAGGGCCTGCCGGACGACCGGGTTGAAGGAGTGCAAGTGTGCCCGGGCGGCGATCTCTGGCACGACGCCGCCGAAGCGGGCGTGCTCGTCCATGCTCGACGCCACCACGTGTGCGAGCAGCTTGCCGTCCCGCACGATTCCCGCGCCGGTCTCGTCGCACGACGACTCGATCCCCAGCACCACTGGTCCGCTCACTGCTCTCCACCTTCTTCTGCACAATCTCTGCAACTGCAATCTATATGCAATAAAGGGGGCCGTGGACCCGGTCAGGGGCGTGCGCCGGGCCGGAAGTGGACCGGTGCCCGGAAGCGGGCCTTGCGGGCCGCACGTCGGAAGGTGGTCAGGACGGCCGGTCCCGCGAGGGTGATGCAGATGAGGTTGGTGACGGCGCGGCCCGTGTCCCAGCCCAGGGACGTGGCGAGGTCGAAGGCGAGGTAGCGCTGGAACTGCTCGGTGAAGGGGAGGCCGGGCAGGTACGCGATGGAGCTGTTGGGATCGAGGGAGAAGGGCCAGAAGGAGAGGTTGAGCAGGAAGCCGAACAGGTAGCCGGAGACGGAGCCGTAGAGGGCGAGCATGACGATCTCGCGGCGGCCCGAGGCCTTCGGGAGGAAGCCGGCGAGCATGCCGACGAAGGCGCAGCCGAACATCTGGTACGGCATCCAGGGCCCGACCCCGCCCGTGATGAGGGCGGAGGCGAACAGTGAGGTGCAGCCCAGGGTGAAACCGAAGCCCGGACCGTAGACCCGGCCGGCCAGGACGAGGATGAAGAACACCGTCTCGATGCCGGCCGTCCCCGCGCCCAGCGGGCGGATCGCCGCGTTGACGGCGGACAGGACCCCCAGCATGGCCAGGGCCTTGGAGTTGATCCCGCCTTCCGCGATCTCGGAGATCACCACGCACAGCACGATCACGAGCAGTACCCCGAAGATTAGTGGCGGGGCGTAGTTCGAGCCGAACTTCCCGGGCGCGACGAGGAACGGCCAGAAGAACGCGACGACCCCGAGGAACGCGGCCATGGCGATGACGACGCCGGCCCGCGCGTTGATGCGGATCGCTGCCGTGCGTGCGGCGGTGGTCATGAGGCCCGGTCCGTCTCGTCGTCGGGGAGGGCGGCGGCCACCTGGGCGACCGTGAGGTAGGGGAGCGGAGCGAGGATCTTCGCGGTCTGCGGTGCGAAGACGGGGGAGGCGAGGATGATCTCGCCGGTCGGTCCGTCCGCGACGACGTCGCCCTCGGCCATGACCACGACGCGGTCGGCGGCGCGGGCGACGAACTCGACGTCGTGGGTGGAGATGACGACGGCGCGGCCCTCGGCCGCCAGGTCGTCGACGATGCGGATCAGTTCCGCCTTGGCGCGGTAGTCGAGGCCGCGGGTGGGTTCGTCGAGGAGCAGGACCTTGGGTGCGGCGGACAGCTGGATGGCGAGGACGAGGGCGAGCTTCTGCCCTTCGGACAGGTCGCGGGGGTGGGTGGCGTCGTCGATCCCGGGCGCGAGGCGGTCGAGGATCGCGCGCGCCGCGGGGGCGTCCGAGCCGACCTCGGACTCGGAGTCGGCCTGGTCGAGTTCCTGCTTCACGCTCTCCAGGTACAGCAGGTCGGTGGGCGTCTGCGGGACCAGACCGATGAGGCGGCGGGCCTCGGCGGCGGACAGCTTCTGCGGGTCGGCGTCCTTGCCCCCGTCCACGGCGGGGATGTGCACGGTGCCGGCCTTGCGGGGACCGGAGCCCTGGAGGGCCCACAGGAGGGAGGACTTGCCGGAGCCGTTGCGGCCCATGAGGGCGGTGATCTCGCCGCCGCGCAGGTGCAGGGCGACCTCGCGGACGGCCGGGACGCCCTGATAGGTCACCGTCACCCCGCGGGCCTTCAACAGTTCGGCCGGGTCCGGGGCTGGCCCGGGCCGTACCGGTGGCGGAGTCGTACCGGCGAGGCGGGTCCGTACGGGCGCGGCCGCGCGGCGGGCGTCACGGATCGAGAGTGGGAGCGGGTCCCAGCCGGCGGCACGGCCGAGTTCCACGATGGGCGGCGCGATGGACGACGTGCGGAAGACCTCGGCCGGTGGGCCGCAGACGACCCGCCCGTCGCCGGGGAGGTGGATGACGCGGTCGGCGTACTGGACCACGCGCTCCAGGCGGTGTTCGGCGAGCAGGACGGTGACGCCGAGGTCGTGCACCAGGCGCGTCACGGCGGCCAGCACCTCCTCCGCGGCCGTCGGGTCCAGCGCGGAGGTCGGCTCGTCGAGGACCAGGATCCGGGGGTGGGCGGTGAGCACCGAGCCGATGGCGACGCGCTGCTGCTGGCCGCCCGAGAGCTCGTGCAGGGCGCGGTGGCGGAGGTCGGCGAGGCCGAGGAGGTCGAGGGTCTCCTCGACGCGCTTGCGCATGGTGGCCGGCGGGATCGCCAACTGCTCCATCGCGTAAGCGAGTTCCTCCTCCACGGTGTCGGTGACGAAGCCGTCGAGCGGGTCCTGTCCCACGACGCCGACGACATCGGCGAGTTCGCGGGGCGGGTGCTCGGCGGTGTCCCGGCCGTCGACGAGGACACGTCCGTAGAGGGTGCCGCCGGTGAAGTGCGGGACGAGTCCGTTGACCGCGCCGAGGAGGGTGGACTTGCCGACGCCGGTATGGCCGACGACGAGGCAGAGTTCACCTTCCTCGACGGTGAGGTCGACGTCGCGCAGGACCGGTTCGGCCGTGTCCTCGTACTGGACGGTGACCTGGTCGAAGTGGATCACTTGGGTTCCTCGGTGCGTGGTGCCGGTACCGCCGGGCGGGCGGGAGCGGTCGGGGGCGGAGCAAGGAAGCCGGCCGTGCCGGCGAGCAGGATTGCCGCGGCCGGGACCAGTGGCAGCGTCGGCCAGCTGAGGGGGTAGATCGAAGGGTTCAACTCGGCAGCGTCGAAACCGATGTTGGTGAAGAGCAGGACGGCGGACAGCACCCCGCAGCCGGCAACGGCCCATTCAGCGGCCCGCCAGGGGTCGGGCCGGTAGGTGGTCCGGGTGGTCCGGCGCCCGCCGAGCCTCAGTCCCGCGAAGCACAGCGACGCCCCCACGGCCATGGCCGGCAGGCCCAGCAGTTTCGGCGCGGTGGCGTCCAGGAGGCCGTAGGCCCCGGCGCACAGGCCGCACATGCCGAGCAGCATGAGGGCTCCGGTCAGCCGGCGGGAGCGGCGGGTGGCGGTTCCGGCACGTCCGTAGCCGCGGGAGTCCATGGCGGCGGCGAGCCGCAGGGACCGTTCCAGGGCGTCCTCGAGGACCGGGACGATGATGCCGCGCAGGGCGCGCAGCCCCTTCGTACGGCCGGCCCGCAGCCGCCTCGCCCGGTGGACGCGCTGGACGCTCGCCACCAGTTGGGGAGCGACGCTGATGGAAACCGTGACGGCCACCCCGAGTTCGTAGAGGGCGCCGGGCAGGACCCGCAGGGCCCGTTTCGGGTTGGCGAGGGTGTTGGCCGCGCCGATGCAGCACAGCATGCAGGCGAGCCGCAGCCCGTCGGTGGCGGCCGACAGCAGGGCTTCGAGGGAGACGGGGCCGCCGAGCTGGATGCCGGCGTACCAATCGGGGGTCGGGACGTGGGGCAGGGAGAAGAGGAAGTGGTCCCGCGGGGTGATGCCGGTGGCGAAGACCGCGCGGAACAGCACACGGATCGTCACGACCGTGAGCGCCAGGTAGAGGTAGTACTTGAAGCCGCGCGCCCAGGGGGCCTCGGTACGGCGCACGGTGATCACGTAGCCGAGGACCGCGAGGACGAGGAAGAGCAGCAGCGGGTTGTTGGTGCGGCTCACCGCGGTGGCCAGGGCGAGCGCCCAGATCCACCAGGCGACCGGGTGCAGGGTACGGGGCAGCCGACGGCCACCTGCGTCCGGCGCGGGGCCGGACGCGGGCGGCTTGACCGCAGCGGTGGTGGTGCGTGACACGCGGCTACTCCGTACGACGGCGGCGGCTGGCCGCGAACACGGCGGCGGCGCCGATCAACAGCACCAGCGCCCCGGTGGCCACGGCCGGCAGGAAGGAGCCCGCGTCGTGCTGCGCGTCGGCCGCGGGCGCGGCCTCGACGACCCGGGGGCCGGGAGACGGCGCGGCGAGCGCCGGCTCCCCGGACGAGGGCGACGCGGAAGGCGTCGGCGCGGCGCTCGCGGTGGGGCCTTCCGGCGACGGCGACGGGTTCGGGGTCGGGGCGGAGGAGCTGGGCGGCGGTGCCGTGGGGGAGGGCGCCGCACCCGGCGGCGGGTTCTCGGGCCTGGGCCCCGTGTTGACGTTCGGCGGCAGCGGGGCCGCCGTGCGGGTGTCCTTCGGCGCGGGCCCGCCGGTGGGCCTGGCGTTCTTGGCGCGCAGCTGGTCGGGGGTGACCGTGGGCTTCCCCTCGGTGCCCTCGATGTTCGTCCCACCGAAGATCCACAGGTCGACGCTGCCGGGCTTCGGTTTGTAGAGCATGGCACCGAGCTGGCTGTACTCCCAGGTGTTCTGGCCGGGGTTCGCGTGCCAGTACGACCAGTAGGCGGAGGCGGGCGGGGTCAGGACGCAGTCGTCCTGCTGCGGGGTGGGGAACTGCTTGCCCCCCTGGTGGCCGCTGTAGCCGATCCGGCAGATGAAGGCGGGCCCGTCGTGGCCGGTGCCGGTCGTGGCCCAGCCGCCCTGGTTGAGCAGCTCGTAGCCGGTGGTGGGGGTCGTACCGCAGGAGCGGTAGACGGGTCCGCCCCAGCGGCTGAAGTCCACCGCGAGGACCACCCCGGACGAGGTGGTGCACTGCCCCATGGGCTGCGGGGCGGCCCCCGCCGGGGCCGCGGTGGCGGCGAAGGCCGCCACCGTCAGCCCCAGCGCGGCCGCGGTACGGGCCACGGCCCGCAGGAGGTGCGCGCGCATCACGCCCGGCCTCCGGTCGTCTCGTCGTGGCGTCGGCGGCGGGCGACGCGGGTCGTACCCCAGCCGCAGAACACCAGGGCCACCGCCGCGGCGGCGATGCCGGCGACCTGGGTTCCGGTGGAGGCGAGACCACCGCCCGACCCCGAAGCACTACTGCCGCCGGCCGTCTCCCCGCCCGCCGTCTCCCCGCCGGGGGTCACGATGGCGGGAGCGCCGGTCGTGCCACTGGGGACGGGCTGCGGGACGGTGCCGTTCAGGCTGCGGGTGAGGGTGGCGAAGGAGATGCCGGTGGCGCCCCCGACCGCCTGGGTGGAGGCGCGGACGTCGGAACCGGGCTGGCCGCCCTTCGCCACGTTGAACCCGCCGTCGCCGTTCTGCTGGGTCGCCAGGAACGTGCGGGCCTTGGCGATCTGCGTACGGTACTTGGGCGCGTCCAGGGACATGCCCTGGACGGCGAGGGCGGCGGAGTTGACGGAGTTGCCGGAGGCGCCGGGGAACCCGCCGTCGTCCTTCTGCTGCGCCGCCAGCCAGACCAGCGCCTTGTCCACGGCCGCCTGCGCCTTGGCGTCCGGAAGCAGGTCGAGGGCCATGGCCGCCATCGCGGTGGAATCGACCTCGGCGCCGCTGGGCGTCCCGATCAGGCTGGGCCAGGCGCCCGAGGGCTCCTGGAGGCTCTCCAGGTACGCGATCGGATCGGCTGCTGCGGCGCTCTCACCGGCGCGGACCTGGGCGATGACGGCGAGGGACTGGGAGAACACGGACGGGGCGTTGGTGTACGCGCCCTTGGCGGCGCAGCTCCGGTCGGGCGCCGTGCTCGGGGCCGGGCAGACGGCCTTGGCGAGGGCGGCGATCAGGTCCTGGCCGCCGAAGGCGCGCGGATCGCGGCCCACCGCCTCGGCGAGCAGGGCGGTCTTGCCGAGGGAACCACCGCCGGCGTGCCGGGTGCCGATCAGGGTCCAGTCGTGGACGCCGCGGCCCTTGCCGTCCTTGCCGCCCTTGTCGAGGAAGTCGACGATGTTGCGCAGGGCGGGGTCGTTCTCACCGGTGGCGGCCAGGGCGTAGGCCCCGTCGATGGTCAGACCGTAGTCGGCGAAGCCGCTGCCGGGGGCGTTCTCGTAGTAGCGGCCCTGGATCAGACGGGCGGTGTCGGTGAGGTACGCCGCGCCCTTCTTCAGGTCCGGCCCGTCGCCGGGGGGAGTGGTGGGCGGTGAAGGCGACGTCGGAGGTGACGGCGTGGTCGGCGGCTCGGGCGGGTCCACCTTCTTGGTGGTCAGCTTCACGAGGTCGCTCTTGGCGGCCGCGACGACGGCCGGGGTGGTCGGGTACAACTGCGGTTCGGTCAGGCCCTCTTCGAATCCGAAGGCCCCGCCGGGCAGCTGTTGCTTGGAGAGCCAGAACAGACCCGCGTCGGCGTACGGGGTGTCGCCCAGGGCACGCATGGCCTGGGCCGCCCAGCCGGTGGACGCCGCGTTGCCGGTGGTCATGTAGGCGGCGGCGGGCCAGGCGCCGGTGGGCAGCTGGGACTTGCGCAGATGGGCGCGGGCCTTCTCGACGACGGCGTCGTGGCCGCCGGCCCGCTTGAGTGCCAGGGTGATCAGTGCGGTGGCGTTCGCGTCGCTGTCGCACCATCCGCCGGAGCGGATGAGGATGCTGGTGAACCCGCCGTCCTCGCACTGGAGGGCGGTCAGCCGCTTCACGGCATCGGCCGGAGGCGTCACGCCGCCGTTCAGCAGGGCGATGACGGCCATGGCCTGGGCATCCGACTGGCCGGTGGTGCGGAAGTCACCCTTGGTGAGACAGCCGTCGATCGTCTCGCCGTCGCCGATGTCCCTCGGGCAGACGTACGTGACCAGGTCCCCGAGCAGGTCGTGCCCGCCGAAGGCGCGGGGATCCTTCCCGGTGGCCTCGGCGACCAGAGCGAGACGTGCGGCAGCGGTCGCGTCGGGGATCCCGGCCTTGCCGGCGGGGTAGGCGTACGCGTCCGTGTGCGCGGGCGCGGCCAGGAAGTCGGCGGCCTTGCGGGCCGCCGCGCTCTTGGGGTCGGCGCCGGCCAGGGCGTACACGGCCTCCGTGGTGAGCAGGTAGTTCGGGGTGGTGGCGCCCTCGTCGACGACCCGCTCGCCGTCCGTCAACTTCCCGGTGATCCAGCGGGTGGCGGCGGCCACGTCGACGGTGCCCGGCGGCACGGGGGGCGGGCCCGTGGGGTCCGGATCGGGCTTGCCGCCCGCGGCGCGCACGTCGTCGGGGGAGAAGGTGGGCTTGCCCGAGGTGCCGCCGATGTCCGTGCTGCCGAACACCCAGGCGTCCACGTCACCGGCCTTCGGTATCCGGGTCATCGCGCCGAGCGAGCTGTAGGTCCAGGTCTTCTGGCCGGGGGACGCGACCCAGTACGACCAGTACGCGGTCGCCTGCGGGGTCAGGACGCACTTCTCCTTGTCCGCCGTGGGGTACTGGGTACCGGAGTTGAAGGATCCGCTGCCGATGCGGCAGATGAAGGCGGGGCCGTCGTGTTGGGTGCCCTCCGTGGTGAAACCGCCGGCGTGGAGCAACTCGTAGCCCGTGGTGGGGGTGGTGTCGCAGCCCCGTTCGACCTTCCCGCCGAACGGGCCGAAGTCGACGGCGACGACGGCGCCGGTGGTGGCCGTGCACCCCTCGATCGGATCGGCCGTCGCGGACGTCGTCGTACCGGTGACGAAGGCCACGCTCGTGCCGAAGGTCAGCAGCGCCGCCGATAGCAGCGACACCAACCTCTTCCGCCCCGTGCGTCGTTCTGCTTGCTCTGCGGTCCCCACCACGGCCCCTCGTGTCGGCCGGGCGGACCAGTGCGTGGCACAGGGCTTCCCGTACCCGCACGGCACACGGCCACGGCACGGGGCGCAGGGCGCCGGGCGCGGCGCAGAACGCAGAGCGCGGAAGAAGCCTTCGAACCACGCCGTAGTCCGCGACGGCGTTTCTCGCTGCAAAATCCTGGCTCCAGGCATTCCGGCTCGCCCGGCGGGACCGGGCCTACGGTTGCGGGTCAGCGCCGGATTCAGACCGGCTTCCCCTGGAGCTGAGTGCTTATCAGTCGGAGTGGAACACGCCGATAAAGACAGCGTCAAGGTGGCCTGCGTCTCATGGGACACGCCCCGGACGGGTCCCGTCGGACCGCTCCCACGTGGCTGGCGGACCCTTGATCACTCAGGTAGCGTCCAGGGCTGCCAGATGGGGGAATCCGGTGGGAAGCCGGAGCTGACGCGCAGCGGTGTGGGACGGCGGGGGCCGTCTCCGAGCCCGAATGCCCATGCGGCGATGCAGTGCAGGAAGCCGTACCACGCGTTCCGGACGGCGGCCCTCCGGCATGCCCGGCCGTGCGTCCGTACGGTGGCGGGGGCTTCGGGAGCGGTCGGCGTCCGCCGATTCCAGGAGCAGGCCATGTCCCGTCCCCGTACCTCCCGCCGCCTCGCGCTCGCGGTCCCCGCCGCGCTCGGCGCCCTCGTCCTCACCGCGCTGCCCGCGTTCGCGACCTCGTCGCCCGCACAGATCGCCACCTCCAAGACCAACGGCGTCGCCTACCTCAAGTCCCTCCAGGCGGCGGACGGTTCGTACGCCGGTGCGGGCCTCTCCAACGAGTGGGCCTTCAGTGCCTTCGCCGCGACCGGTACGGCCGTCGTGGACGTCTACCCCGGCGGAGACACGACGAAGAACGCCCGCACCGTCTACCGCAACCTGCTCTCGACGGCGGCCTGGCCGTCCGCCTCCCCGGTGGTCACCGACTACGAGCGCGGCACCCTGAACGCGTACGCCGCCGGCATCGACCCGGCCCGCGTCTCCGCCTCCCGCAACCTCGTGGCGAACATCTACTCCCACTGGCAGACGGCGGAGACGGGCTACTTCGGATCCCCCGGAAACTTCAACGGCACGGTCTTCGCGGCCCTTTCGCTCGGCGGCGCCAAGACACAGGCCGGCGGCGCCCGCATCCCGCAGGCGCTGACCGACTCGATCGTCACCCGGATCCGCGCCAACCAGCACGTGGACGGCGGTTGGACCTACCAGAAGGCCGAGGGCAACCCGACCGTCCTCAACTCCGCGAGCGACGTCGACATGACCGGCGCGACCATGGCGGCCCTCTGCGTCTCCGGCGTCCCCAACACGGACACGGACGTCGTCCAGGCGAAGAACTTCCTCAAGAGCACGCTGGTCCCCTCCACCGGCGCCTTCAACTCCCTCTACGGGGTCAACACCAGCTCCAACGGCTGGGGCGTCGCGGGCCTGAACGCCTGCGGCTTCAACCCGCAGACCGGCGACTTCCTCACGGTCACCGGGAAGACCCCGATCGACTTCCTGATAGCCAACCAGTACAACCCGGCGGGCGGCTTCAAGTACAAGCCCTCCGACACCGTCCCCTCCGCCTACTCCTCCATCGACGCCCTGCGCGCCGTGGCGGGCGGTGGCTTCACCACGGCCCCGCCCGTCCCGGTCACCCCCGGCGCCCCGCAGTGGGTCGCCCAATCCACCTTCACCGCCGGTACGGCCACCAAGTTGGCGCTGAGCGTCGACGACGGCGCCGGCAACCTCAAGGTCTGCTCCGTTTCCTTCACCCCGACCGGCACGACCACCACCCTCGGCGACGTCCTGAACGCGGCCACCAGCGGGGCGACCCCGACCGGTTGCGTCACGAGCGTGACCCCCTCGTCGGGCACGGGCACCGTCACGGCCGTCAACGGCAAGGCCAACAGCGGCTCCAACACCTGGAAGGTCAGCGTCGACGGCTCCGCGTTCGCCGGAGCGGTCCGCAACAAGGTCATCAACGTGGGCGACACCATCGCCCTGCGCTGGGGCGTCTGACCGCCGAACGCCGGTGGGGCTGCGGACCTTCGGGCCCGCAGTCCCGTACCGGGCCCGCAGTCCCCTTCCGGGCCCGCGCCCGGCGGGCCGCTCCACCGGGGTCCGCGGGACAGCCCGTAGGCTCTGCCGGATCAGCAGTGTCCGAAATGACGAGCGGGTGGGATTCCACATGAAGGTCCTGATCGCCGGCGGCGCCGGATTCATCGGCAGCACGGTGGCGTCGGCCTGTTCGGACGCCGGGATCACTCCGGTGATCCTCGACAACCTCGTCACCGGAAGGCGCGAATTCGCCCAGGACAAGGCCTTCTACGAAGGCGACATCGCGGACGGCGCGCTGATCGACCGGGTCTTCGCGGAACACCCCGACATCGAGGCCGTGGTCCACTGCGCTGCGCTCATCGTCGTGCCCGACTCCGTCGGTGACCCGGTGGGCTACTACCGCGCCAACGTGGCCAAGAGCCTGGAATTCGTCGCGCACCTGTTGCGCAACGGCTGTAGCCGCATGATCTTCAGCTCCTCGGCCTCGATCTACCGGGAGGGCGACGACCTGACCGTGGACGAGGACTCTCCCATCGACGCGAAGAGCCCCTACGCCCGGACGAAGGCCGTCTGCGAGGCCATGTTTGCCGACATCGCCGCCAGTCAGCCGATCAAGATCCTTTCCCTTCGGTACTTCAACCCGATCGGCGCGGATCCCAAGATGCGCACGGGTCTGCAACTCCGCCACCCCAGCCATGCCCTCGGCAAGATGATCCAGGCGATGGAGAACGGAAGCGACTTCTGCGTCACGGGCACGACGTACGGCACGCGGGACGGTTCCGGCATCCGCGACTACATCCACGTCTGGGACCTGGCGTCCGCTCACGTTGCTGCCCTGACCCAATTCGACACCCTGCTGACCGACGCGGACCCCGCCCTGGCGATCAACCTCGGCACGGGTACCGGAACGACCGTCAAGGAGCTCGTCGAGGCCTTCAACTCCGTGGCCGACAGGCCGATTTCCGTGATCGAGGCCGATGCGCGCCCGGGCGACGTCGTGGGCGCGTACACCCGCAGTGACCGTGCAGAACGCCTCCTGGATTGGCGGGCCGAGTACTCGATCGTCGACGGCATCCGCCATTCGCTGCACTGGGCGACCGTCCGCGACACCCTTCTCGCGGACTCCGGCCGGTCCCGGTAGCCCTTGGTCGGACCGGTCGGCGCGGGGCGTGTCCCCCGCCGGCTAGGCAGTCCGCCTCGATGCCCGCGCGCACGAGCACCTGGCTGTCGCAAGGCGCATCGCCCCGGCGACGAGACATCGCGGCCCGGCGGACTCTGACAGTGCTGCTGAACGCCGGTGCGGGCCTCCACAAGAGGTGCTGCGGCGACCCTGGATACCGGCCCCGAACGTTGCGCGGCGTGCGCGAGCGGATGACATACGCACGGCGTAGCGGTGAGCCGGACGCCAAGGCGCTTGTTCGGCGTGATGTGCCACAGCCCCGCCCTGACCACCGGACGGGGCCCAGCCGGCCAACCCAACCGGCCACCGGTCCGCTGAAACGCTTCCTTACCTTGTTGGCGGGTTGATTCCGGTCCTTCGTACGATCGGGAGACCCGGGGGCCTGGGTGTGGCTTTAGCGCGCTCATGCCGTAGGTGTGGCTTTGACTGATTGGCCGCCCAGTGCCCCGCGACGACACGGCCACTCATTGGGATGAGCGAATAGAGATCGCTTCGTAAGGACACGTCGGCGTGGTCGTCTGCAGGGACCAGTCAACCGGACGACGAGGGAGGCTCGGGTGCCCGAGCTCTGGGCGGGGACGGATGCCGGCAAAGCCGCGCATCACTGCACGGTGATCGACACGGACGGGACGAAGGTGCTCTCGCGCCGGGTGCCCAACAACGAGCCCGAGCTCCTGGAGCTGATAGGCGACGTCCTCGCACTGGCAGAGGACGGTCCGGTGACCTGGGCCGTCGACTTGAACGCCGGCGGTGGCGCTTTGCTAATCGCTCTGCTGACAAGCCATGGCCAGCGGCTGCTCTACATTCCTGGCCGCACCGTTCACCACGCCTCCCGTGGCTACCGTGGAGATGGCAAGACGGATGCGAAGGACGCCTACGTCATCGCCGATCAGGCACGGATGCGGCGGGATCTGCAGCCTCTGCAGGAGTGGGACGAGATCGCGGTGGACCTGAAGATCCTCACCGCCCGCCGCTACGACCTCGCGGCCGACCGGACCCGCGCCATCAACCGGATGCGAGCCCAGCTGCTGGAGTACTTTCCGGCGCTGGAGCGGGCCTTCGACTACGCCGCTTCCAAAGCCGCACTCATCCTTCTGACCGGCTACCAGACCCCGGCTGGCCTGCGCCGGGTCGGCCCGAACAGGCTCGCGACCTGGCTGAAGAACCGCAAAGTCCGTGCCGCCCAGGCGATGGCCGAGGCGGCGGTCGCTGCGGCACAGGCCCAGCACACCGCCGTGGCCGGAGAGAGCACAGCCGCAGCCGTGGTGAACGCCCTGGCCAGGGCAGTGCTGGCTCTGGACGAAGAGATCGCCGACATCGACGCGCAGATCGCGGCCCGCTTCCGAGAGCACCGACACGCCGAAGTGGTCCTCAGCATGCCCGGCATGGGCACGTTGCTGGGAGCGGAATTCATCGCCTGCACCGGCGGTGACATGGACGCCTTCGGCAGCTCGGGGCGACTCGCCGGCGTCGCAGGCCTCGCACTGGTCCCACGGGACTCCGGTCGGATCAGCGGCAACATGCGCCGACCACACCGCTACCACCGCAGGCTCCTGCGCGTCTTCTACCTCTCCGCCCAGATCGCCGCCCGCTTCTGCCCCACCTCGAAGACCTTCTACGACCGCAAACGAGCCGAGGGCAAGAACCACAAGCAGGCGATCCTCGCCCTTGCTCGCCGCCGCCTCGACGTCCTGTGGGCCCTCATCCGCGACCAACGCCAATGGACGGCCCAGCCACCGCAACCGGTGCTGCCCGGCGCCGCATAAAGCCGGCCAGCCCCATGGAGGTAGGTTGATCACCAGCTTGCTGAAGGCCCTGGGGAGGAGCTGCTGTGACAGAGATCGAGGTCCCGGGACCTGAGCCCGACTGGCAGCTGGCCACGCAGCCGCCTTACTACACCGGCAAGAACCCCGCCAACCAGTACAGCCTCTGGGAGCACTCCGTCCCGCTGTTCCAGATGATCGGAGCGTTGGAGCTGCCGGTGAAGCCCGTGGCCCAGCGGCTACGTCTGGGCGTGGAGCGGTCCTGGGACGGGCTGGACGAGCTCGACGTCGTGCTGTTCCGGCTGAAAGGCTTCAGCTTCGCGATCAGCAAGCACGACAGCCATCCGTTCGGCTTCTCGTATGTCTGGCTCACTCAGCCGCACGAGCAAGCCGACAAGGCCCTGGACACCCTGCTGGCAGTAGTTGGGATCGGGGAGAACGCCGTCGCATTCCGCGGAGACGCTCACGATTACCGAGCAGAGCGGATCGCGGCATCACAGGACGCCGGCTCTCCTGACGAAGTCCCTAGCGTCCTCGTGCCGACCTCTCTGTGGGCAAGGTTCCGCCGCGCCATCGGCATGACATCAGCCACCCAGTAGGCATCCTCGACCCTTGACAACGGTCATTGGGAATCAGTCACAACTGGCGCGGCCCGCCCTCCTGGCGGGCGTAACGAAGCCGCAACTGGTTGGTGAACACCCGCCGACAGACTCGCACCCTCGCCACATGCCTGACACCCTGTCAATTGTGCACCCGGCCAATGTGTTCGAAGAGCCCTCACTCGGGATCGCGGGCAGGCGCCCGTTCTTCCTGGCACGCCGGCGATTCCGGAGAGTCGCCGCCTTCCCCTTCGCCATCCTCGTGCTCGCCACCGGGATGCTCGCCCTCACCGGCAACCTCCCGGTCCCGGGAGTGCCCGTGGTCGAGCTGAAGGGGCGCGTGGCCTCCAAGGCCGACCTCTTCGCGGATCCGGAGGTGCAGCGGATCCTGATGCGCCACCGGATCAAGGTCACCGTGGACGTCGCCGGGTCGCGTCAGGTCGCGGAGGGTGACCTCAGCCAGTACGACTTCGTCTTCCCCTCCGGGCAGGCGGCGGCCGACACCATCAAGGAACGCCGGGAAGCGGCGCACGAGCATGCCATGATCAAGCTGCCGTTCAACAGCCCACTCGTCATCGCGACCTACCGGGCCTACGCCGAGGCCCTGGTCGGCAGGGGGGCGGCGGCACCCCAGGGCACCGCCTCCGCCGACACCCTGTACTACGACCTAGACCTGGCCAAGTTCCTGGACCTCGCCCGCACCGACACGACCTGGAGCGACCTCGGACTGGATCCGGGCCGGATCAACAACAACGTCGTCGCCGCCTACACCTCGCCGTACTGTGACTCGAACTCCGCGGAGACCTACGTCAGCCAGGTCGCCTTCTCCTACCACGGCAGCCGCACAGTGGACGAGGCTTCTGCCGACGACGTGGGCAGGGCCGTCAAACCACTCCTGGAGGCTCAGGGACGCCCGGCCAGCGACCGCTTCGACTCCTTCGTCAACGGCGAGGACTCCGCGCCCACCCCGGTGGTCTACGAGCACCAGTACCTCGCCTACCAGCTCCACCACAAGTCGGTGAAGGGCAAACCCGACACCACCCGCGTCCTGCTCTACCCGGACAGCGCGTTCGTGACCGAACCGCGCATCATCTCGCTGAAGCCGCGGGCCGACGAACTGGCCGTCCTCATCGACTCCGACCCCGAGTTACGCAAACGGGCAACCGAGCTCGGCTTCCACACCGGCCTGGACGCCCACGGCCAGGACCAGCTCCGGACCTTCCTGGGGAGCCGGAACCTGCCCGCACCCGCCACGGTCAACCGGACCCGCGCCCTCCTGCCCTCGCCCAAGGCCCTGGAGACCATCCTCCAGGCAGTCGCCGGCTGCAAGCGCATCCTCTCCTGACCGCCCCCGCGACAAGGAAGCGACGGCCATGTCCAAGCTCTGGTTCAGCGAGTGGTGGTGCTTCCTGTCCGTCTGGGCGGCCGCTGTCGCGAGCCTGATCTTCCTCATCGTGTACTGCCTCCTGGAATTGCGCGCGCAGCGGATCACGGGACTGGACCTCACCCAGGGCATCTGCGTCTACCTGGACGATTCCGCCATCACCGACAGCTATCAAATGGGCCGTCACTCCGCGGCCCTCGTCCAGGCGGTCGAGCACCAGACCAACGGCGGCTACACGGTCAGCGCCGCCAGCCCGGACGGCACGCTGGGCTTCGAAAGGACCCGGGGGGAACAGCTGATCACCAACTACGTCCAGACCCACACCCCCATCGAGGTGATCGGAATCCTCGTCGACGCCATCGAGAAAGGGAACGGCATAGTCCACGCCAACCTCAAGACCAGCACGCTCCGCAAGAACCCGGCGCTCGTCAAACTGCTGAGCGATCTCGGCCAGTCCGATCCGCTGCCCAAGAGCACCCTGCTGAGCCACGTCGAGGACTACGTGCTGGTCAAGGGAAGATTCCGGCTGGCCGCCCGGACCTCCGAGGACCCGAGCGGCACCACCGTCTTTATCGCCTCCTACGCCGGCGTCGGTTCCGCCGTCCCCTCGGCCCGCGTCCGTCTGGCCTGCGCCAACGCGGGCCTGCGCCGGCACACTTCCGCCGGCGAGTTCTCCGGCAGCTGCCTGGGGAAGGTCAAGGGCTGGAACTCCGAGGACGGCGCCCTGGACATCCACCCGGTCGTCATCTTCCAGTAGCCAACGAAGGACCCGGCGACGGATCCCAGGCGCAGAACACTAGTGCCGCATCAGGCAACGTTTGCCCTGTTGTGATGTGACGCGCCGTCCGGGTGCTGTGCCGGGCGGGGTGTGTCGGTCACTCTGTCCGGGTGGCGATACGAGTGCAGGTCCGTGAGATTGATGATGACGAGGGGCGGCGGCTGCTGCGGATCATCCGCAGGGGCACCGGGTCGGTGGTGACCTGGCGACGGGCCCAGATGGTGCTGCTGTCCGCGCAGGGCATGCCGGTGGCGAGGATCGCCGAGGTGTCGTTCACCAGCGACGACCGTGTCCGGGACGTGATCCACAACTTCAACACGGACGGCTTCGACTCGCTGTACCCGAAGTACAAGGGCGGTCGGCCGAAGACGTTCACGCTGCCTGAACGCCGCGAGATCAAGAAGATCGCCAAGTCCAAACCCACCGAGCACGACCTGCCGTTCTCGACCTGGAGCCTGACCAAGCTGGCGGACTTCCTGGTCGCCGAGGGGGTGGTCGACGACATCAGCCACGAGGGCCTGCGTATCCTGCTCCGCGAGGAAGGCGTCTCCTTTCAACGCCTGAAGACATGGAAAACCTCCCGCGACCCCGACTACGCGGCCAAGAAGGCCCGCGTCGAGCACCTCTACGCAATCGCCGACGGCGAGGTCATACCCGAGGACGGCGAACCCGAAGTCATCTTCTGCATGGACGAGTTCGGCCCCCTCAACCTGATGCCGCAGCCGGGCCGGCAGTGGGCCGAACGCGGAGGCAAGCACAAGGATCCCGACCGGGAACCCCGTCGGCGGCGCCGGGCTACCTACAACCGCTACGGCGGAGTACGCCACCTGTTCGCTGCCCTGGACCTGGCCAAGGACAAGCTCTACGGCCACATCAAACCGGTCAAGCGGCGGACGCAGTTCCTGGAGTTCTGCCGCTACCTGCGCAGCCTCTACCCACCGACCGTGCGGATCGCGATCGTCAGTGACAACTTCTCGCCGCACCTGACCACGAAGAGATGCCAGCGGGTCGGCACCTGGGCCGCGGCGAACAACGTCGAGATGGCCTACACCCCGACCAACAGCTCCTGGCTCAACCGCATAGAGGCCCAGTTCACCGCCCTGCGCTACTTCACCTTGGACGGCACCGACCACGCCGACCACAAGGAGCAGGGCAGCATGATCCGCCGCTACATCATCTGGCGAAACCGCCATGCCGACGACCAGGACCTACGCGCCGTCGTCGACAGGGCTAACGTTGCTTGATCCGGCCGTGGTACTGAACGAGATCCAGACGTCAGGTGCCAGGTCCGGCCGGTTCGGCACCGGTCTGCGCTCCTCGGTCCAGGCGTCGCCGTTGATCTCTGTGGCGACGCGACGCCAGAACTTCACCGCGCCCGGGTTGGCTTCCTGGAACGCGATCTCCCACGGCCCTGGATGCAGGGCCACGATGCTCTGAGCAGCGTGCATCCCGGTCCCCGCCCGCCGTGCCCCGCGCACCACGAAGAAGCTGTTCATCACGCGCGTCGGACCAATCAGACCGCGGACGAACGCGAATCCGATGGGCCGGTCACCTCTCGTCAGGAGATACGGTGCCCGGTCGGGGTCGGAGAAGGCCATGTGAAGCCATTCGTCTCGGAAGGATCCGTCGGGGTTGGGCAGGTCACCCTCCAATTCCGACATGTCATGTCGGAACATCAGCCACAGGCGCTCGGCTGTGGGCTTGTCGGCATGGTCTGCGAGGCGCAGGGAGATGTCTGACACGAGACTCCGTGGTGAGGGTGGTCGACTTCAGCCCGAGACAATCTGCTTCCGGGCATGAAAAAGCCTCCCCGACGGAATAAGAACTCCGGACCGGGAAGGTGAGTTACTCAAGGTGAATCTAACAGGCAAGTGCGCGGGCCTGTACTTGTATCGCTGCATGACGGAGATGGCCGCCCCATGCCGCCCGGCCAAGCATCCGGGCGGCGCGTCACACCACAACAGGGCGAACGTTGCCTGATGCGGCACTAGAAGGACGTCCAGGTGAAGGAGACCTGGTCGCCGGCGTTGAGCTTGAACTGGCAGCCGCCGACCGGAGTGGGGGTGCCGTTGACGGCGATGCTCCAGTACGCGGAGCCGCCGCCGCTGACGTTCTTTATGGTGTCGACGGAGAAGTCGTCGAACGACGCGTACCAGGTGCCGTCCCAGGCGAAGCCCTTCTTGTGGGCGGCGTCGTCGAGCGCGGCCGTCGGGGTGGGGACCTTGGACGGGTTGGCGCCGCCGTTGGTGCCGTCGCACTTGTGGGTGCCACCGGTCGCGGTGGTGACGTCGTGGCCCTTGGTCTTGACCTTGCCCTTGAACAGCAGTCCGTCGGGTTCCTGGACGGTGAGGTTCACCTTGACGGCCGCGTTCGTGTTCGGCTTCGGCTTGGCCTCGGCCACGGCCGGAGCGGTGGCGAGGGCGAGACCGAGGGCGAGCGTGGTGACCACCGAGCGGCGGACGAGGGTCTGGCGCATGGAGTGCCTTCCTGAGCGGATCTTCGGGTCTGCTCGCGCGAACCCTCCGACCCGCACCCGCGCACACCCCGTGCGGGCGTCCCTCAGGAGGGCGCACGGGGGTGCCGGGCCGGGCTGGGGCTTCGTACTGCAGACCATGACAGTGGGAAGCGGTGCACATCGCACCCCGGGTTCTCCGACTCACGGCGTTGCGGACGCCGTTCACGGTTGCAGGTCAGCGCCGGATTCCCACCGGCTTCCCCCAGTTGTGCATGCATTCGGTTGTGGCTCGGGCCGCAGTGGGCCGGAGCAGAACGCATCGTACGGCCTGGGGGGAGGGGAGCGGGAGCGAACCCCGGATTCGGGCCCGCCGTCAGCCGCGGCCGAGTCGGCGGGCTTCCGCCGGACTCACCGGCGCCCCCGCCCCGACCCCGTGCAGGACGTGCGCCAGTACCTCCGCGCCGCGTACGACGCGGGGGCCCGGGCGGTTGAAGTAGGCGGGCCCGTCCAGCACCCACACCTCGTCCGCGCGCACCGCGGGCAGCTCCTCCCACCCCGGCAGCGAGGTCAGCAGCTCCCGCTCGCGCAGGGTGCGTTCCGGGCCGAACCCGCAGGGCATGAGCAGGAGCACGTCCGGGCGGGCGGCCCGGACCGCCTCCCATTCCATCGGCCGGGTGTGCTCGCCCGGCGCGGCGATCAGCGCCTCACCGCCCGCGCACGCGATCTGCTCCGGCACCCAGTGCCCGGCCGGCCAGAGCGGATCGAGCCATTCGATCGCCACCACCTTGGGCCGCTGCCGCCCGGCCGTCCGCGCCCGTACGGCCTCCAGCCGCGCGGCGAGGGCGCGGCGCCGCTCCCGCGCGCGGTCCGCCACGCCGAGCAGCTCGCCCACCGTGACCAGGCAGTCCAGTACCTCGCCCAGCGTGCGCGGTTCCAGACTCAGCACGCGGGGCCCGCCGTCCCGGACGCGCACGGCCCGGCTCACCCCCGCGTAGGACACCGCGCAGACGTGGCACAGGTCCTGCGTCAGGACCACGTCGGGAGCCAGTGTGCCGAGGGCCTCGGTGTCGAGGGTGTAGAGCGAGGAGCCGCTGTGCGCGGCGCCGCCGACGGCATCGGAGATCTCCCTGCTGCTCAGGGTGTCCGCCGAGAACTCGGCCGAGGTCACCACGGGCACGCCGGCCACCGCCCGCGGCGGCCAGTCGCACTCGTGCGTACGGCCCACCAGATCGGCGGCCAGACCGAGCTCCGCCACGATGTCGGTGGCCGCGGGCAGCAGGGAGACGATGCGCATCCTCCGAGCCTAGGTGCGGTCCGGCCGATCGTGCTGAATAAAGCAGGTGCCCGAAGCTGACGGACCGTCGTACCTTGGCCTGATGATCGACTCATCCCCAGCTCAGACTGCCTCCGACATCGAGATCCGCCCCATCGGCGAGCACGAGATCACCACCTGGGACCGCGCCCTGATGCGCGGATACCTCAGCCCGCACGAGGGCGACGGCACGGAGGTGCGCCAGCGGCAGTTCGTTCCGGGCCGCTGGCTGGCGGCGGTGGACCATACGGCGGGCGGGGCCTTCGTCGGTACCTTCCGCAGCTACGACCTGGACCTGACCCTTCCGGGCGGAGCCGCCGTGCCGGTGCACGGGATCACCGGGGTGAGCGTGGCCGCCACCCACCGACGCCGCGGGCTGCTCAGCCGGATGATGAACGGCGACCTGGCCGCCGCCCGCGAGCGGGGCAGCGTGGCCGCCGTGCTCATAGCCTCCGAGTACCCGATCTACGGCCGCTTCGGATTCGGCCCGGCGACGCGGATGGCCGGGCTGACGGTCGACGTGCCGAGGTCGGGGGGCCTGCGGCCCGACCTGAGCACCCCGCTCGGCGGACGGATCGACTTCGCGACCCCGGAGGAGGTTCGCAAGCTCGGCCCCGAACTGTACGACCGCTGGCGGCTCACACAGCCCGGCGCACTGAGTCGACCGGCCGCCAACTGGGCGATGGACACGGGCGAGGTGGTGCTGCCCGCGCGTGGTTGGAAGGAGCCCTTCTTCGCCGTCCACCGCGATGCGACCGGGGTGGTCACCGGCCTGGCCGTCTACCGCGTGGACGACAAGTGGATCGGCATGACACCGGACTCCACCCTCAAGGTGATGGACTTCCTGGCCCTCGACCGGCCGACTGCCAACGCCCTGTGGCGGCTGCTCTTCTCGGTCGACTGGGTACAGCGCATCGAGGTTGAGGACATCGGCCCGGACGATCCGCTGCCGCTGCTGCTGGCCAACCCGCGCGCGGCCACTCCGCACGTCTCCCAGACGGACTTCACCTGGCTGCGGCTGCTCAACCTGCCCGCCGCCTTCGCCGCCCGCCGTCATGCCGGGCCCGGCCGGGTGGTGCTGGCCGTGACCGACCCGCGCGGCTGGACCAGTGGCAGTTGGCTGCTGGAAACGGCCTCGGACGGCACCGGCCGCTGCACCCCCACCGAGTCGCCCGCCGACCTCACCCTCGGCGTGAGCGAACTCAGCACCCTGTACCTGGGCACCGAGTCCGCCGGCCGCCTGCTAGCCGCCGGGCTGCTCGCCGAAAACACCCCGGGCGCGGCGGACCGCCTCGACCACCTGCTCCACACCCCGATGCGGGCCTGGAACACGCTCACCATCTAGCGGGCGAACGTCCACTTCGCGAGCCGGTCCACGATCTCCAGGACCGACCTGCGCGCGCTGGCGGAGATGAACGCGAAGACGAAGAACGACGGGCTGAGCTTGTGCTTCATGGTCTGGTGAAGAACGCGACCGAAGGCAAGGACGAGTGGGACGTACAAATCGAGAAGGGCAGCAAATTCAGGATGTGCGCCGGGAGCAAGAACCAGGGCAAGAACAGTTCGCACGCCAACATCTCGCCCCAGGAGCACGTGACTCACTGATGGACACCGCACCGGCTGATGCCTACGTCCGCATCCAGTGCAACCTGCCGGGCGTGGAGACCGCGGAGGAGGCCCTGCGGCTCTGTCTGCCCCTGGTCGCCGAGCTGTCGCCCCGCGAGGTCCAGTTCGAGGCGGCGCATCCGCACAGCCTACGGACCGGGTTCCTGGTGGGTCTGCTCACCGTGCTGCCACCGGCGCCCGCCACCCCGGCGGACCAGGAGGCCGCACTGCGCGCCGCCACCGACGGACTGATCACCCGGCTGGGGCTCGACCCCGCGGCGCTGCACGTCGACGCACAAACCCCGCACGCGGGAACCCTCAATGCGGACGAGGCCGACTGGGCCGCCGGCCGTACCGCCTACGGTACGTACTCCCTCTGCGCGCGGCTGGGTGCCGACCCGTTCCACGCACCCGAGGACGGCGACGAGTACGAGGTAGAGGACCTGGTCGCGGAAGGCCCCGTCGAACCCCTTGACGACCCCGAATCCCTCGCCGCACTGGCCCGGGACCTCTCCGGTGTCCACGTGTCGCTCACGGCACGGGCGGCGGGCGTGTCCCCGGACGCGGCCGTCCGACTCACCGAGGAACTGGGCGAGCGGATCGGTGCCCTCGCCCTGGGCTCCCACGGCGGGATCCAGCTCCAGCAAGAGCCCGATCATGCCGGGGACGGCTCGTCGGCCGTCGGGGCGTTGCTCGGCCCCGTGGACGTGGCGGCGCCCGAGGTGCTCGCCGCCGTGTCCGAGGCGCTGGAGGCGGAGGGATGGCAGCGGGTGCAGGGCCCTGCGGGCCCGCTGCTGTCGACCCTGTGGCAGCCGGGGGTCGCCTCCGGGACCGGGCTGACCGGTCTCGACCTGCACGTCGCCGAGGGCTGGACGCTGTTCCTGGCCGCCGCCGACGGCCAGTGATCCGCGGAGCTTTATGGTCCTGCTGGTGGTGGCGGGAGTGAGAGGCGATCGAGCTGACCGTCGAGATGGGCAATGACTTTTCGGAACTCGCGGGAACTGCGAGGGGACATGACCCGAAGCGCGGTGTCGAGGACAGCACGGGCCTGCAGGGGATTGCCGCAGCAGTACTCGTGCACGTCGCCGTGCTCGTAGTGGTGCCATAGCTCGCGCGCGGACCGGCGAACATGGTCCCTCCACATGCGCACGGCCCAGCCGATTTCTCCCGGCGCCAGGTAGTTGCGGGTGCGCTCAAGGCGGGCGATCTCGGACAGCACTCGAGGGGACAGCCCGTTGATGGCGGCCTTGGTGTCCTGCTCACCGAGCCGATGCGGGAGGCCGGCCCGGATCTGTCCTGGCCGGTTACGCGGCATGGACCTTTCGGTTTGTCATCATGCGGAACATGTTGCCATGGCCTCGAACGACGCGTCGAACGGGATAGCTCATTCCGGGAGCCGTCCGCGGAAGCGCCACACTTCCGGGAGGCCTTCTTCGCGTGCCTGACCGCTCGGCGTGACGAACTGTTCGAGCTCGCGGACGCATTGTTGTGCGCGGACGGGCCGGTGACGGCGCCGGTTGACCTGACGCTGCTGGCCGAGCACCGCCGCGGGCACGGCGCGCTGTACGACGCTCTCGAATCGGGCCGCCCCTCCTGGTGCCAGCTGCTGGACGCCGTCCGGCTCGCCCCCGAGGACGACGTCGCCGAGCTCACCGCCCGCCAGGTCCGCCGGGTGGTCGAGGGCGATCCGGGCATCCTCATCGTCTTCGACGTCGGATACGACGCCCGCACATGGCCTACCTGCTCAACGGGCTCCCCATTGAGCTCCTGGGACGCATGTGCTCGGACCGTGCGCCCAAACCCACCAGGCCCGGTCCTGGCAGGCCACTCGGCTCGCAGAACCAGATGCCCGCCACCCGCTACGACGTGGGCAAAACCGTCCGGCGCCCAGATCGACGACAAGGGACGCACTGACTGGTGGGACTAGAGGGCCGGGGTCAGGGCCGGGCCCGTGTCAGCGGTCCGCGATCACCGGGTACGGGACGTGGGTGCGCAGGTCGGGATCGACGGAGAGGATTCCGCCGGCCGGGGGACGGGCCCGCTGGGCGCAGTCCCGCCGTTCGCAGATCCGGCAGCCCAGCCCGATGGGCGTGGTGGCGTGCGCGTCGTGCAGGGCGATGCCCTCCGCGTAGACCAGGCGCGGGGTGTGGCGCAGCTCGCAGCCCAGGGCGACGGCGAAGTCGGCCCGGGGCGCGTGGTGGCCGAAGCCCCCACGGGTGACCGTGCGGGCGATCCAGAAGTACTTCTTGCCGTCGGGCATCTCGGCGACTTGCGTGAGGATGCGGCCGGGGGAGGAAAAGGCTTCGTAGACGGTCCAGAGCGGGCAGGTGCCGCCCAGCCGGGAGAAGTGGAAGTCGGTGGCGGACTGGCGCTTGGAGATGTTGCCCGCCCGGTCGGCCCGAAGGAAGGAGAAGGGCACTCCCCGGTTCCCGGTGCGCTGGAGGGTGGACAGGCGGTGGCAGACGGTCTCGAAGCCGACTCCGAAGCGGGCCTGCAACAGTTCGATGTCGTACCGGAGCCGCTCGGCCGCCGCGTGGAAGGCGGTGTACGGCATGAGGAGCGCGCCCGCGAAGTAGTTGGCGAGCCCGATGCGGGCCAGGCCCTCCGCCTGTGGCGAGGACAGGTCCGCCGCGTCGACCAGTCCGGTCAGCAGGGGGCCCTGCTCCAACAGCGCGAACTGCGTGGCCAGTTGGAAGGCGCGCTGTCCCTCGTTGAGCCAGGGGGAGAGCAGGAGCAGTCCGCTGTCGGGGTCAAAGCGCCGTGCGTCGGCGGAGCGTTCGGGGCCCGCCTGGAGCACTTTGATCCCGTGCCGGGTCGCGAGGCGGCCCGTGAGCGCGTCCGCGGCGCGGCCGACCCGGCCGAGGCCGAGTGCTCCGGCGGTCTGCTCGGCCTCCGTTTCTAGGGCGGCGAAGTGGTTGTGGTGGGCGTAGAAGAAGTCCCGCACCTCGTCGTGGGGTTCGGCCGGCAACAGGCCCGCGGTGTCCTCGGGGGAGGCCAGGGCGACGACCCGCTCGGAGGCGTCCCGGTAGCGCTGGTGGAGGGCGACGAGGGCGCGGGCCACCTCGGGGTGGTCGCGGGCCACATCGGCGATCTCGTCCCCCGGGACCGGGCTTCCGCACGCCTCGTCCCCGAGCGCCGCCCGCAGATCGGTGGCCAGACGTTCCTCTCCGGCCTCGGAGAAGAACTCCGGATCGACGCCGAAGACCTCGGCGATCCGCAGCAGCACCGGAGCGGTCAGCGGCCGCCGGCTGTGTTCGATCTGATTGAGGTAGCTGGTGGACAGACCCAGGGCGTGGGCCAGTTCGACCTGGTTCATGCCCCGCTCACGGCGAAGCCTGCGCAGTTTCGCGTGTGCGTAGATCTTCCGTCCGGCAGGCCGTCCCATGGGGATCCCGAGCTCCTCTCCACCCGTCCTCACCTGTGAAGTTAGCATCCGCACCATTCGCAGAATTCGCAGTTTCGCACGTGAGGCAGGGACGGATTACGCAGTGTGGAGCCGTCGCCCCGGCCCTCCGGGAGGGGAAGACTCACCTTCGAACGACGGCGCACCCACCGCCCCACCGTCCCACCGTCCCACCGCACGCTGCGAGGAGCCCCGTGATCGACCATCAGGTACGTGTACACCCCAGCGCCGACCGCCTGCCCCGCGAGGAGCAGCTCGCCTGGAAGCTGGCCGTCGTGGCCACCGGCACCCAGGACGCACCGGACCTCGATCCAGGGTCCGCGGCGACGGCGGTCGACCGGATCATCGACAACGCCTCGGTCGCCGTGGCCTCGTTGCGCCGCCGCCCGGTCGCCGTCGCCCGGGCCCAGGCCCTCAGCCACCGGACCCCCTCCGGCGCGTCGGTCTTCGGCGTCGCCGCCGGGACCCGCGTGTCGCCGGAGTGGGCGGCCTGGGCCAACGGCACGGCCGTGCGCGAGTTGGACTTCCACGACACCTACCTCGCCGCGGACTACTCCCACCCCGGGGACAACATCCCGCCCCTGCTGGCGGTGGCCCAGCGCACCGGGCGCTCGGGCGCGGACCTGCTGCGGGGCATCATCGCCGCCTACGAGGTCCACGTCGCCCTGGTCAAGGGCATCTGCCTGCACGCGCACCGCATCGACCACGTCGCCCACCTCGGCGCCGCGACGGCGTGCGGCATCGGAGCGATGCTGCGGCTGGACACCGAGGTCGTGTACCAGGCGGTGCAGCAGGCGGTGCACACCACCACCTCGACCCGGCAGTCGCGCAAGGGCGAGATCTCCAGCTGGAAGGCGTTCGCACCGGCCTTCGCCGGCAAGGCCGCCGTGGAAGCGGTGGACCGGGCCATGCGCGGCGAGGGATCCCCCTCGCCGATCTACGAGGGGGAGGACGGCTTCCTCGCCTGGATGCTGGACGGCCCGGACGCCTCGTACACCGTGTCGCTGCCCGGGCCCGGCGAGGCGCGCCGCGCGATCCTCGACACGTACACGAAGGAACACTCCGCCGAGTACCAGGCGCAGGCGGTCATCGACCTCGCCCGCACCCTGCGCGAGAAGGCCGGCCCGCTGGAGAAGGTCCGCTCGATCGTCCTGCACACGAGCCACCACACCCACCACGTCATCGGCTCCGGTTCCGGCGACCCGCAGAAGTACGATCCGGCCGCCGGCCGCGAGACCCTCGACCACTCGGTGCCGTACGTCTTCGCCGTCGCCCTCGAGGACGGCGGCTGGCACCACGAGCGCTCCTACGCCCCCGAGCGCGCGGGGCGGCCCGCCACCGTCGAGCTGTGGCGGAAGATCTCCACCGCCGAGGACCCCGAATGGACCCGGCGGTACCACGACCCGGACCCGTCCCGTCGGGCCTTCGGCGGCCGCGCCGTGATCACCTTCGAGGACGGCTCCGTCATCGAGGACCAGCTCGCCGTCGCCGACGCGCACCCCGCCGGAGCCCGCCCGTTCGACCGGGCCGGCTACACCGCCAAGTTCCGCACGCTGACCGAGGGGATCGTCACCGGAGCGGCCCAGGACCACTTCCTGCAGGCCGCGGACCGGCTGGCGGAGCTGGGCACCGCAGGCCTTGCCGACCTCTTCCCCACCGTCGACACCAACGCCGTCGCCGCGGCCGACGCACGGCTCCCGAAGGGCCTGCTCTGATGCTCCACACCCGCACCACGCCCGCGTCCCGCCGCCGCACCTTCCGCGAACGGCTCGCCTCCGGGCGGCTGCTGAGGATCCCGGGCGCGATCAACCCGTACTCGGCCCGGCTCGTCCAGGAGGCGGGGTTCGACGCCGTGTACCTTTCGGGGGCCGTGCTCGCCGCCGACCTGGGCCTGCCCGACATCGGTCTGACCACCTCCACCGAGATCGCCGCCCGCGCCCAGCAGTTCACCCGCGTCACCGACCTGCCCGCCCTCATCGACGCCGACACCGGCTTCGGCGAGCCGATGAACGCCGCCCGCACCCTCCAGCTCATGGAGGACGCGGGGCTGGCCGGACTCCACCTGGAGGACCAGGTCAACCCCAAGCGGTGCGGCCACCTCGACGGCAAGGGCGTCGTGGCGCGCGCGGAGATGGCACGCCGGGTCCGCGCCGCCGCCGACGCCCGCCGCGACCCCGACTTCCTCCTCATGGCCCGTACCGACGCCCGCGCCGTCGAAGGCCTGGCCGCCGCGATCGACCGGGCCAAGGCGTACGTGGACGCGGCGCCGACGCCGTCTTTCCCGAAGCGCTCGCGGACGAGGCCGAGTTCGAGGCCTTCCGCAAGGCCGTCGACGTCCCCCTCCTCGCGAACATGACGGAATTCGGCAAGAGCAGGCTGCTCGACGCACGCACGCTGGAGAACCTCGGATACAACATCGCGCTGTACCCCGTCACCCTCTTCCGCCTCGCCATGGGCGCGGTCGAGGACGGCCTGCGCACCCTCGCCGCCGAGGGCACCCAGGAGTCGCTGCTGCCCCGCATGCAGACCCGCTCCCGCCTCTACGGGGTGCTCGGCTACGAGGACTACGCCGCCTTCGACTCGACCGTCGCCGACTTCACGCTCCCGCCCGGCAACTGACCGACCACCCGCACCGGAGGCCACCCATGACCGCCACCACGCCCGAGATCCACCGCGGTCTCACTGGTGTCGTCGTCGACACCACCGCCATCTCCACCGTCATCCAGGAGACCAACTCCCTCACCTACCGCGGGTACCCGGTCCAGGACCTGGCCGCCCGCTGTTCCTTCGAGGAGGTCGCCCACCTCCTCTGGTACGGCGACCTCCCGGACGCGGACCAACTGCGCGAGTTCCGGGCCCGCGAGCGCGCCCTGCGACCCCTGGACCGGACCACCGCCGAACTGCTCGCCCGGCTGCCCGAGACCTGCCACCCGATGGACGTGCTGCGCACCGCCGTCAGCGTCTTCGGCTCGCAGGACCCCACGGAGGACGACGGCAGCACGGAGGCCAACCGCACCAAGTCCCTCGCGCTGCTGGCGAAGCTGCCGGTCGTGGTCGCGGCGGACCACCGCAGGCGCCGCGGACTCGCCGCCCTCCAGCCGGACCCCTCGCTCGGATATGCGGAGAACTTCTTCCGGATGTGCTTCGGAACGGTGCCGGCCCCCGAGGTCGTCCGGTGCTTCGAAATCTCGCTCATCCTCTACGCGGAGCACAGCTTCAACGCCTCCACCTTCACCGCGCGAGTGGTCACCTCCACCCTCTCCGACCTCTACAGCGCGGTCACCGCGGCCATCGGCGCCCTCAAGGGCCCGCTCCACGGCGGGGCCAACGAGGCCGTGATGCACATGCTGGGCGAGATCGGCGACCCGGAGCGGGCAGGGGAGGCGCTGGACGGGGCGCTCGCCGCCTGCAGGAAGATCATGGGCTTCGGGCACCGCGTCTACAAGAACGGAGACTCCCGGGTGCCGATCATGCAGGAGGCCACCGACCGACTCGTCGCCCGCGCCGCGGACCCCGACGCGACCCGGCTCGCCACCCTGCACGCCTCGCTCCGGCACGCCATGATCAGCCGCAAGGGGATCCACCCGAACCTCGACTATCCCGCCGGGCTGGCGTACCACCTGATGGGGTTCGACGTCCCGACATTCACCCCGCTGTTCGTGATGAGCCGGATCACCGGCTGGACGGCCCACATCACCGAACAGTTGGAGCACAACGCCCTGATCCGTCCTCTCGGCTCCTACACCGGCCCCTCCCAGCGCCCCCTCCCGGCCCGCGGTTGAGGGCGGCCCCCGGGAGCCGCCCCCGGGAGCCGCCCTGGGGAGCCGCCCGGGCAACGTGTCAGGAACCGCGGCGCCAGGGGATCTCGGCCCACACCTGCTTGCCGCTGCTGAGCGGCACCGAGCCCCAGGCCGTCGCCGTCGCCTCGACGATGAGCAGCCCGCGACCACCGGTCGACTCCCAGCTCACCCAGACCGGTTTCACGGGGCTGCGCGGCGACGCGTCGTTCACGGCGATCCGCAGCCGGTCCGCCGACAGGGTCAGGTCCATCCCCACCTCGCCCTGGGTGTGCGCAATGGCGTTGGTGACCAGCTCGGACACGACCAGCAGGGCTTCGTCGAGTTCCTCCACCACCCCCCAGGACCGCAGGGTGCGCGCGGTGAAGCGGCGCGCGTGCAGGACCGCGTTGGGCACCCGCCACACCGTCCAGTGGCTCCGCATCGGCCGGTCCCCCTGGCCGTCGTAGCGCAACACCAGCAACGCCACGTCGTCGTCGCGCCGGCCCACGCCGATGACCAGCTCGTCGGCGATCCCTCCGACATCGACCGGGTCGGCCACCGCGAGCACGTCGCACACCCGCCGTACGCCCTCCTCCAGGGGCAGTCTGGCCGACTCGACCAGGCCGTCGGTGAGCAGCACGAGCAGGGTGCCGGGGACCAGCCCCGCCTCGGTCATGGGGAATTCCGCTTCCGCGAGCACACCCAGCGGAGGACCGCCCTCGACCACCATCTCCTCGGCGACGCCGTCGGGATAACGCAAGATCGGCGGCAGGTGGCCGGCCCGGACGACCCTGGCGATGCCCTCCTCCATGTCCAGGTCCACGTACCCGCAGGTGGCGAACAGGTCCGTCTCCATGCCGGCGAGCAGCCGGTTGGCCCGCGCGACCACCACATCGGGAGGGTGTCCCTCCACCGCGTAGGCCCTGACCGCCGTACGCATCTGGCCCATGATGGTGGCGGCTCCCGCGCTGTGGCCCTGTACGTCTCCGATGACGAAGGCCACGTGACCGTCACGGAGCGGAATGACGTCGTACCAGTCGCCGCCGACCTCGAGTCCGGCGGTCGCGGGCAGGTAGCGGGCGACCGCGACCCCGCCCGGCAGCTCCGGGAGCTTGCGGGGCAGCAGACTGCGCTGGAGCATGGTGGCCAGTTCGTGGCCCGCGTCCAGGGCGTGGGCGCGCACCAGCGCCTGCCCCACCAGCCCCGCGGTCGCGGTCAGCAGCGACCGTTCCTCCGGCCCGAACCGGTGCTCCGCGTCCCACCCCACCAGACACACCCCGACCAACCGGCCGTCGGCGGGCAGCGGCAGCACCGCGAGACCACCGGGCCCGACGTCCAGCAGGCCGGGTTCCAGCGCCGCCCCCGGCGGCCACAGGCTCATGTGCCCGCCGCGCAGCGCGCTCTGCAGGGTGGGCAGGTCGCTCAGCGCCACGTCGGGCCATTCGGACCGCCACTCCGAGCGCCAGACCTCGGGCCAGGCATCGGGTTCCGGAGGATCGAGGGCGGTGACGATCAGCCGTTCGGGCTCCAGCTCGCCGACCGCTACTCGGGAGGCGCCGAGCGGCTCGCGCAGGGCTGCGACCACCAGCCGGCTGACCTCCCGGATGGTCGCCGCTCCTGCCAGGGTGGCCGACAGCCGCTGGACGAGGGAAACCTCGTCGGCACTCGGGCGCAGGTACGTGGCATCGGCCACCACACCCAGGACGCGCCGCGGCGTACCGTCCGGGTCCACCTCCACGCGGCAGCGCAGCCCCAGCCAGCGCAGCTCGCCGTTCGGGCGGCGGATGCGGAACGCCAGCTGCTGTCCGGCGGCGGCCAGCCGGTTCGGCTCCACGATCGCCATCAGGGCGGGCATGTCGTCGGGCACGGCGCAGGCGAGCACGGTCTCCACCTGCCCGTCGAACTGCCCGGGCGGTAGACCGAGCAGTTCCAGCACGTGCGCGTCGGCCTCCATACGGCCGGTGGCCAGCTCCAGGATGAACGCGCCGCCCTGGTCGGGCACCAGCGACTGGCTCAGATGGGCCTGTGGGGACTTGCGTCCGGCGAAGCGTCCGGCTACTGATTCGAGTCCCGTGGCCACCTGGTCGGCGTAGAGCTCCAGGAGGCTGCGGTCGTCCGCGCTGAATCCGTTCCCGGTCTGCCCGGCGACGATCAGACATCCGAGCTCCTGGTCGTCGTACCCCAGCGGTAGCGCGCCCAGGGAGATCCGAGCGGGGGAGTTGGGGGCGCCGTCCCGCACCCGGGTGGGGAAGTGGTGGGGGTCCTCCTCGATGAACGTGGCGAGTTCCTTGGGGGCTAGCCACAGGGGACGGCCGGAGCGGAAGGCGTTGGCGGCGGGCGAATGGCCGGCCACGGCGAGGATGGCCGGCAGTCCGTAGAGGACGCCCCGGTTTCCGGTCAGCTCGGCGAGATGGAGCTCCCTGCCCTGGTCGGCGACGACGTAGACAGCGGCGAGCTCGGCCCCGCAGAACGAGAAGCGATGACCGTTCACTGTCCGTATCACCTCCTCCCGGGGCATCGAGCTCGCCGTCCTTCCTCCATGCTGTCGCGTCCCGGACCGTCCGGGCGAGTCCGGGGCGCTACGCCGGACCTCCGGCCGGCCGCTGCACCTCGTCCGAGCCCCGGTCCACGACGACGACGGCCGCATCGTCGGCGAGGCGGTCATGGGTGTGGCGGAGCAAGGCCCGGTGCAGGCCCTCCAGGAACGCCTGCCGGCTGTGGTCGCGCATGTCCACCATGGCTTCGGCCAGGTCGAAGAAGGCCTTGTCCGGGTCGCGGGCCTCGATGACACCGTCGGTGTACAGCAGCAGCCGGTCCCCCGGCGCGAACGGATAGCGGTCCGCCCGCCCGGGAGGACCGCTGACGAATTCCTCCAGGCCGAGCGGCGGCAGCGGGGTGGTGGGCATCAGGGGCCGGACCGCGCCGTCGCACAGCAGCAGCGGGGGCGGATGGCCCCGGTTGATCACGTCGATGTGCGGGCCGTCGGGGATCTGGGCCACGAGCGCGGTGACGAACCCCTCCAGGAGCGCGTCCGCGTTGCCGGCGCCCGAGACGTAGGCATCCCGCAGCAGGGCCGCCTCGCAGCGGTCGACGACCTCCATCAGGTCGTCCTCGTAGTGGACGGCCTCCCGGAAGGCGCCCAGCACGATCGCGGCGGCCCGTACGGCGGGCAGCCCCTTGCCCCGGACGTCCCCGACGATCATCCGGACCCCGTACCGGGTCTGGACCACGTCGTAAAGATCGCCGCCGATCTGGGCGCCCGTCTCGGCCGCCAGGTACATGCTGGCCGCCCGTACGGAGCCCAGCCGGCCCGGCACCGGCCGCAGCACGACCGCCTGGGCGGTCGTGGCGATCCGGCGGACCTGGTTGAGCTCGTTCTCCGTGCGCGTGCGCGCCGAGTGGCTGGTCAGGAAGCTCGCCACCGAGACCAGGAACAGGGCCAGGAAGTTGGTGTAGACCTGCTGGCTTCCCCAGGCGCCGTTGTAGCTGGCGGTGGCAACGCTGACACCGACGGCCACCCCCGCAGCCGCGAGCGTGCCCTTGGGGCCCATCGTCACGGCCGCCAGAGCGGGTGTCGCGACCAACAGGGGGCCGGTGTAGAGGACGTGCAGGGGCGTGAACTCGACGAGCAGCACCAGCAGGGCGATCGCGAAGGGCACGCACTCCGCCAAGACGAAGAGGACCTGGTGGTGGCCGTCGGCTCGCGGTCCATGGGGCGAGCGCACGGGCGCTCTCATGAGTACAGACTGCCCCGCCCGCACCCGTGGCCGCCACTCCGGTGCACCGCGACCGTGGCCCTCCGGCGTGATCACCACGAAGTCGGCGACCCCCGAACGGACCGTGCTCGGCGGGAGCCGGACCGGCTGCACCACGGTGATCCGCGCGGGGGTGAGGGCGAGCGGGCGGACGACCCGGGCGAGGCCGTGCTCGTACGTCCGCGCCCGCCCGCGGGCCGCCTCGAGTCCTGCGCAGGCCCGCGAGCCCGGGTGCGGTGCGCGCGGTCACGGGCTCCGGCGGCGGCGCAGGACGGCTGCCCCGGTCAGGGCCGCCACCGCGGCGAGGAACGCGGCCGACAAGCCGTAGACCACCGGCGTCTCCACGTCGATCCCGTCCGGGGTGACGGCGCGCGCGGCGACGGTGCGCGGTGTCGCGGGCGGCGCCGCGGGCGGCGGCGGGGGGTCGAGCGATCCGACCGGATCCACCCGGCCCGCCGCGGCGAATCCCCAGTCCAGCAGGGACCGGGCTTCCTCGTACACGGCGTTCGCGCCGCCCCACTGGGGGTTCATCACCGTTGCCAGCAGCGTGCGACCGTCCCGACGGGCGGCTGCGATCAGGGTGAAGCCCGCCTGGGAGGTGTAGCCGTTCTTCACACCGATGATCCCCGGGTACCGGCCCGTCCCGTCCTGACCGGTCACCAGTCGGTTGGTGTTCTCGATTCCGTACGTCCAGGTGGGACTGCCGTCGGCGTTGGTGCCGCCGGGGAAGCGGGCGTCGGCGGTCGCCGCGTACTCGGCGAAGGCGGGGTCGGCGAGGCCCGTACGGCCGAAGACGGCGAGATCGTAGGCCGAGGAAGCCTGGCCGTCCGCGTCGAAACCGTCCGGGGAGACGACGGTGGTGTCCCGCGCACCGAGGGCGCGTGCCTTGGCCTGCATCTGCGCGGACGTGACGTCCCAGCCGCCGTTCATCGCGGCCAGCACGTGCACGGCGTCGTTGCCCGAGCTGAGGAAGACGCCCCGCCACAGGTCAGCCACCCGGTAGGTGTGATCTGCGGACAGACCCACCGTGCTGCTCCCCTCCGGTACCTCGTCCAGCTCGGCCTCGGTTACCGTGTGCCGGCCCGAACCGGGCAGGTGGGGCAGTGCGGTGAGGGCGAAGAGCGTCTTGAGGGTGCTGGCCGGTGGCAGCCGGCGGTGTGCGTCGTGGGCCGCGAGCACCGCACCCGTACCGGCGTCCGCCACCAGCCACGACAGGGCGGACACGTCGTCCGGCAGTGCGGGCGCCCCCTGCCGCGCCCGTACGTGGGTCCCGGCGCGGTGCAACAGCGAGGCGTCGACGGCAGGGGCGGGTCGCGGTGGCAGCGGCTCCGCCCGCGCGGTGCCGGCGGCCGTCGGCACGAGGAGGACCGATGCACCGATGGCGAGGGCCGCGGCGCCCGCGCCGGCCCTGCGTCCAGAGGATCTGATGCTCATTCATCCAGCGTAGAAACGCATCGGGCCGCGCGCAGCGAGGCGTACGCCGACCGGTGGTAGGCCGGGGTGCGGACGCGGGGCCGACGAGGGCGCTCCGACCCCGTCGCGTTCCGGGCGGTGCACCGGCAGGACGCCGAAGTGTCCGGCAGCATCCGGTCGGCCGCCGCTGACCGGCCGTGCGCCGCAACCCGGTCGTCCGTCGACCGGGTTGCGGGCGCGGCCGGCCGGGCCGGCCGGCCCGGATCAGACGATGTCTTCGGCGATCTCCGCCTGCTCGCGGGCGTTGCCGTAGGCCGACGGGGTGCCGTACGAGCGGCGGGCGACGTACCACCAGACGCTGGCCAGGAGCAGGACCACCGCGAGGGCGATCACGGCGTAGTTCATCGTGTCGATGGTGACGGGGGACTTCTGGGGCAGACAGAACAGGACGGTGACGAGCGCCACCCACACGACTGCGGTCCAGCCGATCGGCTTGCTCCAGCGGCCCAGGTTCCAGGGGCCGGGCTCGAAGCGGTTGCCGGCGCGCAGGCGCAGGTAGATCGGGATGGCGTAGGCCGGGGTGATGCCGATGACGTTGATGGCGGTCACGGCCCCGTAGGCGGTGGCGGAGTGCAGGGAGGGGAGGGTCAGTACGGCCGCGACGGCGACGGAGAGCCATACGGCGGGCACCGGCGTCTGGGTCCGGCCGCTGACCTTGCGCCACAGGGCGGATCCGGGGAGCGCGTTGTCCCGGCTGAACGCGAAGACCATCCGGCTCGCGGCGGCGACCTCGGCGTTGCCGCAGAAGAGCTGCGCGACGATGACGACGAGGAGCAGGGCGGTGGCCCCGCCGGAGCCCAGCGCGTCGATGAAGATCTGGGCGGGCGGGACGCCGGTGGCGCTGTTCTGGACGGCCGCGTAGTCCTGGATGGCGAAGGTGAGGCCGGCGAGCAGGGCGAAACCGGCGATCCAGGAGACCCAGATGGCCCGGACGATGCCCTTCGCGGCGGAGACGGAGGCGTTGCTGGTCTCTTCCGAGAGGTGCGCGGAGGCGTCGTATCCGGAGAAGGTGTACTGGGCGAGCAGCAGGCCGACCGCCGCCACGTAGAACGGGTTGGCCCAGCCGGTGTCGTTGACGAACTCGGTGAAGACGAACGACGCCGACTGGTGGTTGTCGGGGATGAAGGCCAGGGCGCCGACGATCACCGCGACGCCGCCCAGGTGCCACCAGACGCTGATGGAGTTGAGCACGCTGACGAGGCGGACCCCGAAGAGGTTGAGCGCGGCGTGCAGCAGCAGGATGCACAGGAAGATCAGGAACGTGGATCCGGGCGTGGGCACGAACCCGAAGCGGAGGTTGAGGAAGGCGCCGGTGAACAGGGCCGCACCGTAGTCGATGCCGGCGATGGCGCCTAGCAGGCCGAGCAGGTTGAGCCAGCCCGTGTACCAGCCCCAGCGGCGTCCGCCGAGCCGGTCCGCCATGTAGTAGAGCGCGCCGGAGGTGGGGTAGGCGCTCGTGACCTCGGCCAGGGCGAGACCCACGCAGAGCACGAAGAGGCCCACGCCGGCCCAGCCCCACAGCATCACGGCCGGGCCGCCGGAGCCCATGCCGAACCCGTACAGCGTCATGCAGCCGGAGAGGACGGATATGACGGAGAAGCTGATGGCGAAGTTGCCGAAGCCGCCCATCCGGCGCGCGAGGACGGGCTGGTAGCCGAGTTCCCGCAGGCGCTGTTCCTCGTCCTGCTGGGGTGGGGCCTTGCGGTCCTGGCGGGCTGCCCATTCGGTTCTGGACACGGCGGTACCTCCGGGGGTCTGTGAAGCACGGGGACGGTGGAGCCTGGGGGTGCGGGTGGAGCTCGGGCGTGCGGGTGGAGCCTGGGGTGCGGGTGAGGCTTGGGTGGTGCGGGTGGAGAGAGGGGTCGGCGCCGTGGGGGAGGGCGGCGGGGGTCAGTTCCGGCCGGCCAGGCTGCGGGACCTGGCCTGCAGGAACACCTCCTCGGCCAGGGCGCGGTCGGCCGGGTCGCGGGTCCGGTGCGCCCACGGCAGGGTGGTCCAGTACGGGCCGATGGTGTCGAACACCCGGGCCGCCTCGTCGAACTGGAGGGCCCCCCACAGGGCATGGGCGAGCTGGTTCAGATCGAGCGGGGAGGCGTGCGGCAGATCGGCGTGGTGGAACCAGGTGTCCATGGCGTGGAGGGCGTCGCGGACGGCGTCCTCGGCGACCCAGTGCAGGTCGAGCGCCTTCTCCTGGCCGCGTTCGCGACGGTAGCGCTCGACCCGTACGTAGAGCGGCAGGACGTGTACGGGCGATCCCGGCGGGGCGGCGCTGGCGGCCCAGTGGACGAAGTTGGCGGCCTCGGAGAGCGGTCCGGGCGCGCCCGCGTACACGAACTGGAGCATGCGGTGGTAGGCCTCGCGGTTGTGCGGGTCGCGCTTGTCGACCTCCGCGAGGATGCCCCAGGGGCCGGGGGGCAGCATCGGGGCGGGTGGCGCGATCCGGTGCTCGGCCATCTGCCGCTGTTCGTCGAGGAGGGCGAGGGCGAGCAGGCAGACCCAGGGCACGGGGTCGGCGGGGTTGATGCGGGCGGCCTCACGGCAGGTCGACCAGGCTTCCTGCCACAGCTCGCCGGTGCGGGCGTGTCCGGCGCGGTGGGCGCGAACGGCCCGTTCGACGCAGACGCGCGTGTGCATCACGAGCGCGGCGACGCTGTTCGGTTGCTCGGCCCGCCAGGCCTGGACCACGTCGGATCCGGCGGACACGGCGGCGAGCACCTGCGTTCGCTGAGTCCACAGGCCCCAGTTGTCGGTGCGCTCCAGTAAGCGCGCCATGGAGACCCAGCGGCCGGTGCGCAGGTCCTGGGCGGCGGAACGCAGCTCCTTGTCGTGGCCGGCCGGGTGGTAGACGGGCCGGAAATCGCTGCCCGCCATCACCTCGTCCCGGTCGACGGGCGGCGGCCCGGGCGGGCGCGTTCTACGGTGGTCGTGATCATCAGTCCTCGGATCGCATGGAAGGTGGGTCCATCCGGCCGCCGACTGCCGTGGTGCAGCCGTGCCCGGTGCCAGGGATGCGTGAACCATGCGAGAACTGTCCGTCGAACCCCCGCCGTTGACCCACGGTCGATGTCGCTGCCCGTTGATCGGCGATCACTATATGGCGATCAGGAGCATACGCATCCAGTTCTATGTTCGAACGTAAGTATCAAGCCACGATCCTCATATGAGGATGCGTCAGTGACGGACGGCGGCCTCGGACGGATCTTGACGGGCGGCGTCGGCCGGTGCAGGCTTCCGGCGGACGTTCGATCAAGGCGACACCAGGGACGGAGTGGTGATGACGGGCCCGGTGCTCGCTGTCGATCAAGGCACCTCGGGGACCAAGGCGCTGGTCGTCTGTCCGGTGCGCGGGGTCATCGGATCCGGATCCGCCGCAGTACGGCCCCGCTACCTGCCGGGCGGCCGGGTCGAGGTCACCCCCGGCGAACTACTGGACTCGGTCGTCGACGCCGGACGCGCCGCGCTGGCGGCGGCGGGCGAGCCGGTGGTGGCGGTGGGCCTCGCCAACCAGGGCGAGACCGTCCTGGCCTGGGACCCGGCCACCGGCGAACCACTGACCGACGCGATCGTCTGGCAGGACCGGCGCGCCGAAGGGCTCTGCACCGAACTGGCCCCCCACGCGGCCTCTTTGCGGGAGGCGACCGGCCTGCCGCTCGACCCGTACTTCGCCGCCCCCAAGATGGCCTGGATACGCCGCCACCTGACCCGGCGCGGAGTCGTGACGACCAGCGACGTATGGCTGGTGCACCGCCTCACCGGCGCGTTCGTCACCGACGCGGCGACCGCCGGCCGCACCCAGCTGCTCGACCTCGACACCACCCGCTGGTCGGACGCGGCACTCGACGCCTTCGGCCTCGCGGGGGAGCGGCTGCCGGAGGTCGTCGACGCGGACACCCGCGTCGGCACCACCACCGCGTTCGGTCCCGAGCTGCCGCTGACGGGGCTGCTCGTGGACCAGCAGGCCGCACTGCTCGCCCAGAGCGTCACCGAAGCCGGTACCGCCAAGTGCACCTACGGCACGGGCGCGTTCCTCCTGGCGCAGACCGGCCCGCGCCCCCTGCGCAGCACCTCCGGGCTGGTCGGCTGCGTGGCCTGGCGGCTCGCCGGCCGGACCAGCTACTGCCTGGACGGGCAGGTGTACACGGCCGCCTCCGCCGTGCGCTGGCTCACCGATCTCGGAGTGATCTCCGGCGCCGCCGACATCGACACCGTGGGCGGGCGCGTTCCGGACGCCGGCGGCGTCACCTTCGTCCCCGCGCTCGCCGGGCTCGCCGCCCCGTGGTGGCGGGGCGACCTGCGGGGCTCGGTCACCGGTCTGGGTCTCGACACCACCGCCGGGCACCTGGTGCGCGCCCTGTGCGACGGCGTCGCCGCCCAGGTGGCGGAGCTCGCGGACGCGGTCGCGGCCGACCTGGGCGCCCCGCTCGCCGCCCTGCGCGTCGACGGCGGGCTGACCCGGTCCGCGCTGCTCATGCAGGCCCAGGCCGACCTCCTCGGGATCCCCGTGGAGGTCTCGGCGCTGCCGGACGTCACCGCGCTCGGCGTCGGCGCCGTCGCCCGGCTCGGGCTCGATCCCTCGCTCACCGTCGCCGAGGCCGTCCCGCAGTGGAAGCCGTCCGCCGTCTACGAGCCGCGGGCCGACGCGGCGGAGGCGACGGAGCGCCGCGCACGCTTCCGCGCGGCGGTCTCGGCCCTGCTCGGCGACGCACCGGCATGACCGTCTCCACCACCGCCACCACCGTCACGACCGGCGGCGCCCTGCCCGGCGGGGAGTACGACGTGACGGTCGTCGGTGCCGGCGTGGTGGGTGCGGCGATCGCCCGCGAACTGGCCCGGCTCCCGCTGCGGATCGCGCTGGTGGACGCCTCCGACGACGTCGGTGACGGCACCTCGAAGGCCAACACCGCCATCCTGCACACCGGTTTCGACGCGGTGCCCGATTCCCTGGAGTCCCGGCTCGTCCGGGAGGGCCACCGACTGCTCTCCGCGTACGCCGCCGAGAGCGGCATCCCGGTGGAGCCGCTCGGGGCGCTCCTCGTCGCCTGGGACGAGGAACAGGCGGCCGCACTACCGGGGCTCGCGGACAAGGCCGAACGCAACGGCTACCGCGCGGCCCGGATCATCGCGGCCGAGGAGGTGCGGGCCCGAGAGCCGGAGCTCGGCCCCGGGGCGCTGGGCGGCCTCCACGTGCCGGGGGAGTCCATCATCTGCCCCTGGACGACCACGCTCGCGTACGCCACGCAGGCCGTGCGCGCGGGCGTCGACCTCCACCTCAACTGCCGCGTCCAGAAGGTCACGTCGGGCGCAACGCACACCCTGGCCACGAGCCGGGGCCCGCTGCGCACCCGGCACCTGGTCAACGCGGCCGGTCTGTACGCCGACGAGATCGACCGGCTCCTCGGTCACGCGGACTTCGCCGTGACGCCCCGGCGCGGCCAACTCATCGTCTTCGACGAGCTCGCCCGCGACCTCGTACGGCACGTCCTGCTGCCCGTACCGAGCGCCCTCGGGAAGGGGGTGCTGGTGTCGCCGACGGTGTACGGGAACGTGATGCTCGGGCCGACCGCCGAGGACCTGGACGACAAGACGGACACCGGATCGACCGCCGAGGGGCTCGCCCTGCTGCGGGAGAAGGGCCGACGGATCCTGCCGGCCCTCCTGGAGGAGGAGGTCACGGCCGTCTACGCCGGCCTGCGGGCCGCCACCGGCGACGACGACTACGCGATCCGGGCCCACCCCGCGCAGCGGTACGTCACCGTGGGCGGGATCCGTTCGACGGGACTGACGGCCTCGATGGCGATCGCCGCCCACGTCGTGGAACTGCTCGCCGACGGCGGCCTGCCCGTGGCGGGGGCCCGGGAGCTGGAGCCGGTGCGGATGCCGAACCTGGGCGAGGCGTTCCTCAGGCCCTACCGCGATGCCGAGTTGATCGCACGGGACCCGGAGTACGGCCGGATCGTCTGCCACTGCGAGCGCGTGACGCGCGGGGAGATCCGCGACGCGCTGGCCTCGACCGTCCCGCCCGGTTCGCCGGACGGCCTGCGGCGGCGCACGCGCGCGCGGGGCGGCCGCTGCCAGGGCTTCCACTGCGGGGCCGCCGTCCGCTCGCTGTTCGAGGAGGCCCGCACGTGAGCCGTGACCGCACGGTCGACGTCCTGGTCGTCGGCGCCGGTCCCGCCGGGCTGGCCCTCGCCGCCCGCCTCGCGGGCGCGGGCGCGGGCCACGTCGAGGTCCTGGAGCGCGAGCAGGACGCGGGCGGAGTGCCGCGACACTGCCACCACGGCGGCTTCGGGGGGCCCGTACGCCCCTGGCTCACCGGACCGGCGTACGCGCGGCGCGCCGTGCGGGCGGCGACGGCGGCCGGGGCGACGGTCCGTACCGGTGTCAGCGCCACCGGCTGGGCCGGCCCGCTGACCTTGGAGACCACGAGCCCGGCGGGCCCGGAGCGGATCACGGCCCGGGCCGTCGTCCTCGCCACGGGCGCCCGCGAGCGCCCGCGCAGCGCCCGGCTGGTGCCCGGCTCCCGGCCGGCGGGCGTGCTGACCACCGGGGAGCTACAGCAGTCGGTCCACCTGTACGGACAGGACGTCGGCCGCAGGGCCGTCGTGGTGGGCGCCGAGCCGGTGGCCCGGCACGCCGTACGCACCCTGCGCCGGGCGGGAACGGAGGTGGTGGCCGTGGTCACGGAGCGCCCCCGTGCCGCCGCCGTGCCGGGAGTACCGCTGCTCACGGCCACGACGGTGGCCGAACTGCGCGGCCGGGGACGCCTGTCGGGCGTGGCCGTGCGCCACGAGGACGGCCGCTGCGGGGTCCTGGCGTGCGACACGGTGGTCTTCACCGGCGACTGGATCCCCGACCACGAGTTGGCGCGCCGCGGTGGCGTGGCCCTGGACCCGGGCACCCGCGGTCCTTCCGTGGACGCGTCCTTCCGTACGTCGACGGCGGGGGTGTTCGCGGTCGGCAACGCCCTGCACGGCGTCGAACCCGCTGCCACCGCGGCCGCGGAGGGTGAGGCTGCCGCGGCCCCGATCCTCGCCCGACTGTCGGGTGCACCGTGGCCGGATGCCGGTCCGCCGCTGGCCGTCCGGGCCCCGTTGCTGTGGGTGGCACCGAACCGGCTCAAGGACCTCGGGGGGCGGCCGATGCTGCTGCGGTCCGATGAGCCGCTGACCGCCCCGGTGCTGACGGCGGCCCAGGACGGCCGGCTCCTGTGGCGGCGGCGGTTCCCGGTCCGGGCGACGCCGTCGCGGTCGATGAGGCTGCCGGCGGGGTGGACGGACCGGGTCGACCGGTCGGGCGGCCCGGTCGTGCTGGCCGTCGGCTGACGGCCGCGCTCCCGGGCACGGAGGACGACGCCGGGCGCGCCGTCGACTACTTTCCGTGAATGTTTCGGATACTCTGTGTCACGACTCCCGTCGCTCACAACGTCACCTACGGGGCTGCGCCCCGTCAGGAGGTACCGACGTGCCGTTCTCCGCCCCCGGACTGGCCGACGACCTGACCCCCGATCTCCTGGACCACTGGAACAAGGAGATCGACCGCCAGTTCAGGCGCCTCGAGCCTGAACTGGGGAGCCAGTACTTCACCCTGGAGCCCGACGGTCCGACCGTCGACCGGGTGGCCGTCACTTGGTTCGGCAATCCGGCGGAGCCGGAGTTCTGCTTCGACGCCGCCACGGCCTGCACGCTGTCCGACTGGGGCGTGCGCGGCCGCCGCGCCCTGCACAACGAGTACTGCGAGTACGCGGTCATCAGCGCGACCGACACCGAGGGACGGATCCGCCCCAAGCGGGTGCAGGTCACCACCGAGCTCCCCGAGTACTACCTTATGCTCGCCGAGCACGCCCCGGCCCGCCTGCGGGAAATCCTCACCGGGACGCTCGGCACCGAACCCCGCTGGCAGGAACTCTACGGACCCGCCGTCGCGGACCCGCAGCTGCTCGCCCCGACCCAGCGCCGCGTGGCCTTCGCCCGCCACCTGACCGGCCACGGACAGCACACCGACCTGATCGACGCCGACGTCCCGGCCGAACCGGCGGGCTCCCTCAACGCGGTCAACGCCCTGTTCATGGCCCACCCCATCAACGGGCTGGACGACCTGATCTACATCGTGATGTTCGGCGCGAAGCCCTACGCCCGCCGGAACTCCGCGGGCGGCTTCGAACCGGCCGGACGGGACCAGATCTTCCGCCAGCAGCCCGGGCTCGAAGCCCTGTCCTGCCGCCACGCCGACCCGGCCGCCGCGCTGGCCGCGGCGGACGCCGCCTTCCACGGCCGGACCGTGTCCTTCGCCGACCCACTGGGCATGTACATCCAGCAGTTCACCTCCGAGGTCTTCCTCTTCGAGGGCGGCCCCGTCCCGGACCCGTGGATCCGGCTGGGCCGCGGCCAACAGGGGCTGACCCAGCGGCTGGAGTTCGGACCGGCTGACGACGACCCGCACTTCCTCGACGAGATCACCGTGGTGGAGGGCGATGCGGAGGAACCCCTGACCGGTGGCTACGAGGTCGTGCGCCAGGTACAGGTAGGCCCGATCGTCGCGCTCGGCGCACCGAGGCCCGTACCGCCCCGCGACTTCGTGGTCCTCGCCGACTCGCCCGGGCCCGTCCGCTGCCGGGACGCGCGCGTGTGCACCGACACCGTGGGGCCGCTTAAGGAAGCCTTCGAGGCCGAGGCCCTGCGACCCGCAGCCCCGGGCAGCCGCCCCCGGGGCGGGAGATGAGCGTCCTCCAGGACGGGATCTACCACGGGCCCGGCCGGCGCCCACCCGGCCATCTCGCGCTCGTCTTCCTGCGGGCCGACCCGGAGGCCGACGCCGCGGCCGTCGACGACGCGCTGCGCGAGGTGACCACGTTGCTGCGCGGCCTCGCCGACGGCGTCGTGCCGGAACTGCCGGGCCACCCGGTGCCGAGCGCCGGCCTGGAGTTCCTGCTCGGCTTCGGCCCGAAGGCGTTCGACATCGCCGGCGCGAAACTGCCCTGCCCGGCCGCACTCGGCCCGCGGCTGCGGTTCCGCTCGCCCCGCCCCACCGGCGGCGGGCCGCTGCTGGTCGGCGGGGGCCTGTCCTACGCGGCGGACGTCACCCGCAACGACGCCACGGAGGAGTTCTGCCTGCAGCTCACCGCGGACACCCAGCTCGCGGTCTCGCGCGCCGTGGTGGAGCTGTGGAAGCTGCTGCGCGGCGCGCGCACCGGCGACTCGCGGACGGCCACGCTGGAGATCGCGGGCATCCACACCGGATTCCAGCGCGACGACCGGCGCAGCTGGATCGGCTTCCACGACGGCGTGTCCAACCTGGAGAGCGCCGACCGGGAACGGGTCATCAGCATCGGAGCGGCCGACGCGGGCCCGGACCCGTGGACGATCGGCGGTACCTGCCTGGTCTTCGCCCGCCTCGCCGTCGACCTCGACCAGTGGCACCTCCTGCCGCGCGCGCAGCAGGAGCTCCTCGTCGGCCGGGACAAGCTCACCGGAGCCCCGCTCACCGGACGTGATGCCGACGGACGGCCCGTACCGGCCGCGGGCTGTCCGGTGACCGGAACCACCGAGGTGACGCAACCGGGCAACGAGGACTTCCTGGAGCCGGGGCCCACCGCCGATCCGGTGCTGCTCACCAGCCATGTGCGGCGGTCCAATCTGACCGGCACCGCCGACCCCGACCAGAGCGGCTCGCTGCGGGTGTTCCGGCAGGGGTACGAGTTCTTCGAACCGGTCGCGGCCGCCCCCGGCTTCCGGGCCGGGCTGAACTTCGTCGGCTTCCAGGACAGCCCCGAACGGGTGCTGCGCATCCTCACCCAGCGCGGCTGGCTGGGTGGCGTCAACTTCGGCGGGCAGCCCGGTCCGGACGGACCGGCCGGGCGGCTGCTGACGGTACGGGCGGCAGGTACGTATCTGGTCCCGCCCGTTCGGGACGGAGCCCCCTATCCCGGGGCCGAAGCGTTCGGCTGAACGACCGCCCACGCGCCGCCCTGGCAGTGCGCGACCACCGACCCGCGGGCCATTGGGACGTTCCGCTTCGCCCGCACCGGCCGGTTCGAGCGGACCTCTGTGCCAACGACCGCCTCCATCAGGAAGGTTCGCTTCTGGGTTGGTCCGCTGGACTATTGACCAGAGGCCATGTCGTGTCCGGGGAAGGGGTTTTGTAGATCTGTACGAAGAGTGGGTTTCAGCCAGCGGACGATTTCATGTCTTCCGTCCCTGCCTGACTCGGCCCGGTTGCCTGTCTACTCCTTCACACACGATGCAACGAAACGGGGGAGAGGCAGCCTTGAGCGAGACGTTGTCCGGACGGCTGCTCGCCGTGGCCCGGCTCGACCCGGGCGTCACCGTCACCGCGGAACTCGCCGTCCGCAATGCGCCGGGGGCGGACCTGTCCCGTGGCCCGGTCGCACCGGAGCACATCGCAGGCATCCGGCCGTAGCGAGCTCCCGCGGGTGCCGCCGACCGTGCCGATCCCCGGAAGCCGGCCTCGAAGCGGCACCCGCGAGCCCCACCCCTCGTCCCTGGTCCGCCCTCCAGGCGGGCAGCACACCAGGGAAATCCCCCACCGTCCCCTAAGGAGTGACCGTGACCGCGCACACCCAAGAAGCGAACATCCAGGACCTCAAGCGCACCTGGCTGGACGAGGCGATCAGACTCGCCACGAACAGCGTGGCGAACGGCGGCGGGCCGTTCGGCGCCCTGGTCGCCAAGGGCGGCGAGATCGTCGCGCTCGGGAACAACCGGGTCACCTCCACCCTGGACCCCACCGCCCACGCCGAGGTGAGCGCGATGCGTGCCGCCTGCAAGGAGCTCGACACGTTCTCGCTCGAAGGCTGCGTGTTGGTGACCTCGTGCGAACCGTGTCCGATGTGTCTTTCCTCGGCGCTGTGGGCGCGGGTCGACCGGATCGTCTTCGCCGCCGACCGGCACGACGCCGCAGTGGCCGGCTTCGACGACCGCAAGTTCTACGACCTGTTCGAGAAGCAGCCCGCGTCGAAGTGGCCGCTGGCGATCGAGCAGCTGGACCTGCCCAACCGCACGGAGCCCTTCGACGCGTGGGTGGCCAAGACCGACCGCATCGACTACTGAGGCAGCGGTCCTGGTCCGCCGTGGACCGACACCGAGTGGACCGGACCGACCGGACCACTGTGGACGCCGGAACTTTCCGGCACCGCAACACCAGGTGAACGAGCACGGACGGCAGTGAGGACCCCGCGGGCCGGCGCCCCCCCCGGGGTTGCGGCCGTCGTGTTCCGCGGCGACGGTGCAAGATGAGGGCGACTGACCTGTCGTCATGACCGAGGTGGGTTCTCATGCCCCGCAGCACCGCCGATGACGCCGGGCGGCGACACGATCGACGCCCGCGTCGCATCGGTACCTGGCCGGCCGTGGGGGTCACGGTGGTCGTCCTCGGCGCCGCCAACCTGGTCCTGCACCGCTGGACCGGTGCGTGGGGCCCGGTGACGGCCGTCGTGGTCAGCGGCCTGCTGCTCGGCGTGCTCCGCTGGGCCGGCGGCACCCCCGCGGACGCGGGTCTGGCCCGGGGCACGCTGGCCCGCGGTGCCCGTTGGGCGCTGGTCCTGATCGGCCTGGTCGGCGTCGTCTACCTGGCCGGGGCCCTGCTGCCGGCCACCAGGGGGCTGTTCGAAGACCGGCGGTACGACGCGATGGACGGCGGCGAGGTGCTGCTCCGCGTGTTCGTCCTGGTACCCGTCGGCACGGTCCTGGTGGAGGAGATCGCCTTCCGCGGCGTGCTCTACGGCCTCGTGGACCGCGTCCGCGGAGCGGTCTGGGCGACCGCCGTGTCGAGCCTGCTGTTCGGGCTGTGGCACGTGCTGCCGTCGCTGCACCTGGCGACTGCGAAACCGGCCGTGGGCTCGGTCGTCGGCCAGTCGGCGTTCGGGGCGGTGCTGGGCGCTGTGCTGTTCACGGCGGCGGCCGGCGTCCTGTTCTGCGAACTGCGCCGCCGCAGCGGCAGCCTGCTGGCTCCCATGGGCCTGCACTGGGCGGTCAACGCCTTCGGCTACCTCGTCGGGTACCTGCTGCGCTGACCGGCGGTGGGGTGGGCTCAGCTCTTCGGCGAGACGATGTCCTTGAGCTGGTTCAGGTCCTGCGCGGTGAATCCGTCGGGCCGCATGATGTCGTTCCAGGCGTCGACGTACGCGGCCTTGTACGTGTGGCCGTGGCCGTCCGGTACGCCGGTCGAGAACGGCAGGTCGGCGGTGACCTGCCAGAAGGTCACGAACGGGATCCAGACCATGGCTTCGAGCACGTCCGAGCCGGGCCGCTGCCCGATCCAGTCGGGCTCGGTGAGCGCCAGGTTCGGGCTCCACCAGACGATCGGATCGGACGGGTGCATCAGGTAGAGCACCCGCGGGCCGTCCCACGGCCGGTCCGCCGGAGGCGTCCCGGTGGCCGGGTCGTCGGTGAACCGGACGGTCCGTCCTTCCCGGTAGACGGGTTCGATCTCGGGGCTGCCCGCGTCGCGGTGGTCGCTGAACTCGCGGAACAGCGTGTTGAAGTTGGGCGGGCCGGCGAACACGGTGCCGGCGGTGCGGTTGCGCAGGTCGGCCTCCCCGCTGAAGGCCGTCTCACCGCCGAACGACCCCAGGCTCTCCCCCGCCACGAACAGGCGCGGGCGCTGGTCCTGGGGCAGCTTGGACCACTTGTCGTAGACCGCGTCGAAGAGGTCGCGGCCGGCCGCGCGCGCCTTGGACTGGTCCACCAGGTACGACATCCACGACGGCAGGTACGAGTACTGGATCGCCACGGTGGCCGAGTCGCCGTTCCCCAGGTACTCGAACGAGTCCACGGCGGCGGGATCGACCCAGCCACTGCCCGTCGTGGTCATCACGAGCAGGTTCTCGCGCTGGAAGCCGCCCGCCCGTTCGAGGTCCGCGACCGCCCGGGCCGCGCGCGTCTCCGTGTCGTCGGAGGTCTCCAGTCCGGCGTAGGCGCGGACGGGCTCCTGCGCCGTACGGTGGGTGAACGCGCCGATCTCCTGGGCCGACGGCCCGCCATCGGCGAACGCCCGACCCTCCCGGCCCAGCGAGTCCCACGGCACCAGCGAGCCGGGCCCGCCCGAACGCAGCGCCGACGTGGGCTGGTGCACTCCTTCCGGGGTTTCCGTGTCGCGCAGCGAGAAGGCCTCGTTGGACGCGTTCACGAAGCCGTTCAGCAGCAGCCCGGAGAACGCGGCCCACGCCAGGCCCGCCACCAGGAGCCAGCCGACCACCCGCGCCGCCCGTCTGCCGATCCAGCGCCCCAGCAGGTCGGCGGCCCGGTGGTACAGGGCCCGGAGCCCCCGCCCGGCCAGGAGCAGCAGCAGGAAGACGAGGGCCGCGACGAACGGGCAGGCGACGGTGAACAGGACGTTGTAGTCGCTGACTCCCATGAGCAGACGGATCTCGTGCTGCCAGTACTGGCCGAGGCCGAACGAGACGCCGAAGAGCACGACCGCGCTGACGATCAGGACGAGCCACGACCGGCGCGAGGGGATCCGCGCCTCCCGGTCGGCGAAGGCGCGCCACACGGAGGCCGCGACCACGCCCAGCCCGTAGCCGATGGCCGCGCTGATGCCGCAGACCAGGCCCTGGAGCACGCCTCCGCGGGGGAGCAGCGACGGGGTGAAGGACACACAGGCCAGGAGGAGCGCGCCCCAGCAGCCGGGCAGCGTCAGGCGGGGCCACCGGCGGTTCTCGCGGGCCGGCTCGTCCTGTGCGGGAGGTCCCGGCGGGTCCTTGCTCATGGCGTCCTCCACGGCCATGGTGCCCTCGCCGCGTCGCTCGTGCCATCCGGGGCGCGGGCCGTCATGTCGGGCCGGTGGACGAGGGACCGGCCGTCCCGTCGGGGCCCGGTGCGGACCACTCGGCTCCGGTGCGCAGCCGGAACGCGGCGACCGCGGCCTCCACGGTGGGGAAGAAGTGCCGGGGGTCGATGGTCCGGGTGAGTTCGTACCGCTCGATCTTGCGCCGCACCGGGTCCTTGAGCTCGGCGAACACCAGGTGCACACCGTCCGCGTTGAGCGCCTCGTCGAGCTCCTCCAGGACGTCGGCTGCGGTGGTGTCCACGTCCGTCATGGGCTCCGCGGCGACCACGATCCAGCTCGGCCGCGGATCCGCGCCACCGGCCAGCCGCCTGACCTCGTCCCGGAAGGTCTTGGCGTTGGCGAAGAAGAGCGGGGCGTCGAACCGGTAGATCACCAGGCCCGGCAGTTGCTCGGCCCCGGGGTAGGAACGGACATCGTGGTAGCCCTCCAGGCCCGGCACCCTCCCCAGCACGGTGTCGTACGGCCACCAGGCCCGCCGGAAGACGTTGAGTACGGACAGCCCCACGGCGATGGCGATGCCGGGCAGCACGCCGAGCAGGGCCACGCCGGCGAAGGCCGCGAAGCAGAGCAGGAACTCCGCCCGGCGCTGCCGCCACAGCCGTACGGCTCCGGGTACGTCGGCCAGGGACAGCGACGCGGTGATGACCACGGCCGCGAGGGCCGGCTGGGGGAGGTTGCGGAACAGACCCGGAGCCAGCACGAGCATGAGGACGATGAGCGCCGCCCCGACGACCCCGGTGAGCTGGCTCCGGGCCCCCGCGCGCTCCGCCACCGCCGTCCGGGAGCCGCTGGTGCTGACGGGGAAGCCCTGGAAGAGGGCGGCCGCCAGGTTGGCCGCACCGACGCCCGCCATCTCCTGGTTGCCGCGGACCTCCTGGCCGGCGCGGGCCGCGAAGGCGGACGCGTTGGAGATCGTGTCGGCCAGCGACACCAGGGCGATGCCCAGCGCACCGCCGAGCAGCGGCGCGAGGTCGGCGGGCCGCACATCGGGGAGCGTGAACGGCGGGAATCCCTCGGGCAGTACGCCGACCAGGCCGACGCCGTGCTCGTCGAGGTCGAAGAGGGTGGCCGCGGCGATCGCCAGGACCACCATCACGAGCACCGCGGGAACCTTCGGCAGAAAGCGCTGGAGGATCAGGATCAGAGCGATTCCGCCGAGGCCCACGGCGGCCGCCGCCGGTACCGTCGCCCCGTCGGCGATCATCCGCACGAGGCCGGCGCACTCGCCGATCAGGTTGTCCGCCTCGACCTTGAAGCCGAGCAGTTTGGGGAGCTGGCCGATGAAAATGGTCAGGGCCAGGCCGTTCATGTAGCCGATCATCGTCGGTTTGGAGATCAGGTCGGCGATGAAACCGAGCTTCGCCACCGAGGCCAGGATCATGATGGCCGCCACCATGACCGCGAGCATCGACGCGAGTGCGACGGCCCGGTCGGGATCCCCGTCGGCCGCCACCAGCGGCAGCACGGTGGCGGCGATCATCGGACCCAGCGAGGAGTCCGGGCCCAGCACCAGGATCCGGGACGGCCCGAACACCGCGTACCCGAGCAGGCAGAGGATCGTCGTGTACAGGCCGGTGATGGCCGGCAGGCCCGCCAGCTCGGCGTAGGCCATGCCCTGCGGCACCAGCAGCGTGGTCAGCACGACTCCCGCGACCAGGTCCTTGGGCAGCCACGCGCGCCGGTAGGACTTCGCCGCGCGGATCCCGGGAACCGACTGGAAGCGCGCGAGCACCCCGGGGCCGTCGCGCCGGCTGGTCACGGACCGGCCTTCCTCACGCGGCCCCGGGCCGGCGGCGGGCCACGAGCTTGCCCAGCTCCCACAGGATCAGGAGCACGACGGCGGCCAGCAGCGCCCAGCCGAACTGCCGCGCGTTGATGTCGGTCGTCCCGAGGACCCGCTGGAAGCCGTCCGTCTGGGTCACCAGCACCGAGAGCACGAGCTGGGCCAGGGCGACCCAGTTCATCTGCTTGCTATCGAACGTGGAGGTCGTCAGCACGGAATCCGTCTCGCTGCGGCATTCGAACGCCGCCACGATCAGGCAGAGGGCGAAGGCCGTGAACGCGATCGACCGGCCGATCTCGACGTCGCCGAAGTGGCTCTCGCCGAGCGTGATCAGGCCGAGCAGCAGGACGGTGATCGCCAGCCCGCCGAGCCCGACCGTGACCAGCACGGGACGGGTGAGCACCGATTCCCCGCGCGGACGCGGCCGGCGCCGCATGAGTCCGGCGCTCTCCCGGTCGAAGCCGAGCGCGAAGCCGAAGGAGGCGTTGACGACGAAGTGGATCCACAGCACCTGCGGCGGGGTGAACGGCTCACCGGCGGCGATGTTGAAGACGGTCGCCCCGAGGAACGTCAGCACGAACGTGACCAGCAGGAGCAGTACGAACCGGATGTACTTGGTGAGGTTGTCGTAGATCGTCCGGCCCTGCTCGACGGCGTAGACGATGGTGGCGAAGTTGTCGTCGGAGAGGATCATGCGTCCGGCGTTCTTGGCCACGTCCGTGCCGCTGCCCATGGCGATGCCGATGTCGGCCGCCTTGATGGCGGGAGCGTCGTTGACGCCGTCCCCGGTCATCGCCACGACCTCGCCCTTCTTCTTCAGCGTGTTCGCGAGCAGCACCTTGTGCTCCGGGGCGACGCGTCCCACCACACCGATCCCCTCGATGCGGGCGAGCTGCTCCTCCTCGCTCATGGCGGAGAAATCGGAACCGAGCACGGCCTCGCCCGGGATCCCGATCTGCCGGGCGATCGCCGCCCCGGTGGTGACGTCGTCACCGGTCACCAGGCGGACCCGGATGTGTGCGGCCTGCGCGTCGGCCACCGCGGCCTTGGCCTCCTCACGGGGCGGATCGACCATGCCGACGAGACTGGTCATCCGCAGCTCGGTGACGTACGCGAGCAGGTCGCCCTCGGGATCGAAGCCGTCCGGGTCCAGGTCGCGCATGGCCGCGGCCATCACCCGCCGTCCCTCACCGCCCATCCGCTCGCTCTGCTCCTCGGCCCGGCGCAGCAGCTCGGCGTCCCACGGGACGGTCTCGCCCGCCGCGAGCGCGGTGGTGGCCCGCGCCATCACCGCGGGGGCCGCTCCTTTGACGAAGCAGCGCACGACCGGCCGCCCGGAGGAGTCGACCGCCGGGTGGAAGGTGGCCATCAGCTTGTACTCGGGGTCGAACGGCAGGGTGGCGAGCCGGGGGAGGGCGTCCCGGGTGGCGTCGGTGTCCAGGCCGGCCTTGTGCGCGAGCACCAGCAGCGCACCCTCGGTCGGATCGCCCACCACCGCTCCGCCCACCAGCTTGGCGTCGCTGGCCACCACGTAGGGCAGGATCGCGTCCTCGATCCCCGCGGTGGACCCGGCGGCGTGGTGGACCTTGCCCTCCAGTCCGTAGCCCGTGCCCGACACGGTGTACCGGTCGGTGGGGCTCAGCACTTCGACGGCGGTCATCTGGTTCATCGTCAGGGTGCCGGTCTTGTCCGAGTTGATCGCGGAGGTGAACGCCAGCGTCTCCACCGACGGCAGTTCCTTGACGATGGCGCTGCGCTTCGCCAGGTTCAGGCTCCCGACGGACAGGATCGCCTGGGTCACGGTCGGCAGGGCCTCGGGGATGGCCGCGATGGCCAGCGAGACCGCGCTGACGAACAGGACGTCCCAGGCCTGGTCCCGCTGGCGGCCCAGCGCGAACATCACGATCATGGTGAGGCCCGCCGCGCCGGTGATCCACAGGGTCAGCCGGTCGAGTTCCTTGGTGAGCGGCGGCACTTCCTTCTCGGTGGCCGACAACATTCCGGAGATCTTGCCGAGCTCGGTGTCCGCACCGGTCGCGGTGACGATCATGACGCCGCTGCCGTGGGTGACCGGGGTGTTCATGAACGCCGTGTTGGTCTGGTCGCCGGGCGACAGCCCGCTGCCCTGCAGCGGCCCGGTCTCCTTCGCGGCGGGCACGCTCTCACCGGTCAGGGCCGACTCGTCGATCTGCAGGGCGCTGGCCTCGATGAGACGTCCGTCCGCCGGCACCTGGTCCCCGGCGGAAATGAGCACGACATCCCCGTCGACCAGCTGTTCGGCGGGGATCTCGGCCTCCCTGCCGTCCCTGCGCACCCGGGCCGTCGCCTTCATCATCGACTTCAGCGCCTTCATGGCGCTCTCGGCCTTGCCCTCCTGACGCAGGCCCACGACCGCGTTCAGCAGCGTCAGGACGATCAGCAGGATCGCGGTGGTCCACTCCTGGATGACCAGCGACACGATCGCCGCGGCCACCAGGACGATCTGCATGTAACTGCGGTACTGGGCGAGGAAGCGGCGCCAGGCCGGCGTCCGCTGCTCCTCGGGCAGGGCGTTCGGGCCGTGCGAAGCCAGGAGTTCCGCGGCCTTCGCCGCGGACAGGCCGGCCGCGGGATCGACACCGAACGCCGCCACGACCTCCTGGGGGGAGCGCGCGTACCAGCCGTCCCCGCCAGCCCGCGGCTGTTCCGCCACGGAATCCGACCGCACCGTCATGGTTGTGCCTCCGATCCGCGGCCGCGGACGCGTCCGGTCCGGCCGCGCGCCGTCCGAGGGCCGCTAGCCACGCTTCTTCTTCGGCCTGCTCTTCGACTTGCTCTTCGGCTCGCCGTGCCGGGCGGCGTACGGATCGGCCGGGGCGCCGGCCGGAGCGTCCCGCTCCAGGCTCCGCTTCGTGACGAGGAGGTCCTTGCGGGCCTCCTCACCCACGTCGGGGTACTGCGGATCGATGTCCATCAGGGTGTGCGCGAGGATCGCCGCCGCACAGATCCGCGCGAACCACTTCCGGTCCGCCGGCACGACGTACCACGGTGCCCACTTCGTGCTCGTCGCCGACAGCATCTCGGAGAACGCGTGCTGGTACTCGTCCCACCGGCGCCGCTCCCGCACGTCGGCGGCGGAGAACTTCCAGTTCTTCTCCGGCAGGTCGATCCGCTTCAGGAAGCGGGTGCGCTGCTCCTCCTTGGACAGGTTCAGGAAGATCTTCAACACCTTGAACCCGTTGTCCGTGAGGTAGTGCTCCCAACGGTTGATCTCCCGGTAGCGCCGGTCCCAGATGTCCGGTCCGAGCACGTGCTCCGGCAGTTTCTGCCGGAGGAGGACCTCGGGGTGGACGCGCACGACGAGGACCTCCTCGTAGTGCGAGCGGTTGAAGATGGCGATTTCGCCCCGTTCGGGCAGTCGCCGGGCGTAGCGCCACAGGTAGTCGTGGTCGAGCTCCTCGGAGGAGGGCACCTTGAAGCTGCTGACCCGTACGCCCTGGGGATTGACGCCGCTCATCACGTGGCGGATCGTCCCGTCCTTGCCTCCGGCGTCGAGTGCCTGGAGGGCGAGGACCACGCCGTAGGTGTCCTGGGCGGCCAGCCGCTCCTGGTACTCGGCGAGCAGTGACACCCCGGTCCGCAGCAGTTCGGTCCCGTCCCGCTTCTTCATGCCGGCCTTGTAGCGGGGATCGAAGTCCCGTTCCAGACTCACCTTCGACCCCGGTCGTACCCGTAGCGGCTCGATGAAGTCCGCGATGCGTTCGGCCCTCTCGTCGGACATCAGCGCTCGCCCCCTTCCTGGCCCACGGCGGTCACCGCGGTCACGGCGCGTCCCCCAGCACGTCCGGGGTGCTCCCGACGACGACGGCGAGCGCCTTCCGGGACCGGCGTTCGGCGAGGATCGGGACGTACTTCCTGACCCTGGCCTGCCGGTACGAGTCGTACGCCGCCTTGACCGTCGCCTCGACGGTGTCCGCATCGACCGAGGGGTAGGCGGCCCTCAACCGGGCCACGGTGGTCCGGACGGACGCGAGTTCCTCCCGGGTGGGTGACCACCGTTCCGTCGTCCGTGCCCCGGGATCTTCCATGGCTGGGGAAGCCTCGGTCCGTTCCGCGCCCTGGAGCGTTGCAGGTGCCATGTCCCACGACCTTCGGACCGTCGATCCGCGCATGCCGACATCGGGTGAGGGTGTCTCATGGCGATTCTCTGTCAAACCGGACAAGATCGCCCACTGAGTGCGCGGATGCGGGAAGGCGGGTCGCGAGCGGTGCGGAAGGGGCGGCCTAACAGCCGCCCGGGCCCTTGTCGGTGGCGTCGCACTCCGCACCGAAGGCGCGGGTGAGCTCCGTGCACAAGGTGGCCTCGACCTTGCCCAGGAGGCGGGCCAGTTCGGTGCGTTCGGCGGCGTCCAGGTCGTCCAGGGTCTGGCGTTCCAGTTCCCCCCATGCCCTGCGGACCTCGACCAGGAGCCCGCGGCTGGCCTCGGTCGCCTCGACCAGGGAGGCCCGACGGTCCGCGGGGTCCGGGCTGCGCCGCACATGGCCGGAGAGCTCGAGGCGCTGGAGCATCTTGGTCACCGTCGAGGGGTCGAGGCCGAGCGCCTTGATCAGCTCGGACTGGCGCACGGCCCCGCTGTCCCAGAGGTGCATCATCAGGAACTCCTGCCCCGGGTGCAGCCCCAGGTTCCGCAGGACCCGGCCCGCCGCGATCCGGTGGAGCCGGGAGACCCGGCTGATCGCATGACTCACCGGCCCGTCCAGCACCGCACTCGGCACCGCCGCGCACTGCGTGGCGGAGCGCGGCTCCCGTACGGACTCCGCGGTCATGGACGTGCTCCTCCTGGTCGGTCCGGCAGATCTCCGGATGGATTCTACCGTCCGCCCACATTTTATCTTGGTCGGCCAAGTGATGAGGTACGCTGCATCTCGCAGCCAATCATTGGCCGACCAACTATATGTGTGAGGCAGACATGACCAGCGCATTCGAACCGGTCCACGTAGCCGGCACCACCCTCGCGAACCGGATCGCCCTCGCCCCGATGACCCGCAGCCGAGCAGGTCAGGGCGGCATTGCGACCGGCCTCGTCGCCGAGTACTACACGCAGCGCGCTTCCGCCGGTCTGATCATCACCGAGGGGATCCAGCCCTCCGTCGTCGGGCAGGGCTACCCCTTCACCCCCGGCCTGCACGACGCCGAGCAGGTCGCGGCCTGGCGCGAGGTCACCGACTCCGTGCACGCGGCGGGCGGCCGGATCTTCGCCCAGCTGATGCACTCCGGCCGCATCGGCCATCCGACGCTGCTGCCCGACGGCCTCGTCCCGGTGGCCCCCTCGGCCGTGGCCGCCCAGGGGCAGCTCTTCACCGGCGAGGGCATGAAGGACTTCGTCACCCCGCACGAGCTGACCGGGGCCGAGGTCCGGCAGACCATCGCCGACTACGCGCAGGCCGCCCGCAACGCGGTCGAGGCCGGCTTCGACGGGGTGGAGCTGCACGGGGCCAACGGATACCTGATCCACCAGTTCCTGGCTCCCGGCTCGAACCTGCGCACCGACGAGTGGGGCGGTCCGGTGGAGAACCGGATCCGCTTCGCGGTGGAGGTGGTCAAGGCGGTGGCCGCCGCGATCGGCGCCGAGCGCACGGCACTGCGCGTCTCGCCCGGCAACACGTACAACGACATCGCCGAGCCCGACCCGCAGCCGGTCTACGAGGCCCTGGTCAAGGAGATCGACGGACTCGGCCTGGCCTACCTCCACGTCTTGGAGCACGCCCCCGAGGCGCGGGAGGCCACGCTCGCCCTGCGCAAGCAGTTCTCCGGACCGTTCGTGCTGAACCCGGCGACCGAGGGCCCCACCGACCACCGCGCCCTCTCGCTGATCGAGGACGGCGTCGCCGACCTCCTCGCCTTCGGATCCCTCTTCCTGGCCAACCCGGACCTGCCGGACCGCCTGCGCACCGAAGGCCCGTACAACACCCCTGACCCCGCCACCTTCTTCGGGGGCGACGCACGGGGCTACACGGACTACCCGACCCGCTAGGCCGTCTCTTCCGGATCTTGTCGGGCCCGCGACGCCCGGCACCGCACCCGGCCGCGTTGTCGGGGCGCCCGAGTACGTCCAGTACACGGGCGCCCCTCCGCCTTGCCGGCCTTCTCCTCGGCCCTGGCGGGCCTGGGGAGACCCCATGGCACCGGACGCCGCGGGCTCGGCCGACAAGATCCGGAAGAGACGACCTAGGCCCAGGAGGGCCGGGCCGGTCCGGACGGCTCCGGCAGTATGGCCCCGTGAATCCCATGTCCCGATGCCGTGACGGCGCCACCGCCACCGCCCCCGACCTCCGACGGACCCGGCTGGTGGCGGCGGGGGCCGCGGTGCTGACCGTGGCCGCAGGGTTGGGGCTGCGGGCCGTCACGGCGGGGAGCACGGCGAAGTACGGGGGAGACGCCCTGTACACCGTCCTGTTGCTGACCCTCGTCGTGCTGGTCGCGCCCCGGCTGACGCCCCTGCGGGCGGCGGGGACGGCGCTGGCCGCCAGTTGGGCCGTCGAGTTCCTCCAGCTGACCGCCGTACCCGCAGAGCTCTCCCGACACAGCACCGCGGCCCGCCTGGTCCTCGGTTCCACCTTCAACGCACCCGACCTGTTCTGGTACGTGGTCGGCGCGGCGGGGGGCTGGCTCCTCCACACCGCGCTCGCCCCGTCCGAACCGGCCGATCGGAGGCCCTGCTGATGGCGTCGAACACGATCTATCGCAGCGCGGGGGGCCGGGAACTCATCCGGCGCTGGTGCCACGAACAGCTCGACGGGTGGGACGTGCCGCACGAGCGGACCGTGGTGGACGCGGGCGGAGCGCAGACCCACGTCGTATCCGCCGGCACCGGCGCCACCACCGTCGTGTTCGTCCCCGGTACCAACTTCAATGCGGCCGCCTCGCTGCCCCTGGCCACCGCCCTCGTCGCCGCCGGCCACCGGGTGTCGCTGCTGGACGTACCAGGACAGCCCGGACTCAGCTCCGGTGGCCGGGACCTCTGCGGGGGTCGGCTGTCCTGGTACGGCACATGGCTGGACGAGGTGATCGACGAGACCTCGCCCGGCTCCGTGGTGGTGATGGGCCACTCCTTCGGCGCCGCCATCGCCCTGTCGGGTGCGTCCAGGCACATCGAACGGCTCGTTCTCGTCTCTCCCGGTGGCCTCACCGGGCTGCGTCTGCCCCCCGGCCTGCTCGCCGCCTCGGCCGCGTGGTTCCTGCGGCCCGCTCCCAGGAGCAGCGCCAGGCTCCTGCGGGCCATGCTCGCCCCCGACCACGAGCCCAGGGAACGGCTGGTGGAGTGGATGACGCTGGTGGCCCGGCACTCCCGCTCCAGCGGGGCACCCGGTACCGCGGACCTGCCGGCGAGGCCGGTGTCCCGCACGGTCTTCACCGGGGAGCACGACGTGTTCCTCCCGCCGAAGCGGATCGGCCCGGCGGTGACCCGCACGCTGGGCGTCGAACTGCGGGTACTGCCGGGGGCCGGACACCTCGTGGTGGAAGAGGCGCCCGACCGGCTGGCCGCCCTGGTCGACGGCGGGACCTGGTGAGCCCGGCTCCGGCCGCACCGGTCGTCCGGACGGCTCGGGCCGGCGCCGCCGGTCAGCCGGAGCGGTGGGCGCTGTTCAGCCGGGCGGCCTGGCGCGTCAGGTGATCGCGCTCGGCGAGGTTGGGCGCCCGGCGGGCCGCCTCGGCGTACAGCCGAGCCGCCGCCACCACGTCGCCGTCGCGCTCGTGGAGGTACGCCGCCACCGCGCTGTGGCGGGGCAGCGCGTCGTCCAGCGCCGCGAGCGCCGCCAGTCCGGCGCGCGGCCCGTCGGCCTCACCGACGGCCACCGCGCGGTTGAGCCGTACGACCGGGCTGTCGGTCAGGAGCACGAGCTCGTCGTACCACTCCACGATCTGCACCCAGTCGGTCTGCTCGGCGGTGGGTGCGTCGGCGTGCAGCGCCGCGATGGCCGCCTGGGCCTGGAACTCGCCCAGCCGGTCGCGGGCGAGGGCCCCCTGCAGGATCCGCACGCCCTCGGCGATCGCCCCGGTGTCCCACCGGCCGCGGTCCTGCTCGGCGAGCGGCACCAGACTTCCGTCGGGCGCCGTCCGGGTGGCGCGCCGGGCGTGGTGGATCAGCATGAGCGCGAGCAGCCCGGCGACCTCGGGGTGGTCGACCCGGGCCGCGAGCTGCCGGGTGAGCCGGATGGCCTCGGCAGCGAGGTCGACGTCGCCGGAGTAGCCCTCGTTGAAGACCAGGTAGAGGACGCGCAGCACGGTGGCGACGTCGCCGGGACGCTCGAACCTTGCGCTGGAGACGGTGCGCTTGGCCCGGCTGATGCGCTGCGCCATGGTCGCCTCGGGCACCAGGTAGGCCCGGGCGATCTGGCGGGTGGTGAGCCCGCCGACGGCGCGCAGCGTGAGCGCCACCGCGGACGACGGCGTCAGCGACGGGTGGGCGCACAGGAAGTACAACTGCAGCGTGTCGTCCACCGCGGGCGCAGGCCCGGGCGGCGGCTCCTCTTCCACGAGGTCCTCACGCCGGCGGCGTGCGGCGTCCGCCCTGGTCGCGTCGAGGAACCGGCGCCAGGCCACGGTGACCAGCCAGCCCTTCGGATCCCGCGGAGGGTCGGCGGGCCAGGTCCGGACCGCCTCGACCAGGGCTTCCTGGACGGCGTCCTCGGCCGCCGCGAAATCGGCTCCGCGGCGGACGAGGATCCCGAGCACGCTCGGCGTGAGGCTCCTGAGCAGGGCCTCGTCCATCGGTGGGGTCATTCCGTGATGGTGGGCGGCGCGGCCAGGAACGGACGCAGTTCGAGCCACTCGTGGATCGGCTTCCCGCCCGCCCCGGGGGCGGCCGACAGCTCTCCTGCCAGTTCGACGGCGCGCTCGTAGCTGTCGACGTCGATCACCATCCAGCCGGCGATCAGGTCCTTGGTCTCCGCGAACGGGCCGTCGGTGACCGGCGGACGCCCCTCCCCGTCGTACCGGACGAAGGTCCCCTCGGGGGCGAGCGCCTGACCGTCGACGAACTCGCCGGTCCCTTCGAGCCGGGCCGCGAAGTCGTTCATGTACTGGATGTGCGCCGAGATCTCCTCGGGCGTCCACTGGTCCATGGGCACGTCGTTGACCGCCGCCGGAGCGCCGCGGTAGTGCTTGAGCAGGAGGTACTTGGCCATGATGGTTCTCCTCGGTGCTGGTGCGACCCATTGTGGTCGCGTTCACCCCTGGGACGGAGCCGGCCGCGTCTTCTCGACATCCCGACCGAAGTCTTTTTGACACGTGTGGACGCGGTGCCGCCGCGAGCCGTGGCGTCCCCCTCAGACGGTGCGGACCGGGAGCGGCTGCGGCAGCCGGGTCGTGGCACCGGCCGCCGGTGCGGACAGCATCGGGTCGACGGTGATCAGCTCCGCGCCGAGCGGCGCGCACAGGTCCCGCAGCAACGACTCGGACAACCGGATGCACGCCTGGCCCTCGCCGAGGTTCGCGGCCAGCCGCTCCACACGGGTGGAACCGACGGCCGTCCGCACCCCCAGCGGCGTGCGGAACAGCCGGATCACCGCCCCGGCACCGCCTCCCGGCCGGACGGGCACGTACAGCAGCCCGGCCGGGGTCCGTTCTTCGGGCTCGGGGTCGTCTGCGTACTGGAACAGGCACATGGGCCGACCTCGACGCCGTGCACCGGCGCATCGTGTGGCGGCGGCCGCTGGACGCCGGGGACCTGGCGGGGTGAGGTCCGGGACCCGGCGGGTCAGTCCTTGCTCGCCGACTGCCAGCTCATGTTCCAGCCGTACTCGATGTCCGCCGCCTGCTGCTTGAAGACACCGGGCGCCGGCAGGAGGTACTTCGCCTCCCGCCGGACGATCAGCTCCCCGCCCACGTTCTCGATCAGAGCGATCGCGGCCACCGGCGACGGGACGGTGCACTCGTCCAGGCGCACCTCGATCGGCGGACCGACGGGCGGATGGAGCGTGGCGACTCCTTGGAGCCCCGCGAAGCTAGCGGCCCCGGAGTAGATGACCACGAACACCAGGAGGCGCTCGATCTCGGCCGTGTGATCAAGGTTGATCATGAGGTTCTCACCGGCCTCGCTCGCACCGGTCCGGTCGTCGTGGTCCAGCTGGACGTACGGCGGCCGGTGGAAGGAGCCGAACTGGTTGTCGATGGGATGGACGATCCCCTTGGTTCCGTTCCGCAGCTCCCACAGGCAGGAGAGGTCGAGGTCCACGTCCTCCAGCCGGACGGCGTCCTGCCCCTTCCGCATCCAGCCGCGCGGCGGCACGGCGGCGCTCCACGTGAGGTTGACCCGCATGCCCCCTGAGGTGGCCCCCTGCTTGGTCAGCGACACCGAGGGGGCCGCCTTCGTCAAGGTGATCTTCGACAGCCGTACCGGACGGGCGGGCACGGGCGGATCCACCGCCCGCTGGACCTGCACCGGCACCGGCGGAGGTGGGGTGGTGGCCAGAGCCGGGGCCGGGGTCGGGGCGGGATCGTCGACCGTGATCCCGAAGTCGGTGGCGAGCCCGGCCAGCCCGGAGTCGTACCCCTGGCCCACCGCCCGGAACTTCCACGCGCCGGCCCGCCGGTACAGCTCCCCGAGCACGAACGCGGTCTCCGTCGTGGCATCCGTCGCGTCGAACCGGGCCGTCTCGACGCCGCTCCGCGCGTCCAGCACGCGTACGAAGAGTCCGGAGACCTGACCGAACGTGCCGTCGGTGGAAGCCGCGACCACCACGGTTCCGATCTCCTCCTCCACCCCGGACAGCGTCACCCCTATCGTTTCGAGCACGCCCGTGCCGTCCTGGCGCCGTCCCTCGTGGCGCACGGCACCACTGGGGTGCACGGGTTGGTTGTAGAACACGAAGTCGTCGTCCGACCGCACCTTGCCCGCTGCCGTGAGCAGCAGGGCCGAGACGTCCACATCGGGCGCGCCGGGACCCGCTCGCCACCCCAACTCCACCCGGACCGTGGCGCTCGGCACCGGTACGTTGGCACCCTTCCGCATGGACATGCGGTCCCCCCTCGCTCAAGGTCTCCCACTCCCGCAGCGTACGAGGATTTGCCGCGCCGCCCTCCCGGAAGTCGGCGATTGCTCGCCCACCGGGGGAAGTCGTGGGGCCCGGCATGATGGGGCGGTGATCACCATTCATCTGAAGTACGAGATCGACGTCGACAAGCTCGCGGAATTCGAGGAGTACGGGCGCCGTTGGGTCCGGCTGGTCAACCGGTTCGGAGGCACCCACCACGGCTACTTCCTGCCCAGCGAGGGCGACAGCGACATCGCCTACGCGCTCTTCTCCTTCCCCGGCTTCGCCGCCTACGAGCAGTACCGCACGGACAGCATGTCCGACCCCGAGTGCCAGGCCGCCTTCGACCTGGCGCGCGAAACCCGCTGCATCAAGCGGTACGAGCGCCGTTTCCTGCGGCCGCTCGAGACCCCCGGCCACTGAAACCTCCGGTCCGGCGCCCGCGCGCGGCGGCAGGGGAGAGGGCGCCGGACCGGCCCTGCCCGCGGGGGCGCGTCACCCCTCGCGGTCCAGGACGCGACGGGCCGCCTCGGCCTCCGCCGCGGGCGGCGACAGCTCGTCGAGCGTGTCGAGCTCGTCGTCCGAGGCCAACTCCCGCTCCCAGGCCGCCGCGAGCCGCTCCTGCTCCTGCGGCGGTCTGCTGGTGACGGCCTCCTGCTGCTGCGGTCCCAGAGCCGCGAGGAAACGCCCGACCGCGTCCGTCGGCATGCCGTACTCCTTCTCGCCGTGGGGGAGGGCAGCGGCGATCGCGCTGCCGTGCCCGGCCCAGGATGGCGAACCGGTCCGGGTCGGGCGGTTCGACACGGCGGTCCGCCACCCGAATGCCGCGCCGGGGTCCGCACGGGTCGGCCGCAGCCGACCGGGCGCGGCTGCGCGTCACACGGGCGTGGAACTCCCGGCGCGCGCCGCACGCCCCACCTCCCGGGTCCGTTCCTGCTCCCGCTCCCGCTCCTGCTCTCGACCCGTGGGGCGGTCCGGCCGGAACCCGACGGCCAGGACGGCCGCGCCGATCAGCGCGAACCCGGCCGTCCAGAGCGCCCCGACGTGCATGGCGTGCAGGAAGGCGCTGTCGGCGGCCGCGGCGAGCCGGGTGTCGTGCGTGGCCACCGCCACGTGCCGGGCGAGTTCGGCCGAGACCCGCGCGGGTTCCCGTACCGGATCGGGGAGGCCGGTCAGCGAGCCGTCGATCGAACTCCGGTAGACGATCGAGGTGATCGTGCCGCCGGCCGCGATGCCCAGCACGCTGCCGGTCTGGCGCAGGGTGCTGTTGACCGCGCTGCCCGCGCCGGACCGCTCCAGCGGCAGGGAACCCAGTACCGCGCCCGTCACGGGAGCGATCACCATGCCGATCGCGGTGCCCTGGACCAGCACGACCGCCGCGTACCAGACGATCGGTGTGGCCGCTCCGAACAGGGCGAACGAGCCCATCGCCGCGGCCGCGACGGTCAGCGCGATCGAGGAGACGAGTCGGACGGAGGTCCGTCGGACCAGCCGGACGGCGATCGGGGAGCCGACGATCACCCCGAGGGCTCCCGGGAGCGCGAGGAGCGAGGCGTCCAGCGCCGAGTACCCGCGTAGGCCCTGCAGGTAGAAGGCGAGGTAGAAGGATCCGGCCGTCATGGCCAGGAAGACCGCCATCAGGGTCAGGTTCCCGGCGGCGAAGCGGCGCTGTGCCAACAACCGCGGGTCGAAGCTGGGATGGGCGATCCGCAGCTCGACGACGACGAACGCGGCGATCAGCGCGCTGCCGACGAGGGCGGATCCCCAGACGCGCGGCTGGGCGAAGGAAGCGTCCTGGCCGGCGCGGATCAGGCCGTACGCGAGGATGCCCAGGCCGCCGGTCGACAGCAGCAGTCCGGCCGGGTCGAGGCGGCGGACCTGCGGGCTGCGGGAGTTGGGCACGTACCGGGCGATGAAGCCGAGGCCGAGGACGACGACGGGCACGTTGACCAGGAACACCGATCCCCACCAGAACCGCGCGAGCAGTACCCCGGCGAGGATCGGCCCCGCGGCGAGGCCGACGCCGGCGAAGGACGACAGGGTGCCGAAGGCGGCCGGGCGCTGCGCGGGCTGGAACGTCCAGCTGACCACCGCCATGGTCGCCGGGACGAGCAGCGCGGCACCGGCTCCCATGACGGCCCGGGCGGCGATGAGTTGGCCGGGGGTGGTGGCGTAGGCGGCGAGGGCGGACGCGGCGCCGAAGAGCGCCATGCCCGTCAGCAGCAGGTTGCGGTGGCCGAACCGGTCACCGAGCGAGCCCCCGGTGAACATCAGGCCGGCGAAGACCAGCGTGTAGGCGCCGGTGGCCCATTGGAGCTCACCGGGGGTGGCGCCTAACCCCCGGACGGGGTCCGAGAGCGTCTCGAACGCGGTGGTCAAGATGGTGCCGTCGAGCCAGATGAGGAGCTGGGCGAAGACGAGGACGCCGAGGATGAGCCGCTGACGGCCCGGTGGTGGGGTGGACGACGCCGGTGACGTTGCCGAGGACATGCGTGACTGCCTCCGAACCGAGGTGAGTTGGCTTTTGGGGGGTGCGCATCACGGAGCACGCGACGGTGGCGCGCCACCCAAGAATCGTCAAGTACTTGACGATTCCCTCATCGTGGCAAACTCGTAAAGTACCTGTCAATCATGAATTCGGAGGTCGTCCGATGGGCGAGCAGAGTCACGGTCGGGTGCTGAGCTTCGTGGTGCGCCACGCCTGGCTCAGCATGCGGGCGGCGATCGGGGCGGAGCTGGAGGAATTCGGGCTCACCGTGCCGCAGTTCGCGACCTTGATGATCGTGGGAGAGACCCCGGGCATCTCGGTGGCCCAGCTGGCCCGCCTGGTCGGGAGCTCCCGCCAAGCCGCCAACGAGATGCTCGCGGCGCTGGAACGTGACGGCCTGATCGTCCGAGCCCCGCACGCCACCGACCGCAGGACCCACCAGTTGAGCCTGACGGAGCTAGGACGCGCGCGCTACGAGAACGCGCTCCCGGCCGTCCAGCGGCGCGAGGCCGAACTGGAGGCGGGGCTGACGCCGGAGCAGTGCGAGGCGGCGTTCGCCTGGATGTCGGCCATGTCGAACGCCTGCCAGGAGGGGCGTGGAAACTGACCCGGCCCGAGGCCCTGGCCCGGGGGCTCCGGGGTCCCGGCCGAATGCGGCGGGCGTCCGGGAAGGAACGCCGGCCGTCCGGCTGCCCGGCAAGGGCTTCGACGCGGGGCCGACGTCGTATGACGGTTCGCGTCCGTCCGCGACCGTTCGCGCGGGCTCGCGCAGCGGCCCTCGTCGCCCCTCAGGACATCCGGTCCACGTTCCACATCGGCAGGCCCCGGAAGAACTCCACGGCTTCCGCGCGCCAGTACGGCTCCCAGGACGCGGCCTCTGCAGCGGCTGCCTCCGCGTGCCGCCGGATCTCCGCCTTGAGCCGCCGGTCCACGCCGGCGGCGCGGGCGATCTCCCTGATCCGGCCCAGGGTTTCGTCCGGGCAGCCGGGATCGCCGAGCGCGGCTTCGACGAGGGCCGCGTCGGCCCCGGTCGCGGCGGCCAGGGTCGCACGCACGGCGTAGGTGCGGCGGCCCGAGCGGATGTCGGCCCCGGTGGACTTCACCTCGGCCGCCGGGTCGTCGCCGGACGGGCCGAAGAAGTCGAGGAAGTCGTCGCGCATCTGCTCGGACACCCCCACCAGCCGGGAGTAGCGGTGAAGTCGGGCGCGGTGTGGCGCCGGATCCCCGCCGGCGGCCAGCAGGCCCATTGTCAGCGGCGCCAGGATCGAGTACCGCGCGCTCTTGAAGTCGGTGACGGTGTGCAGGAACTCTTCGTCGGGCAGGGTGTGGGAGTCCCGCTCCAGGTCGGCGATCTGCCCGGCCACGGTCTCCGCGGCGGTGCGCGTGTGCACGCCGAGCAGGGCCTGGCGGAGTTCGGCGGGGACCTCGGCCTCCAGCAGCACCTGGGTGGACAGGAACGCCGCGAGGTCCCCGGCGAGCATCGCGAGCCCGAGGGCCTTGGCGCCCTGGCCGGGGAACTCCCGGCGGTACGCGTAGTACGTCGAGGGGCCGCCGCGGCGCAGGGGTGCGTCGTCGATGATGTCGTCGTGGACGAGGCCGTGCGTCTGGAGCAGTTCGATGCTCAGTGCGGCCTCGGCGAGCCCCGGTACCTCGTCGGTGGTGACCAGTCGGGCCGCCTCGTACAGCAGGACGACCCGCAGCCGCTTGCCGCCGCGCATCGAGAACTCCCGCAGGAGTTCCAGGCAGTGGGGGACGTACCGGCTGGGCACCGGGACGTCGAAACGCTCGCCGAGGCCGGCGAAGTACTGCTCGAACCGGGCGTCGAAGCGGATCCGGTGACCGGCGACGCGTTCCAGGGTGGTGGCCGTGACGTTGACGTGCATGAAGATCAGTATCGATCACGGCCCCGGCTGCGCGGATCCGTTCCAGCGCGCCGGGGGAGTCCCCACCTCCTCTCGCGGCAGGAGCCCGCGAACGGCTTCATCCGCCCGAGGGCGCGGCGGAGAGACAGGCCCGCAGCTCGGCTTCGCCGGCGTTGCCGCCCGTGCACATGATGGCCACCCGCTGCCCGGCAAGGTCGTCGCGTGCGGCGAGGAGCGCCGCCAGCGGTGCGGCGGCAGCCGCCTCGGCCACCGTCCGGGCATCACGCATGAGCAGCCACTGGGCCCATCGGATCTCGTCATCGCCGACCAGCTGGAAGTCCGCGAGGTGCTCCCGGAACAGACGTTGCGTCAGCTCGAAACCCGACCCGGTGGCCAGGCCCTCCGCCGTCGTGGTGTTCGGACGCTGGACGCAGCTGCCCGAGCGCCAGGAGTCGTGCGCGGCCGGCGAGCGGCGGGACTGCACCGCGATGACGCGGCAGCGCGGGCTGATCGCCGCCGCCACCAGGCAAGCGGCGGCGGCGCCGCTGCCGCCACCGACCGGCACGATGATCGCGTCGAGGTCCGGCTCCTGCTCGAAGACCTCCAGGTACGTGGTGGCCACGCCCGCGATGAGGTCCGGCTCGTTCGCCGCGCTGACCAAGCGCATCCCACGCCGGGGCGCGAGCTGCTCGGCGTGGCGGCGGGCCTCTTCGAAGTCCGCGCCGTGTTCCACCAGTTCGGCGCCGAGGCGCCGAACGGCCTCGGCCTTCAGCGGGTTCGGGTTCTTCGGCATGACGATGGTGCAGGGGACGTGGAAGAGCGCCGCGGCATGGGCGAGGGACTGCGCGTGGTTGCCGGTGGAGTACGAGAGAACGCCCCGTGCACGCTCGACGGGGTCCATCCCGGCCAGCAGGGTGACGCCTCCGCGGACCTTGAGGGCGCCGGTCGGCTGCAGGTTCTCGTGTTTGACCAGGACGCGGATGCCGGCGCCGACGGTGGCGTCGAGGGCGGGATAGGAGAGCAGAGGGGTCGGGGACAGGTGCGCGCTCTGCAGACGACGCGCGCGAAGGACGTCGGAGATCGTGGGACTGTGCATGCCCTCATGCTGCGCAGGGCCCAATCCATAGGACAAATGCCAGTTTCCAATGACTTCATCGATATCATCGATGAATGTTCGACGAGAACCGACTCAGGGTGTTCGCCGCCATCGCACGCGAGGGTTCGGTGACGGCTGCCGCCGCGGCGCTGCACTATGCGCAGCCGTCGGTCAGCCACCACCTCGCCCGGCTCGAGGCCGAAGCCGGTGTGCCGCTCGTCCAGCGGGCGGGCCGTGGCATCCGGCTGACCGAGGCCGGCCGACTGCTCGCCGATCGTGCGGAGGAGATCCTCGGCCGGATCGAATCGGCCCGGACCGAACTCGCCGCCCACGCCGGGCTCAGCGCCGGACGGGTCCGCCTCGCGGCGTTCCCCTCCGCGCTCGCCACGCTCGTACCCGCGGTGGCCGCTGCCTTCGGCGTCGCACACCCGGACATCGAACTGGCACTGACGGAAGCGGAGCCTCCCGAAGCCCTGGCGGCCCTACGGCGCGGCGAGGCCGATGTCGCCTTCACCTTCCACCACGGTGACGGTCCGCCCGGTGGCCGCGAGGGCCACACCGTGACACCGATCCTGCACGAGCCGCTCTACGTCGTCAGCCGGGCCGGCGCGTCCTGGCCCGGCCCCCGCACCGACCTCGACACCTACCGCGGACAACGGTGGATCGCCGGCTGCGAGCGGTGCCGTTCGCACCTGCTGTCAGCGTGCGGGAAGCGCGGCTTCACTCCTACGATCGCCTTCGAGACCGACGATTACGTCGCGGCCCAGGCACTCGTGGCCGCCGGCCTCGGCGTCAGTACGCTGCCCGGCCTCGCCCTGCGCGCTCATCTCCACCCCGGCGTGCGGATCGACCGCCTACCGGACGACCACCGCTTCGTCGACGCCGTCGTCTACGGCGCACCACCGCTCCCGGCCCCGGTCGAAGCCTTCCTGAAGGTCCTCAAGGAGACGGCCCTCCAGCCGGTGCCATGGCCTTGACGGGCCGGACCCGCCGGGCGCCGGGCCGGGCCGTCGCCGGGAAGCCGGGTCTCCGGTGAAGGCGGACTACCCGCCCTGCGGAGCGGCCCGAGGGTTCTCCACCCGCCGCACGGACCTTCCGTAGACGGCATCAATCCCACCAGAACGTCCAGTGGGGGTTGCCCAGCAGCGCTTGCTCCGCGTAGAGCCGGATGCTCTCGTACCCCTGCCAGATGGTGTCCGGGCAGAACGCGAAGTGTTCCGCGGCGACCGCGAGCGCCTCGTCCAGTGACTGCGGTGGAGCTGCCACGGACAGGTCCAGCCGCGCGGACGACAGGGCGACCACCCGGGCCCCGAAGCGGTCCTCCCAGGAACGGAGAACCGCACACAGCCGCGCCACGTCGGTCACGTGGTTGACCGGCCCCGACCAGCCGATCGCCGCAGGGAGGTCCGCAGGCCGGCCCACCGGGACCAATGCGAGCCGAGGGCTCTTGAGCCAGGGCCCGATCAAAGCATCGGCAACGTCCCCGGCGGTCGCCTCCGGATCCACCGGCGTCCCTCCTACCGACGCAAGCCCGGGCCAGTGACCGGTGAACGGGGCGATGGTCTCGCCGGCGTCCTCTTCGTCTTCGTTCTCCTCGGTCTCCGAAACCGCCGACTCCCAAAGGGTCTGGAGAACATCCTCGACCTGGTGATCGCCGGGATCCGACATCATGCCGGGATCCAGCTCACCGCCCCACCACTCCTCACTGCCCGGTTCGTCCTGAAGGAGGACGGGCTGCAGTCCCACCGCATCCCGGACCGACCGGTACCGTGCCCAGGCGCCGGGCACCGCGGTCCCGTCGGCCACCCAGAGCAGCGGCTCACGCCAAGGGCCGTCATGGGTCTCGGTCACCAGAGAGCCCGGGGGTAGGCCGAGGACCGCCGTTTCGCCCGTGGGGTCGGTCAACAGCGCCGTCGGCGGCGTGGAACGCGTCGTCATGCGCGTGAAGGTATCGGCCCCCACTGACACCGACGGAGGGCGCTCCCCCTCTCTCCATCGACAGCGGCGGAAGCCCTCCAACACGGCAAGGCCGGGGGACGGGAGCCGGACTGGAGGTGAGGGCCGCGCAGGTTTACCGGGCAGACTGTTCCCAGGTGATTGAAGTCGAGGGGGAGCAGTGTCGCGGAGGGTCTGGGTGTGGGCGGGGGCAGGATGGTTGGCTCTCGTGTTGTTATGTGGTGCGCTCACTCTTTACCTGGATGAATCGGAGAGTCCTGGTCCGATGTCGACCCACTGGGAGCGGGGTCCCGACCCGAGCGGCACGCCTTCGGGCTGTCCCGCCCCGACCCCAGGGGCCGAGGACATCCCACCCCCCTGTTCCTACTGGGAACGCGGTTGACCGATCGTTCCAGCCGTTCGGCATGCAGGCAGGCGACCCGAGACCCGGAACGGGATGCGGTGCGTGCGCAGCTCATAGCGGTCGAGCGGCGCGTTCTTCACCCTGGCCCCGCGTGTCACGGGCGCCGCAGCGGCTACTCCACCGCGCTCGCATGCGGACGCCTCGGCTCCGCCGCAGCCACCATCATGGAGGTCGACCGCCACCGGTTCGGCCGGGGCGCCGCCGCCCGCCGATTCCCTCGAGCGTGACCGGGCACGGCGCGGAGCGCCCCTTCAGAGCCGGTCGACGCCAAGGGCAGCGAGGCCGCGCCCGCCGCGCGCCATCGAGTCGGTGGCGGCATTCGGCGAGGCTGTCCCTGTTGGCGGGGACGCCGGTGGCGGCCGAGGCGACGGCCCGGGCCGAGCTTGCCGCGGGCGAGGAGCAGGATGGTCAGCGCGGTGGCGGCGCCGCCGGTGGGGAGCGCGGCCAGGACACCGGGGTAGGCGGCGAGGGCTGCGGCGAGCGCGGTTCCGGCTGCCTGCCCGGTGCCGACCGACAGGATCAACCAGGCGTACGCCTCGGTGGTGCGGGAGGCGGAGGCGAGATCGTCCACGGTGTGGAAGCCGTTGGTGATGATCAAGGTGAAGAACAGGCCCGGTATCGCCGTGAGGGCGAAGGCCGTGCGGGGGCCGGGCTGGGCCAGCAGGGGCGCCCAGCCGAGGAGGAACAGGGCGCTGGTGGTGATGAGTTGGGACTTGGTCGTGCCGGGCCATGCCCGGCGTGCGTAGATCAGGCTGCCCAAGAAGCTGCCGGTGGAGAACACGGCAGGAAGCAGTCCGCAGAGCATGGCCTGCCCGTGGGTGCCGGCCATGCGTGCGGCCCACACGTTCATCGCCCCGAACGCGAACCCCGTTCCCGCCAGCGCGGTGAACAGCAGCACCAGGCCGGCGCTCATCAGCCGTCCTCTTTCGGTCACCCCGGTGGCAGGACGCCAGGCCTGCGACGGTGCGGCGGTCAGGACGACCGTCGTGCCCGCGAGCCCGAGGGCGGCGGTCGCGGCCAAGGCGGTGTCGGGCCCGTGCGTGGTCGCCAGCCACGAGGCGAGCAGGGGGCCGGCGATGTAGAGGAGTCCCTGAGAGCCGGTGTCGAGCGCTTGGACGACTCGGCGCCGCCCCAGGTCAGGCAGGACGGTCGGCCAAAGCGCCCGAAGCCCTGCCTCCAGCGGCGGTGTGACCAGACCCGCGAGCCCGACCACCGCGGTCACCGCCGCGGGATGCCCGCCCACCCCGATCGAAGGGAGCGTCGCCAGGCAGCTTGCGTTGAGCAACACCGCCGGTGTCGATACCCGGGTTTGACCGTAGCGGTCCATCAGCCTGCCTTTGACCGGCTGGGACAGCCCGGATGCCAGCCCGTAGAGGGCGGTGAGCATTCCGGCGAAGGCCAGCGACCCCCCGCAGCCGGTGATCCACAGGACGAGCCCCACGGGCACCATGGAGTTGGGCAGGCGCCCGATCAGGGTGCCGCCGAGCAGGCGGACAACGTGTCGGCTGCCCAGTACGGCGCCGTACGTGGCGAGCGGCGGGGCAGTGGTCGGGTGTTCGGCCAGGGTCAACAGGGCAAGGCTTTCCATCAGAGGAAGTACGGGACGGGGGCAGGGCCCGGACTGGACCAGGGGGCCGTCGTCGTCGCGTTCACACGCTGGTGACCGGAGGCGCTGCGACCACGGGAGGGGTGCCAACGGCCGGTTACCCGGCCGCGGTGCGGGGTGTGTTAAGGCGGGACCGCGACGGCTACCTCCAGATGCCGGCCGATCTGTGCGAGGTCGTGGAGATGGTGGCTATTTTGCGCGGAGAGCAACCGCGGGCGACGGCGATCTCACGGCAGGCCCGGGCGTTCAGCGTGGTTGCCCAGATGGCGCAGGTGTCGAGGAACCCAGTGCGGGGAGCGTAGCCCGCAGCCGACCGGTCACCGCGGAACTTGTGATCTTCCGACAAGACTGCGGGAGCGAGCCGCAGTTGTGGCGGGTCGGCGACGTCGGTGCGGACGCACGCGCACAGTGCGGCGCACGGAGGACGACCGGTCGGCGGTCCGACGCGGCCGACCACCCGCGCCGTCGACCCCCTGAACAACTTCTCGGCCCCGGCGGGATCTGAAGTGCGGCGGACGGCCACCGCAGAACTCCGGTGGCCGTCCCGTTTCGCCAGCCCTTTCCGCCACACCAGCAACGAACATCAGCTGGACCACCAGGGGCCGGTGAGCCTGTCACCAGGGCACTGTTCCACCGTCGTCGAAGAATTCGCCGGTCGGTCCGTCGTCGGGCAGGGTCGCGAGGTGGATCGCGATCGCCGCGCCCTGGTGGGGGGTGCGGACGCCCTGGAAGCCGTTGAGGTCGGTGGCGGTGTAGCCGGGACAGCCGGAGTTGATCAGGATGTTGGTGTCGCTCAGTTCCTTGGCGTATTGGACGGTGATGGCGTTGAGGAAGGTCTTGGACGCCAAGTACGCAGTAGGAACCGGGCCCATGTCGATGCCGGGCGTGGTCTGCAGGGTGAGCGAGCCGACGCTGCTGGACATGTTCACGATCCGTGGCGATGCCGAGCCGCGCAGCATGGGCAGCATCGCGTTGGTGACGCGGATGACCCCGATCACGTTGGTTTCCACGACGACTCGTACGGTTGCCGGATCGACCGTGGTGGGCATCTGCGGCATATCGCCGGTGATCGCCGCGTTGTTGACCAGGACGTCGAGCCCTCCGGCGCGGTCGGCGATCAGCTCGGCCGCGGCGGCCACACTCGCGTCGTCCGCCACGTCGAGCGGGACGCCGAACGCGTCGGTCCCGGCTGCGCGCAGCTTCTCCACCGCGGTGTCGCGGCGCTGTTGATCCCGCGCGCCCACGCCGATGCGCCAGCCGAGAGCGCCCAGGCCCGCCGCGATCTCGTATCCGATTCCTTTGTTCGCGCCGGTCACCAGCGCGATCATCTGTTCACTCATGTCTTCAAGCGTGGCGCGGACTCGGTAGGGACGTCCAAGACCGACTGGGTGGGCGGCGATACCGTACGGATATCGGTCGTGGTGGGGGTGCCGGATACGATGACGCGGTGGAGACGCGGGAGTTGAAGTACTTCGTCGCCGTCGCGGAGGAGCTGCACTTCGGGCGGGCGGCGCAGCGGCTCGCCATGGCGCAACCACCGCTGTCGCGGGCGATCCAGCAGCTCGAGCGGCGGCTCGGGGTGGTTCTGCTGCACCGCACTGCTCGCGCGGTCGCCTTGACCGAGGCCGGGTCGGTGCTTCTGCGGGAGGCCCGGGCCGCACTCGACGCGGTCGAAGCCGCCGAGCGCCGCACCCGCCGCGCAGCTGCCGACCCGTTCGGTGTGGTGCTGGCCACGAAGGCCGGAGCCTCCAGCGAACTGTTGTCGAAGCTGCTGGCCGCCTACGCCGCCGAGCCCGGCGCGGTCGCCGTCGAGGTGATGCTGTGCGGGCCCGGCGAGCAGGAAAGGCTACTGCGCGACGGGCGCGCCGACGTCGCTCTGCTCCAACAGCCCTTCGACACGACGGCCGGACTCGACACCGAGGACCTGCACACCGAACAGCAGGTCGTGGTCCTGCCCGCGGGGCACCCCTTGGCCAACCGACCCCGCGTGTCGATGGCCGAGGTCACCACCCTGACGGACCTGCCCCTGCCGCGCTGGCCTCGACGGGGCGGGGGCCATCCGGACGGGCCTGGCCCGAAGGTCCGCGACCACACCCAACTGTTCCAGCTGATCGCGCTCGGACGGGCCTGCGCGGTCGTGCCCGAGTCCCTCCGGGCCCACCTGCGCGACGATCACGCGACGGTGCCGGTGTCGGACGCACCGGCTGTCACGACCGTCATCGCCTGGCCACCGCACAGCAGGTCCAAAGCCGTAGCCGACCTCGTCCGCACCGCGACGCGCCTCTAGGGCCGTGCATCGAAAGCACGGACAGGCCGGGCGGGGCGATGGGGCGATGCCCCGGTCCGGCTCGTCCGCTCGCTGCTAGAGCTCGAGCTGATACTGGTGTGTTGTGTGCGTGGGTGTGTAGGCGAAACCGTCGTTGATCTGTCTCATGTGCGTGTTGCTGTCGGCGGTGTCGGTCAGGAGGCCACCGAGGTCCGGATAGTCCCTACGGGCCTGTCGGATCGACTCGGCCTTCATCCATCGGCCGAGGCCGTGTCCACGGTGCTCGGGCAGCACACCGGTGCCGTAATGCTGGCCGTCACCTGCGCCGTTGCCGGGGATGACGAGTTCGGTGAACCCGGCGATCGAGCCGTTCGAGGCGTCGATGGCGACGACGGTGTGCAGGTGGTCGCCGCGCTGTTCGACGGCCTTAGCGGCGGCCCGCACACGGTCCACGTCCCAGGTCACGGTGCCGTAGTCGGTGTCGTCCATGGGCATGTCGTCCATGGCGCGGCGAGACGCGGCGAACGTCTGGGCGAGGTCGTCGGGGACGGTTCCCTGCCATGACACCAGCCGGTAGCCGGGATGCGGACGCTCGATGATCTCGGCGAGGACGGCGGTATCCACGTCAGCCAGTGGCAAGCGGGTGAACCTCAAGGTGAGGACCTTCCGGAAGCCGCGCGCTGCCAGAAAGCGGTCGCCGGGTGATCCGGCTTCCGCCTGCGCGACAACGCAGCGTCGGGCGTTGTCTCGGGCGGTCGCCATGGCGGTGTTGAGGAGTCGGGAGCCGACGCCCTTGCGGCGCTCCGCGGGATGAACACGCAGGTCAAGCTCGGCCAGGTGCTCTTGTCCGCCATCGAACAGGCGCAGAAAGGCGGTCCCGGCGGGGAGGGAATCCGCGTCCGATGCCAACCAGGCAAGACGCCGGCCGTGCGGCTTGTGAGCGGGGTCGGTCAGTGGGGTGATGCGGAGGGACAAGGTGTCTCCGTCGTGAGGAGGTGGCAAAGGTCAGTACGCGAGCTCAACTCCCTGGCACTCCTGCGCATGTGCTCCACACCTCCTCGTCGACAGCGCCGGCCTGCCCGTGCAGGCGGCTGGGCGAACCTAGCTGGCGGATTGGTTCCTGGGCAACGGGTTAACGAAAGGCGGTGCGCGCGTGTGGCCACAGCCACTCGTTGACGGCCGCGACGAGGACGGTCGCCCCATGGCGGACCGCGGGCTCGTCGCATCTCGTGGCCACGCTGCGATGCGGACCCGGCAGTGCCGCACTGAGCCGAAGCACGGTCGTCGTCACAAGGGAATGCGCGTCGTCACCTTCGAGGCCAGGCGTCGCAAGGTCGTTCTCTCAGCTCTTGACGGCGTCCGCGATCTGCTGGGCGGCCTGGGCGGGTGTGAGGTGCGTGGTGTCGACGACCTCGGCCTCGGCGTGCAGCCACGTGCGGGCCGCCTCGGCGTAGGGCTCGAGGTATCGCAGACGGAACGGGGAGTTGGGGCCGAGAACGGTGTCGCCAGCGATGCGCCTGCGGAGGGTGTCCTGGTCGGCATGGAGGACGAAGTGTCGGACCGGAACGGCGTGCTGGGCGAGGCCCGAGCTGATCTCGCGCCAGTACGGCTCGACCAGCACCGTCATGGGCATCACCAGGGTGCCGCCGGTGTATTCGAGGACGCGGCGGGCGGTCTCGACCACGAGAGGTCGCCACGGCGGCCAGTGCTGGAAGTTGTCCGTCGTGGGCAGCCCCGGTGCGATGTCCATGAGCGTCTCGCCGACCTTCTCGGCGTCGAGCACCCGTGAATCCGGGATCAGCTGCTGTACGAACGCACTGGTCGTCGTCTTGCCCGCGCCGTGGGTGCCGTTGAGCCATACGATCATGAACCTGACGCTAGTGCTGTGGCCGGAAAGGTTTGCCGGTTCGCGGCGTTCGGTGCGGTGCATCGCAAGGCGGAGGACCGCGGCTCGTACTGGACGTACTTGCGCGGTCCGACAACGCGGCGAGGTGCCGTACCGGGCGTCGTGAGCCGGTGAACCTTTCCGGTCACAGCACTAGCGTCGTGCGGGCCACCGGGACCAGCCTTCGGTGACAGCAGGGCTGCCGAATGAGGTTGTGTGACGAGGCAGATGCCTCGCCGTGACAACCAGGGCGCTTCGACCGACCCCCTCCAGCAGCTCGTCCGACCCCGCTGCTCGTTGACCGGCCGGCGAACAGTTGCTGGGCGCTACTCTGCTCCGATGACGGACAGCAAGCTGATGATTGACCTGAGGGGTCGGCAGATAGAGACGCTCGATGACTTCTGGGACGCGGTCACCGAGCCGTGCGGGCTGCCGGAGTGGTTCGGTCGGAACCTGGACGCGTGGTCGGACACGATCGAGACGGGCGGCATCTCGGACGTCATAGACAGCCACGATGTTCTGGTCGTGCACGTCGACCAGAACGGACTCTTCGAGGGAACCCGCCGGGAGGCCCAGGTCTTGGCCGACATCTTCGATGGGCAGCAGAACCGACTCGTTGTCCACGCGAGGGCCTGACGCCCTTCGCCTTCGAGGCGGGGCTGATCAGTTGTGACCAGCCGACGTTCACGATCACCGGCCCCCGCCGACCTGACGGTCGGCGGGGCCCGTGCATGCTCACCCGTTCCCCACTTTTCTCACTTCGTTGAGAACTCAACGAAGTGAGGCGTTGAGCGTCCCCGGTCGCGCTCTTCGGCGGCCGCTCACCGGCGGCTCGCTTGCGTGTACCAGGTGGTGGGAGTGGCGGGCATGGCCGATTCGCCGTTGCGGGTGGGGCGTACTGCCAGTAGTTGGTCCACGCCCATGCGACGCTCTGAGAAGGCCAGCGATGCCCCGGCCAGGTAGAGGCGCCACACCCGGCCGGTGGTCTCGCCGACGAGGTTCTCGACCTCGGGCCAACGGTCTTCGAGACGGGTGCGCCAGGCGTCGATCGTGGCCGCGTAGTGCTCGCGCAGGGATTCGACGAAGCGGATCTCCAGGCCCGCGGCCTCCAACAGGTCGGCGGTGCGGCCGACGGGCCGCATGTGCATGTCGGGCGCGATGTAGGTCTCGATGAAGGGCCCTCCACCGGGTGCGTCGGCGCCGCGTGACATCTGCTGGATGAGGAGCCGGCCCTCGGGACGCAGTGCGTCGTGCAGTTTGGCGGCGAAGGCGGGGTACTCGGCGTCACCGACGTGTTCGCCCATCTCGACGGCGCTGGCCGCGTCGTACCCTCCGCCGTCGATGTGGCGCCAGTGCCGCAGCTGGACCTCCACCAGTTCGGCCACGCCCTCGCGGGCGGCTCGTGCGGCGACGAAGTCACGCTGCTGCCGGGACAGGGTGACCGCGGTGACGCGCACCTTGTGTTCCCGGGCGGCGTGCACGGCGAGGGAGCCCCAGCCGCACCCGACGTCCAGGAGCCGATCGCCGGCACGCAGTCCGAGCTTGCGGCAGATCAGCTCCAGCTTGTCCCACTGGGCCTCGGCCAGGCCGTACGTGGCGTCGGCAGGCCGGGCCCAGTAGGCGCACGAGTACGCCATCGACTCGTCGAGCAGCAACGCGTAGAAGTCGTTCGACACGTCGTAGTGGTGGCTGATCGCGGCGCGGTCCCGGGAAGAGCTGTGGAGACGGCCGGTGAGCCTCGCCCGCCCGTCCGGCCGGCGAGGAGGCAAGGACGCCGCGCCCAGCCCGACGGCGAGGGCTGCGGCCGCCGCCAGTTGGGCCGGCCGCGGACGAACGATCCCCTGGTCGCGCACGGCCCGGCCGGCCTGGGAGAGTGCGGTGGCGAGGTCGCCTTCCACGTCGAGGTTGCCGCTGATGTAGGCCTCGGCCAGGCCCAGCTCACCGGGCTGCCACAACAGGCGGCGCAGGGCGTCGGGTGAACGCAGCACGACCACGGGGGCGTCGGCAGGTCCGGCCTCAACGCCCTCCCAGTCGCGCAGCCGTACGGGAAGCGGGCCGGTGAAGAAGTGGCTCACCAGCGCGGTGAGGCGTTCGGCCGGGGGCCTCATCGGCCGCCTCCCACGGCGAGGCGGGGCAGGCGGACGGCGGGGCAGCGGAAGCGGAGTCCGGCCTGCGAGCAGGTGGGGGAGATGCGCCGCGTGCGCTGGAGGAGGACGGCGAAGCCGCGTTCGCCGCAGGCTCCCCGGGGGGCCGTGGCGAAGCGTGCCCGCCAGGGCCGCAGCACCGGTGCACCGTGTTCGCGGCGACCGTCGTCGGCGGCCGTACGCGGGCCCACGGTCCGCCCGCCCCATCGGGGGAGTCCAGCGGCACCGGCGTGGCCGCCGAGCCCTCCGTGCGCCCCATACAGGGTCCTCGCGCACGAGACCGCCCGCGTGCGGGCGCCGGTCGCCCCTGCCCCGCCGGCGCCGATGACCGCCGTCTTCCGGTGTTCCACCACAACTGCTCCCGCCACTCGACACGCCGCTGGTGTGCGGCTGGTTCACGCGTACTTCGCAGCCGAAGGTCGTGCGGATTGCCGGTGACGGGCGCGGGCTGCGCCGCAGTACGGGGCTCAGACCGGCAGGGTCGCGAGCTGCGAGGCCAGGGCCGCGGCCGGTGGGAAGGTGGCGCCCAGGGCCGTGACGTGCTTCCAGTGCAAGCGGCCGTCGGCGTCGATGATGAACACCGAACGCCTCAGTCCGATCAGGGGCGCGGTGATGCCGAAGGACCGCGCCACGGCCCGGTCCGGGTCGGACAGGAGCGGCATCCTCAACTGCCGGGCCCGGGCGAACCGCTCGTGGCTGTCGACGTCTTGGGCGCTGATCCCCCACACCACGGCCCCCGCGGACTGCAGCTGCTCCAGTCCGTCGGAGTAGGAGCACAGCTGTGCGGTGCAGACGGGCGTGTCGTCGCCGGGGTAGAAAGCGAGGACCACGGGGTTTCCGCGCTGCGCGCGAAGGCTGTAGTGGCCGCGGCGGAAGGTTTCTCCGCTGAGCTGTCCGCCGGAGAGGCGGAACTCTCCGAGGAGGTTCCCGATCTTGGGGGTACTGGGCATGCGCCCTCCTTCTCTAGTTCTGACGCCGGTTGCCGGATGTCGGTTGCCCGTTGTCGGACGTTGGATGTCGGTTTTCGGTTGCTCGCAGTGTGGCTGGGCTCCGTTGCGGTGTGCGTCAGGCGGGCAGGGCCATCAGCAGCAGGGGATCGGTGGTGGGCCGGGACGAACCTCCGGCGGGCTCCACGGTGAGGCCGACCGCGGTGGCGGCGGCCGGGTCACCTTTGACCGGGACGGTTCCGTCGCCGTGGAGGAACCCGGCCGGCCGCATGCTGCCGTCGACGTCCAGCCACAGCTGGTAGGTCGTGCCCGGTGCCGGGGAGGGCAGGCCGGTGGCGGTGACGACGGCCATGTTCCGGCGGTCGGAGGAGACGAACGTCATCAGCGCACCGTTGGCCGCCTTGCCCTGGCTGGTACGGGCGTCGGGCGCCGCCAGGACGCTGCTGACGGCGTCCAGCCGCTCTTCGGCCTGCAGGGCCCGCTGCGCGGACTGCTCGCCCTGCTCGTGCTGCCAAGCGGCCAGGCTCGCGAAGGACGCGGCGGCCAGACAGGCGACCAGTGCGAAGGGCCCGGCCTTGCGCAGCAGCCCCCCGCCGGACCGATGCGCCGCAGCAGGAGCCGGCACCCGCGGCGGGAGCTGGCGTACGCCGTCGATCGCCGACAGGGTCCGCTGCTTCATGGCGGCCGACGGGGCCCGGGCCACGGCGACCGCGAGCCGCGCGGCGGTGGCCTCGAACTCCGCCACTTCCTGGCGGCATTCCGCGCAGTGCTGCAGGTGGCGGCTGAACGCCTCGCGTTCTGCGGGATCGACGGCGTTCAGGGCGTAGGCCGCAGCAAGGGCGTGGAGGTCGGTGTGGTGCTGGTTCATGTGGTCACCCCCATGCAGTCGCGGAGCCGGATGAGTCCGTCGCGCATGCGCGTCTTGATGGTCGGCAGTGCTACGTGCAGGGATTCGGCGACTTCACGGTAGGTGAGCCCCTGGTAGTAGGCCAAGGTCACGGCCTGGCGCTGGAGTTCGGTCAGGCCGCGCAGGCAACGGCGTACTTGCTCGCTCTCGAGCCGCGTCTCGACCCGCTCGGCCACCTCGTCGAACGCCGTCCGGTGCTCGCGGGCGGCCTGCGCGCGTTCCCGGTCGGCGGACGCCTGGGCGGAGCGGACCCGGTCCACGGCCCGCCGGTGGGCGATCGTCGCCGCCCATGTGGTGACGGCGCCGGATTCGGGGCGGTAGCGGGCGGCCTGCCGCCACAGGTCGATCATGACCTCTTGGGCGACCTCCTCGGACTGCGCCCGGTCGCGCACGACTCTGATCACGATGCCGAACACCATGGGTGCCAAGGCGTCGTACAGGGTGGAGAAGGCCCGCTCGTCGCCGCGGGCGACCTGTTGCACGACCTCGGCGAGATCGGGGCGGCCGGTGGGGCGGGGGGCACGGAACGGCAGCGGCTGGCTCACCGGCCGGGCCCCGGCCATGGCGACCGGCCGCAGCGGCGGCCTGGGCCGGCCGTCCGGGGGCGGGGTGTCCATCGCATGTGAGTCCTTCGTCCGTCGCTGGTGTGGACCGGACCGCACCGTGCTGGAGCGGTCCGGCCATGGATCCGAGGGGTGGGTCTGAACGGTTCTTCGGAGCGGACGTTCGTGCGGATGGGAGGGCTTTTCGTTGCGCAGCCGGTCGCCCGTTCCCCCGCGCGAGCGACCGGTCCGCCGGGGCCCAACCGCAGGCCGGGGAACTCCGGAGGACGGTCGAGGGACCGGGCGGTCACCGGACTCCTCACCGGCCGCGCGGCCTCCGCGCGGCCTCCGCGCGGCCGGAAAACCCCTCCCCAAGGAGGCGGGACGATGGTTCGTGTCCGGAAGAGCCCGGCGGCGGCTTTGGCCTCCCCCTGCCCCGGTTCGCCGTGAATTCGCGCCCCGGACGGCAGCCGCACGGTTCCGGTGCGCCACGGCCTGAAACCTCCCGACAGCGGGGACCGGGGACTCATTCGTTCGGGTGACGGGCCAATCCGCCGGGTGGGCGCCGCCGAATGCGGGGATGTGAGCAGCTTCCGCACTACCGTCAGCCGGGCCGGCCTCGGGGCCCTGTCCGGCCTGCTGGCCGGGTTCACCGCGCTGGCGGTGGCCGAGCTGACGGCCGCCCTCGGGCGGCCCGCGGCCGGACCGGTGACGGTGGTCGGGGGCGCGGTCATCGACCGGACCCCCGCGCCGGTGAAGGACTTCGCGATCCGCACGTTCGGGGAGAACGACAAGCTCGTCCTCCAACTCGGCATCCTCGTCCTGCTGAGCCTGTTCGCGGTCGCCCTCGGCCTCCTCGCCCTCCGGTACCGGCGGGCGGGGGCGGCCGGGGTGCTGGTGTTCGGGATCATCGGCGGGGCCGCCGCGCTGAGCCGGCCCGACAGTGCCGGAGCCGCGGACGTCCTGCCTTCCGTGGCGGGCGCGGTGGCGGGCGCTGCGGTGCTGTACGTCCTGGCAGGCAAAGCCAACTCCACCGGCTCGCCGAGAAGAGCCGGGGGCAGCCGGGACGGTTGGAGCCGGCGGGGATTCCTCAACGCCGCTGCCGCCACAGCGGCCGCGGCAGCCACCGCCGGAGCGCTGGGCCGCGTGCTGTCCGGCCAGCGGGGGCAGGGAGCCGTCACCTCGCGCGACGTGCTCAGCCTGCCGGCCCCCGCCTCTCCCGCTCCCGCGGTTCCGGCCGGCACCCAGCTGAAGGTCGACGGCATCAGCCCGTTCACCACGCCCGTCCGGGACTTCTACCGCGTCGACACCGCACTCGCCGTCCCCATGGTCGACGCCGGCACCTGGCGGCTGCGCATCCACGGCAAGGGCGTTACCCGGCCCCGTACCTACACCCTCGACGAGCTCCTGGCCCGCCCGCTCATCGAACGGGACATCACCCTGACCTGCGTCTCGAACGAGGTCGGCGGACCCTACCTGGGCAACGCCCGCTGGCTCGGCGCACGCCTGGCCGATCTGCTGGCCGAGTGCGGGGTGAAACCGCCGTCGAAGGGCGGTGCGGCCGATCAGCTGGTGGCCCGCTCCGTGGACGGCATGACGCTCGGTTCGCCGGTCGAGGACGTCATGGACGGCCGCGACGCGATCCTCGCGGTCGGGATGAACGGCGAACCGCTCCCGTTCGACCACGGCTTCCCCGTCCGCATGCTCGTTCCCGGCCTGTACGGGTACGTGTCGGCGTGCAAGTGGATCACCGACATCGAGCTCACCACCTTCGACGCCTACGACCCGTACTGGGTGAAGCGCAAGTGGGCCCGGCGGGCGCCGATCAAGACCCAGTCCCGCATCGACACCCCCAAGCCCTTCGCCCGCCCCACCGCCGGCACGGTGGTGGTCGCCGGCGTCGCCTGGGCCCAGCGCCGCGGCATCACCCGCGTCGAGCTCCGCATCGACGACGGCCCCTGGCAGGACGCGGAGCTCGGCGCCCAGGACACCGTCGACACCTGGCGCCAGTGGTCCTACCGCTGGAACGCCGCCCCCGGCGGGCACACGATCACCGTCCGCGCCACTGACGGCACCGGGGCGGTGCAGACCGAGCAGCGCGCCCGAACCGTACCCGACGGCGCGAGCGGCTGGCACAGCGTCTTCGTCACCGTCGCCTGAGACCACCGGACAGGCCCACGGCCGACCCGGCACCGCCGTGGTGCGGACCCGCGGGATGGTCAAGGGGCGGGGGAAGGAGCCCTCACCGCGCCAGTCATGAGACGACCCGCAGAGCCGGACGGTGCCGATGGCCGGCTTCGAAGAGCTCCGACGTGGGGTCCCGGTGCAGCCCCAACCGCATGACGTCAATCGCCAAGGCCATCCTCACGCTGGAGCGGCAGCGCTGAAGATCCCTATTGAGTGCTTCGTCTGGCGATAACCGCCACATGCGCTCACGCGGAACCGAAACCCCCTGGAGTCAGTCCTGATCTTGGGTGTACTGGGCCGCGTACCAACTGGAGTCGATGGCCGGGTTGCGCAGCGCCCCCCAGAATCGATCGTCAGGTATCGGCGGCAGGGGCTGATTGCCCAGGTCCGCATGCAGGTCCGCACGCCAGTCGAGAGTGAAGTGACTCCGGGTCTCCGCGCTCTCGCACACGGACCTGTACGGGGACCCCCAGATTCCGAGGGCTATTTTCTCCGCGGCCCACCTGCGCGTGCGGTCTCGGCCGGTGTCGGCCTGTGCGAGCACCGCGCGGAGTCGCAAGGCGAGCGGGCCTGTCTGGTCCGGCTGCGGCGGGGCCGCACCGCGCTCCCACGCGTCCAGGGCTGTCTTGACCTCCGGGTAGTTGTTCAGACCCGTTTCGACCGCCAGTCTGCGCAGCTGCTTCCGCGCGGCGTCGACCACCTGCTCATACGGCAGGACTGCGATCAGCGCACCGAGTTCCTCATGCCCGTCCAGGTGGCTCACGTGGAGGATGTCGGTGGGACTGTAGGAAAGGTCCAGCTCTGGCAGCTGCTCATCCGGTGCTGGAAGGGGCTCGTCGGCAATGTACTGCGGCCTGGCAGGCGGACGCCCCTCCCAGAACAGCCGGCCGTTGAAGGTGACGACACCGGCGTCCTGGCCGCGCTCGAGCGTGTCGGCCAGTTCGGCCAGGTACTCACCCAGCGAGTCGGCCTGCCCGAAACTGGTGCCGGTCTCGTCGAAGAACCGTCCGATCGCACCGAAGGAATCCCGCCCGGTACGGCAATCCATCAGAAGACCGTCCGACGTCACGTCGTAAGAACCGAACTTCACGTAGTCATGAAGCCAGTAGCCCTCGGCCTCCCCGTCGAGGCCCTGGCCGATGCCACGCAGGAACCCGGTGTCCCTGAGGATTCCGCTCACCCCGAGCAGCCGGTCGCCCGTGCTGAAGCAGAAAGCCTCGGGTCCCTCCAGCGCCCCGTTGTGCCGGAGGAGCGAAGCGACCAGGTCCGGAGGAAAGGTGACCCCCAGTTCCTGTTGCACTGCTGCGATCTCTTCGTCTCCTGCGGGCGGCCGAAGCGTGGCAAACGTGCGGGGCGCGTGCTCGCGCAGCCACGCGTCGATGCGAGTCCATGAGTCCTGGACCAGGTCTGATCTCATAGGGGCGACCTTAGAACCAGCGACTGACAACAGCGTCGCTCACCGGCCTTGCCGCCGCATTGGCGTTCAGGCCAGCAGGCTGCTGGCACTGGATGCTGCAGCCGCTCACTCGACGCTGAAGCGCTCTGGCGTCATCACCCGATCGGTGGCCAACTTGAAGAAGCTCGATGAGGCTTGAAGTGCGGAGTTGGGGGTTGATGGCCAGGCTTGTGGCGGTGAGGCAGCCGTCGATCAGGTCGGGCGCGTACGACGGAAGCCGGACGGTGGTGAGTCAGTCATCCTCGGCCTCGTACCGTTTCAGCCCGACGGCCAGATGGGTGTTGAGGTTGTCCCAGACCATCACGATCGGGCCGTCGAACTGGATGTGTGCCCGCACCAGGAGGTCGCGGCAGTCCTTCAGGAGAAGCTCTTGCGTGCGTCCTTGAGCAGGGGAGGGGTGCGCGGCCGGTGGATGAGACGGCTATTCTCGCCGGTTTCGTAGCAGCACGGCGCGGCGACCGAGGTCCGGCGGCGGGGCCTCCTGCAGCCGGATCCCCTCGCGAAACGCCCGACGGTCACCGGTCAGGCCCCCACCCTCCGGGTACCTCATCCCATCGGCATACCGCAGGGATCATCAACCCTCACTACCCGACGACAACCCGAAACCTCAGTAGGTGAGGAGAGGGTGCTCGATAAGAGGGACGGCAGCGATCATGGCGCTGCGGCGGACGTCGGCGTCGAGGGCGACGCACTCGTCGTTGGCGTCGTTGGCGTCGTTGGCGGTGTCGCCGAGCCAGTCGAGCAGCCGCACGAGAGTCGGGCGGTTACGTGCCCCGCGAGTGCCTCCAGTTCGGGGCAGTTCTCCAGTACTGCCTTGAGCTGGAGCCGGTCGCCCTCGGTCAGGGCGGCTGGGGTTTGTTCGGTGGGTCGGCCTTGCCAGTGGCTGTCCGTCAGGTGTCGTACTCGCCGTTCCACGGAGCCGAGAAGCCCAACCGATCCGGATGGAGCTCAGCCCAGTCGTGCTCGCCGCCCTCGTCTTCGGCACGGCACTCCGTGATGAGACCGAAGACCACACCGTCAACGGTGAGCTGGAACGGCTGGATCGCGATGTCGCAGTACTCACGCCCTGTGAGGCCGGAGAGGACGGCGGCGAGCCGGGCTTCCGCACGGGCAACCACGGAACGCTCGCCCTGCGGACGCTTGACCTGATCCGCCCAAGTACCGGCACACCAGATGTCAGACTCCTGGTGGCGTCCTTCGTGGTCGAACGTGTGCAGCACGACGAAGAGCCGCTTCTGCTCCTCCCAGCCTTCCCCCGTCACGAACCCGTCCGGGAATGCGTAGGTGACCGAAGCCAGGAACTGGCCGCCGCTGAACCGGCCTATGGTGCTCGTGCGATGGCCCGGCTCATGGGTGATGGGGATGATCTCAGGCACAGTCATGCCCGCACCTTAAACACCAGGTGAGACAGGCACCTCGCTGGGTTCGAGATCGGAAACGGGCACGGCCGGCACGAGGGCTGGGTCGTCGTTCCACCGGGCGACGGCCCGCACTGCTGCGGGAATGGGCGGTTGCGTCCGACCAGGTCCGGCGGAGTGGCTGTCGTCGTCCGCGGACGCGCCGTGCCGGAGCGGCGCCGAGTGTGCCGCAACCAACTTCACCGATGACGTGACACGGACGCGCCAGCGCTCCAGAGCGGATGGCGTCGGTGGCCGTCTACGATCCGACCCGTGCCTTCGCCCCGCTCAGATCCGGCTTCCTGCCGCTGTCCCGAGCAGGTTCGACGTGAAGCGGGCGGTCCCGACGTTCGATGACCCCGCCGGACCCGGGCACCGTTCAGTCGAGCAGGTCGCCGTAGCTCGGCAGCTTGAAGGGCTTCTCGTAGTAGCCGCCCTCGAAGTCGGTCGACCGGTTGCCGATGTTGGCGGTGATGGTGTAGCCGTCCCTGGTGAGGTCCTGCCGGCAGCGCGCCTTGCCCTTGCCGAGGCTCTCCCCGTGCCGGCGGGTGCAGATGCCGTCCACCGGGTAGCCAGCCGCCCTGAGTTGCGCGTCGGCGGAGGACGAGGACGTACGGGCCGTGACGAACAGGACGCTCATGCCGTGCGCGTCGGCCCACCGGGCCACGTCTCGCACCGGGTTGTTGGCGTGACCGGGGTGGTAGTAGGTCTCCAGAGCGGTGTTGTCGATGTCGAGGACGATCGACAGCCCCTGCCCGCCCTCCTCGCGGCGCTCTCGCAGCCAGGGAATCGCGGGCGACACCGCCGCCTTCACGTCGGACTGCCACGTCTGGTAGCTGGGTGCGGATGCCGCTTGTGCGGTGGGAGCGGTGGTCAACAGCACGGTCGGCATGGCGACCGCAGCCAGGGCACCGAGCACAACGGAGGACCTTCGAAGAGTCATCGGTTCCAAGCCTCTCTGAGAGGGACGACTGGCCTTGCCCGGTAGGCAAACACCGCACGGTTACGCTCCCGGGAACGGAAGACGCCGGTAGACGTAAGAAGGCGTTGCCTTTTCGAGCGCACGTACCCGGTTCGGCGAGCCGCGGGCCGCGAGCCGCCGGGGCCGGGGTGGCGTGTCGTCGGCGAGCCGGGGCCTCGGGCGGGTGAACCGGGTTCGGGTGGACTGTTGCTGACGGTGTGGTGGTCAGTAGCACCGGCTCATGATGATCACTGCTGGAGCGGAACGGGGTGTCTGGCTGCCTTCGTTGAGCGCCGCTTCTACTTCGGCTGCACGCTGAGCTGCCACCCTTGCAGGAGCGCTCCTTCCGAGACCTCGGCCGACTACAGAGATCGTGCACCACTCGGCAACAGACGGGCTGGACTGAGCGCCAGTCGCCCGGGCCGAGAGGGATGCAAGTGCGCCTTGACAATCGTGAATTGTCAAGGTGTGCTTGCCTAATGACTCTTCCAGATCTGGACGATCTCATCGCGGAAGTCGACCGGAAATGCGACACCGCGCACCGCCCCGGTGGACAAGAGCAACCCGACTGGCTAGCCCTACTGACGGTCGCTGCCCAACTCTCAGGCCAATTGCAGGCACTGGCAGACGACCTGGTGGAGGACTACGTCGAGCACTGCCGGATGCATGGCAACTCGTGGACGGACATCGGCACCGCCCTGGGCGTGAGCCGACAGGCGGTCCAGCAACGCTTCCATGCACCTCACAAGCGCTACAGCCCCGAGACAATGACCGACGACCTCCGCCAGGCGATGGTCCACGTCAAGCGAGCAGCTGTGCACCACCGCAACAACTACATCGGCACCGAACACCTGCTCTGGGGACTGACCGCAGAGGACAACGGCGCCACCCGGCTCCTGCGGACCGTCGGCGTCTCACCGGAGGAGGTTCACCGATCCGTCGGAAGCCGGCTGAGCGTGGGAGCCTCCCAGGCGGCCGAGCGGATCGCCTGGACCCCGTACTCCCGCAAGGCCATCGACATCGCGGAGGCGCGGTCAGAGCAGCACGGATCCGACCGCATCGGCTGCGAGGACCTGCTGATCGGTCTTGCCCGGGTCGGCCGCGGAGTGGCCGCCGCCGTCCTGACCGACGCCGGCTTCGACCCGGCAGGCGATGACCCCGCGCCTGTCGAGGGCTGAGCTGAGCGGAGCAGAGCCCGGGAGACCGTAAGACGTACTGTCGCGGTGCCGGCCGGAACCCGGACGCCAGTCTCCCCGGAAGCGGAGACGGCGTGCGGGTTCTTGGCGGGCCGGCTCCAGGATGCTGCGAACTCGCGGGCTTCCAGAAGGCAGAAGGTGGATCAGGATCCGGCGGAGGGCGCCGCTGCTCGTGTCCCTCGGCCGCTGTTCGGCTCAGGGAAGGAGCCCGAACAGGGCGACGCGTAGCGGCGGGCGAGCGGCGGCGCCGTACCTCGCGGCTCCTAGGGTTCCGTGCTCGGCTCCACGGGCTGGGCGGCGGCGCGTACGAGGTTCTGCTCCAGGCGTTCCAGGGTGGCGAGGGCGCCGGCGCGCTCGTCGTCCGAGAGGCCCGTGGCCGAGATCTCCTCGAGTTGGCTCCAGACCCGCTCCACCTCCCGGCGCAGGGCGTGGCTGGCTGCTGTCGGTTCGATGAGCGAGGCGCGCTTGTCGGTGGGTGAGGGGCGGCGGCGGACGAAGCCGGCCTGTTCGAGGCGGCGGACGGTCCGGGTCATCGTGGCGGCGTCGGAGTCCATCAGGCGCACCAGGTCGATCTGACGCTGGGGACCGAGTTCCCAGAGGTGCATCATGACCAGTTCCTGGCCCGGGTGCAGGCCGATGCGGCGGAGCAGCTGCCCCGCGTACATGCGGTGCAGCCGGGCAAGCCGGAAGATCGCGTGGCTGATCGGTCCGCTGCTGGCCGCGCCGGGGACCGGCACGGTGGTGCCCCGTTCGGCGGCTCCGGAACCCTGCCTGGCTTCAGGTGTGGACTCGGCCATCACTTCCCCGCTCTCCTGTTTGGGCAGGAGAACTCTACCTTTCATCGAAGCTCGGTGGCCGCCGATTCACCGGTCGAGGGGCATAAATGGGCTGCTCGATGCGTGTTACCAGCGTCACTTCGGCATCAAAGACATGTTTCCTGTCCGGACAAGTGTTTTACTTGTTCGGACAGGAAAGGCTGGCGCGGGCCACGGTGTGCCCGGCCCGCAGAGCGCCACTGACCCCCCGGGAGTGACCCATGACCACTGCTTTCGATCCGATCGTCCTGGGCGGTACGCACCGCCTCGCGAACCGAGTCGTGATGGCGCCGATGACACGCAGCCGCGCCTACGGTCCGGACGCCGAGCCGACCGAGCTGATGGCGGCCTACTACGCGCAGCGAGCCGGCGCCGGGCTGATCGTCACCGAAGGCGTCCAGCCCTCGGCCGTCGGCCAGGGCTACCCCGACACCCCCGGCCTGCACACGCCGGGCCAGGTGCGCGCGTGGCGGACGGTGACCGACGCCGTGCACCGCGAGGGAGGAGTGATCTTCGCGCAGCTGATGCACACCGGGCGGATCGGTCACCCCAGCCTGCTGCCGGACGGCCTGACGCCGGTGGGTCCCTCTGCGGTCGTGGCCCAGGGCCGGGTCTACACCCACCAGGGGCCGCAGGACTTCGTCACGCCGAAGGAGCTGAGCGAAGCGGAGATCCGGCAGACCATCGCCGACTTCGCGACCGCGGCGCACCACGCCGTCGAGGCCGGATTCGACGGCGTGGAGATCCACGGCGCCAACGGCTATCTGATCCACCAGTTCCTCGCGGACAACACCAACCACCGCACCGACGCCTGGGGCGGCTCGACCGAGGGCCGGATCCGCTTCGCCGTCGAGGTCGTCACGGCCGTGGCCGAGGCGGTCGGCGGCCGGCGAGTCGGTCTGCGGATCTCGCCCGGAAACCGCTACAACGACATCGTCGAGGACAACCCGGGCGAGGTCTACGGGCCCCTGCTGGACCGGCTCGCGGGTCTGGATCTTGCCTATCTGCACCTGATGGAGGGCCCGGACTCCGGACTGACCGCACGGCTGCGCAAGGAATGGCCCGGCACGTTCGTCCTCAACCCGTTCACCCATCCCGACGTCACCGGCCTCGACGCACTCGAGCTGATCGAGGACGGGAGCGCGGACATGGTGGCGTACGGGGCGCTGTTCCTCGCCAACCCCGACCTGCCCCGGCGTCTCGCCGCCGGCGGCCCGTTCAACACCCCTGACCAGACCACCTTCTACGGCGGCGACCACCGCGGCTACACCGACTACCCCACCCTCACCGCTTGAGCAGCGGCTCCGTCAACGGGCCCTTACCTGGGAGTTCCTGATGTCCAAAGCGATCGCCTTCTCCGAGTACGGCACGCCCGAGGTGCTGCGCCTGTCGGAGGTCACCCCGCCGGAGCCGGGCCCGGGCCAGGTCCGGATCCGAGTGCGGGCCGCCTCCGTGAACCCTCTCGACATGAAGATCCGCTCCGGCCTGATGGCCGGGGCCGTCCCGGCGCGCTTCCCCGTCGTTCCCGGACTGGACGCATCCGGTGTCGTCGACGCGCTCGGCGAGGGGGCCGCTGTGGCCGTGGGTGACGAGGTCCTCGGCGCCACCGCGGGCGGCAGCTACAGCGAGTACGCGCTGTTGGAACGGCCGGTCGCCAAGCCCGCAGCGCTGTCCTGGGAGGTCGCAGCGTCGCTGGTGACCGTCGGCCGGACCGCGTTCCGTGTCCTTGCCGAGCTGGGAGTGCGCGAGGGGCAGACCCTGCTCGTCCACGGTGCCGGCGGCAGCGTCGGCATCATCGCGGCGCAGCTGGCCGTCACCCGCGGCACCACCGTCATCGCAACGGTCGGCGAGCACGACATCGAGCGGGTCACCGCCCTCGGAGCCGTCGCCGTCCGCTACGGCGACGGCTGGCTGCAGCGGGTGAGGACCACAGCGCCCCAGGGGGTCGACTTCGTCCTCGATGCCTCCGGTGCCGGCGTCCTCGCCGACTCCGTCGCCCTGACCGGCGACGCCGCACACGTCATCACCATCGCCGACATGTCCGCCGCGCAGCACGGCGTCCGCTTCAGCGCCGGCCGAGCCGGCAGCGCCGACCAGGCCGAAGAAGCCCTGCCGCAACTGGTCGAGCTCGCCGCCGACGGCACGCTCACCCTGCCCGTCTGGCGGACCTACCCGCTCGAAGAGGCCGCGACGGCGCACGCCGACCTGGAAGCCCACCGCAACCGCGGCAAGGCCGTCCTGCTGCCCTGACCTCGCGCGCTGCCGCCTCGTACTGCTTCCGGGGGCGAGGCGGCCCCGGGGGCCGCAGCCGGTCGTCTCCGGGCCGAAGGCGGTACTCAGCTCCTCCAGACCTCAAGGGGCCTGCTGCTCGAGCGAACGTGCAGCGGCAGGGTCACCACGATACGGGGAGGGACCGAAGCCCGCGCTTGTGGAACGAGGGCCACCATTGAAGGTCCTCGCGGGCCACGGCCAGCCTCAGCCCGGGTCTACGCCGCAGAAGGGTCTCAACGGTGACTTCTGCTTCAAGCCGGGCCAGCGGGGCGCCGAGGCAGTAGTGAATGCCGTGGCCGAAGGCCAGGTGGGCGGGGGTACGCGTCGGATCGAAGCTGCGGGGGTACGGGAACTGAGCCTCGTCGCTGTTGGCGGAGATGATCGAAATCCAGATCCGCCCGCTTGCCGGGACGACGGTCCCGGCGATGGTGAGCTCCTCGAGTGCGAACCGGCGGACGCCCAGGGGGAACGGCGGATCCGAACGTAGCGTCTCTTCGATGACGTCGCGGATCGCGAGTGTGCCGTGGCGGACGGCATCGAGCTGCTCGGGGTGGAGGAGCAGGGCCGTGATGGTGTTCCCGATGAGGTGGACGGCGTTGTCGTAGCCGGCGAAGAGGATGAGGAAGGTGATGGACACGAGCTCGGACTCGGTCAGGCCGTCGTGTTCGTCGCGCGCTTGGATCATGGCGGAGAGAAGGTCGTCCGTGGGCTCCTCCCGCTTGGCAATGATGATCTCGACGAGGTAGCGGTACATGCTGCGCATGGCCGTCCGGGAGTCCACGGCTGCTCCCGGGGCGGGCGAGAGCAGGGTGTTGGTCCACTCGCGGAAGTCGCGCCGTGCGTCGGCCGGAACGCCGAGCAGCTCGCAGATGACGTTCATCGGGAGCGGGTTCGCGAGCACGTCCACCAGGTCGATGTCCGGGCCCGCCGGGGCCGCGTCCAGGAGTTCGGCGGCGAGGGTTTCGATGCGCGGGCGAAGGTCGGCCATGCGGCGGGGAGTGAATGCCTTCGACACCAGTCGCCGCAAACGCGTGTGGTCGGGCGGGTCCATGTTGAGCAGGTGGGCGTCGAGCTCCGGCGGCATGGAGGACCGGTAGGAGTCGCGGGTACGAGCGTTCGCCTTGTTCAGGGACAGCCGGGGGTCGGCCAGGGCGGCGCGGGCTTCGGCATAGCCGGTGATGACCCAGACGGCTTCCCCGTCGGGTGTCGTCGTGGCGTGGACGGGCCCGGCGCTGCGCAGCTGCGCGTACCGGCCGTGCGGGTCGGTCATCAGAGCGTCGTCGAAGAGGGGGACGATCACGCGATCACCGATCCGGCTCCGGCTCCGGCTTCGGTTCCGGCAGCGCGAGCGCGGGGGGCGACGATCGCCCGGTTGCGGAGCCGGATCTTCGATCGTGGGGACGACCTGCTGATGAGCAGTGCCACGAAGGAGGCCAGGCAAACGGCCACCGAGACGTACGTGATCAGCACCGCTCAGAACCTCCCTATGCTGCGGGCCAGTGACCCCGCAAGTGATCGACGAGGTCGGCGACGCCGGCGGGCGCATCGCGGGAGGGCCTCGAGGCCGGCGTAGGACACCATAACCCGTCTTCCCGGGGCGAGTTCAGAGGGGCGGAGGCCGCCGGCCGTTCCGGGGCCAGGTCGTCGTCTCGTCTCCTGTGAGTGGAAATCCGCGCATCCCCACCGAGGGAAGTCCGCCGAGGAACATGCCGTGACAGAGGCCGAGTGCCCCGCTTGCGGCGGCCCACATCTGGAGACGCGGACCGGCCAAACGGCGTCGCGGACACGGCTCGGCCCGGTGCACGCGTCCTTCAACAGGCCCGTTGTCCGGCCGTGATGACGAATTAGGGTGTGCTCATGGATCTTCAAGGCGAGCTCGCCACCCACCCCTATGCCGCGTACCAGCGGCTACGTGACACTGCGCCGGTTCAGCGCATCACCGGGCCCGGCGGCGAGCCCGCATGGCTCGTCACCCGGTACGACGACGTCCGGTCAGCCCTCGCGGATCCTCGGCTGTCCCTCGACAAGACCCATGCGGCGGAGGGCGCGTACCGCGGCCTGTCGCTACCGCCGGCCCTGGACGCCAACCTGTTGAACATGGATCCCCCCGACCACACCCGTTTGCGCAAGCTCGTGGGCCGCGCGTTCACGCCTCGCCGCGTGGAAGAGCTCCGTACCCCGATCCGACGCACCGCGGACGACTTGCTCGACGCCCTCGGCACGCACGGTCGAACCGACTTGATCGCGGCATACGCGGCACCACTGCCGATCACCGTCATCTGCGACCTCCTCGGCGTCCCGGACGACCACCGCAAGGACTTTCGCGGCTGGACCAACGAGCTGATCGCGCCGGACCCCAGCCGCCCCCAGGCGGCCAAGCAAGCGATCGGCGCCATGCTCGCCTTCTTCACCGAGCTCATCGCGCACAAGCGCCAGCACCCCGCCGACGACTTGCTCTCCGACCTGATCGCGGTCCGCGACACCGACGGCGACCGCCTCAGCGAGGACGAACTGACCTCGCTCGCCTTCCTGATCCTCGCCGCCGGCTACGAGAACACCGTCCAGCTCATCGGCAACGCCGTTCATGCCCTCCTGACCCATCCCGACCTCCTGGCACGCCTTCGCCTGGACCCGTCGAAGCTCCCTGAGGCAGTCGAGGAACTGGCGCGCTACGAAGGGCCGGCGCTTCTGGCGATCCGCCGCTTCCCCACCGAGGACGTGACGATCGGCGGGACGTCCATCCCTGCAGGAGAAACCGTCCTGCTGTCGCTGTCCGCGGCCAACCGCGATCCCGCCCGCTTCTCCCGCCCCGAGCAGGTCGACCTCGACCGCGACACCTCCGGACACCTGGCGTTGGGCCACGGAATCCACTACTGCCTGGGCGCTCCGTTGGCCCGCGCCGAGGTCGAGATCGCACTGTCCGCGCTCCTCGAGCGGTTCAGCAGCCTGACCCTCACCGAGACCGAACCCCAGTGGCGAACCTCTCTGCGGGCCCGCGGCCTTCTCGAGCTGCCGGTGGAGTACAAGGCCGCGCGGCCGCTCGCGTGAGAGTCCGGTGAGGCCCCGCGCCTCCGGACCCCGATACGGTTGTGGGCGCGGCACGCGAAAACGCATGCCGCGCCCACGACCGTTCCGAGCGGACGCGCAGCTCTCCACCGCCTCAGCGCTCCGGCACTTCCGGCCCCGGCACTTCCGGTGCGCTCGGCGCTGTCACCCGTGGCGGTATGACGGCGGCCCGGACGCGATCGGTGCCACCGCTTCGAGGGTCCGCTGGACAGGGGCCGTCTCCAAGGTTCGGATCGCCGTCACCGTGCCCCGACCGTCCGCGAGGTAGTGGTGGAAAGCGGCGGTGTTCTTGCACAGGGCGTGAGGCGAGGGCCGGCGAGCGCCAACGATCCTACGAGGGACGGAAGACGGACCCCGGCCGACCGCCGAGAACGCCGACCTCGACGTCACGGGACGAGGCCTGCGCGCGGGCGCCCGTCGATCCGTCCGTAGACGTGGACGCGCAGGGCTCGTTCCTTGTCGAACGGCAGCTCTCAGGTATTACTTGGCGGGGGATCAGCTCACGCATTCCGCGGGAAGTAGATCTTGGATTGCCGGACGACAGCAGGGGAGATCTCGGTGCAGGGGCCGTCAGTATCATGGCGTTCGATCAAGAAGTGCGAACAGGCATGGCTCCAAGGCGTCGCGCAGCTGAGGTCGGGCAATCCGGCCGCCGCTGCCGAGTCCTTCCGCTCGGCCCTCGAGCACAATCCGCTCGCGGCCGATGCCTGGCTAGGGTTCCATGCCGTCGGGCAGCTCCAGGACCGGGCGGTCGAGGCCATGTACGGTCAGGCCCAGGACTTCGGTGCCCTGCGGAGGAAGCTCCAGACCCCCTTGTCCTCCCGGTTCCAGATCGGGGGCTACGTGAACTTCCGCCTGGAGACGGACCGTGACCTGTGGCTCGCGCGGGCGGCGAAACTCCTGGACGACGGCCTGCTCGAGCAGGCGTGGAACATGCTTTCCCATGCCGTGCTCGACTGCGACGAGACCCGGTTCGTTTGCGCACGGTACGCCTTCCTGAAGAGGGACTGGCCACTTCTGCTCACCTTCGCCGAAGGGATTCGGAACTCCTTCCTGAGGGACGAGTCACAGCTCTACGTCGCGGCCGGCCTCATCGCCCAGGGCGTTTCCCACGAGGCGCTCAACGTCCTGAGACCGCTCCCGCAAGCGCTCGGCGACAACGCCGGCTTCCTCGGCGAAGTCGCCTATCTGCGTGGCCGTGCCTACGAGGAGCTCGACCGTGCCGAGGAAGCGCTGAAGCACTTCCAGACTGCGTTCCGATACAGCCCCGGCCTGGGCGACGTGGCCCAGCGTGCCCAGGCGTTGACCCCGCCGACCGCACCCGCACCCGTACCTGCACCCGTACCGGCCCAGGCCGCCCCGACCGTGCGGGAACAGCGCGGGAACTCCTCCGGCGGCACCTTGAGCGACGAGGAGCGTTCGAGGTTGCTGGACGAGGCGATGGCCGAGTTGGACGGAATGGTCGGCCTGGCCCCGGTGAAGCGCCAGGTGCGGAGCCTGTCGGCCCAGCTGCGAATGGCGGCAGTGCGCAGGAGCCAGGGCCTGACCGCGGCGCCTGCTCCGCAACACCTGGTGTTCGCCGGACCGCCCGGCACGGGCAAGACCACCGTCGCCCGCATCGTCGGCAGCGTCTTCGCCGGACTCGGCCTGCTGGAGCGGGGCCACGTCGTCGAGGTGCAGCGCGTGGACCTCGTGGGACAGCACCTGGGCGAGACGGCGATCAAGACGTCCCAGGCCATCGACCGGGCGCTCGACGGAGTGCTCTTCATCGACGAGGCGTACGCGCTGTCCAACACCGGCTACTCGGGCGGTGACGCCTTCGGGAAGGAGGCCCTACAGGTACTGCTCAAGCGTGCCGAGGACGACAGGCACCGCCTGGTCGTGGTTCTGGCCGGGTACCCGGACGAGATCGCAGAGCTCCTGTCCACCAATCCGGGCCTCGCTTCCCGCTTCAACACCCGGGTGGACTTCCCTGCCTACGCGGCCGACGACCTGGTGCTGATCGCGGAGTCGTTCCTCGAAGCCCAGGGCGATTCACTCACCGAGGAGGCCGCGAACGCGCTGCGCGTGTCATGCGACCTGGCCGTCACCCGAGACCTGATCGACCGCCTCGGCAACGGCCGCTTCGCACGCGAACTCGTGCGGAAGGCCGCCGCGGCGAGGGACCTGCGCGTCTTCGACCGGATCGGCCACTCCGGAGTTCCGTCGCCGGACGAGGTCACCACGCTGCACCTGGGGGATGTGATGGACGCGTACCAGGAGCTCACGGGAAGCATCGCCCCCCGGCCCGCTGCGGCTCCGGAGGACTGACCCGCAAGCCCGCCGGAGCGCGCGAGCCGAGTCCTGGCCTGCGACGTGTCACTGTCGCAGGTCCGTGAGTTCGCCATCGGGGTGCGCTTCGTCCAGCGAGCGAGAGCGGTGCCGCCGCGCGGACGCCGGGTAGCGGAGCCGTCGATCGATCTCGTGGTAGCGTCGTGCCGGAGGCTCGTAGGTGCCCGCCCCGGACGAGATGTGCGCCGTACCCGGCCTGCTAAGACGACGCACTCAGGAGGCGTCATGGCCGCAGCCCCATCCTTCATCGACTTCGACCGTCCGGTTTCTCGGCCCCGCGAGTTGGACGTCCGCTGGATCCACGGCTCGCCCTCGTCCAAGCACAACACCGACCCGGACATCCAGGTCCATGAGTACGACGAGCACACGGTCATCCTGCGGCAGAACATGGCGATCCACTACGAAGCGCCGTTCCTGTTCCTGTTGTTCGGCAACGACCGGGCGGTGCTGATCGATACGGGAGCCACCGCGTCACCTGAGTTCTTCCCCTTGCGCGCGGTGGTGGACCGGCTCGTCGACGGTTGGCTCGCCCGCCACCCCCGCCAGGAGTACCACCTGTTGGTGTTGCACACGCACGCCCACGGCGACCACGTCGCGGGCGACGGCCAGTTCGCCGACCGTCCCCACACCACGGTGGTCGCAGCGGAACTCTCCACGGCCTGGCAGTATTTCGGATTCGACGAGAACCCCACGGCCGTGACAAGGGTCGATCTGGGTGGCCGCAGCCTCGAGTGCCTGGCCACCCCCGGGCACCACGAGGCGGCCGTCACGTTCTACGACGCGTGGACCGGGTTCCTGCTCACCGGCGACACGGTCTATCCGGGCCGCCTCTACGTCCAGGACTGGCACGCCTTCGCGCGGACCATCGACCGCCTGATCGAGTTCTGCGAACGCAGAACGGTCACCCACCTCATGGGCTGCCACATCGAGATGACCACCGAACCGGGCGTGGAGTACCCGGTCCGCACCACCTACCAGCCCCACGAACCGCCACTGCAGATGACGACCGGCCATCTGCACGAGATCCGCGCCGCACTCAACGAGATGGGCGACCGGCCCCGCCGACTCGCCTTCCCCCTCTTCGTCATCTGCCCGGACGACTGAGCCGCGCTCCAGAGGCACTGCCAATCCGGGAAGCGGGCGAAGCGCCGCTGGCCGAGGCGCACACGAAGAGTGGCCGCACGATTACGGCTGGCGACGGGCTCAAGGCTCGCACAGGCGCACGGCGAGGGCGGCGATGTCATCGTCGAGGCGGCCCTTGCTGTGGCGGAGGAGATCGCGGTGAAGGGCCGTGAGCAGTTCGTCGGGTGGTGTCGGGGGCTGCCTGCGCATCCAGGCCGCCAGCGGGAAGAACTCGCCGTCGCGGGCGCGGGCCTCGGCGATCCCGTCGGTATAGAGGAGCAGCAGGTCATCGGGGGCGAAGTCGAAGGTGTCGACGCTGTAGTGGTCGCCGATCAGCTCCGCGAGGCTGAGCAAGGGGGAGGGGGTGGTGGACTCGAGGGTGAGGACCTTCCCCTGGTTCAGGAGCAGCGGCGGGGGGTGTCCGCAGTTGAGGATGTCGATGCGTCTACCCCCGTGCGGGATCTGGACGAGGAGGGCGGTGGCGAAGCGCTCCAACGGCCCCTCGGGCGGAAACGCGCCGTTGTAACGGGTGCTGCTGGCGTCCATGCGGCGTGCGACGTTGACCATGTCGATCTCGCCGTACGCGGCCTCCCGGAAGGCGTTCACGATCGCCGCGGCCGCTCCCACCGCCGGCAGGCCCTTGCCCCGGACGTCACCGATGAGCAGCCTGACCCCGAACGGAGTGTCGACCACCTCGTAGAAGTCCCCGCCGATGCGTGCCTCGGCCGCCGCCGCGAGGTACAGCGACTCGATCTCGATGCCGCCGAAGCGGCGCGGCAGGGGGCTGAGCACCACTTGCTGTGCCGCGTCGGCGACGAGCCGTACCTGGAAGAGGGTGCGCTCCCGCTGGAGCCGGACATGGCTCCCGTACGCGGCGGCGACGGTGACCGCGATGATCCCCGCGGCCGTCCACCACGTCCCCAGGTCCGGGAAGACGAAGCTGAGGCCGATCATCAGGATGAGACAGACCGTCCCGAGCAGGACGGTCGGCAATACCGGCCACATGGCGGCGGCGAGTGCCGGCGCCGCGGGCAGGAGACGGCTGAAGGCCATTTCCGGCGGAGTGTTGTACGCCAGGCTGGCGATGACGACGGTCAGGATGACCGGCGACAGCCGCACAAGTCGTCCCGGGCCGGGGCGCCTGCGTAGCCGCGGCCGTCCAGACTCGATCACACTTCACAGGATATCTACGTAATCGGGTCATAGCGCTCTGACGGTCGAGGTCGCGGTCCCCCAGTTGCGGACAGTATCTGTCCGCAAGGGTGTGCACTCTCGGTGTGTCGAGGCACCGACAGCCGCGGGAGGTCTACGCCGAGGGGGCCTCGGCCGGACCGGCTGACCGGTCGGTCCGCGACGACGTGGGGCACGGTCGTTCGGTCGTCCGGCCGTCCTCGGGCCGATCGGACGACCGTGGCCGGTCAGCCCGCACGCGGCGGGACCCGGATGCTGCCCCGTGTTACTCCAGTCGGCTGACGTGGCGGATCCGAAGTGCCACGATGATCCGTGCTTCAACAGTGTGCCGGACGGGACGCGGTGAGTGCGGTGACAGCGTGTCCCGGAGGCAGCCCTACCCCACGAAAGGGCGGACACCCCATGCACGTCACCCCCCTCTTATCGTCCTTGGGTCGCGAACAGGGCACGGCCGCGGACGATCCCATACGGTTCTACTACAGTCACAAGACGCAAGAGATCCTGCACAAGTACGGTCCGGGTCCCCGCGTCCACTTCCACGTGGGCCTCTACCCGGACGGTCCGCCGGACAGCACCGTCCCCCAGAGCGTGTTGAAGCAGCGCCTGTTCGATGCGCAGGAGCGGATCGTGCAGCATGCGGCCCGGTCGTGGGGCGCGTACGAGGAGTCTCCGCGGCGCCTGCTGGACATCGGCTGCGGCCTGGGCGGGACGTCGCTGTACTGGGCGCAGGAGCACGGAGCATCGGTCACCGGCCTCACCGTCGTAGCGGAACACATCCCGATCGTCCGGCACTTCGCACGGCACGCCGGGGTCGGGGAGCGGGTGAAGCCCGTACTGGCGGATGTGCACGACCTCGACGAGACCTGCGCGTACGACGCCGTCTACGCCAACGAGAGCAGCGGCTACACCGATCGGACCCGACTCTTCGAGGTCGTGGCCAAGGCGCTGGAGCCCGGAGGATGGTTCGGGATCCAGGAACACTTCGTGGGCCGTTCCACATGGCGCGAGTTCATCGACGGCTACTACAGAACGCGACTGGGACTGAGAGGGGAATACCTCACCGCGGCCGAGGCGGCCGGGTTTGAACTCGTGCACGAGGAGGACGTGACGGACTTGGTGGCGGAGTTCTGGGTGCAGTCCATGGCGTGGAACACCGCCGAACTCGACCGGCTCCGCGCGGGCGCCGACGCCGAGCCCGGCGCCTGGACCGGCGAACGGCTCGAACAGTCGACGCTCGCGCACAGCAGGTTCTTCCGGCTCTGGCGGGACCACGCGGTGCAGACGCGGCTGCTGCGCTTCCGGCTCGGGAGCGGCCGATGACGGCGTCCCCGGCACCATCCCCGTCCCCGTCTCCGTCCCCCTCCCCGTCCGCGGCACCCGCACCGCCACCGGCGCCCCGCCCCTCGCTCCTCGGTGCGCGCCTGCCGTCCTTCTACTGTCCCCTGGAGCGCAACCTCGTCCATCCCGAGGCGAAGCAGGTGGAGGCACGGGCGGTCGAGTGGCTGGACGCCTTCGGCATCTACCCGGATCCGGTCGAGCGCGCATGGGGCCTCGCCACCCACAGCGCCGACTTCTCCTGCCGCATCATCCCCGACGGGAACGTGGACGCCCTCCTCCTGTTCACCCAATGGAACTACTGGGCCAACGCCGTCGACGACTGGCAGGACTCGGGTTCCGACGAGGTGGGGACGGGTGTTGTCGTCGAACACGGCGTACGTCTGCTGCGCACCATCGAGGACCCGGGGTCATCGGTCCTGCCCGACGGACCGATGACCCGTGCGCTGCTGGACCTGGTGCGCCGCACCCATGCGGTGCTCACGCCCTACGAGCTGCGCAGGTTCGTTGAGGGGACGCGCGACTGGCTGCTCGGAGCGGCCTGGCGGGCCGCCCGGGCCGAGGCCGGGACCATGCCGGGGCTGAACGAGTTCGTCGCCATGGGGCCGCTGGCGAACGGGACGCGCTTCTCGCTGACCTGGTCCGACGTCGCCCGCGGGGACCGGCTGCCGGCGGAGGTGCTCTGCTCCCGTGCTCTGACGGCACTGACGGATGCGGCGGGATTCGTCGTCAGCGCGGACAACGACCTGTTCTCCTACGACAAGGACGACCACGTGGAGCCGAAGGAGGTGAATCTGGTCAATGTCCTCGCCCATCAGGAGAACTGCTCGCCCGCCGGGGCCGTGCCGCTCGCGGTGGCCCTGCGTGACCGGGTGATGGTCCTGTTCATGACGCTGCGGGCGCGGGCGGAGGTCGGCGCGGACGAGGAACTGCGCCGACACCTGGCGGCGTTGGGTCACTACGTGGCCGGCTCCATCACCTGGCAGAGCCGGGCACCCCGGTACGCGAGCCCGCGCAACCGCTACGAACTACCCCTGCCGGAAGCCCGGTTCGCGATCCGGTTCGCCGAATCCCCGAGCTCTGCCGGCACCGAGCCGCCGGATGTGCCGGCCCTCGCTTCCTGGTGGCAACGGCTGCACGACTGAGCGGTGCCGAGGGCCCCGGCCGGTGCGGTCGGGGCCCTCGGCCCGGAGGCCCGGAGGCCGGGAGCCGTTAGCCGTGGCCGAGCAGCCGCCGCCACCAGCTGACGGACCGGCGGCGGCGACCCGCGACCGCGGGCGCTGCCGCCGGCTGCGGCGGGACGACCGCGTGGACCGGGTGCCCGGCCGGCTGTTCGGCCGGTTGCTCGGTCCGGGACTGCGCGCTCGCCACGGGGCGGGGGGCGAACCGTACCGGCAGGGACAGCAGGTGGCGCGACATGAGGGTGCCGCGCCACTGCAGCTCGCTCGCGTCGACCGCCAGCTGGAGGTCGGGCAACCGGTCCAGCAGGACCTCGATGCCGGTGTCAGCGATGGCGCGGCCGATGTCCTGGCCCGGGCACTCGTGCGGGCCGCTGCCGAAGGCCAGGTGGGAACGGTTGCCGTGGACGGAGGCCGCGGGATCCGGCCGGATCTGCGGGTCCGCGTTGCCCGCGGCCAGCCCGAGCAGGACCATGTCGCCGGCCTTCACCTGCCGGCCGCCGAGCAGGGTGTCACCGGTGGCCCAACGCCCGATGATGGTGTTGATCGGGGGGTCGTCCCACAGGACCTGCTCCAGGGCGTCGGGCAGCGTCATGTGGCCTCCGGAGAGGCTGGCCCGGAAGCGCGGGTCGGTCAGCACGGTTCGCAGCGTGTTGGCGATCAGGTTCGCCGTGGTCTCGTAGGCCGCGATCAGCACGACGCGCAGGTGCATCAGCACCTCGGTGTCGCTCAGGTTCGCGGGGTGCTCGATCAGCCAGGAGGCGAGGTCGCGCACGGGCCTGGCCTTGCGCTCCACGACCAGCTGTTCCAGCGTGGAGGTGACGTAGCGGTCGCTCTGGAGGGCCGTCTCGGTCCCCTGGAGCATGTCGCGCGCCGCGTTGACCAGCAGGGGCCCGTGTTCGTCGGGTGCCCCGATGAGCTGGGTCATGACCAGCATCGGTAGCTGGTCGGAGAAGGCGGGCACCAGGTCGGCGTACCCCTCACCCGCGATCTGGTCGACGAGTTGGTTGGCGAAGCGCGTCACGTAGCGGCGGATGCCGCGCTTGTCGAAGCGCCCCAGGGACTCCACCACGGCCGAGCGCAACCGCTCGTGAACGGGCCCGTCGGTGAAGTTGCACACCGGTACCCAGGAGACCATGGGGCCGAGCGGGGTGTCGGCCGGCACCCGGCCCTCTTTCATGTCGCGCCACCCGCGCGGGTCGCGGGCGAAGCGCGAGGACGTGCGCGCCACGTCCAGGTTCTCCCGGTGGCCGAGGACCAGCCAGGCCGGGAGGTCTCCGCTCACCAAGACGGGCGCCACCGCCCCGTGTTCGGCGCGCAGCTTCTCGTACAGTGCGAGGGGATCGGCCTGGGCCTCCGCTCCGTGGAGACGGTACAGGCCGCCGGCGGTCGCCGCCGCCGCGTGGGCGGGGCACTCGGGCGGTGGGGTGGGGCCGGTGTTCACATTGCCTCCTGGGTGGCTGCCTGGGCGTGCAGGTAGCGCATGAGGGTCAGCAGGACATCGCGGGACGAGTCCCGCCGTCTGGCGTCGCAGACGAGGATCGGGACCGCGGGGGGCAGATCGAGGGCCCGGCGCAGTTCCTCCAGCGGATGCTCGGGTGCGCCGGGGAAGGAGTTGACGGCCACGACGAAGGGGACGCCCCGCTCCTCCAGCCGTCCGATGACGTCGAAGCTGATCTCCAGGCGACGGGTGTCGAGGAGCACGACCGCTCCGAGCGCGCCCTCGAAGAGCCCGCGCCACAGGAACCAGAAGCGTTCCTGGCCGGGAGTTCCGAACAGGTACAGGACGAGCTCGTCGTTGATGCTGATGCGGCCGAAGTCCATGGCGACGGTGGTGGTGACCTTGCGGTCCACGCCCCAGGTGTCGTCGATGCCGACGCCCGCCCTGGTCATCGTCTCCTCGGTCGTCAGCGGCCTGATCTCGCTGACCGCACCGACCATCGTGGTCTTGCCCACGCCGAACCCGCCGACGACGACGACCTTCACGGCGGCCGCTGCCGTCTGTGGAAGTATGTCCGCCTCGCGCGGCCCGGCGGGCGGGTCAGAGCTTTTGAAGTCCATCGATCACTGCCTCGATCAGAGCAAGGTCGGGTAGCTGCGCGGCGGGAACGGGCGGGCGGACGTACACGCGCCTTGCGGCCATCAGGTCCCCGACCAGCACGGTGACGACGCTCACGGGCAGACCCGCGTACGCCGCGATCTCGGCAACCGACAGCGGGGACCGGCACATCCGCAGGATGGCCGCCTGCTCGGGCTGCATTTCGGGCTGGGCGGACCCTTTGGCCACGACCAAGGTCACGAGGTCCAGATGGACGGCGGTGGAGGGTCCACTGCGTCCACCGGTGATGACGTAGAGCCGTTCGGGGCTGGCGTCCTCCCAGCTCGTGGGCGGCTCATTCACTCGGGCTGCCCGTCGCGCCGGGGCGGGCTGCTCAGGTGGTCCCCCATTCGGGTCACCAGGTTGCGCATCTGCGCGCCCATCAGGCCCGCGTCCACGCCCTCGTCGGCGAGGACCGCGAGGTAGGAGCCGTCGCCGGCGGCCATCAAGTAGAAGAAGCCGCCGTCCATCTCGATCACGACCAGGCGCATCCTGCCCTCCGAACGGGGCAGTTCCGCGGCCACCGCTCCGGCCAGGCTCTGCAGGCCCGCGCAGGCCGCTGCCAGGCGGTCGGCCGTGTCGGTCTCGGCCCCGTGCTGCGCCACGCAGAGCCCGTCCGCGGACAGCACGATCACGTGCCGCGTCTGCGGCACTCCGGCCGCCAGGTCCTTGAGCATCCAGTCCATGCTGCTGATTCGTTGAGTCATCATGCTTACGCCCCCTTGGTCCCTGAACCCGACGTTCCTTCGGTGCCCGGCGCATCGTTGCCGGGCGTGCCGGACAGTCCGCTGTGGAACGCCTCCAGCCACATTCCGGGGCCGCCGTCGTCCGTCGACCGGGGCTCCGCGGCCGGCCGTAGGTCGTAGGTGGCCACCCGGTCCTTCCGGCGGCGCTGCGGCAGGCCGGTCGCGGTACGTGCGCCGACCTCCGGCTGCCCGGCGGCGACGGGCGCCGGCCCGGGCACCGGCGCCGGCCGGGGCGCGCCCGTGCCCTCCGACGAGCGGTCGAAGGGGTGCTCGCGCGGTGTGGCGGCCACGGCCCTGGGTCCCGAGGAGGAGCCGATGCCGTGGGCGAGACCGGTCGCGGAGGTCGCCGTGGTGATCAGGTGCTGCGGCACGATCACCACGGCGCGGACGCCGCCGTACGCGGACGAGCGCAGGGACACCTGGAACCCGTACGCCTGCGCCAGCCGGCCGACCACCGCCAGACCCAGCCTCGGCGTCTCGCCCAGGTCGTTGAGGTCGATGCCGGACTGCGCCTGCGCGAGCATCCTCTCCGCCCGGGCGCGGGCCTCCTCGCTCATGCTCAGGCCGCCGTCCTCGATCTCCACGGCGATGCCCGACTGGACCTCGACGGCCGTGAGGTGGACGCGGGTGTGCGGCGGCGAGTACCGGGTGGCGTTGTCCAGCAGCTCCGCCAGGGTGTGGATCAGCGGCTCCACGACGGGACCGACGACGGCGACCTCGCAGACCGAGTGCAGTTCCACCCGCTGATAGTCGATGATCCTCGACATCGCGCCGCGCATCACGCTGTACAGGGTGACGGCCCGGCTCCACTGGCGGCCGGGGCGCGCACCGCCGAGGACCGAGATGGAATCGGCGAGCCGGCCGATCAGGGCGGTGCCGTGGTCGAGCCGCAGCAGGTCGCCGAAGACGTCCGGGTTGCTCCCGTGCCGGTCCTCCATCTCGCGCATCTCGTGGGCCTGCTGATGGACGATCGCCTGCACGCGGCGGGCGACGTTGACGAAGGCCCGCTGTGCCGAGTCGCGAAGGCTCTCCTCGTTGTCGACCGCGTCGACGACGCGGGACAGCACGGCTTGGAGGGCGGCCCTGAAGCGCGGGGTCAGGGCTTCGTCGTCGCCCCAGCGGGTGCCGTGGCCGCCGCGCCCTCCCAGGGCGGTCAGCACGTCCTCGGCCGGTTCGCCCTTGCGCAGTCGCTCTATGGCCTCGGGCAGCACCGCTTCGGACAGCCGGGCCGCCTCGGTCTGCTGCCGGGCCAGGGCGTGCTGGAGGGCCGCGACCTGGGCGCGCCCGGCGGCGAGCGCGCGGCCGCGCCGTCGCGCCTCGACGAAGACCGCTGCGGTGCACACGGCGGCGACGGCGATCGAGGCGGTGCCGAGCGGTGCCGAGGAGGAAGCCAGCGCCCCTGCCAGGCAGGCAGCGGCCACGACCGCGATCGCGGGCAGCATCCGGCTTGCTCTTCCCTCCAGGCGGGGAGTTTCGGGGGGAGTACCTCTTTGCTCCATCGGCGTCCTCGAACTATCGAAAAGGGGGACCTTCTGACCGGTGGGCGGGAGCATAACTACGCCCAACTTCGCTGATGTGGGCTTTCGTTGGAGTTCATCGGACCGGAGGAACCGTTATGCGCCATCGGTGGCGTCGAATTCCGGCAAGGGGAGCGGTCCGCGCGTGGTGTGCGGTGACGTAAGAGGAGGTCGGAGGCGGGTCGGCCCCGTTTGCCGCTCGGGAATCCGGGCTCGTGTTCCGATCGGTTCGGCCGCATCCCCCGGTCCGTCGCTGGCGTCCCGGACGGAAATGCGCTACGGGGTGTCCTGCCGATCGGACCGGGCGGCGCCAGCCCGGTCCGATCGGTGAGGCGCTCCCTAGGGCTGCGGCTCGGGTTCGACCGGGCCGAGGCCGGTGAGCAGGACGTCGAGGGCGAGGTCGGTCGCCTCGTCCAGCGGCGTGTCCTCGAGCAGGGAGCCGACGGCCAGGGCCGCGAGACCGTGCACCACGGAGAAGGCGACCTGGGCGAGCCGGGCCGGGTCACCCGCCCGTACGACGCCCTCCTGCTGGGCGAGGGAGAGCAGCCCGGCGGCGATCTCCAGACTCTGGTGGCCGAGCTCGCGGAGCTCGGCGCTGGAGTGGTCGGCGTGTTTGGCCGTGAACATCAGGCTCAGTAGCGGGGCGTGCGCGACGGCGAAGTCGATGTACGCACGGCCCATGCGGGCGAGCCGGTCGGTGACGGGGCCTGGCTCGTCCACGGCGGCCCGCAGACGCGCGTTGAGCCGGGTGAAGCCGCCCACGGCGAGCGCGTCCAGCAGGGCCTGCCGGTCGCGGAAGTGGCGGCCCGGCGCCGCGTGGCTGACGCCGAGGTCCCGCGCGAGGGCGCGGAGGGAGAGGCTGTCCGACCCCGAGGTCGCGAGCACTTCTTCCGCGCGCGCCAGCAGGGCCTCCCTGAGATTGCCGTGGTGATAGGGCGCATCGGCGTCGGCCAAGGCGGTCTCCTCTCGATGTTGTCATTGACAACAATGTTTGCTCTGTCTACATTCAAGTATCGACCACCAACCGGAGTCCCGGAACGGAGCGCCGACCCATGTCTATGACATACCGCGGAACCACAGCCCTGATCACCGGGGCCAGTGCAGGCCTCGGCGTCGAGTTCGCCCGGCAGTGGGCCGAGCGCGGAGCGGACGTCGTCCTCGTCGCCCGGCGCGTCGACCGGCTGCAGGAGCTGGCGGCCGACCTGGAGCGCCGGCACGGGGTCACGGCCCGCCCCATCGCCGCCGACCTCGCCCGGCCCGGTGCCGCGGCAGCGCTGCATGCGGAGCTCGACGCACTCGGCGTACCGGTCCACACGCTGATCAACAACGCCGGCTTCGGCACCCACGGCCCCTTCGCCGGCGAGGGCCCCCACCGGATCAGCGAGATGATCCAGCTCAACGTGCTCGCGGTGACGGAACTGACCAGGGAGTTCCTGCCCGGCCTGACCGCCGACGGCCGGGGCGCCCTCGTCACCGTCGCCAGCTCGGCCGCCTACCAGCCGACCCCGGCGATGGCGGTCTACGGCGCCACGAAGGCCTTCGTCCTGAACTTCACCGAGGCCGTCGCGTACGAGACGCGCGCCTCCTCCCTGCGGGTGCTCGCCGTCTCGCCGGGGCCGGTCCGCACCGAGTTCTTCGACGTCGTCGGCAGCCGGGAAGCCGCCGTGGGCCGGATGGCCACCCCGGAGCAGGTCGTCACCGCGACGCGCCGGGCACTGGAACGCGGCAAGACCCCGCCCAGCATCGTCGTCGGCCTCGGCAACCGGGTCTCGGCCACGGCGTCCGCCCTGGCCCCCCGCCGCCTCGCACTGACGGTGGCCGGGCGCGTCCTCAAGGCGTGACCGGGCGGGAACGCCGAGCGCTCAGGGCGCACTCCAGCACCGGAGGGCGGGCCGTCACAGGGGTGACGGCCCGCCCTCCGGGACTTCGGGGAACGAAAGGGGGCCGGAGGTCCCCCGTGAGACCTCCGGCCCGGGCGCCCGTCGGGCGCCGGCGGGACGGTCCTACCAGGCGGCGCGGCAGTTCAACAGCTTGGTGGTGCCGACCTTGCGGTCGCAGGCGTAGGCCTTCACGTCCTTCTTGTTCTTGAAGGTCCAGCTCTTCGAGCCGTTGACCACCGCCACGTAGTTCTTCACGGAGTGCCAGGCGCCGTCCTTCCAGTCCTGGTACGCCAGTGCCAGGACCGCCTCGTAGCCGTCGCCGGCCACCTTGTCCCGGGCCGTGGCGCCCTGGAGCGAGCCGGAGTAGAGCTTCTCGTTGGTCCCCGGGATCGTTCCCGACACGTGGTACTCGTAGGTGCCGCTGATCTCGGCCTTGCCGCTGCTGGAGGTCTGGTTGAAGCCCATGGTGGTCGCGCTCGCGGTGCCCGCCAGCCCGACGACGAGGGCCGAGGCGACGGCGGAGGCCCCGACGAGCGTGCGCTTCACACGAGTGGTCATGGCGATGTCTGCCTTTCTCAAGGAAATGGGAAGGAGGTGGGTGCGCCGCCCCCGTGGTGTGCTCCGGCGGCCGGCCAGACAGAAAGCTAGGCGGGCCGGAGGCCGCCCGGCGGCACGCACCGGGATGATTTGGGCCTCCACCCGGTGCGGGTGGTGGACGTCCTCGCTGCAACTCCGGCGGTAGCCGGATCGTGCGGCCGTGGTGGGCACCGGTCCTGCGACAGGCCCATGGCCCGGCCGCCCGACGGCCCGTAAGCTGCGCCGATGCGCGCTGGATCGGGATTCCTCGACGGGCTCGGGGGAAGGTACCGGCCGCTGGCCGTCGATTCGTTGCTCGCGCTGGGCTACGTCGGCGCCGGGCTGTTGCTGGGGCAGGAGCAGCCGCCGGCCGGCTGGCGGTCCGTGGACGGGCTGGGGGCGACCCTGACCGCCCTGGTGGGTCTGGTCATGGTCGCCCGCCGCATCGCACCCGTCGCCGTGTTCGCCGCCAGCGGCGCGCTGTGGGTCCTGTTCATCGCCTGCGGGTACTGGCCCGTGGTCAATTCGATGCCGCCGCTCCTGGGCCTGTACACGGTGGCGGCGACCCGGCGCCCCCGAACAGCCGCCGTGCGCACGGTCGTTGTGGCGGGAGCGTGGCTGTACGCCGGGATCGCCAACATCGAACACAGCTCCATGCCGACCGTCCTGGCCCAAGCGGTCCTGTTCCCGGCCGTCGTCCTCGTCGTCGGGCGCGGCTCGGCAGCCCTCGCCGAACGGAACAGGCAGTTCGCCGAACTGACCTTCCGGCTGCGCGGACAACAGGAGGAGAACGCACGTCAGGCCCTCACGGAGGAGCGGGTGCGGATCGCGCGGGAGCTGCACGACGTGGTCGCACACCACATGTCGGTGATCTCGCTCCAGGCGGGCATGGCCTCGTACGTGTTCCCCACGGACCCGGCGGCGAGCCGGCGGGCCCTGGACACCATCGCCGACACCAGCAGGGAGGCGTTGGAGGAGATGCGCCGCATGCTCGTACTCCTGCGCGTCGGCCAGGAAGGACAGCGGGACGGACGAGGGGAGGAGGGCGCCGCCTACACCCCGGCACCCGGGCTCGACCTGCTGGACAGGCTGCTGGAGCGGGTCCGGGGCGCAGGGGTCGACGTGACCATGGAGGTCGCCGGATCCCCGGTCCGGCTTCCGCAGGGCATGGCCCTGTGCGTCTACCGAGTGGTCCAGGAGGCGCTGACGAACGTGCTCAAACATGCGGGACCGACCAGGGCGGCCGTGACCATCCGTTACGAACGGCACACCCTCGTGGTGCGCGTCACGAACGAAGGGGACGGCACGTTCCAGCCAAACGAGGAGATGTCACCCGGTCACGGTTTGATCGGCATGAGGGAGCGAGCGAAGATCTACGGCGGGTCGGTCACCGCCGGCCCCCGCGCCCTCGGCGGATTCGAGGTACGGCTCACCCTTCCGGCGCCCACCACCAGCGACCGGCCGGGTGGTCTTCCGGCCCCGGGCACCGGGGACGTCCATACCCGATGAGGAACGAACTCCCCGATGCCCACGGTACTGGTGGTCGACGATCAACTGCTCATCCGTGCCGGACTGGTGTCCCTGCTGAACGCCGCGCCGGGGCTGTCCGTGGCCGGCGAGGCGGGTGACGGGGACGAAGCCGTCCGACTGGCCGAGGCCACCGCACCCGATGTCATCCTCATGGACCTTCGGATGCCGGGCACGGACGGCATCACCGCGACGGAACGCATCCTTCGCCGTGCGGGTGACAGGGGTGACGCACCACCGAGGATCCTGGTGCTGACCACCTTCGACCTCGACGAATACGTCTACAACGCGCTGCGTGCGGGCGCCTGCGGGTTCCTGCTCAAGGAGACGCCCCCCGAGCGCCTGGTCGCCGCCATCCATACCGTCGCCTCGGGCGACATGCTCTTCGCGCCGACCGTCACCCGGCGCCTGATCGAGGCGTACCACCCCGGGCCGACACCGCCGGGAGCGATCTCCCCGCAGTGGCACACCGTGACCGGCCGCGAGCGCGACGTCCTGCGCCTCGTGGCCACGGGGGCGACGAACACGGAAGTCGCCCGGCAGCTCTTCATCAGCGAAGCCACGGTGAAGACCCACCTCAACCGAGCGATGGCCAAGCTCGGGCTCTCCAGCCGCGCCCAGGTCGTCGTCTTCGCCTACGAAACGGCCCTCGTGACCCCGGGTGGCCCGACGGGCCTGCCGGGCTCCGGCCCCGCTGCGGACGGGCCGGGCTGAGCATCCGGGGGAGTCCCGCGCGCAGCGGCCCCCCCGCCCCACAATGGAGATCGACGAGCGGGAGGGGAGCGGGCATGGCGGACGAGCAGGCTTCGGTGCGGGTGGAGCGGGACGGCCCCGTGTACACGGTGATCCTGAGCCGGCCGGGAGTACGGAACGCCGTGGACGGACCGACCGTGGCGCAACTGGCGTCTGCGTTCGAGGAGTTCGATGCCGATGCGGACGCGGCCGTCGCCGTGCTCTGGGGCGAGGGCGGAACGTTCTGCGCGGGCGCCGACCTCAAGGCCATCGGTACCGAGCGCGGCAACCGGGTGCTCGCCTCCGGCGACGGCCCCATGGGCCCGACCCGGATGCGGCTCGGCAAGCCGGTGATCGCGGCCGTCGCGGGGCACGCGGTGGCCGGCGGCCTGGAGTTGGCGCTCTGGTGCGACCTGCGGGTCGCGGAGGAGGACGCGGTGTTCGGTGTGTTCTGCCGCCGCTGGGGCGTCCCCCTGATCGACGGCGGTACGGTGCGGCTGCCCCGCCTCATCGGCGAGAGCCGGGCCATGGACCTGATCCTGACGGGCCGTCCGGTCCCGGCGGCCGAAGCGTACGGGATGGGGCTGGCCAACCGCGTGGTCCCCACGGGCCGATCGAGGCAGGCTGCCGAGGAACTGGCCCGCGAGATCGCCGGGTTCCCCCAGACCTGCCTGCGCCACGACCGGTTGTCCTTCCTGGAACAGCACGGACTGGCCGAGGAGGACGCACTGGCGGGGGAGTTCCGGCACGGCCTGGTGCCCTTGACCGCGGGTGAAACCCAGGCCGGAGCGGACCGGTTCGCCGCCGGTGCGGGCCGGCACGGCGCCTTCGGCCAGTAGCGGGCCGGGCGGTAGGCGGTCGGGCGGAAAGCGGTCGCGGAAGCCGTTCCAGGCGTGCCCGGACACGCACTGAAGAAGGCCTACGGCCCGGCCGAGGGGGGCGGGGAGACGGGTCTGGAGACGTCGGACGCGTCAGGCGAAGGAGAAGCGCGCGGCGGCCTCGGCAGGCGTGGTCGCTCGGCGGCGTCCGGGTACGTCGTGGACGTGGGTCGCACCTTCGGAACGGAGCTGTTCCGTAGCGGAGTCGCGGTCCATCACGGCGGCGTAGGCGCGGACGTCCGCGGCGGTGAGGTCCGTGCGGCCCCGCTCCGTGTACTGCTGGAGGAGGTCGGTGACGTCCGGGTCGAACCGCAGCATGGTCACCGGAGCGTTGAAGCGCCTGGCGATGGCGATGAGTCGTGCGCGTGCCTGCGGCGTGACGTTCGTCGACTCGGCCACGGCGCCGTGTCCGGTGGCGAGCCTGGCGACGATCCTGCGGTCGCGCTCCTCAAAGACCAGTGCGTCCGCCGCGTCGGATGCCGCTTCCGCGGCTGAGGTGCCGAAGAGCTCTGCGCGGATCTCGTCGCTGGACACCACGGCTTCCGCGTCGATCTGCCGGCGCGCGATCAGTGCCCGGACGAAGCTGGTCTTGCCCGAGGCCGGTGGGCCCACGAGGACGACGAGTCCAGCCGGCACCGGGACGGTCGGCGCGAGGACGTCGCGGTAGGGGCCGGCCGCGCAGTCGAAGCAGTCTTCGGGACTGCCGGTGGGTAGTCCCGTGGGGAGGGAGTGGTCCCGGTAGCCGCCCCGGCTCGCGAGGCGCAGGGCGAACCCCCAGGTGTGCGGGGAGCCGGTGAAGCGCAGTCGACACAAGGGGAGTCGTTCCCCGTCCTGCGGTTCGACGGTCACGTAGGCGAATCCGGCACGGAAGCGGACGTCGACCCGGGCCAGTTGCGGCCAGTGCGCCTGGGCGTGGCTGGTCAGACGCCGGCCCAGGTGGTGACGCACGGACTCCGGGGGGTTCTTCGGCACGCGCCCATCCTGCCGGGTCCGGTGTCGGTCCGCCATGATCTTTTGCCGTGCCGGGCGAAGACACGGGCGGGGCGACGGCGGCACGGTCCGCGACCTGGCGGCAGGCACGGAGCAGCGCAGTGCGCGGAGCAGCACTCGCACACGGTCGGCGTGTGGCGCCCGCCACAGCAGGCCTCGGGAACTCGGCCTCCGGCGGCTTCGACTCCTGTCGTAGAGCGGCGCATGGGCCGGGCGATCGGAAGGAACCATCGGATGAACCGTAGGAACGTGCTCCGGGCCCAGGTCGCCGTCGGCGCCGCGGCCGCGTTGACGGGTGCCGCCGGGGTGGCCGCGGCGGCGCAGCCGCGACCCGCCGGGACGCCGTCGGGGCCGGCGGGGCCGTTACGCGTGCACGTCGTCATGTACGACGGCGTGGAGGAGCTCGACTTCGCCGCGCCCTACGAGGTCTTCTCGGCCGCGCGGTTCTTCACCGACCGGGAGGTCGACGTCCGCTACGTCAACGCCTCCGGGCCGGGTCCCGTGCGCGCCGCCTACGGCACGCAGGTGAACGTGGAGCACGCCTGGGCCCCGCGCACCGCTGACGTCCTCCTCGTGCCCGGCGGCGGATACGCACGCCGCGACAGCCCCGGAGTGTGGGCCGAGATCCGCAGCGGCGTCCTCCCGAGGAAACTGGCCGCGGCGGTACGCCCCGGCCTGACCGTCAGTGCCGTCTGCACGGGCACCATGCTGCTGGCCGCCGCCGGGCTGACCACGAACCGCCCCTGCACCACCCACCACAAGGCGCGCCCGGACCTGGAGAAGCAGGGCGGCCTCCTGAAGAACGCCCGTGTGGTGGACGACGCGGACCTGGTCACCGCGGGTGGCATCACCAGTGGGCTGGACCTCGCCCTGTGGCTCGTACGCCGGGAACTGGGTGCCGATGCGGCGACCGGTGTGGAGGCCATGCTCGAATACGAGGCCCGCGGCACGGTGTGGACCCCGCCCACCACCCGGTCGTAGCCGCAGGTCAGCGGTTCAGTCGCCGCGTCCAGTCCTCCGGTACCCGGCCGGCCGGACCCGGTACCGGCTGCTCCGCCGGATGATCGCGCGGAGCGGTCAGTTCGGGGCCGGAGTCGTACAGCGCGTCCGTGTCGTAGTTCCAGAACCACTCCTCGCCCGGCTCGAAGCTCTGCACCAAGGGGTGGCCGGAGGACTTCCAGTGGGCGGTGGCGTGCTGGGCCGGCGAGGAGTCGCAGCAGCCGATGTGGCCGCACTGGGCGCAGCGCCGCAGGTGGAACCACCAGCCGCCCAACTCGTCGCACTCGACGCAGCCGGCGCCGGTGGGCGCGGCGCTCGGGTCGATTCCCTCGATGTCGCTCATACGGGCTCCTCAGCGGTCTGGGTCTGGGTCTGGGTTTGGGTCGCGGATCCGGCTTCGGTTTCGGCCTCGGGGGCCGGGGCGGTCAGCGGAAGCAGGACCTGGAACCGGGTGTCACCCGGGGTCGACTCGACCTGGAGGCTGCCGTGGTGCTTGTTCACGACGATCCGCCAGGAGATGTCGAGGCCCAGACCGGTGCCCTCGCCGACCGGCTTGGTGGTGAAGAACGGGTCGAAGATGCGGCTGCGGATGTCCGCCGGGATGCCGGGTCCGGTGTCGCGGAACTCCACCAGCAGGCGGTCGCCCTCGCGCGCCGTGCGGACCGTCAGCGTGCCCTCGCCGCCGGTGCTCCCGATGGCGAACACGGCGTTGTCGATGAGGTTGGTCCACACCTGGTTGAGCTCCGCCGGGTAGGCGGGAACGTCCGGCAGGGAGCGGTCGTACTCCTTGACCAGCCGCACCCGGGAGCCGATCTTGCCGGACAGCATCAGCAGGGTGCTGTCGAGGAGTTCGTGGACGTCGACGACCCGGTACGGGGCGCGGTCGAGCTGCGAGTATTGCTTGGCCGCGTCCACGAGGTGGGAGATGCGGGTGGTGGAGTCGGCGATCTCGTCCATCAACAGCTCGGTCTCGACCGTGTAGTTGAGCCAGCCGATGGCCGACGGCAGGATCTCCTCTGCCACGGTCGCCGCGACCTGGTCCAGCCAGTCCGTGTCCAGCCCGGCCTGCACGAAGGTCGGCGCGAGCCGCCAGCCCTCCGCGATGCCGTGGTCGTCGAGCCAGTCGGCGAGTTCGTCCTCCCGGTCGGAGGCTTCCAGCGGGCTGAGCGCCGTCGCCTTCGCGACGCGTTCGACGGTGCGCTCCTGGATTTCGATGAGGTCGGCGATCGTCTCCCGCGAGTACTGGCCCTGGGAGATGTGGGCCAGCTTGTGCCGCATCTTGCCGACCCGCTCCCGCAGGGTCGCCGTGGCCCGGACGGCCGCCGCCGCCGGGTTGTTGAGCTCGTGGGTGAGGCCGGCGGACAAGGACCCGAGCGCCAGCAGTCGTTCGCGCTGCCCGATGGCCCGCTGGGTGTTCTTGGAGCCGAAGAACAGCCCCTCCAGCAGGTGTGCCGCCATCGGGAACCACTCCTGCATGACGTCCGCGAACGACTGTGCGGGCAGCACGAAGAAACGCGTCGGCTCGGTCACCCGCATGGAGTTGGTGTACGTCTGCGGCACCTGGTCGCCCAGGTACGCCTGCATGGCCCCCGCGTACACGCCGCGTTGCGAGGTGCGGCTCACCTCGACGTCGTCGCCGCCGACCCGGCGGGACAGTACGACGGTGCCCTCGATCATCACGTAGAAGCAGGTGGCCGGGGAACCCTCGACGTACACCGGACCGGCTTCGAACCGCTCCACCCGCCCCTCACCGCACAGCCGCCCGAGCTGCTCTGGGGTGAGCTTCTCGAACAGGAACAGCGAGGCGATCTCCTGCGGGCTGCACGGCATGGGCTGGCCGCTCATGACTGCTCCAGGTACCGGTGGACGAGCATCACGGCCATGGCTCCCTCTCCGACGGCGGACGCGACGCGCTTCGCGGACTGGGCGCGCGCGTCGCCCGCCACGAACACGCCGGGAATGTTGGTTTCCAGGTGGTAGGGCGGCCGGTCCAGTTCCCATGCGGCCGGCGGCCGTCCGTCCGGGGTGAGGTCCGGCCCGGTCAGGATGAAACCGTGCTCGTCGCGCAGCACCGTACCGTCCAGCCAGTCGGTCAGCGGGGCCGCGCCGATGAACACGAACATCCACTGCGCGTCGACGAGTTCGCTCGCGCCGCCGTCCAGGTTCCGCAGGGTCAGCTGCTCCAGGTGCCCCTCGCCGTGCGCCGCCTCGACGACGGTCCGGGTGCGCACGGTGATGTTCGGCGTCTCCTCGATCTGCTGGATCAGGTAGTACGACATCGACGCCGTCAGGGACTCCCCGCGCACCAGCAGCGTCACGGACTTGGCGCCGCGCGCCAGGTACATCGCCGCCTGCCCGGCCGAGTTGGCGCCGCCCACGATGTACACGTCCTGCCCCTGGCAGGAGGCCGCCTCGGTGAGCGAGGAGCCGTAGTACACCCCGCAGCCGGTCAACTGGTCGCAGCCCGGCGCGCGGAGCTGCCGGTAGGACACCCCGGTCGCCAGGATGACGCTGTGCGCGGCGATCGCCGAGCCGTCCGAGAAGCGGACGACGCGCGCCGCGCCGTTGACCTCCAGGCCGGTGACCTCGCGCGCCGTGAGGATCTCGGCGCCGAACCGGCCGGCCTGGCGGCGGGCGCGCTCCGTGAGCTGGGCGCCCGACACGCCGTCGGGGAACCCGAGGTAGTTCTCGATGCGGGAGCTCTGACCGGCCTGTCCGCCGGTCGCCGACCGCTCGACCAGTACGGTGCGCAGCCCCTCGGAGGCCCCGTACACCGCGGAGCCGAGCCCGGCCGGGCCGCCGCCGATGACGACGAGGTCGTAGAAGTCGGCGGCCGGCGTCGTCGCGAGCCCCACGTGGGAGGCCAGCTCGGGCGCCTCCGGTTCGATCAGCGCAGTGCCCTCGGGCGTGATGACCAGCGGTAGTCGTTGCCCGTCGGCCCCGGCCGCCTCGAGCAACCGCCGCCCCTCAGGTTCGTCGGAGGAGTACCAGCGGTACGGCACCTGGTTGCGGGCCAGGAACTCCCGCACGTCCGAGGAGCGCGCCGACCAGCGGTGGCCCACCACCTTGGTGGCGGGTACCGGACGGTAGTCGCTGGTGCGCCAGGCCGTGAGCAGGTCGTCCACGACCGGGTAGAGCTTCTCCTCCGGGGGGTCCCAGGGCTTGAGCAGGTAGTGGTCGAGGTCGACGACGTTGATCGCGTCGATCGCCGCGTTGGTGTCGGCGTACGCGGTGAGCAGCACCCGCCGTGCGCCCGGGTACACCGCCAGGGCCTGTTCGAGGAACTCGATGCCGTTCATCTGCGGCATCCGGTAGTCGGCGAGGATCACCGCCACCAGGTCGCCGCGCAGCTTCAGCTCGCGCAGCGCCTCCAGCGCGGACTCGCCCGACTCGGCCCGCACGATCCGGTACTCGGCGCCGTAGCGCCGCCGCAGGTCACGGGCGATGGCCCGGGAGACTCCCGGGTCGTCGTCCACGGTCAGGATGACGGTCCGCGCCGTGTCGGCGGCCTGTGCCATACGTCGTCTCCACCCCGAGTGCTCTGGGCGGGCGGCCCGGCGAGCCGCCCGCGCCGGTTCCCGCCCATCGTAGGGGCGATCCCGCGGGATCGCTCCGGGACGACGCGGACCGTGCGCTCCAGGTACACACCCGGTCGCTCCTGGTCAACGGCCCGTCGTGCCCGCCCCGACCCATCCCTCGCCGCCGAGGGGGAACTCGTAGCCGGTCCGTCCCCCGCGTCCGCTGGTGCGGAAGGGACGGCCGTTGTGGTCGATCTTGAGGGTGCCGTAGCGGGAGCCGCTGGACCAGGACAGCTCCACGTACCAGCTCACGTCGTGGGCGGAGGTGGCGGCCTTGATGTGGAGCACCTCCGGTTGCGACTCGCTGACCGAGAAGGGGAAGTCCCGCTGACCCGGCACGGGTACTACGGCCGGGCGCGCGGAGTCCAGGGCCACGTCGAAGGAGCGGGTCGGGACGTCCGCGCCGCAGCCCACCCCCGGGTAGCCCATGGCGTAGTCGTTCCAGGGGAGCGGCGCACGCTTGGCGACCGTACGGACGGCCAGGCCGTCCAGCACCACCGTGTCCGCGCCGGAGCCCTGCAGGGTGAGGGTGACGTACTGCTCGCCCGCGGGTACGGCCCCGGCCGCAGCCACCCAGGCGGGTGCGTCCCGTTCGACGGGGGGCGGTCCCACCTGGGCCGGTGGTTTGTCGATCAGGTAGTGCTGACCGCAGGGGGCCTCCCAGGTGTGGGGGCGGGTGGTCACCTTCACCGGCGTGCCGGCGGCGGTGTCGCCGCCGCTGCTGTCGTTGCCTGCTGCGGGGGTCGCGGGCATTGCGTCCGAGGACCCGGACGAGGGCGAGGACCCGGACGAGGGCGAGGACACGGGCGAGGACGCGGACGGCGACGGCGCCGCGGACGAAGTCGGGGACGAAGGCGGGGGCGATGACGGCCCGGCCGGGCCGTCCGGGGACTTCTCCCCCGCGGGGGAGCGGCCCGTGGCACCGACGGGGCCGTCCCGGACGTCGGCGCCCCGTTCTGGCCGGTCCGCGCCGAGGGGGAGCACGCCGGCCAGGGCGGTGACGGCGGCCACGACCGTCAGCGCGATCCCGGTGAGCACGGCCGGGCGCGGGCGCGGGCGAGGACGCCGGGTCGGCGTGGTCGGCCCGGCTGCGGTGGTCACTTCTTCGACCTCGGACCCCACCTCGACCCCTTCGGGCGGGTCCGCCGCCCGGGCCGCGTCCACCGCGTCGTGTGCCTCGGCCGTGTCGACCGGCAGGGTTCCGGTTCCGGTCGCCCCGGTCGCCCCGGTCGTCTCCTGCACGGTGCCGCTCGGGTCCGCGCCCTTGCGCGGGCGGTTGGTATCGGCCCGCACCCAACTCCGGTGCAGGGCGAGGAGTTCCTCGGGCGAGGCCTTGCAGAGCCGGGCGAGCCGTTCGACCGGTGCGTAGTCCGCCGGGACGACCTCGCCGCTGCAGTAGCGGTGCAAGGTCGACGCACTCATGTGGAGCCGCTTGGCGAGCGTTCCGTAGCTGAGGCCGGACCGGTCCTTCAACTCCCTCAGCAGCTCGGCGAACTCGGACCCAGCAGTGTCCTGCGACACCGTTCCTCCCACCCGTGTCCTGTCCCGCATCCCAGGAACAGGTTGTTTGCGCAGCTCAGAGCCTATGCCGGTATTCCAGCGTTCCTGATTGCCCAGCGGATGTGGCGGCTGGGACGGAGCATCGCTCAGGCTGAGGTCATCCAAGCACACCGCTCCCGGCGGCCGGTCCCTGTGGACCCCGACCGGGCCCTGTCGTCATGCCCTGTGAAAGGCCGTCAGCCATGCACGCGTTCCACCGCACGCCCTTCGTCCGTACCTCCCGCACCTTCCGCCCGCAGGCCTTCCGGCGCCTCGCGGGTGCGGCCGCCGCCGCCCTCGTCGTCCTCTCCCTCACCGGGTGCGAGGACGGTACGGGCCTCAAGGACGGGGGAGCGTCTGCCGCTTCGAGCCCCGCCACGGACGCCGCTCCCTCGGCCGCCCCGCCCGCGGCAGCGGCCCCCAAGGCTTCGCCGACGGCCCCTGCTCCCTCCGCTCCGACGGCCGCGGGGGAACAGCAGCACGTCCTGTGCAACGGAGCGAACACCGGCGTCACGGTGCAGCCGGTCTCCCGGCCGCTCAACCACATGTTGATCACGGTGAAGAACACCGGCTCGAAGACCTGCGACCTGACCTACTACCCGGTGCTCCGCTTCGACGAGATGCAATGGGTGCCGGCCGCGCAGCAGCAGACCCGGCCCCAGGCCGTGGTGTCGCTCGCCCCGGGCGAGTCGGGCTAAGCGGGGGCCCTACTGTCGGCGGCCGACGGCAGCGGTGAGGGCGGGACGACCGGACACCGGCTCACGATCGCCTTCCAGGGCCGGACGCCCCTCAGCAACGCAGGCGCGTCCGCGACCCCGCCCCTCCCGGCGGCCGGTGTCGCCTACGACAGCTCGCTGTCGGTCACGTACTGGCAGCGGAGCAGCGCGGACGCGCTCGGCTCATGAGTCGGCCGCTCATGAGTCGGCCGCAACGATGCGGCCGTCCCGCAGTTCCACGACCCGGTCCGCGAGCTCGATCAGGTTGGGGTCGTGGGTGGCGACGAGGATGGTCACCGACTCGCTGCGCACCACGGCGCGCAGCAGCTCCATGACCGAGCGGCCGGTCTCCGAGTCTAGCTGTCCCGTCGGCTCGTCCGCGATGATCAGGTCCGGATCGTTGGCCAGGGCGCGGGCCACCGCCACCCGCTGCTGCTGGCCGCCGGAGAGCTCGCCGGGCCGCTGTTCGGCATGGTCCGCCAGTCCGACCAGGGCCAGCAGGGTCCGGGCGCGCTCCTCGCGCTCCCTGGCGGGGACGCGTCGCAGCCGCATGGGAACGCCGACGTTCTCGGCGGCGGTCAGGACGGGTATCAGACCGAAGGACTGGAAGACGAAGCCGATGCGGTCGCGGCGCAGGGCGAGCAGGCCCGGTTCGTCGAGGTCCGCCAGGTCGGTGCCGTCGAGCGCGATCCGGCCGCCGGTCGGGGAGTCGAGGCCGCCGACGAGGTTCAGCAGGGTGGTCTTGCCGGAGCCCGACCGGCCCTTGAGAGCGGTGAGTTCGCCGCGACGGACCTCGAAGGACACGCCCCGCAGGGCGTGGACGGCCTGCGGTCCGCTGCCGAAGCTGTGGTGCACGTCGTCGACGACCACGATCGGGGAGCCGCCCGCCTCCCGCCCCGCCCGCGTCGCGACCGTAGCCGGTGCCTGCTGATCCGTCATCGCCTCTGTTCCCCCGTCGAGTTGTCCGCGCGGGGCACCCGGCCCCACGTACCGCACCAGCTGCCGCTGTAACTTCCTGATCGCATTTGCGCATCTGCCGCACTGATCACGCAAGCCCCTTCCCTCTATCGATCACATCTGACAGCATCGTCCGCTATCCGGTACTTCGGGTCCGGACGGGGGAGGAATTCAACACGTGCTCGGCTTCGTCGTGCGCCGACTGCGCGGGCGATGGCCGCTCGCCGTCGCCGTGCTGCTCACCGTACTGATCACCGCGACCACACTGACCGCGCTGACGGCATTCACCCGTGGCGTGGGCGAAGAAGGGCTCCGGCGGGCCCTGACCGGGACGGCACAGCCCCGGACCACCGTCGTCGTCACCAGCGGCCATCCCGCCGACTCCCGAGCCAAGGACGACGCGTCCGTACGGGCCTTCGCGGACGAGGTGTTCGGGCGGCTTCCGGTGACCTCCGAGAGCGTGGCGCGCAGCCGCTCGTACGGACTGCCCGGCGTCGCCGCCTCCGGCCGCGACGCCGACCTGACCCTGCTCGCCGCCCTCGGCAAGGACCACGTACGGTTGCTCGCCGGCGAGTGGCCGGCGCCCGTCACCGCACCCACGGGCGCAGGCGTCCCGCCCGCGCCGACCCAGGTGGCCGTGCCGCGCGCGGCGCTCGCTCGGCTGGGACTGGCCGAATCCGCGCTGCCCGCCCCCGTCCGGCTGGACGACCGGTTCGGCGGTGCACCGCTGACCGTGCTGGTCACCGGCGTGTACCGGGCCGCCGACCCGGACGCCGCCTACTGGCGGCTCGACCCCCTCGGCGGCCGCGAGGTCCAGGCCGACACCTTCGCCATCTACGGCCCGCTCCTGGTGGACGACAGCGCCTTCACCACCGGCGGCATCCTGCAGAACCACCGCCTCACGCTGCTCACCCCGGACCTGCACACGGTCCGCACCGCCGAGGCGGAGGCCGTCCGGACCGCGACCGACCCCGCGAGCGCCGCCCTCGAACGCGCCGGCTCGCTGCGGGCCGCCACCGAACTGCCCAAACTCCTGGCCGAGCTGAGCGCCGGCACGGTCGTCGCCCGCTCCACCCTGCTGATGGGCGCGCTCCAGCTCGCCGTCCTGTCGACCGCCGCACTGCTCCTCGTCTCCCACATCCTGACCGTCCGACAGGAACCGGAACGGGTCCTGCTCACCGCGCGCGGCGCCTCCCGCCGCCGCCTCGGCGAGCTCACCGCGGCCGAGTCCCTGCTGCTCGCCCTGCCCGCGGCCGTCCTGGCACCCCTGCTCACACCACCCCTGCTGCGCCTGTTCGGCCGGTTCGGACCGCTCGGGCGGGTCCACCTGGAGATCCCGGACACCTGGCTGGTCTGGCCGGTCGCGGGTGGCTGCGCTCTGGCCTGCGTCCTGCTGACGACCCTGCCCTCCGTGCTGCGCGGGGCCTCCGCCGCCGTACTGCGCCGCGTGGGCAGCCGCCAGGCACTGGTGACGGGCGCCGCCCGCTCCGGCCTCGACCTGGCCGTCGTCGTCCTCGCCGTCCTCGGCTACCAGCAGCTCGCGCAGTACGGCGGTGAGGACGCCCCCGCGTCCGGCGCTCCGGCCAGTACCGGGCTCGGTGTCGACCCGGTCCTGGTCGCCGCTCCCACCCTGGCCCTGTGCGGGGGCACGCTGCTGGTCCTGCGCCTGCTGCCGTTCGCGGCGCGGGCCGGGGGACGGCTGGCGGCGCGCGGCCGGAGCCTGGGGCCCGCCCTGTTCGGTTGGCAGCTCGCCCGACGACCCGGCCGGGCCACCGGGCCCGTGCTGCTGCTCGTACTCGCCGTCGCCAGCGGGATCCTGGCGCTCGGTCAGCACACCGGCTGGTCCGCTTCCCAGCGCGACCAGGCCGACTTCGCCACCGCGGGCGGCCTGCGGATCTCCGGCAGCAGCATGTCCCCGATGGGGCAGGGCGGACGCTACGCGGCCCTGCCCGGCGGCGACCGCCTCGTTCCGGTGGTCCGCCGGGAACAGAAGCTGCCGGACGGGAGCCCCGCAGACCTCGTCGCCCTGGACGCCGTCAAGGCGGGCGAACGGGTGCCGCTGCGCGCGGACCTGCGCGCCGGGCACACCATGCGAGAGCTGTTCACCCCGCTCGCCGCCGGTGACCCGGGCGCCACGGCCGGCCCCGCGGGCCCCGGTGTCGCCCTGCCCGGCTCCCCGCGCCGGATCGACCTCGAGGTGTCGGTCCGGTCCTCCGGGATGAGCTGGGCCGCCGTGAGCCTGTTGCTGCGCGACCGGTTCGGGGCGACGTACGGGACGTCCTCGGTCACCCTGCCCCAGGGCGGCGACGTCACCCTCCCCTACCTCCTCGACGCACTGACCGGCGCCCCGGTCGGATCGACGGCCACCCCGTTGACCCTTGCGGGGATACGCCTCTCGTACGCCGGGGACGGCGACGCCCCGGGCGACGGCAGCGAACTGACCGTGCGCCGCATCGCCGTGTCCGACACCGCGGACGGCGCCGCCACGGGCGTCACCGCACCCGCGGACGCCACCGGCTGGCGGACCTCGCTCCCGCAGGCGAGCGGCCCCCGGAGGGGCCCCGAGCCGGTCCCGGTCCCCGCCGGCTCCACGGACCTGCTGCGGCTGCGCTACTGGGGCGGCTTCGGCACCCTGCAGGGCGCCAACACTGTGGTGTTCCCCGCGCCCGCCGGCCCGGCCCCCACCGCCGTCCCCGCGGTCGCCACCACCCGCTACCTGGCGTCCCTGGGCGCCGCCGTGGGCGATACGGTCCCCGTCACGCTGGACGGCGCCGCGGTCCAGATGCGGATCACCGCCGCCGTGGACTCCCTGCCCGTGGCCGGCCGCTCGGCGCTCGCCGTCGACCTGCAGGTACTCGGCCGGTTCCTGCTGGAATCCGTCGGCCAGCAGCCGCCCACGCCCACCGAGTGGTGGCTGCCCGCCGACTCGGCCGCCGACCCGGTCCCGGCCCGCGCGGCGGACAAGCTGCGCGAAGGCGCCCGGATCGAACGCGTCCAACTGCGCGAGGAGATCACCGAGCAGCTGCTGGACGACCCGCTGAGCGCCGGCCCGCAGAGCGCCCTGGCCGCCCTCGCCGCCGCCTGCGCGGTCCTGGCCGCCATCGGATTCGCGACCTCCACCGCCGCCGAACGACGCGTGCGCGGAAGGGAGTTCTCCGTCCTGCTCGCCCTCGGTACCCCGCGCCGCTCGCTGGCCCTCGCCTCCGCCGCCGAGGGCGGGGTACTGATCGCCATCGGGTCCGCGGTCGGGACCGGACTGGGCATCGCCCTCGTCCACCTGATGGCGCCCCTGGTCGTCCTGACACCCGCTGCCGGGCGACCGTTCCCGCCCGTACGCGTGGACATGCCGTTCTGGCAGACCGTGCTCACGGTCGTCGCCATCGCAGCCGTTCCCCTGCTGTCGGCCGCGCTCAGCGGCCCCCGGGGCCGCGACATCGCCGCCCGGCTGCGTCCCGTGGAGGAGATGTGACCACCCCGCCGTCCGCCACCCCGCTGACCGCCCGTTCGCCCCTGCCCACCGCCCCGCGGCCCGCGCCCTGGGTCAGGACCCGGCTTCGGGCGGCGCCCCTGAGCACCCTGCTCGGCGCCGCACTGGCCTTCGTCGCCGTCCTGCTGGCCGCCGCGCTGCCCCGGGCCCAGGACCGGGGCGCCGACCAGGCCCTGAGGTCCTTCCTGGAACGCAGCGCGGCCGGCAACGCCAGCCTGCAGGTGACCGCTCCCTCCCCGGACAGCGGGCAGAGCGCCCAGGCCCTGGACGCCACGCTGGAGAAACTGCTCGCGCCGACCGGATCCACCTTCCGCGTGGACCCGGAGTCGACGGTCCACGGCACGCGCACCACCAAGAGGCAGCTGCTGCTGAACCCGGAACTCTCCCGCCCCTCCGGCTTTCCGCCCAGCATGAACCTCCTGCACGTCCGCGAGGCGGAGGCCCATGTGAAGCTGGCGGAGGGGCAGTGGCCGAGCAGCACACCCACGGCCCCCGCGCAGGCCGCCCCCGGGGCGCTGGCGCCCCTCCAGGTGGCCCTCTCGCAGAAGGCCGCCGCGACCCTCGGCGCCCGCGTCGGATCCGTCCTGACGAGCGAGACCCGAGTGGACGGCACACCGTCCGTCACGGTCGTCGGTCTCTTCGCGGTCCTCGACGAGACCGACGACTTCTGGACGGACAACCTGGGGTGCCTCGCCCGCGCCTGCGAGCACTACTACAACGAGAGCCTCGCCTGGGACGTCGACGCCCTCGTCGGCACCGGGGACCTCGACCGGATGAGCACGTGGAGCCGCGCCGCCGACGACTTCTGGCAGCTGCCCGTGGACATCGGCCACCTGCGGGCCGACCGGCTCGACGCCACGACCAAGGACATCGCCTCGTACCTCGCCGGCCCCACCGCCGCCACCCTCGCCCGGGAGACCGGCCGCCCGCATCTGCACACCACCTCGTGGCTGCCCGAGCGGTTCGAAGAAGCCCGCGTCCGCACCCGCGCCGCGGCGCCGCTCGCCGCGATCGGACCCGCCGGGGTCGGTGGCGTCGCCTTCGTCGTCCTGTGCCTGGCCGGCGCACTCGCGGCCGACCGCCGCGACGCCGAACTTCGGCTGCTGCTCGCGCGCGGCGGCTCGCGCACCGCCATCGTCGGCCGGCTCCTCGGGGAGGGCGCCGTCACCGTACTCCCGGCGGCCACGGCCGCCACCGCGCTCGCCGTCCTGCTGCTGCCCACCCCCCGGCTCGCGCCCACCCTCCTCTCGGCCGCGGCCGTCGCCCTGCTCGCCCTGCTGGCCTTCCCCGTACGGGCAGCCGTCCTGCTGACCCCGGCCCGCCCGGCCGGGCGGTGGCGCAGGCCCGTGGCCGAACTGCTCGTCCTCATCGCCACCGCCGCCGCCGTGGTGGAGGTCCGCCGCCGCGGGGTCGCCCCGCCCGGCAGCGACCTCGACCCGCTGCTGATCGCGGCCCCGCTGCTGCTCGCCCTGTGCGGGGGACTGCTGCTGGCCCGGCTCCAGCCGGTGGTCACCGGATGGCTCGCCCGGGCGGCCGGCCGCGGCTCCGGACTGGTCGGCTTCCTGGGACTCGCGCGGGCCGCCCGCGGCCCGGCGACGACCGGTACGCAGACCCGCGGCCGCAGCGGCCCCTCCGTCCTGCCGATGGTCGCGCTGCTCGTCGCCATCACCACCGGCGGGTTCGGCGCCGCCGTGCTGCAGTCGGTGGACTCGTCCCGGCTGGGGGTGGCCCGGCTGACCGTCGGGGGCGACGCGTCGATCTCCGCGTACGGGAAGTTCCCGCTTCCGGAAGGACTCGCGAAGGCAGCGGGCGAGCTGCCAGGCGTACGGACGTCCGTGCCGCTGTGGATCGACCACGACTCCGCCCTCCTCGGCACCACCGTCAGGTCCAGCCAGATCACCGTGATCGTGGCCGAGCCGGCCGCGTACGCGGAGCTGTCCCGGGTCCTCGGCTGCGGCTCCTTCGAGCCCGCGCTGCTGGCCACCGGTGGTACGCAGTCCGCCGACGCCCCGGTGCCCGCGCTGTTCAGCGCGGGCCTGGCCGGGAAGGTCACGCAGGGCGGCACGTACGCGGTGCAGCCCGGCGACGGCAAGGAGCTGAAGGTACGGGTCGCGGGCACGGTCGACTGCACCCCGGCCCATCCGGCGCGGGACGCCGCGACCGTCGTCCTGCCGGCGGGCGCCGCAACCGCCGCCATGGGCGGCGCCGACCACCCGAACCGGTGGCTCGGCCTCGGTGACGTCGACGCTGACCGGCTGCGCGCTCTGGTCAGCTCCAAGCTCCCGGCGCCGTCCGCGACTCCGGCCCCGGCCCCGGCTCCGATCCCGGGTTCCGGTTCCTCCGCGGGCCCGGCCCCGGTCGACGAGGCGTACCCCGTGCACACCAGTGCCGAGGCCGTCACCGCACTGGGCGCCGATCCGCTCCAGCGCTCGGCACAGCGCCTCTTCTGGGCCGCCATGGCCGGAGCGGCGGGCTTCGCCCTGTTGGCCGTACTGCTGACGTTGATGCGGACCGTCCCCGAACGCGCGGCGCTGCTGGCCCGGCTGCGCACCATGGGGCTGCGCCGCCGGCAGGGCGTGGCGCTGATCCTTGCCGAAACCCTGCCGCAGACCCTGGCCGCGACGATGGGCGGGGCCCTGGTGGCGGCGGCCGCCGTGGCCCTGCTGGGCCCGGCGATGGACCTGTCCACGCTGGTCGGCGCGCACGTGCCGAACGGAGTGCGGCTGACGGCAGGGCCCGTACTGACCCAGGCCCTGGGCCTGGCAGCCCTGGTCGCCACGGCCGTGTGCGTGGAGGCGGCGACATCCGGGCGACGGCAGATCACCACCGAGTTGAGAGCGGGAGACCAGCGTTGAACACCGACCAGCCGACGTACGAGGAGCTGCGCCGCCGGGCGACGGCCGCCGCGGAGCCGCGCACCCCGGCGGCGGACGCCGCGATCGCCTGCGACCGCCTGGTCCGGATCTTCAGCCAGGACGGCATCGAGGTACAGGCCCTCCAGGGACTGGAGCTGACGGTCGAACAGGGCGACCTGATGGCCCTCGTCGGCGCCTCCGGCAGCGGCAAGTCCACCCTCTTGAACATCCTGGCCGGCCTGGACGTTCCCACGGCCGGCAGCGCTGCGGTCGCCGGCTACGACCTGCTGGAGCTGTCGGCGCGGGACCGGCTGCGGTACCGGCGCGAAGCGGTCGGGTTCGTCTTCCAGCAGACGGCCCGCAACCTGCTGCCGTTCCTCACGGCTGCTCAGAACGTCGCCCTCCCGATGCAGTTGGCCGGCGGCGGCGGCGCCCGGCGCGGCGCGGGCGCACGCCGCGCGGCCAGGGTCGGGGAGATCCTGGAGGCCCTCGGGATCGGCGACCTGGCGCACAGACGCCCGGCGGAACTGTCCGGCGGCCAGCAGCAGCGCGTCGCGATCGCCGTGGCGATGGCGAACGACCCCAAGGTGCTGCTCGCCGACGAACCCACGGGCGAACTGGACTCGGAAACGGCCGCGGCGGTCTTCGAGACCTTCCGGACCGTGAACAAGGAACTCGGCGTGACGGTGGTGATCGTGACGCACGACCCGATGGTGGCGGGCGAGGTCCGCAGGACCGTCGCGATCCGCGACGGCCGCACCAGCAGTGAGGTCCTGCGCCGCCTGGTCACCGACGAGCACGGCGAGGAGTCCATCAGCGAACGCGAGTACGTCGTCCTCGACCGCTCCGGGCGGGTCCAACTCCCCCCGAAGTTCCTGGAGGCCTTGGGCATGGAACACCGCGTGGCGGTCGACCTGGCTCCGGACCACATCGAACTGCGCCCGGACGGAGCCCACTAAAGGCCCCGTAGGCCCCGTCACCCGTGAGACGTAGGTCCCGGAGGATCTTCCGGGCCTTCGTGCGGGCGAGGGCCTGCCCGACGCGGGCGCGGACCCGCTGGTGGGACGGGGCCGTCGAGACCGGCTGGGACGCCGTGGTCACAGCCGCGTCGGGAGGCCCGCACCGGGCGGGCGTGCTCCCGAAACAGGCCCTTCCCCCGTCAGCGGAACTCGTGGACCACCTGGATCTCGCCGACGATGTGGGCGTTGAAGTCGTCCAGCTCCTCAGCCGGAACCCAGAGCTCGAGGATCGTCCGCCCGCCCGCCTGCTGAACGGGATACCGGCTCAGGAACTCCTTGTCGACCTCGAAACGCGTGACGAAGCCGGCACCACTGTGCTTCACGTTCCAGTCCCGCGCGATCCTGATCGCGTAGTCCTCGTTGAGGACCGGGTAGAAGATCGGCTGCTCGGGCAGCCTGGGTGGCCACGCACGCCAGTTCAGCTTCCGCACCAGCCCCAGCTCTTCGGGGCCGGTGGGGCGCCAGAGGGTCGTCGTTGCCTGCTGGCTGGTCATCTGCATCGCTCTCTCGACGTGGGCCGCCGGTACGGCGGCTCGGGAGACCGGACGCTACCGGCACTTCAGGGCGGGCGCCCACACGGTTTCCGGTGGGGCCGGTGCACCCCGATCACGGACCGGAGGCCGCCGGGCGGCTGCGACCGGCCCCCCGTTGGCTTTCACCCGTCGGCCGGTGGGGTGGATCTGCCTGCGCGTCGACGCGTCGCGCAGCATCGCGCGCCTCTTGCGGGGAGGATTCTGGGGCAGTGATCCGCCCCTGCTGCTCCGCGCCGCGCCTGCTGTACGTGCTGTTCCTGGTTCTCTGCCTCACACTCCCCGAAGCGGGGCGGGCCCGCGCTGCTGAGGGCGCCCCGACCGATTGTCGCGCCGACCAGCTGAAGAAGACCAAGGTCACGGCGCTGGCCGAGTTCAAGCACCGCGGCAACGACTTCAGCATGCTCACGAGCACGATGGACGTCAGCGTGCCCGCCGATTGGAGGCACGCCTCCGCGCTGCTCCTGGACGCCCACGCGTCGGCCTACCGCTTTGCGCTGGCGTGCCTGGTGGGCAAACCCCCGGGGGAGCAGAACGACTTCCGTGACGACGAGTGGCGCTTCAAGCCGGTGACCGTGAAGGCCGACGGTCAGTGGGTCAAGGTTCACTACAAAGCTGCCACGTGGGTGCAGAACACTTCCTTGGTCGCCGTCGGTTCCTGGAGACTGACCGTGACGAAGGACAATTGGCGCATCGAGTTGCGGCCTACCCCTGCTTTGAAGGACGCGAACTGGGAGAAGGTGCACGTCAGCCTGGGCGGACCGGGAGCCCTGACGGCCGATCCTCCGCCGGCTTTCGGTGAAGGCGGAACGAGGCTGAGCTGGCGGCACGAACAGCATGACGACTACCCCACGGTGACATTCCGGCCTCCCGCAGCCCAGCATTGGGACTACATCACAACCACGTCGGAAGGCACGTGGCAGGCATGGGAGGCGTGGGGATATTACGGCGCATCTTCAGCCTTCTGGTATGTCGCCACCGGCGGGTTGCTGCTCGTCGCGGGTCGTCGGCTGAGGCTCAGTCTGTCCGGCAAGCTGATGCCACAAGAGTCGAAAGCGATGCAGTTTCTGCGGTGGTGGGCGGTTCTCTTGATGTTCCTCGGCTCGCTCATCTACCTCGGTGACAACCTCTACTTGGTCCTGCACCGGCTGATGGGCTGGAAGGACGACTACTCGCCGACGCTGGCGGTGTTCGCCCTGGCGTTCCTCGGGCTTTCGCTGTGTCTGCTCGGCTCCCTGCCGAAGCACCTCCGTGTAGGTGTGTGCGCACTCGTCCTGGGCTTGACCGGGGCGTATGTGGTTTCGGAGGTCAACGACTTCACGCTGCTCCCCACGGCCGACCAACTGTTGTCCCCTCCGGGCTGGACCGGGGCCATGGCCTGCGCTGCCCTGATGGCGGTGGGCTGGCTCGGTGTGATTTCCGTGGGGCAGCGGATCCTGCTGATGGGAGAGGCGCGGCTGCCGGCGTGGGTGATGGTCTGCGTCGCCGTCGTGGCGGCGATGATGACCGTCCTGTGGAGCTACCTCGCCTTCGCGCGCCACTGGGACCGCGTCAGCTGGCTCGCGGACCCGAACTGGCCGGCGTACAACACTCTTTGGGCGACGACGCTCGACGGGTGGTGGTGGGCCTTCCCGGTGATCGTCGCGGACCCGCTGCTGACCATCGTGTCCCTTCTGGCGCCGCTGCCCCTGCTGGGGGTCTTGCGGGTCTGTCGGGTCGAACAGTACGAGAAGGGGGCGTTCACACCGGACCGGGCGGAGAAGTTCCTCCTCGCGGTCCTGTTCGCCGTCACCTTCGCACCCCAGGGGTACTACTACGGCTTCTCCGCCTATGCCCTCAGCCTGCTGCTTTGCCTGTGCACGGCCTGGGGAGTGATCGCCCTGGGCTCTTCCGTCTCCGTACTGGAGAAATCCTCCGCCGACAATGCGCCGCTGGGAAGAGTGATCTCACGGACCGACAGGGCCGACGTACTGCGTCTGGCGCGCCGGTTCCGGGAGCTCCAGACACAGCTGCACCGTCTCAGCACTGCGAAACCGGCGGAGCGTTCCACGGAGCAGGGGTCGATCGAGGCCGAGATCGACCGGTTGGACCAGTCGTTGCCGGAAGGGGTCAGGCCCGCCGATCTGCCCTTTGCCTTCGGCCCCATGTCCACGTGGTGGGGCAACGCTCGTCGGGGCGCTGTCGACGCATGTCTCGTCGGACTGCCCGTGACCGGCCTGCTCTATTGGACCAGCGCGGTCAAGGGCGACTCCTGGACGGTGACCACACAGGATCCGGCAGGATTCCTCTTGATCATGATCGAGATCCTGTACTGGCAAGTAGCCTGGATCGTCGGGGGATTCTTCCTCGGGGCGCTATGGCGTGATCTGCCGGGCCGTCACGGACCGGCGAAGGCAATGTTCGTCGCGCTCGTGTTCGCCGTCCCGGCGGCAGCCGACTTCCTCATCGCCCAAGCCCTCGGCGGGAACGTGCCGCGCATGATCGGTGAGATCGCCGCGTTCGGTTCGGTGATGACGTGCACCGGTCTCGTGATGGACCTGCAGACCTTTCAGGACGAGCGGCGCTACTGGCCGACCAATGCCAGTCTCGCCGCGTACGTCTACCAGATGCGCTTCGCCTCCGTAGCGTTCTTCCTGGCACAGCTGCTCGCACTCGCCACGCTGTGGAAGACCCTCGCGGACATGGGGCCGTCGGCGCCCAACCGGTAGGCCCTGGGCTCCACGTCACAGCCGAGGACGCCGGCGCCGTCGTCCGCGTGGGTGCGCGACGCGCAGCAGTGCGAGGCCCTGCTCGACGACCCCGACCCCGTGGTACGGGAAGCGGCGCAGGAGAGCAGCTGGGAGCTGGACCCGGAAGCGGTGCAAGCCGTCGTTTGGCTCGCCCGCCACCCCGAGGCGATGGTCCGCGAGATGGTCGCCGCCCGGCCCGACCTGGGACCGGACCTGGTCACCGAGTTAAGGGAAGACCCGAACGAGGACGTGCGGATGCGTGCACGCCGCCACCCCTTTCCCCGCACCTGGGCCGAGTACTGGGCGATCCAGCGGGTCATGGGACACGGTCACGGTCCGGACTGCGTCTGCCCGATCACCGAGCCGGCCACCGAGACCCCGCCCGCCCGGCCCACCGGCCGCACCTGCTGACCCTGCCCGCGTTCCCCCGTGCCGGCCTGACCGGCTTGACCGGCTTGACCGGCCTCTTCGGCCACCCGGATTCCGAGGTGCGTGCCCCGGCCGCAGAGGGCGCCGCAGCCGAACCGCCCCTCCCCGTCCCCCGCATGCATGCGCTCCTCGACCGCTGCCTGAACGGCGCAGCCACCCCACCGGCGGTGGCCGAACACGGACGCACGATGTCCACGGAGCGATCCCGGGCACGGCCGCCTTCGTCGGCCGTCGACTGACCCGACACCCCGGACAGGAGCGCGGTCTTCAGCCGGGTTTCGGGTCAAGCGGGTTGCATGGAGGCCGGATCACCGACTGCCGGCGCGCAACGACTCCACCACCCTGGACAGGCTGGACGCGGCGTGCCCCGCGCGGATCTGGTCGTCGAAGAGCCGCAGCAGTGGCGCCAGCAGGTCCGTCGGCAGTCCCTGCGCCTCGGTGGTGGAGAGGATGTTGCGCAGCCCCACCGCGTTGATCTCCAGGTTGGAGGTCGTGGTGGTGTAGTCCTTCGCGTCGATCTCCTCCGCGAAGGCGGGCAGCGCGTCGACGGCCGCCGTCAGCCACCGCGCCAGCGGGCGCGTCAGCTCCGCGGCCCCGATCCCCTCCGTGCCGGCGAGCGCCACCGCCTGGAAGAACCCGGCGAACATCCCCCCGAGCACGCTGCTCAGCTCGGGCCCGGGACCGGCCGGGGCCAGGACCGGTCCGCGGGGGAGCGGATCGCCGCGCGCGCCCTGGCGGCGGCCTGGCGGGCCGGACTGACCGTGGGGGAAGGCACGGCGAGCGCCGCCGGGACCCTGCTGCGGTCCGCGGTGGCCGACCTCGACGCGCGGGCGGTGGCGGAACACGACCCGCAGGGTCATGCGCACGCGCTGGGCTTCCTGGCCGCCGCGCAGATGGGCGCGGGAAACGTGTCCGCGAGCGAGGAACTCGCCGACCGGGCGCTGGCCGCGGCCGAGGGGATCGGCGACGTCTGGGGGACCGCGGCCGCCGTGAGCGTGCGCGCCCGACACGCCCTCGTGCACGGCGACCTGGCCGCGGCGCGCCGCGAGGGGGAGAGCGCCGCCCGCCTGTTCAGCGCAGTGGGCGACCGTTGGGGCCTGTTGCAGACCGTCTTCCCCCGTGCAGCGCTCCACGAGATCGCGGGTGAGTACCCGCAGGCGTCCCGGCTGCACGAGGAGGGGCTGGCCATCGCCGAGGAACTCGGGCTACGGACCGAGGCCGGCAAGCGGCTGTGCGCACTGGGCCGGTCGGCGTTGCTGGCGGGTGCGTACGAGGAGAGCCGGCAACGGCACGCGGACGCCCTGCGGCTGGCCAGGGAGCAGACCACCGGGCCGGGGAGGCCGACGCCCGGATCGGACTCGCCATGGTTGCCCGGCGCACCGGCGACCTGGTCGGCGCCGAGGAGCACATGCGGGAGGTGCTGACCTGGTTCAGGGAGGCCGGCTACGGGCCGGGCACGGCGCTCGCCCTCGCCGAACTGGGCTTCACGGTCGAGCTGAGGGGGGACCGGGACCGGGCCCGCGCCCTGCACCTCGAGGGACTCGCGGCCGCGCGGGCGTTGGACGACGTACGTGCCGTGGCCCTCGCGCTGGAGGGCCTGGCGGGCGCAGCGGCGGCCGGTGGCGAGCCCGAGCGGGCGGCGCGACTGCTTGGCGCCGCCGATGCGGCCCGCGCCTCGGCCGGAGCCCCCCTACCGCCCGCCGAACGACACGACGTGGACCGGACATGGTCGGCCTGTCTGTCGGCACTGGGCCGCGCGGCGGCCGAAGCGGCCTTCGCCCGCGGCGCCACGCACCCGCACGGGGCCGAACCGGCGGCCTCGGGCTGAAGGTCTCCGGCCGGTCGACCCGCGGCGTTCAGCGACGGGATCCGCAGACGGCTCCCGAGCCCGGGGGACCTCCTCTGCGGTCAGTGAGAGCCGCGTCACTGCAGACGCCTGCCGGTGCCGGTCGGTGCCGGTCGGTGCCGGTCGGTCGGCGTGTGGAATGCACCACTTGTGCGGGGTCGGCGGGGAAGGGGCCGCCGCGCTCGACGGTCCCACCGATCCCGGGCAACCCGCAGGTGGCCGGCGCATACACCGGATCCGGCCGGTTTTCAGGCCCAACTGCACGCCAGTCGACAAAAGGGACAAAATTGCCCATTCCTTCTACAACTCCCTTTCTGGTCATATGTGACTTGAGGGTGTGTCAGCCCCGAACGTGCGGGACATAATCGGCCCCGGTCGTCTCCGGAAGCAGTGGAGCCATCGGGGCACCGATCGACCTCCCGGGCGGATCGCCGCACCGGACCGACCCCCAAGGCGCCGTACATGTCCCTGGCCCGCCGCACCCGACTCGCGGCCCTGCTCGCCGCGTTCTCCGTCGGCACCGCCGGCGTGACGGCCTGGGCCTACGGACACGGGACCGAGCACCCGCAGCCGGCGCCCGAGGTGGTGGTCGCCCCGAGCGTGACCGAGGGCTCCGCCCTCCAGGTCGTCGCGCACCCCGACGACGACCTCTTCTTCATGAACCCCGACCTCAGCCGCTCCATATCGACGGGCATCAAGGTCACCACCGTCTACCTGACCTCCGGCGAGTCCGACGGCAGGAACGAGGCCCACAGCCCGCACCTGCAGGACGCCGCCGGTCCCGCCGACCGGGCCGCCTACGCGGAGGCCCGGCAGAACGGCATACGCGCCGCCTACGCGCAGATGGCCACCGGCGACCGCACCAGCGCGTGGCAGCGCAAGGCCGTACCCACCGCCGGCGGCGGCAGCGCCGAGGTGGACGTCCTGGTCGCCCGGCCCCAGGTCAACCTCGTGTGGATGGAGCTGCGCGAGGCCCGCAGCATTTCCGGGGACAATCCGGAGAGCCTCCGCGGCCTGTGGGACGGCCGGACCCCCGCCCTGGGCGCCCAGCTGACCTCCGGAACCCCGGTCAAGGACTGGTTCTCCTACACCAAGGACCAGGCCGTGGCCGCCATCGCGGGAGTGTTCGAGACGTACCGGCCGACGACGATACGGACGCAGGACCCGACCCCCGGCAGGGCGGAGGGCGGCGGTGCCTTCCTCGACCACCAGGACCACATGTACGGCGCCCGCTTCGTGCAGGCCGCCGCCGAGCGCTACGCGAAGACCACGGCCCGGCCGCACTTCTCGGTCCAGAACTACGTGAGCTACCCGAACAGCTCACTGCCCCCGACGCTCGACCCGCAGACCGCCGAGGAGAAGCTCGGCTACCTGAAGACCTACGCCTGGACCGACCACCAGGACTGGTGCGGCAGCCCCGCCGGCTGCGGCGACCGCAAAACCGCGACCCGGCCCACCGGCGCCGGCTGGAACCAGACCATCCGCTACAGCCGCGGGGACGGCACCTCGTGGATGACCGAGGGCGTCTCCGGACGGCTGTGGGCCTTCGCCGCGCTGGACGGCCGCATGGCCTACTGGTCGCGCAGCGGCCCGCAGGCCCTCTGGCAGGGCCCCGAGTTCCTGCCCGGCGACGGCATCGACTCGGGGGCGGCGGCCGTCCGCCTCTGGGACGGTCGGATCGGCGTGTTCGCCACCCGCACCACCCTGGGCGCGACGCCCGAGGAGTACGGCCGGGAAATCGTCTACGCCGTCCAGAGCGAGGTCGACGGCGGATTCGGCCCGTGGCGCTCGCTCGGCACCCCGGACACCGTGGACAGGTCCGGCACCTCGGCCATCAGCGGGCCGTCCGTCGCCGTGGACCCCGAGGGCCGGATGACGGTCTACGTCCGCGACTCCCGCCGGACGCTGCGCGCCCGGGCACAGGAGACCCCGGGCGGCGACTTCGGTGCGTGGCAGGCCCTGGGCGGCGCCGGCCTCCAGGGCGATCCGGTCACCGCGACCGACGGGTCGGGGCGGCGCCACGTGTACGCCGCCACCGCCGGGTCCGTACTGGCCTGGGTCCAGCCGGCACCGGGCGCCCCGTTCGGCGGGCCCGTCCCGACCGGGCTGCCCCAGACGACGGGCGCGCTCTCGGTGCGTCCGGAGGGCGACGGCGTCCGCCTGTTCTTCCGCCGGCCCGGCATCGGCACCGTCGCCACGAGCCTGGCCCGCACGGGCGGAACCGCACCGGAGTTCTCCCCGGTCGCCGAGGCGGGCGGCCTGGGCGGCTACGGTGCCGTGGGCATCGCGGGAGACCTGCTCGCGGGCCGGGCGGGCGCGGGCACGGTCGGCGTCGCGGCCACCGACGGTCCGCAGCCCTGGCAGGAGTCCCAGATGCTCTACACGGGCGCCCCCGCCGGTGTGGCCGAGGGGGCCGGCACGGCCGTCGCCGCGGCGCTCGGCCTCGACGCCGACCTGCACGTCATCACGACGGTCCCCGCGGGCGGCGCAACCCTGCCCGGCAGCCGGACCCCCGCCCCGTGGCACCGCGCCGTCCAGCCCTGGACGCTCGCGCAAGCCGGCCGCCCGGGCACGGCCGTCCCCGGGGGGCAGCCCCCGCGGTGACCTGCGCCGCAGCGCACACCCGCCGCCCCGCCCCCCCACGGCCGCCGGGTGGCAGGGCGGAGGGGAGCGGGCGAGGATGGCAGCCGGACCAGCTCGCGCAGCCAGGGCGGCCGCACTCGGACCAACGGGCGATCGGGGCTTCCATGACCCCTCCTCTCCTCTCGTGCCGTCGCCGGTGCGCAGGACCCGCAACGCTGCGCGCCGCTGCCGCCCTCGCCGCCCTCGCCGCCTGTACGGCCCTGGTGGCCGGCTGCGGCGGCGACAGCGGGCCCGACCGGGCGTACCCGGAACTCGGGACGAGCCTCCGATCGCTCTCCCGCGATCTCGACGGGGCCTGTGGGCGGACGCAGACCCCGGAGGGCTGCGCGGAGGACCTCGACCGGCTCACGGCGCCGACGGAGCGGGCCTTCGCCCAGGCCCTGGAGCACGAGCTGCTCGATGTCGCCGTCGTGGCGGCGATGAACGAACTGGACCGGGCGAGGGAACTCCGCGCTGCCGCCGCCGAGGAGGCCCGGTCCCGGCAGGATCCGCACCACCTCCCCCTCGCGCGCGTGGTGGCGGCCGAGAAGCACGCGTACCAGCGGCTTCTCGACGAGCTGGAGCGCCTGCGCACCGCGCCGCCGCCGGGCGACGGAACGGACCCCGAGTGAGGCGGCGCCCGCAGGCGGGAGGGGCCGAAAGGACCGAGGGGCCGAAAGGACTGAAGGACTGAAGGGCTGAGGGGCTACGGGCCCCTTTCGTTACGGCCCCGGGGGTGGTGTCGGGAGCCCCCCGCCATCGAGGGCCACCAACGTGAGGACGACGATCGAGGCCGTCCAGCCCAGTGGTGCGACCGATGAAGGCCTGCCCGCCCGGTCCACCTTCTCGGGCAGCTCCCCGAGCGGGTTCCGCTTGGCGAGGACCCAGTCCAGGACCTGACGGGCCTTCGCGGGCTGCCCGGTGCCCGCCCATGCGAGGGCGAAGAACGACGTACTGGGGGTCCAGGCGTTCGCACCCCAGGGCGCGGTCGGATCGTTCCCGGGAGTGAGCCCCCCGTTGGGCAGCAGCAGCGCCTCGTACGTGGTGTCCAGCGCCCGGGGCAGGTCGGCCGGGGCCGTGTTGAAGGGGGGCGCCATGAAGGCCACCGCGCTGTCCCGTCCGTGCTGTCCGTCGACGGTGCGCTGATAGCCGAGCGGGGCGAACGTCCGGGAGATCCCGCTGGAGAGCCGCCCGGCGGCGCCGGACCAGCGGGCCGCGTCCCCGGGCCGGTCCAGCGCGTCGGCGAGGTCCGCGGCGGCGCGGAGTCCGGCCAACAAGGGTGCGGCCGTACCGATGTTGGCGGTGGTCGTCATCACCTCCCAGTAGTCTGGGGAGGCCGGAGGCAGCCCGTTCGGCCCGAGGGAGGCCGCCGAGCGGTCGGCCGCCTTGCGGATCATCGGGTAGAGGGCGGTCAGCCGGGCGCGGCGAGTGACGAGAGGCGCCGTCCGGTACCACTGCCAGGTGGCCCAGGGGACCCAGCCGTTGGCGTCGAGCTGCCACCGCCTGCTGTCCGGGGGGCCGGATCCGTCGAGTTCCGTCCGCGCGTCCCAGGTGCCGTCCCCCCGCTGGGTCGCGGCACTGTAGCGCAGGATCCGGTAGGCCTCGGCGTCGTGGCCGGTGTGCGCGAACGCGGCGGAGGCGAAGCTGGAGTCGCGCGGCCAGGAGTACATCCAGCCGGGGGACCAGCCCGCCGCCATGGCCCCGTTCGGCCGCAGCAGGGCGCGCATGGCCAGGAGGGCCCGCTCGGCCGTCGCGCGCCGGGCCGCCGAGTCGCCGGGCACCCGGCCGCCGGCCAGCCAGTCGCGGCTCTCCGCGATCTGCAGACGGGCCGTCGGGTCCTCCGGGGCCGCCACGACCGACGCCGTCCGGCCGACGGGGAGGTATTTCCACCGACCGGACAGCAGCCGCAGTACGTGGCTCCGCTCGACGTACCGCGCGCCCCCGGCGACGGCAGAGGTGACGCCCTCGGCGGCGGTGGTGTTGGAGAGGAGGCCGATGGTGGGGGCGACGAGCATCGACAGGGGCGCGTAGCGGCCCTCGGCTTCGCCGTGGCTCTGGTGTCCGAGGGGTCGGACGAAGTAGACTGTCCGCTCCTTCCCGGAGGGCCGGCCGACGGGGCTCGCCGCGACGCACACCGGGAGGGCGACGCTCGCGAGGGACGCTGCGAGGGCCGCCCAGCGGACGAGCAGGGCAGCAGGCATCGCCACTCCTTCTGTCGGGCTTCCGAGCGCGCGGCCCCCCGGAGCACCCATCGTGGGCCGGATGTGCGGAGCCCGCCATGACATGCCCGCCGCCCGGGTGACGGGAGGGGAAGGGCCCGAAGGGCCCCGCGTTCCCGTACGGAGCAGCGGGCGCAGCAACGCACGGAACCACGCACGGAACCACGCACGGAGCAACGGACGGAGTAACCGATGCAGCGACTCAGATGCTGCCGAAGCAGGGGAGAAGACGCCGGTGGCGCACGGCAGGAGGCCCGCGGGCCCGACCCCGTACCTCCTCCTCCCGGATGCCGGTGAGCGGCGAACCGTGCAGATTGGTGTGACCGGAACCGGCAGGCGCACGAGCCGTTGGACGTCGGTCCGGCCGCGCTTCGCTGCGAAGGACTGGTGGATGAGCACTGCTTCGACCGAGGGGAACCGCCGGTTCGTCCGTGGGCTCCTGCCGGTCGCGGGCGGCTCCCTCGTGGCGGCGGCCGGAGCCCTGATCGCCGTCGGCTGCTTCCTCGGCCTCTACCTACGGCCCACCTCGGACGACTGGTGCGCCGCATGGAAGTCCCGCGATCTGGGTGTCCTCGGCATCACGCACGACTTCTACGCCACCCAGAACGGCCGGATCACCAATGCCTTCCTGAGCGGACTCGTCTACGGCGACGGACTCACGGGGATGAAGATCCTGCCGACCGCCATCGCCGTCGCCTTCACCGTCGGCCTGGTCCTGCTCGGGATCCAGTTCCTGCGGTGCCTCGGCGTGAGACCCCCGGTGTTGCTCCTGTTCGCCGCCTCCCTGGCCGTCCAGGCCCTGATCTACTACGGCGGCACGCGCAGTTACCAGGTCCTGCTGTGGGCACCGGCCACGATCTCCCACACCGTTCCGAGCGTCATCGGAGTGTGGGCGCTGCTGCTGGGCATCTGGACCGTCCGCCAACCCCGGGCCCCCGTGCGTGCGGGCGGCTTCGCCGCGGCGTTCCTCATCGGGTTCGCGGTCGGCACGCTGAGCGAGTCGTTCTCCCTCGTCAGCGGACTCCTCGCGGCCTGCGTGGGGCTGCTCGCCGTGCCCCGCCTGGGGCTGGCGCGGACCTGGCACCCGTTCACCTGGTGCCTGCTCTGGTGCTCCGGGATCGTCTGCGGGCTGATCGTGCTCACCACGTCCCCCGGCGCCCGGTGGCGCCGCGCCCAGCAGCCGGCCAAGGAGTCCCTGCTCTCCTCGGGTGAACTCCGCGGCACTTACGAGGACTGGCTCCACATGTGGGACACGGTCACCGGCCAGTGGGCCTACCTCGGAGCCGCCGCCGTCGGCCTCCTGCTGGGCCTGGGGGCCGGGCTCGCGGCGCCCGTGCCCGCGCCCGGGAAACGGGAATCGGGCCGGGCCGTCCCGCGGAGGATGCTGGTCGCCCTCCTGTTGCTGCCGGTGCTCGTCGTGGTGCTGGGGTCGTTCGCGGTGGTGGTGGGGCTGCGCAGCGGCTACGGGCCGACCGGTTGGACGTACGCCCGCACCTGGACGAACTACCTCGTACCGATGGAACTGGCGCTGTGCGCCTACGGCGTCCTGCTGGGGGTGTGGGCCCGCCGGTACCTGGCGCGCCGGGGGATCGCCGGCGCGGCCCTGCCGGCGGGCATCGCGGTCGCGGCCGGACTGGCACTGGTCTCGCTGGCCGTGCTCGTCCCGAGCGTCAAGCAGCTCACCACCGCCACGGTCACCCGCGCGGTGGCGTGGGACGCCCAGAACCACCGCATCCGGACCGAAGCCGCGGCGGGCGCCACCGACCTCGGATACCGCCCCCTGCACATCGGGAGCCTGGCCGAACCCTTCTTCACCTCCGACTACGAGCGGGACTGGGTCGCGGCCTGCGTCTCGAACTGGTACGGCATCGAGCGGATCCACCGCCTCTGAGCACGGCCGTCGCGGGCTCGGCCGACGAGATCCGAAAGGGAGGCCTAGCCGAGCGGCACCGCACGGGCCAGGAAGTGACCGGCGGCGTCCTCGTACTCCTCCAGCTGCCAACCCGTGGTCTCGAGTGCGCGGCGGAGGTTGCCCTCGGCGAGGAGGTCGTCGGGGCCGGGGGAGCGGCCGTGTCGGGCGGCGCGCTCCGCGCGGCCCGACGGGTGGAAGAGCAGCAGGACGCCGTCGGCCGCAGTGACGCGGGCCCATTCGCGCAGGGCGGCGGTCGGGTCCGGGAGGTGGTCGAGCAGCCCCGCCGAGAAGATGCCGTCCACGGACGCGCAGGCCAAGGGGAGCCGGGTGCAGTCAGCGGCGAGGAGGGACCCGTGGCGGGTGCGGCCGTGCCGGGCGGCGGCGGCCAGCATCGCTGGGGTGAGGTCGACGCCGAGCACCTGGCCGCGGGGTCCGACCTGCGCCCGGAGCGCGGGCATCGCACGTCCGGTGCCGCAGCCGAGGTCGAGGGCCCGCCCGCCCGGTGCCAGCCGCAGCCGGGCGATCGCCGCTTCGTAGACGGGGGTCTGGTAGGCGAACCGCTCCTCCCAGGCGTCGGCCCGGCGGGTGAAGAAGGCCCGGGTGGCGGTGTGTTCGGCGCGGGCGGCCACGAGGGTGGCGAACCGGCCGAGGAGCTGCTCGCCCCAGGGGTCCAGAGGGAGTCCCTGCGGCAGGAAGCGGACGCCCCAGGCGCTGGTGCCGATCCGGAACGCCTGCTCCGGATACCCGTCGCAGGAGGCCAGGACCACGGCGCCGGCGGGCAGTTCCAGCGGGTCGCAGGCCGGCCGGAGGGCCGGGGAGGGCCGGGTGGCCCCGGCGAAGAGCGGGTCGGAGCCGGCGGCCCGGGCGAGTTCCACCGGCGGGCGGTCGGGGGCGGTGTCGGGCCGGGCTGCCGGGGTGGCGCCGCCGGCCCGTACCAGCAACCGGGTACCCGGTTCCAAGGCCAATGGGGCATCAGGAGGCCGGCATCTGCAATTCGTCGAGCCTTGCCCGATGGGGTGCCGATTCCGCCAACCGGGTCAAAAGTCCCAGTTCAGGCAGTTGGAGGGCCGAGAAAGTAAGAGGAGATCGGGCCTTTCTGGAATGCGCGAGGAGGTTGCGCCCATTCGGTTGGCGAATGCGATGGGTGCGCTCCGGCCCCGCTAATCCATCGGGTACGTTCGGCCATGACGCAGGTCACAGACGTGCTTGCGGTTCCGTTTCCGACCATGTGAGGCGTGTTTTCCATGAGCCTGTCCATCCGCAACCAGATCGCCGGCACCGTCACCGCTGTCACCGCCGGCGAGGCCATGGCCTCGGTGAAGGTGCGCCTGGTCGGCGGTCAGGACATCACCGCCGCCATCACCACCGACGCCGTCAAGGACCTCGGCCTCGCCGAGGGCTCCTCCGTCAAGGCATTGGTGAAGGCGACCGAGGTGTCCCTCGCGACCGGTCCGGTCGAGGGCATCTCCATCCGCAACCAGATCGCCGGCACCGTCACGGACGTCGCGACCGGTGGCGCCATGGGCTCGGTGAAGGTCTCCGTCGAGGGCGGGGAGTTGACCGCCGCGATCACCAAGGACGCCGTCGAGGCCCTGGGCCTGGCCTCCGGTACCTCCGTCGTCGCCCTGATCAAGTCGACCGAGATCTCCCTCGCCGCCTCCTGATCCCCCCGGGGCGGTGCGGGGGGATCACACCCGTGTGTCGCGGGAGGTGAGCGGATCGGAGCGCAACCGCAACCCTCCCGGGGGGAACCGGAAACGCCCCGGGCCGACAGTCGTGTCCATGCTTCCGACGACCGCGCCCGCCCCCGCGCCCGCCCCCGCCTCCGATCACGTCTGCACCCCCGTCCCCGCTGCCGTGCCCCGGGTCCCGGCACGGCCACCGGTGGTGTCCTGGGCGCGGGCCCGGGTCCTGGCCCACGGCGCTGCCCGCCCGCTGCCCGCCCGTAGGGTGCCCCTGCGCGACGCCGCCGGACTCACCTTGGCCGACGCCCTGCCCACCCTGCAGCCGCTCCCGGGTTTCGACACGGCCGCGATGGACGGCTATGCGGTGTCCGGCACCGGCCCCTGGCGGGTACGGGCCGCCGTCCGCGCGGGCGCGCCGTGGGCGGGCGTGCTCGGCGCGGCGGAGTGCGTGGAGATCTCCACCGGGGCCGAGGTGCCGGCCGGTGCCCGCGCCGTGCTCCCACTGGAGGCGGCGGTGACCACGGACGACGGCCGGGTGTCCGGCCCGCTGCCGCCGCCGGGGCGGCACGTCCGGCGGGCGGGCGAGGACGCCCCCGCGGGCCGCCGTCTCGCCCCCGCCGGCACCGGGATCGGCCCCGCGCTGCTCGGACTCGCCGCCTCGTGCGGCCACGACACGCTGCCGGTTCGGCCGCGTCCCCGGGTCGGAGTACTGGTCACCGGGGACGAGCTGGACCGCGCGGGCGTGCCGGGACCGGGCCGGGTGCGCGATGCCCTCGGGCCACTGCTCCCGGCGCTGGTCGCCGAACTCGGCGGCGCAACCGAAGACGTGCGGTACGTCCCCGACCGGCCGGGCGGCCGGCTGGCCGGGGCCGTGCACGCGGTGCGGGGCGCGGACGTCGTCGTGGTCACCGGCTCCACCTCCGTCGGCGCCACCGACCAACTGCGCCGGTTGCTGGACGAGGCCGGGGCGCGGATGGTTGTCGACACGGTCGCCTGCCGCCCCGGCCACCCCATGCTGCTCGCCGAACTGGCCCCGGACCGCTGGGTGGTGGGGCTGCCGGGCAATCCGTACGCCGCGCTGGTCGCCGCCCGCACCCTGCTCGGCCCCCTGATCGCGGGCCTGTCCGGACGCGCCCTCGGTCACCTGCCGTGCGTACCGGTGCACGGGCGGGCGCGACCCGCCCCCGGACTGACCCGGCTGGTGCCCGTCGTCTGGGACGGCGCGCGGGCCCAGATCGTCGACGGGTACCGCGCCGCCTTCCTCCAGGGGGCCGCCGTGGGCGACGTGCTGGCCGCGATCCCCCCGGACTGGACGGACGACGGCGCTCCGGTGCCGCTGGTCTGACGGCCGGTTGATGATGGGCAGACGGCCCGACCGGCGATTCTTCAGACGAGGTCCAGCAGCCGCTTGTACGAGCCGCCGAAACCACGGCGCCGGTCGACCAGATGGATCTCCAGGATCCAGCGGGCCCGCCACCCTCCCTCGACGGTCCGGCGCAGCGGACGGTCGTTCTCCGCGCAGATGTACGCGTCCGGCCGGGCGTCCCGGACTCCGGTCGCGGGATCGGCCCCGACCAGGTGACCGCAGTGCCATCCGGCCACCGTCCAGCCCGCCCCGGCGGCGAGCGCCAGGAGCTTGGCGTGCAACCGCCCGCCCGTGAGGGACGCATCGGCGAGCAGGCCTCGCGGCAGGCGGTGAACATCCTCGGCAGGTCCAGGGCGAGCCGGTGCTTGTCCGGGTCCTCGCCGAAGACGAGGGTCGAGGTGAAACCGACCTCGGACACCGCGAGCACCGAACCGAGTTCGACGACGACGAGGTCGTCCTCGCCGATCACCCGGTCCGGTGTCTCCGGGCCGTACGGGAGCAGGGCGTGCGGGCCGGAGCGCACGATGGGCCCGGGCAGGCGTGCGGCCGTGCCGAACAGTTCCCACGCCAGGTCCCCGATCCGATCGCTCGCCTCGCGTCCACCGCGGCCCGGCACCACGAGGCCGCGGGCCGCGGTCGCGGCGAAGAGGGCCTCGGCCATGCGCTGGGTCTCCACCAGCCCCAGGGCGCGCAGTCGTTCGTCCATCCGGTCGGGTACTGACATCGCTTTCGTCCTCTTCTTCCGATGCTTCCTACGGGGTCGCGCGCACGATCACGAGCGATCCCTCGTAGGTCGGCCGACTGCGCAGGTGGCCGAACTCCTCGTCCCAGGCACCGGACTCCAGGTCCGCGCGGAGGGTCCGGTCGAAGTGCTCGCGCACCCGGTCGTCGACGAAGCTCCAGGCCGAGCACGCCTGCCGGGCGGCCGGGTCGAGCAGTGCCTCCGGGCGCCCGTAGTAGGCCTCGTTGAACCCGTCGGTGCAGTCCAGGGGGATGGGCACGGTCTGGACCGTGCCGGAGCCGCCCAGGGCCGAGGCCAGCTCTTCGACGGTCGGGTGGCGCAGGGCCTCGGTATCGAGGACCTCCGGCGCGTACCGGTACAGCCAGAAGTCCCGGACCAGATCGGGGTCACAGGTCAAGATGACCACCGGGCCTCGGGCCACGCGCCGCATCTCGCGCAGTCCGGCCCGTACGTCGGGCCACTGGTGGACGCCGAACAGGGTCATCGTCGCGTCGAACTCACCGTCCATGAAGGGTAGTTCCTCGGCGACGGCGCCGACGTCGAGAACGGTCCGGGAGTCACCGAGGGCCTCGGCGATGAACCGGGCGATGCGTTCGTCCGGGCGGCGGTGGGGGGAACGGTCGGCGGCGGGGGAGCCGATGGCTCCTGCCGGATCAGGGCCAGGGCCTTCTCCAGGGCCTGGTCGCGTTCCACCGGATCCGCCAGGTACTGGCTCTGGCGGGCCAGCAGGGATTCGGCGCGCGCCGTGTCCGACCGGCCCAGGAAGTCGGTCGCGTTGTCCTGGGCGGAGCCGGGCGTCACGGGTCCGCGCAGGCGGACCTGACGACCGTGCTCGGGCCAGTAGAAGGTGAGTGCGGCCCGTGGGTGGACGGCCAGTTGGTGTCCCTTGGGGCTGAAGCCGTGCCCGGCGAACTGCCATCCGGCATCGTCCACCCCCTTGAGGAGCAGCACGCGGGCGTCCGGGTCGCCGGCCTCGTCCACGGTGGACAGGGTCATCGCGTGCGGGTCGCGCAGTCCGTCCGCCACGGCGTCGGAGAGCCAGGACAGGAAGAGCCGCACGGGATCGGCCGGAGCCCGCTCCGGCTCGAACTCCGGAAGGGGCCCCGCGAAGACCTCGATCCCCCGCAGCCAGCCCCGGACGGCGCTGCCGTGATCTCCCTCGCCCATCAGATGACCTCCTCCACGCACAACCTGCCGACACCATCCTGCATCTGCGGTCAATATTCGACAATCACCTGGCAAATGCTTGCCCGAAGGCCCAAGTCGCGTAGCGCTTGAGCAGGCGAGATTGGAGGTGTCGACAATCCCCGTGCGCCAAGCACCGGCGCGAGCGGATCGTCCGGTGGGTCGTTCGTGAGAGCCGGTTCGTTCACCCGTCGAGTGAAGCCAGTGCCCTGCGGGTGACGTCGGCCGGAGCCGCGGCGATGACGTCGTTGAGCGCGTCCATGGAAGCCTGAAGGTCGCTGATGGCCTGGGCGATGCGGTCGCGCTCCTGGTGGAGGTCGGCGAGCAGGTCCGAGCAGGTGGGGACGAGACGGTCGCCGGTGTCCCGCAGGCACGGCAGGACCGCGGTGATCGTGGAGGTGCCCAGGCCGGCGGCCAGCAGGCTGCGGATGCGGCGGACAACGGCAACGTCCTCCTCGACGTATTCCCGGTAACCGCTGGGGCGACGCTGCGGATGCAGCAGACCCTGCTCCTCGTAGTAGCGCAACGAGTACACGGCCACGCCGGTCCGCCGGGACAACTCACCGATGCGCACGAGGACCTCCCGATGGCCGCGCGGACCTGGCCCGTTCGACTTGACTCTCATACCGATGTGAGACTTTAGCGTCTGCGGCATGAAGGTGAACAAGGGTTTCGCGACGCTCGCCGCATTGTGCGTGAGCGTCTTCGTCGTGGGTACCTCGGAGTACCTGATCGCCGGGTTGCTGCCCCAGGTCGGCGAGGATCTGGACGTCTCCGTGGGAACCGCCGGACAAGCAGTGACCGCATACGCGCTCGGAGTCGTGGTCGGAGGGCCGCTCATGGTCCTGTTGACCTCGCGTCTGCCGCGCAAGGGCCTCGCCATCGGGCTGATGTTGCTGTTCGCGGCCGGCAGCGCGATCAGCGCCGTGGCGCCGTCGTTCGGCCTGCTCCTGGTGGGCCGCGTGGTGTCCTCGCTGGGTCACGCCGCCTTCCTGGCCCTGGCGCTGGTGACGGCGACTCGGGTGGTCCCGGCTGAGAAGACGGGCTCGGCCATCGCCACCGTGGCCTCCGGCTTCACCGTGGCCACGCTCCTCGGAGTGCCCCTGGGGGCACTGCTCGGGCAGGGCGCCGGATGGCGGGCTCCATTCGCCGTGCTGACCGTTCTGTCCCTGGTGGGCACCGTGCTCCTGGCCGCCGTACTGCCCCGGCAGGAAGCACCGTCCACGCGACTGCGTGACGAGGTGCGCGTGGTGACGCGTCGGCCGGTCGTGCTCGCCATCGCCACCACCGCGGTGGGCTTCTCCGGGGTCGCCACGGTGTTCACCTACATCGCCCCGCTGCTGACTCGGGTCTCCGGCTTCTCCGCCGCGGCGGTCTCCGGTCTGCTGCTCGCCTACGGCGCGGGTAGTTTCCTCGGCAACATCACCGCCGGAAAGCTGACCGACAAGTCGATGAGCGCCACCGTACGCGGGGTCTTCGGCGGGTTGGCGGGGACGCTCCTGCTCCTCCCGTTCGCCGTGGTGTGGCAGCCCACCGCCGTGGCAGCGGTCCTGGTACTCGGTCTGTTCGCCACCGCGACCATCGCCCCGCTGCAGGGACTGATCCTGCACCACGCGGGCGCCGCGCCGAGCCTGGCGGTCTCCGTCAACGTGGGCGCCTTCAACCTGGGGGCCGCAGCCGGCTCGGTCATCGGTAGCGCGATCGCCGCCGCCGGTGCTCTGCGGTGGACCGGCCTGGCGGGCGCGGTGCTGAGCCTGATCGGACTGGCCCTGACCCGTCTCGTCCTGCCCCGGACACGGACGTCGGCGAAGGAGGACGCCGCACACGAAGCTCCGGTCACCTGATTCCCTGTCCACTCGCCGCGCAGAGGAGGTCGCCATGGACGCGATCCACAGCGCTCGTCACGGCGGGCCCGACGTCCTGTCCTCCAGGCCCGGCGCCCCGTATCGCCCTCGCTGTCGGCGGCCAGGTCCTCCACGCTCAGTACACGTCGCGGCCGTACCGCTTGGCGGCGGAGAGCTGCTTCAGGTACGCGGCGGCCTCGTCGGCGTCGAGGCCCCCGTGCGTCATGGCGATGTCGCGCAGTGCCCGGTCCACGTCCTTGGCCATTCGGCTCGCGTCGCCGCACACGTAGAAGTGGGCGCCGTCCTGGAGCCAGGACCACACCTGGGCGCCGTGCTCGCGCATGCGGTCCTGGACGTAGACCTTGGTCCGCTGGTCGCGGGAGAAGGCCAGGTCGAGCCGGGTGAGCGTGCCGTGCCGGTGGAGTTCCGCCAGCTCCTCGCGGTAGTAGAAGTCGGTGGCGCGGCGCTGTTCGCCGAAGAACAGCCAGTTTCCGCCCCGGTGGCCGAGCGCCCGGCGGTGTTCGAGGAAGGCCATGAACGGTGCGATGCCGGTCCCCGGACCAATCATGATCGCCGGGGTGTCCGCACCCGCGGGCGGGCGGAAGTGCGCCGAGCCCTGCACGAACAGCGGTACGGGCGTGCCCGGTTCGGCGTCCGCGAGGAAGGCGGAGGCGACGCCCGTGCGGTGGTGGCCGCCCGGACCCTCGTAGCGCAGGACCGAGACGGTCAGGCTGACCCGGCGGGAGTCGACGAGCGGGCTGGAGGAGATCGAGTAGAGGCGGGGTCCCAGGCGCCGTAGGCGCTCGGCCCACTCCTGGGCACCGATCCGCACCGGGAACTCGGCCAGGACGTCGACGGGCTGTCGCCCCCAGGTCCACCGGGCCAGGCCGTCCTTGTTGTCGGGGCGGGTCAACTGCTTGAGCGTGCGGTCGCCGGTGTGCTCGGTGATGAAGCGCAGCAGGTCGGGCGTGAGCCGGGTGATGTCCAGGTGCCGGTGGAGGGCCTCGGCGAACGGCATGGGGTCGCGGCCGGGTACGGCGACCTCCGCGTCCGCGGAGAGACCGGTGGCGGCCAGCCATTGCGTCACCAGGCCGGGGCAGTTGACCGGCTGGACCCCGAGGGCGTCTCCCGCCTCGTACGCCGGGCCGTCCTCGCCCAGGTCGAAGGTGAACCGGCGGACCTCCTTGGCGGCTCCGGGCAGGCTGAGCAGCCGGTTGCCGGACAGTCGGGCGGTGTGGGGGGCTCGGCGGTCCGCCGCGGGCCGGGGCCCCGCGACGGGCTGCTCCGGGTCCGGGGCGGCCACGAGCGCCTCGCGCACCTGCTCCAGCCACCGCCGCGCGGGCTCCTCGTAGTCGGGCTCGCAGTCCACGCGGGGCAGCAGGCGCCGGCCCCCGAGTTCTTCGAGGCGCCGGTCGAGCCGGCGGCCGTGGCCGCAGAAGGCGTCGTAGGCGGAGTCCCCCAGGGCGAGCACCGCGTACCGGACGTCCTGGAGGCGGGGCGCGTCGGCAGCGCTGAGGGACTCCCAGAACGCGGCTCCGTTGTCCGGCGCGTCGCCGTCGCCGAAGGTGCTGGTGATGACCAGCAGATCGGTACCGGGCGTCAGGGCGGCCGCCGTGCGGTCCGCCATGCCGTGCACGCTCGCCGGGGAGCCGCTCCCGGTCAGGGCCGCTCCGACGGTGGCCGCGAGCTCCTCGGCATTGCCCGTCTGCGAGGCCCACAGGACCGTGGTGTGCCGGGCCGGCCGGTCCGGGGCGGCGGGAGCGGTGGCCGGAACGGCCGGGGGAGCGCCGGCCAGGGCGGTCGCCGTACGCGCGTACGTGCCGGCGAGCACGCCGTCGACCCAGAGTGCGTGCCCGGCCTCGAAGGGGGCGCCGGCGGGCAGCGAGGGGACTCCCGGGCCGGGCGGGGCGGAGGCCAGCCCGGCGAGGAAACCGGCGAGGTACTGGCGTTCCCGGTCGGAGAGGGCGGGCGGGGTCCGGTCCTCCAGCCCGAACACGCAGGCGAGGGCGGCCGTGGCGGGGTCGGGCGGGGCGGCCGTGGCGGGGTCGGGCGGGGCGGCCGTCGCGGGACGGGCCAGCGCGGCGACGATGCCCGATCCGGATCCGGCCCCGGCCCCGGCGGCCCCGGATCCCGCGCCCGTGCCGGCCGGCAGGGCCGCCGCGGGAACCGGGGCCCGCGTCTTGGCCAAGGTCACCGCGCACATCTTGAACCCGGGCTGGAAGGAGAGCGGGTCGACGGTGTCGTCGGTGACGGCGTTGACGCTGAGGTACTCGCCGTACAGGTCGTTCCAGTGGAAGGGGGCGAAGCAGTTCCCGGGCCGGACCCGATCGGTGACGACGGCGGGCAGCACGGCCCGCCCGCGCCGGGAGGCCACCTCCACCCCGTCGCCCTCCTCGATGCCGAGCGCGGCCGCGTCCTGCGGGTGGATCTCCACGAACGGTCCGGGGTTGAGCTTGCCCAGCTTGGCGACCTTGCCGGTCTTGGTCAGGGTGTGCCACTGGTGCTGCAGGCGGCCCGTGTTGAGCACGAACGGGTAGTCGTCGTCGGGGAGTTCGCCGTCCGGCAGGTGCGGACGGGCGAAGAAGACGGCCCGTCCCGTGGACGTCGGGAAGACCAGTCGGGGGCGGGTGCCGTCCGGTCGCTCGGTCAGGGTCTGGCTGACCCCGTCGTTGAGGTAGCGGACCGGGTTGCGGTCCGGCCCGCCCGGGGCGGCCGGCCACTGCACCGGGCCCGAGCGCAGCCGGTCGTAGGTGACCCCGCGCAGGTCCCAGCCCGTCTTCGGGTTCCAGGCCTGCCGGAGCTCCTCGAACACCTCCTCGGCGCACGTGTACGTGAACGCCTCGGCGAACCCCATTGCGCAGGCGACCCGGGCGATCAGCTGCCAGTCGGGCAGGGCCTCGCCGGGCGGGTCGGCGGCCCCCTGCACCAGGGTGAGGTTGCGCTCCGAGTTGATCATCACGCCGTCCGCCTCGGCCCACAGCGTCGCGGGCAGCGCGATGTCGGCGTAGGCATTGGTCTCGGTCTCCGCGAACACGTCCTGAGTGATGACGAGTTCGGCGGTCTCCAGGGCCTTGATCACGGTGCTGCGGTTGGCGACGGAGGCGACCGGGTTGGTGCAGATGATCCAGCACGCCTTGATCTCGCCGGCGGCCATCTTCTCGAACATCTCCACGGTGCCGCGGCCGACGTCGGTGCGCAGGGTGCCCTTCGGCACGCCCCACAGCTCCTCGACGTAGTCGCGGTCCTCCGCCACCAGGACCGAGCGCTGGCCGGGCAGCCCCGGCCCCATGTAACCCATCTCCCGCCCGCCCATCGCGTTGGGCTGGCCGGTGAGGGAGAAGGGGCCGCTGCCCGGGCGGCAGATGGCTCCGGTGGCGAGGTGCAGGTTGACCAGGGCATTGGTGTTCCAGGTGCCGTGGGTGGACTGGTTGAGGCCCATGGTCCAGCAGCTCGTCCACTCGCCCGCCTCGCCGATCCAGCGGGCGGCCAGCCGGATGTCGGCCTCCGGTACGCCGGTGATCCGGGAGACCCGGTCGGGCGCGTAGTCCTCCAGGAAGGCGGGCATGTCCTGCCAGCCCTCGGTGTGCTCGGCGATGAACGCGGGGTCGGTCCAGCCGCCCTCGACCAGGAGGTGCAGCAGGCCGTTGAGCAGGGCCAGGTCGGTGCCCGGCCGGATCTGCAGGAACAGGTCCGCCTTGTCGGCGGTGGCGTTGCGCCGGGGATCGACCACGATCAGCTTGGCACCGGAGACCTTGACGCGGTCCATCATCCGCAGGAAGAGGATGGGGTGGCAGTCGGCCATGTTGGCGCCGATGACGAAGAAGGCGTCCGCCCGCTCGAAGTCCTCGTACGAGCCGGGCGGCCCGTCGGCGCCGAGCGAGAGCTTGTAGCCGGTGCCCGCGCTCGCCATGCACAGCCGCGAATTGGATTCGATCTGGTTCGTCCGCAGGAAGCCCTTGGCCAGCTTGTTCGCCAGGTACTGGGCCTCCAGGGACATCTGGCCGGAGACGTAGAGCGCCAGCGCGTCGGGGCCGTGCGCGTCGAGGAGCTCCCGCAGGCGCGCGGCCGCCTCGGCGACGGCCGCCTCCACCGCGGCGGGGGCGGGCCCGGCGCCCCGCTCGCCGCGGACCAGCGCGGTGGTCAGCCGGCCCGGTGCCGCCAGCATGTCGGCGTGCGTGGCGCCCTTGGTGCACAGGCGCCCGGCGTTCGCCGGGTGCTGCTTGTCCCCGACGGCCTTGGCCACCGTACGGCGGCCGTCGTCGCCCGTGGCGACGTCCAGGACGATCCCGCACCCCACCCCGCAGTAGGAGCAGACCGTACGCACCCGTTGCCCGGTCGCGGCCTTCGCCTCCGCACCCGCCTCCGCCACCGCGGACCTCCTCGTGCCTTCGGCCGACACCGCACCGCTCCGGGCCGCTGCGGCCGTGTGCAGGCCGGTCCCGTCGCGGTCCAACGTAGGAAGTCCCTGTTGCGCGCAGGTGACGGGCGGTGCGCCCCCGGGGTTACAAGCGGCTTCGCCCGGACCGCCGAGGGCGGTGAGGTGGTCAGCGGCCCAGCGCGTCGAGGTGCTCGTAGAGTGCCAGGTGGCCTTCGGCGGTGGGGTGCAGGCCGTCGGCGAGCAGGTCGGTCCGCTCCCGGAGCGGCTCCCACAAGTCGAGGTGGTCGATGTGGTTCGCCTCGCACCAGGCCCGCAGGAAGGCGCGCAGGGCCAGTGCGCGCGCCCGGGTGAAGCGCAGGCCCTCGTAGTCGCGGGTGCGGTCCTCGTCGAGCCAGGACGGTCCGGCGACGACGAGCCGGGCGCCCCGGCTCAGGGCGGTGGCGGCCAGCGCGTCGAGGCTGTGGGTGAGCGGCGCGAAATCAGCGGGTGCGTCGGCGTCGATGTCCTGCGCGCCGGCGAGCGGTACGGCGGAGTCGTTGATGCCGGCGGCGACCAGGAGGGTGTCGGGTCGGCGGGCCGCCAGGAGTGCGGGCGTCTGCTCGCCGACGTCGGCGAGGGTGCTGCCGGGCACCGCCAGGTTGAAGAGCCGGCGTTCGGCTTCGTTCCCGGCGATGTGGGCGGCCGCCAGGTGGCCCGCCCAGCCGCCCCGCGGGTCGCAGCGTCCGTAGGCGATGCTGTCGCCCACGACGACGATGCGCTCCGCCGGGCGCAGCGGCTTCGCGTCCAGGTAGGCCCAGGTGCTCTCGCCGGAGGAGAGGACCACCCGGCGGCGGGTGTAGTCGTCCACCTCGTAGGCGTCGGCCGCCGCGAGCTCGCGGTCGGTGAGGTGGAGCACCGCGCCTTCGACCGAGGCGCCGAGCCTGCGCTCCAGGATCAGGTGCACGTCCAGCCCGCTGGCGGCGATCACGGCCGGATCGGTGATCTTCAGGGGCCGGGTGGTGTAACCGGCCAGCGAGGCCGGGGAGGTGGGCACGGCTCCGCCGAAGAGGGCGTTCTGGACCCGCTCCTCCATCAGCGTGCCGAAGGAGAACAGGGTGTGCGTACGTGATTCGGTCACAGCGAGCCGCAGGGCCTTTCTGCACGGAGGGTCGGGTTTCACCCTAACGGCCGGCGGTGACGGGCGGAGCCGGGGTTTCGGACTACTCCTCCTGGTAGGAGTGGCGCTGTTCCTTCCAGGGGTCGCCGATGTTGTGGAAGCGGCGCTCCTCCCAGAAGCCGCGGCGGTCGGCGGTCGGGACGGGGCCGTGGTGCGAGACGGGCCAGACCTTGGCGAGGCGCTGTCCTGGGGGGAGCGGTTCGGTTCCCACGGGGTGCTGGTCCTTTTCCGGTGGCGACGACGGGACGGCGGCACGGCGCCCGCGCTCCGCGTCGCGAGCGCCGCCGTAGGAGGATCCCGCCAGCAATGCCGCCGCGGTCCGGACCCGTGGCACGGCCGTCGGGGAAATCCCGGACCTGACCCTCCGCGGCCCCGGGCCCGGCCCGGCCCGACGGCGAAGCCGTGCGCGTCGGCGGGTGGTCTTCAGCGGGCTCCGGCAGCCTCCGGATCCGGGGCGGGCGGCGGGTTGTGGCAGGTCACGTCCTTCGCGGGCAGCCGTCCCGTCGACAGGTACGCGTTGACGGGCGTGTTGGCGCAGGCCGTGGGGTTGGAGAGGTACACACCGTGCCCCTCACCCCCCAGCGCCAGCACCATCCGTGACCCCTTGAGCGCCCGGTGCAGCCCCTGGCCGGTTTCGAGCGGGGTCATCGGTCCCACTCGTTCTGCACGGTCAGGACATCGGCCCGGGTCTTCATGGGCGTGGCGGGCTCCAGCGGCCGCTGCCAGAAGGCGCACGGTTTGATGTTCGACGCGAAGTCCCCGTACAGCGGGTGCTTCACCTTGTCCCGCGCCGCGTCCCGCGCGTACTGCTCCGGATCGCGGGGCCAGCTGTCCGTGTCCCCGCACACCACGGCCCAGTACACGGCGGTGACGTTGCTCGCGGGAGGGGCGTCCGGCCCCTCCGGCGCCCCTCCCGCGCCGACACCCGCGCCGACACCCGCGCCGACACCCGGGCCGACGGCCCGGACTCCGCCGAGCGGCGACTGCGCACCGGGCCCCTTCCCGTCGGCGCCCTTCCCGCTCGCGCCCGGATCGGTGCCACCCGGCGGCTGGGGCGTCTTGTCGGCCGACGCCTTGATGGACTTGACGACGGCCGAGGCACCGCGGGGATCGAAGAAGAGCGACGGGTCGGCCCTGATGTAGTCACCCGTCACCTTCTCCCCGTAGTGCATGAACGGGTCCCGGTCGGCCCGCGCCACCAGTGCCCAGAAGGTGGCCGAGACCGCCTCGGGCGTGGCGCCGAGCCCATAGGCGTCCGAGCGCTCGGCCGCCCACCGCGTCCACCGCTCGAAGGCGGGCTCGGCTCCGGTTCCCCACGCCTGGATCATGCCGCGCCAGACGCGCCCCGGGTCCACGCCGCTGTCCAGGACGAACCGGTCGGTGCGCTCGGGGAACATCTGGGAGTACACCGCGCCGAGGTACGTCCCGTACGAGTAGCCCAGGTACGAGACCGTCCGTTCCCCCAGTGCGGCGCGGATGACGTCCATGTCGCGCGCCGTGTTGCGGGTGGTGATGTACGGAATCACATCGCCCGACTTCGCACGGCACTTGTCGGCGATTCCGCGCGCCCAGGCCACGTCCGAGGCGAAGGTCTCGGGCCGGTACGCCCCGCCGACGCCCACCTCCGCTTCGCTCAGATCACCACAGCCGATCGGGCTGCTCTCACCGACGCCGCGCGGGTCGAAGCCGATGAGGTCGTAGCGGTCGCGGACGTCCTTGGGCATCTCGGCATTCGTCCGTAGCGGCCGGTGGAGACCCGAGGTGCCGGGGCCGCCCGGGTTGAGGAGGAGGACGCCACGCCGCTCGGCGGGGTTCTCGCTCTTCATCCGGGAGATGGCGAGGTCCAAGGTGCGTCCTTCGGGACGCTGGTAGTCGAGCGGCACCTTGAGGGTGGCGCACTCGTACGCCGCCGGCCGATCGGGGCTGCAGCGGTGCCAGTCCGGTGTCTGTCGCATGTACCCGGGGGTCGGGGCGGCGGAGGCCGATGGCGCCGCCAGCCCGGTCAGGGCGGTGGCCAATAATCCGGAGGTGGCGAGCAGCGGTGCGAGACGCTTCATGCGTGTGGCCCCGTTCCTTTGTCTGGGGAAATCGCTTGCGCCTCGACTGTGTTGGACGAGCTGGTCAGACCGGATCCCTCCCGGGAACGACCTTCCATCCTCCGCACGTATTACCTGAATTCCGGACATGTGGCCGAGACTCACCCTCAAGATCCGCTGATCCGGCGGGACTTCCGGGGAAGGACCCGCCCGTTCACTCGTCAACACCTCCTCCTGGGGGAGGACGGCCGAGGCGGGCGTTCAGACGGCGGTCGCGCTTCGGTGGATCCTGCCCCGACGCTTCATGCGGTGCACCGCGCCCGGTCCCTCATGCCCCGCGCGCGGTACGGCGGCCGTCCGGTGTGTCTGCGGCCCTCCGTTCCCGGCGGGCGGTATGGATGGTGGGTCGGGGACGAGAGCGGGGAGCGGTGCGTGGCGGCGATGGTCGGACTGTTCTGGGTCACTCCGGACGCGGTGTACGTGGGGTCGCCGCCGAACGCCGTCGGAGTCGGCGTCCGGCTGACCGCCGGGGGCCTGGAATCGATGGACCCCGACAGCCCCCGGACGTGGACCTGGACGGAGTTGCGTTCCGCCGTGGTCGAGGACGTTCCCGGGCACAACCCGGTGGGCCGTGCGACGAAGGCCCTCGGCGCGATGATCTCGGCCGCGATCGGAGCGGACTACCTCGGCGAGGGTCCGCCCGAGATGACGCTGCGCCTGGAAACGGAGGAAGGTACGCACGAGGTCACCGTCCACGCAGCGGTGGCGGGCTATCCCGCCGAGGAGGTACGGCTCTCCCAGGACCTGCTCGACCGCTACGTGGCGGGAACCGCCGACCCGCGGGCCCTCGAGGAGTGGGGACGGGAGTACGCCCCGGAGGGCACCCCCGAGCCGCGGGCGCGGGAGGCCCTGCTGCACGCCTGGGCGCAGCCGTAGCCGCGGTCCCGCCCCCGCTCAGTCGATGCAGAACTCGTTGCCCTCGATGTCCAGCATCGGGATGCACGAATCGGTACCGTCGTACAGCGTTCGCACGTGCACCGCACCGAGCGGGACCAGCCGTGCGCATTCGGCCTCGAGTGCGGCGAGGCGCTCCGGTTCCGCACAGTCGAAGGTGACTTGGAACTTCTTGATCGACGACATCGGCCCAGCATAGGGCCGGGCTCTAGGACGACTCCTGGAGGTAGGCGGCGATCATCGCGAGGTCGTTGGAGATGGCCAGCACCTCGGTGGGGTCGGCGCCCGGTGTGGAGGCGCCGTTGACGCCCGCGTAGAAGGTGTCGAAGCGGCCGCCGCCCTTGCCGAGGTAGCCCGCGATGGTGATGGCGCCCACGGCCAGCCGGTCGTTGAGCGCGTCACCGCCGACGGCCGCGCCGGTCTTGGCGAACACCTTCCCCCGGGCCGGACAGCTGCGGCAGTTCTCGGCCAGCAGGCCGTCCACCCCGAGGATGGGCAGGGCCTCCCGGAACAGCCGCGCGTCCGGGGTCCGTTGCCAGTACGCCAGCATCTGCACCAGCACCTGTGGCGTGGCCCGGTCGGCGGGGTTTCCGCCCCGGCCGTCCATGAGCTGCGCCTGCTCGCGGTCGACGCCGGCCTCGTCGAGGAAGTCGGCGAGCACCGGGAAGCCGGCCGGGCACTGGTCGCTCTTCGCGGTGACGGCGAGCAGGCAAATGCCGAGGTTGGCGCCCAGGTTGTGGCTGACCTTGAGGATCAGCTTGGCGTACTGGGCGTAGGGCGGGGAGGTGTACGCGGCCACGCGCGGGCGTCCGTCGTAGTCGCGCGGCAGCCGCCCCACCGGATTGGGGCCCGACGGGTCCGCGGTGACGTGCACCCCGGCACGTTCGAGGGCCTCGATCAGCGCGACGCGGCCGAAGGCGGCCGGATCGCCGATCGGCGAGGTGCGCAGCAGCGGTGCGGAGTCCGCCGCGATCGTCCCGGTCAGGCGGATCCGGGTGCCGCCGTCGGTGGCCGTCACCGTGACCGCGGTCGGCTCCCCGGCCGCCACGGTCTTCACCGCCGAGGTGACCTCGTAGGGCGCGACCTTGGGCCGCCAGTCCAGCCGGGCGGCCGCGCCGGGCCGGCTCCCGGGGGTGGTCATGAGGTCGATCAGGTTGTCGTTGATGATCAGGGGCGTCGGGGTGGGGACGAGCTCCGGGTCGGGGACGAACAGCCGGCTGTCGACGATCACGTCGCCGTCGACGCGGGTGATGCCGGAGTCGCGCACCTGCCGGGCGAGCCGGTCGATCCCGGCGAGCGGGTTCTCCGGAGTGAGGGTCGCGCCGGGGAAGTCGTTGGCGTAGGTGTGGTCGAGGTCGGTGTACGCGACCGTGCCGTCGGGGCGCGTCCGGCCGCCCATGGTGAGGTCGCCCTGGGCGACGAGGTCGAGGTCACCGGTCAGCGTGGCGCCGTCGCGCGCGCCGACCGCGTAGAGCGGGGTCACGAAGCGGTGGTCGGCGCCGAGGGTGTGCCACGGGCCCGAGACGCTGATCAGCTTCGCGGTGGATCCGGGAATGAAGAACTGCTCGGGGAAGAGGCTGTGCACCACGCGGCCGCTCTCCGGGTCGGTCTGCAGCAGGCCCCACTGGGCATTGCGGTAGTCCGGCTTGCGCATGATCTCCGTGATGCGCGGGTCGAGGCCGGCGATTCCCGTGTCACCCGTCGCCGACGGCGTGGTCGCAGACGGAGAAGGGGGCGGGGTCGGCGTCGGGTCCGCCCCGGTCGCGGTACCCGAGGCGAGGGCCACGAACAGCAGGACGGCACAGGCGACGGCCGTACCGCGCCGAGGAGGTGCCGGTGCGGGGTGGATCGGTCTGCTCACAGCGCGCTCCGTTCGTCGCGGCTGTTTCCTCCCGAGGCCAGGAAACAGAGTGGTACGGCCGCGCCGCGCCGGCGCGCCGGGCGGGGTCTCACTCCTCGGTCGGCAGCCAGCAGCCGTGCAGGCCGAGCGGGACGCGCACGGGGATGCGGGCGCGGGCCACCGGGCCCGCGGCGGGATCCTCGGCGGGGATGACCAGGAACCAGCTCGAACCGTCGGTGCGGTCCGTGGCGAAGGTCAGCCAGTGGCCGCCCTCCTCGGAGCCGGTCCCCGAGCCCGGCGCGGGGGCGAAGACCGGCTCGCCCACGGAAAGGTCCCCGGCCGGCCAGACCCGGGAGGTGCCGCGCTCGACGTCGTACCAGCGCACGGCGTCGAACTCGCCCGGCAGCAGGTCCGTCCGCCCGGTTTCGGAGGCCAGCGCGGTGTGCCGGTGGCGCCGCCCGATGCGCCGGTCGTCGACCCGCGGGAACTCCACCCGCGCGTCGTCCAGGGGGGTACGGACCATGCTGCCGGCGGCAGGGTCGAGGCGCGCCCGCACCAGGCCACCGCTGATCGGTTCGCCGTCCCCTTCCGGGCCGCCGACGGTGAGCCTGCTCCACTGCACGTAGTCGAGGACCACCGGGGCGTCCGCGCCCGGGCCGTCGTCGTACGCGTTCACGGTGTGCCACGCCCAGAAGGCCTCGTCGGCCGCCCAGCGCACCGGTCCGCCGTCGCGGGGGATCAGCGCCACCCGGGTGCCGCGTTCGGGGCGCCAGGCCAGGAAGGAGCCGCCGCTCATGGCCGCGGCGAGGTCGAAGAAGGCCGGGGCGAGGACGAGGACGGCGTAGCGGCCGGTCAGGGCCATGTCGTGGATCATCATCGGCTCGTCCACCCCGTCGACGGGAGTGGGCCCGCGGCTGACCCTGCCGTCGCGGTCGATGACCGACCAGGTCAGGTAGGGCGGCTCCAGGCCGTAACAGAAGACGACCATCTCGCCCGTGACTGGGTCGATCTTCGGGTGGGCGGTGATGCCCGCGGGCAGCGCCCCGCCGAAGTCCTCGCGGCCGAGCGTCGCCAGTTCGGTGTCGATCCGGAACGGGCAGGCCGACTCGGCGAGGGCCAGCAGGCGTCCGGAGTGCCGGACGACGTTGATGTCGGGCATGTCCCGGAAGGTGCCGGCGAGCTCCGGCCCCACCTGGTCGGCGTCCGGCACGATCATCGATTCGAGGCCGCCCCACAGGGCGCGGCCGGCCCGTTCCTCGGCCAGCAGCGCGGGGGTGCGTACGAAGCGGTTGCGGTAGCGGGCCCGCCCGCCGGAGAGCCACACGCCGTGCAGCATGCCGTCACCGTCGATGGGGTAGAGGTACGAGCCGATCGGGGTGAACCGCGGATTGGGGCCGTTGCGCAGGTACAGGCCGTCCAGGGTGTCCGGCAGTTCGCCCGTGACCTCCAGGTCCGTGACGTCGACCTCGTCGGACACGGGCGCGAAGGACCCCAGCAGGTGGGGGACGCGGGTCGGGTCGAAGCGGGGTGGCACGTAGGTGTTCACGGGACCTCCCGGTGCGCGGTCCTCCGTGGGCGCGCTGGTACGGCACCTTCCAGTGAAACCCTCGGGGGGTGAGGGTGCCAGGCAGGCCCGGACCGGCCCGGGCGGTCCGGGACCGGTACCGCCCGCGCCAGCCGGTACTGGGCGACCTCAGGAGGACGTGAAGAGCTCCTCCTGCGCGCCGTCGAGGACGAACCCGTTGTCGATGCGGACACGGACCGTCACACGGAGCTTCTGCTCCTGGAAGGCGATCCACGCCGGTTCCAGGGAGGCGACCTGCTCCTCGAGCTGTTTCCGGCTCCCCTCGGGCATCTGATGGCCGAAGGAATCGAGGAGCGACTTCAGGCGCTCGTACTCGCGGACGTCCTCGCCGCTCTGCGGCCGGTGCTCGTCCACCCGCTCGACGGTGCCCCCGGTGCCCGAGGCCAGGGCCAGGAACCCGGCGACCGCGTCCCCCGCCGCCGTGAGCGAACCGGTCAGCGTGAGGTCCGCGGCCAGCCTCACCCGCTGGCCTTCGTTCAACGTCATCGATCCCTCATCTCCCCGGTCGGTGCACGAGCCTATCGGTGACCCGCACGCCGGGGCCGACCGGCACCAGCACGGCCACCGGCACCGCTCAGTACGAGAACGCCATCGGCCGGTCGTGGTCGTCGTGGTCGCCGCCGATCCGGGTGGGCGGGTCGAGTTCGTGCGGTGCCGGTTCGGCGGGGCCCGCCCGCACGGCCCGGACCATCAGGGTGATCTCGATCGCGGCGAGTACGGCGTACAGCGCGGTGTAGGCCGTGAGGGAGGCGATCACCTCGCCCTGGGAGACCTCGGGGGACACGGCGCCGGCCGTGCGCAGCAGCCCGTAGACCACCCACGGCTGGCGGCCCATTTCCGTGAAGATCCAGCCCCAGGAGGTGGAGACGAGCGGGAACGCCAGGGTCCACAGGGTCAGCCACCAGTACCAGGCGGTCGCCCTCGGGGGAAGCGGGCGGGAGCGGGTCAGGGCGAGCCGTGGCACCTCGTCCTCGGTGGTGCGCAGGGCGGGCCGGAGCAGGAAGCGGCGCCGCGTCAGCCACAGGCCGAGCAGGCCCAGGCCGAACGAGGCCATGCCGAAACCGATCATGAAGCGGAAGCCCCAGAAGGCGACGGGGATGTTCGGGAGGTAGTCGCCGGGACCGTACCGCGCCTCCTCGGCGGCGGCGGTGTCGTTGATCCCGGGGACGTAGGCGGTGAAGTTGCCCTCCGCGAGGAAGGACAGCAGCCCGGGGATGGACCATTCGACCGTGTTGTGACCTTCGGACACGTCACCGATGGCGAAGACGGAGAAGGGCGCGGAGGTCTGGCCCTCCCACAGGGCTTCGGCCGCGGCCATCTTCATCGGCTGCTGCTGGAACATGACCTTCGCCAGCGTGTCCCCGCTCAGGGCCACGAGCAGGCCGGAAACGGTCAGGGTGACCAGGCCCAGGCGCAGCGAGGCCCGCATCACGGGAACGTGCCGGCCGCGCCGCAGGTGGAACGCCGCCACGCCCGCCATGAGGGCCCCGCCGGTCAGGAACGCGGCGGCGAGGGTGTGGTAGACGACCACGAGCGTGGTCTCCTGCGTGAGTACGGCGAGGAAGTCGGTGAGTTCGGCGCGCCCGGTCTCGGGCGAGATGGTGTACCCGACGGGGTGCTGCATCCACGAGTTGGCCGCGAGGATGAACCAGGCGGAGAGCACGGCCCCGACGGCCATCGCCCAGACACAGGCCAGGTGGATCCGCTTCGGCAGCCGGTCCCATCCGAAGATCCACAGGCCGATGAAGGTCGATTCGAGGAAGAAGGCGATCAGCGCCTCGAAGGCCAGGGGCGCGCCGAAGACGTCGCCGACGAACCGCGAGTACGTCGACCAGTTCATCCCGAACTGGAACTCCTGCACGATGCCCGTGACCACGCCCATCGCGACGTTGATCAGGAACAGCCGGCCCCAGAACGTGGTGGCCATCAGATAGGTGCGCTTCCCGGTCCGCACCCACGCGGTCTGCAGGACGGCCACGAGCACGCCGAGGGAGATCGTCAGCGGCACGAAGAGGAAGTGGTAGACGGTGGTGATGCCGAACTGCCACCGGGCCACCGTGTCGGGCGCCAGAGCCAGGTCCCACGGCATCCTCGTCCTCCTCAGCCCACGGCCGCTGCTTCCTGCGGGGCCACTCTGCCCGGCGCAGGGGCACACGGGCGGTCAGCGGCGGCCGACCCGCGCGGGGTTGCCCCGGACGGTCGTCAGGAGCGCACCGACACGTGGTCGGCGACGGCCTCGTGGGTCAGGTGGAGGCCCGCCCGCAGAACGGCGTCGTGCCGGGTGGGGTGCGCCGCGCGGTGGGCGAGGTCCAGGGCGCGGGCCCGGTCGAGGTCCGTGGCGCAGTCCCCGCCGCGCAGGGCGGTGTCCACGGTCCGGGCGGTGGCCCGGACCAGCGGGGCGAGCTCGCGCAGGGCGGTGTCGGACCCGGTTCCGGGAGGTGGGGCCGAGCCGTCGGTACGGGCGCGCTCCCGTAGTTCCCGGGTGAAGTACTGGAGGGTGAGGGCGGTCCGGGCGGCGAGCCTCAGCCGCTCTTCCAGCCCCTCCGGCGGCCGTTTGGGCGTACGGAGGTACAGCCGGGGGAGCCGGGTGCGTCGAGCGGCCCGCTCGTAGGCCGCGAGGCCGTTCCGCGGCCGCAGCCACAACTCCGCGTCCTCGGGGAGCCCCTGCGCGGTGGGCGGTCCGCCCGCGCCGAGCCGGTCGGCGACCGCACCCAGGAGGTCGTCGAGTTCGCCCCGGTACGTGCGGAGGCCGGCCGCGGCCGACCGGTACGGGTCCGGCGGCCACAGCAGCGGCCCCAGCAGGACGACGGTGGCGACGCCGACGGCGCTCTCCGCCAGCCGGGCCAGGGCGTAGCCGGGGAGGGCGGTCGCGTAGATCACCAGCGCGCTCACCAGGACCTGCTGGTTGGGGGCGCCGCCCCGGTACATCAGGTACATGCCCGCGCAGCCGCAGGCCAGTACGGCGAGGAAGGACACCGACGCGGCCACCGACACCGAGGTCACCGAGGAGGCCGTGGGCGGCGGCAGCCAGTGCAGCACGAGCGTGGTCAGCGCCACCCCCACGACGACGCCCACGAGCCGCTCCCAGCCCCGTCGCGGGGCGTCGTACACGTCGTCGCGCAGGATCAGCACGGCGGGCAGGGCGGCCGGCACCGGAACCGTGCTCGTGCCCCACCACAGGCAGAGGAACCAGGGCACGGCGGCGCACACGGCCAGGCGGGCGGCGGAGCGCACTCGGGCGCGGGGCGGCGGGTCGAGCGGGACGGGGACCGTACCGGGCATGGCGGACATCGTAGGCCCGTGCGGCCGGCCGCGCGCCATCGACGGGACGGCCGGGCCCGCCTATGATGCCGACGCGCCACGCACCTCGAACATGCATACCCACAAAGGGCGATGGCGGTGTCCGGGACCCGTACCGGGAACGCCGCTCCGCCCGACGAGTTCGGAGGTTCCGTTGAGCACATCCACACGCACCCCGCGCACCCCGCGCAGAATGGCGGCGCTGGCCGTCGGCCTGACCGCTGTCCTGGCAGCGTCGGTCGGTCCGTCCTTCGCCGCGCCGCACGGCTCGACCGGCCCGGCGGTGATGCGCACGGTGGCCGCCGCCCCGTCCGTGGTCAACCCGGGCAACCAGGTGTCCCTCCAGTACGACTCCGCGTACCTGCCGATGACCGCCAACGGTGGCGCGGCCCCCTACACCTGGTCGGCCGTCAACCTGCCGACCGGCGCCTCGATCAATCCCTCCACCGGCCTGATCTCGGGCCTCCTGCGCGGCAGCGGCATCCGTACGGTGGCCGTCACCGCCAAGGACGCCACGGGTGCGACCGGCTCCACCAGCTTCACCTGGCGCGTGATCCGCGACGCCTGTCCCCGCTGCTGACCCGGCGGCCCGGCACCCCCTCCCGAGCGCCGATCGCGGGGAGGGGTGCCGGGCGCTGCTCCTCGGGCAGGATGTGCGGATGAACACGACGGAAGCGGCATCGAGGGCACGGGCGCTGGCCACCGCGGGCGAGCGGCGCGTCCTGGGCATCGCCGGGCCCCCGGGGGCCGGAAAGTCGACGCTGGCCGCCCGGCTCGCGGACGCGCTCGGGCCGGAGCGGGCCGTCGTGGTCCCGATGGACGGCTTCCACCTCGCCCAGGCCGTGTTGGACCGCCTGGGCCGCGCCGACCGCAAGGGCGCCCCGGACACCTTCGACGCCGCCGGCTACGCCGCCCTGCTGCGCCGACTGCGCACACCGCACGGCCCCACAGTGTACGCGCCCGCCTTCGACCGCTCCCTGGAGGAACCGATCGCGGGCAGCATCCCCGTGTCCCCGGACGTACCGCTGGTGATCACGGAGGGGAACTACCTGCTGCACGACGCGGGGGAGTGGGCCTCGGTGCGCCCCCTGCTGGACGAGGCCTGGTACCTCGCCCCGGCCGAGGACCTGCGCCTGGAGCGGCTGATCGGCCGTCATGTACGACACGGCAAGGACCCCGCGCACGCGCGCGCATGGGTGGCGCGCTCGGACGAACGCAACGCCCGCCTCGTCGCCCTCGGCCGCCACCGCGCCGACTTCGTCCTCGACGCCGACTGACGGCGCCCGGCCGGGCGCACGCGGCGGGTCGCCGTCGTGCGCTCTCGTGCCAACACCCGTGCACGGTAAGGAAAGTCGGGCGGGCGGGGCGTCCGTAGCTTTCGGGGTGTGCCGGGCCGCGGGATCGATCGCGGACGGCGATGATCCATAGTGCTCCGGGAGGACACCCCCCATGTTCGACATCAACCAGGTCCAGGCCGCCCCGAGCGCGGACCTGCTCACGCCCGACAACGCGGTCATGCTCTTCGTCGACCACCAGCCGCAGATGTTCTTCGGTACCGGCAGCGGTGACCGCGCCGCCATCATCAACAGCACGGTGGGCCTCGCGAAGGCGGCCAGGGCCTTCGACGTGCCGGTCGTGCTGACCACCGTCGCCGCCGAGTCCTTCTCCGGTCCGCTGTTGCCCCAGCTCGCCGAGGTGTTCCCCGGGCACGAGGTCATCGACCGTACGTCGATGAACGCGTGGGAGGACGAGGCGCTCGTGGCGGCGGTCAAGGCGACCGGACGCAAGAAGATCGTCCTGTCGGGCCTGTGGACGGAGGTCTGCCTGGTGCTGCCCGCCCTGTCCGCACTGGAACAGGGCTACGAGGTCTACGTGGTCTCCGACGCCTCCGGAGGCGTCAGCCCGACCGCCCACGAGCACGCCGTCCAGCGGATGCTGGCCGCCGGAGCCGTGCCGGTGACCTGGGTACAGGTGCTGCTGGAGCTCCAGCGCGACTGGGCCCGCCAGGAGACGTACGGCGCCGTCATGGAGATCGTCAAGGCCCACGCCGGCGCCTACGGCCTCGGCGTCGTCTACGCGCAGGCCGTCATCGGCGAGCACGCGGCCGGCTGACCCCGTTGGACACCGGCATCCTGATGTTGCGTCTGCTGGTGGGCCTCCTCGTCGCCGCCCACGGGGTGCAGAAGGTCAGCCGGCACCTGGGCGGCCACGGCCTCGACGGCGGTGCGCGCGAGTTCCGCGCCGACGGTTTCCGCGGCGGCGTCCTCACCGCCCTCGCGGCGGGCGGCGGCCAGATCGGATCGGGCCTCCTGCTGGCCGCCGGCCTGCTGACCCCGCTCGCCGCGACCGGTGTCATCGGCGTGATGACCGTCGCCCTCACCGTGAAGTGGCCCGGCGGCCTCTGGGTGCAGAACGACGGCTACGAGTACCCCCTGGTGCTGATCGTCACCGCCGCCGCCCTGGCGGCCACCGGGCCCGGCGCCCTCTCCCTCGACGCGGTGATCGGCCTCACCCCGTACCCGCTGTGGTGGACGGCCCCCGTACTCGCGGCGGGCGTCGGCAGCGGCCTGCTCACCCGGCTCGTCCTGCACCGCGCCCCGGCCGCCGCCGACCACGGCTGAGCCCTCCACGGCCGGTCCCTCCACGCCGCACGGACCGGGCCCGGCCGTCCGCGCACCCCCCTGTGCGCCGACCGGCCGGGCCCGCCCGGTCCACCCGGCCCCACACCCACGCACCACCCGTACACATCCGACAGAGGAGCACCACCCCATGCCGTACATCAAGGTCGCAGAAGGCAACACCGCCCCCGTCGAGCTCTACTACGAGGACCACGGCACCGGCGCGCCGGTCGTGCTGATCCACGGCTGGCCGCTGAGCGGGGCCTCCTGGGAGAAGCAGACGGCCGCCCTGCTCGCCGCCGGCCACCGGGTCATCACCTACGACCGGCGCGGCTTCGGCCGCTCCGACCAGCCCGCCGACGGCTACGACTACGACACCTTCGCCTCCGACCTGAACGAGGTCCTCACCGCGCTCGACCTGCGCGACGCCGTCCTGGTCGGCTTCTCGATGGGCAGCGGCGAAGTGACCCGCTACCTCGGCACCTACGGCAGCGCGCGCATCGCCAAGGCCGTCATGATCGGCGTGGTGCCGCCCTTCCTGCTCAAGACGGACGACAACCCCGGCGGGGTGGACGCCGGCGTCTTCAAGGGCATCGAGGACGCCATCACCGTCGACCGCTTCGCGTTCATGAGCTCCTTCTTCGCCGACTTCTACAACGTCGACGTCCTCGGCGGCGAACGCATCAGCGAGGAGGCGGTCCGCGCCAGTTGGAACGTGGCCGTCGGCGCCTCCGCCAAGGGCACCCTCGACTGCGTCCAGGCCTGGCTCACCGACTTCCGGGCCGACCTCCCCCGCATCGACGTGCCCACGCTCATCATCCACGGCGACGCCGACCGCACGCTGCCCATCGAGGCCACGGCGATCCCCCTGGCGAAGAGCATCGCCGGCGCGCAGCTCACGGTCGTCCCCGGCGGCCCGCACGGCCTGACCTGGACCCACGCCGCCGAGGTCAACACCGCCCTGCTCGCCTTCCTCCGCTGAGCACGGCCACGGCCCCCGTCACGGCCACCAGCCCCCGACACCCCCACCGAAGGAGAGCCCCCATGTCCGAAGAGCCGGTACTCGAAGCCGCCGCCCAGGCCTTCGCCCACGCCACCGCCCAGCCGCCGTACCTCTACCAGATCCCCGTCGCCGACGGCCGGAAGGCCGTGGACGACGTGCAGAGCGGCGAGGGCGTCGCCCTGCCCGCCGTCGACGAGGAATGGATCACCGTCCAGGGCGGCCCCACCGGCGACGTCCGCACCCGGATCGTGCGCCCCCGCGGCTCCAACGGCCCGCTGCCCGTCATCCTCTACTTGCACGGCGCGGGCTGGGTCTTCGGCAACGCCCACACCCACGACCGGCTGGTGCGCGAACTGGCCGTCGGCGCAGGGGCGGCCGTGGTCTTCCCCGAGTACGACCTGTCGCCCGAGGCCCGCTACCCGGTCGCCATCGAGCAGAACTACACCGTCGCCCAGTGGGTGGCCCGCGAGGGACACCACGAGGACCTCGACGGCTCCCGGATCGCCGTCGCCGGCGACTCGGTCGGCGGCAACATGAGCGCCGCCCTCACCCTCATGGCCAAGCAGCGCGGCGACGTCCGCATCCTCCACCAGGTCCTCTTCTACCCGGTCACCGACGCGGCCTTCGACACCGACTCCTACGCGCAGTTCGCCGAGGGCTACTTCCTGCGCCGCGACGCCATGCGCTGGTTCTGGGACCAGTACACGACCGACGCGGCCGAGCGGGCGCAGATCACCGCCTCCCCGCTGCGCGCCTCCCTCGATCAGCTCACCGGGCTGCCGCCCGCCCTGGTCATCACCGCCGAGGCCGACGTGCTGCGCGACGAGGGCGAGGCGTACGCCGCCCGGCTGCGCGCCGCCGGCGTCCCGGTCACGGCCCTGCGCGTCCTGGGCACCATCCACGACTTCGTCATGCTGAACGCGCTGCGCGAGACGCGGGCCGCGTCGCTCGCCATCGGCCAGGCAGTAGAGACCCTGCGCGAGGCCCTGGCATGACGGCCCCGGCCGGTACGACGAGCATGCCCGTGGCCGGCGTGGTCCCCGCCGCCGGCCCGGCGGATCCGGCGGCCGGGCGCCCGGCCGCCGACCTGCTCGTGCGCAACGCGAAGGTGTACACCGGGGACCCGGCCCGGCCCGAGGCCCGCGCCGTCGCGATCCGCGACGGCCGCGTCGTGGCCCTCGGCGACGACCACGACCTCGCCGGGCTCGTGGGCCCGGCGACCCGGGTGGTCGACGCCCTCGGCCGCCGCGTGGTCCCCGGGCTGAACGACTCGCACCTGCACGTCATCCGGGGCGGCCTGAACTACGTGCTGGAGCTGCGCTGGGACGGCGTACGCAGCCTGCGCCACGCGCTGGCCATGCTGCGCGAGCAGGCCGGCCGCACCCCCAAGGGCCAGTGGATCCGGGTGGTCGGCGGTTGGACGGCCGAGCAGTTCGCCGAACGCCGGATGCCGACCGTGGCCGAGCTGAACGCCGCCGCGCCCGACACCCCGGTGTTCGTCCTGCACCTCTACCAGTCGGCGCTGATGAACCGGGCGGCCGTGCGGGCCGCCGGATTCACCCGTGCCACCCCCGACCCGCGCGGCGGGCAGATCGTACGGGGCCGCGACGGCGAGCCCACCGGGGTCCTCCTGGCGGCACCGAGCGCGCTCGTCCTGTACTCCACCCTGGCCAAGGCGCCGACCCTGGACGCGGGCGACCGGCGGAACTCGACGCGGCACTTCCTGCGCGAGCTGAACCGCTTCGGGCTGACCTCGGCGGTCGACGCCGCCGGCGGGTTCCAGAACTTCCCCGACGACTACGCCACCGTCATCGACCTGGCCCGGTCGGGGGAGCTTTCGCTGCGCATCACCTACCACCTGTTCCCGCAGACCGCCGGGCAGGAGCTCGCCGATCTGAAACGTTGGACCGAGACCGTCGAGCCGGGGGACGGTGACGAGTGGCTGCGCCTCGGCGGCGCCGGCGAGAACCTGACCTGGGCGGCCGCCGACTTCGAGAACTTCTCCGAGCCCCGCCCGGCGCTCACCGAAGGGTACGAGGCCGAGTTCGAGCAGGCCGTCCGGCTGCTGATAGAGAACGGCTGGGGCTTCCGGCTCCACGCCACCTACGACGAGACGATCCGCCGCGACCTGGCGGTGTTCGAGAAGCTCGCCGCCGAAGGGCTCTTCCCCGGCGGGAACCGCTGGCTCTTCGACCACGCCGAGACCGTCTCCGCCGACAGCCTGGACCGCATCGCCGCCCTCGGCGGCGCCCTCTCCGTACAGAACCGGATGTCCTTCCAGGGAACCGCCTTCCTCGACCGCTACGGCGCCGAGGCCGCCTCCCAGGCCCCACCGGTCCGCGCCATGCTCGACCGGGGCCTCACCGTCGCCGCCGGCACCGACGCCACGCGCGTGTCCTCGTACAACCCGTGGGTCTGCCTGCACTGGCTCGTGACCGGCCGCACCGTGGGCGGTACGCCGCTCCACCCGGCCGGGACCTCCATCGACCGGGAGACCGCGCTCGGCCTCTACACCCGGGGCGGTGCGCAGCTCACCGGTGAGGAGGACGTCAAGGGCGTGCTGCGGGAGGGCTGTTACGGGGACCTCTCGATCCTGTCGGAGGACTACTTCAGCGTGCCCGAGGCCGCTATCCCGGGCATCGAGTCCCTGTGCACGGTCGTCGGCGGCCGCATCGTGTACGCGACCGCCGAGTACGAGGGCCTGGACGAGCCGCTCCCGCCGGTCAGCCCGCAGTGGGCGCCGGTGGCCCGCTTCGGCGGGTACCAGGGGGGCGGCGCACGTCAGGCCGAGCTGATGGCCGAAGCCGTTGCCGAGTCCGAACGGCACTGGCTGTGGCGACGGGCGCGCGGATCGGCGCCCGAGACGCCGCCGCAGCCCTTCGTCGACCCGTGCTTCGCGCACTGACCCACGGAACAACGGAACAGGGGAACCCACCAGATGAGTACGGTCCCGGGCAACACCGCCGCGGGCGGCCCGGACGGGGTGGCGCCCCGGCGCCGCCACGAACCGGACCTCCGGGCGATGACGCGGATCAACCTGCACCCCATCGCCTCACCGATGCCTCTGGGCTTCTTCACGGTGGCGATCGCCTCGGTGATGACCGGCTGCCTGCAGCTCGGGGTCTTCGAGGCCGCCGACCGCAGGGCCGTCGCCCTGTGCGTGCTGCCCGCCTTCGCCCTCCAACTCCTAGTGAGCTTCCTGGCGTTCGGTGCCCGGGACGTGATCGCGGCCACGCTCATGGGCACGTTCGCCGGCAGTTGGCTGGCGTACGCCCTCGTGACGGGAACCGGTGCGGTCGGCGGCCACCGGGTCCTGGGCGTGTTCAACCTGGCGCTGCTGTGCTTCGGGGCGCTGATGGCCCTCGTGACCCGCCCCAAGCGGGCCCTGTGGCTGGTCATCGTGGTCTCCCTGCCCCGCTGGGCGGCCACCGGCCTGGCGGGGCTGACCGGGGCCGAGTGGCCCGGACAGCTGGCCGGAGCCCTCGGCCTCCTGGTGGCCCTCGTCGCCACCTACGCCGCCTTCGCGCTGATGCTGGAGGACATGCGCGGCGAACAGGTGCTGCCCATCGGCCGCAGCGGCCCCGCCCACACCGCGGTCGAGGGGGATCTGGCCGGGCAACTGCGGAACCTGGAACGCCAGGCGGGGGTGCGGCGCACGCTGTGAGACGGTCATTCGCCCCGGGCGCCGCACTGCCACTCCCGGGGCGACATGCCGTAGGCGGCGCGGAAGGCCCGGCTGAAGTGGGACGGGTTGGTGAACCCCCAGCGCTGGGCGACCGCGGTGACCGCCGGCGCCGACCCCGTCCGCCGCGACAGGTCGCGCCGGCACCGCTCCAGCCGCTCCTGCCGGATCCAGCGGCCCACCGTGGTCCCCTCCGACTGGAAGAGCTTGTGCAGGTACCGCACCGAGATGTGGTGCGCGGCCGCGATGCGCTCCGGCGACAGGTCGGGATCGGCCAGGGACGTCAGGACGTACGCCTTGACGCGCGCCAGCATGCCCCGGGCCGTGTCCGAGGCGTACGGATCCAGCCGCCCCCGCCGCTCGCGCACCAGCACCCCCAGGAGGTCCATGGCGGTCATGGCGAGCTGCTGACCCGTGTACGCGTCGAAGCCGGAGGGCCGTTCGGCCAGCCGCCTCAGGAAGCCCGCGACCAGACCGGAGGTTCCGTGATCGCCGCTGAAGACCGTTCCGGTGACCGCCCGCAGGTCCGCCTCCGGTACTCCCAGTCCGCTCTTGGGCACCCGGATCGCCGTGAAGCGGAAGTGGTCCGGTTGCTCCCGCTCGTACGGGCGTCCGGCGTCCGAGCAGGTGAAGGTCCCCGGCCCGACCAGCGCCCGGCGGTCGTCCTGGGTCAGCCGCGCGGTACCGGTCTGCTGGAAGGTGACGGTGAGGAACTCCTCCCCGCCCCGGGAGATCAGCCGCCGGGTGCGCGACACGCTCTGCGGACCCGCCTGGACCGCCGAGATCTGCAGGGGCCCGAGACGTTCGCTGACGATGCTCCCCACGGACGGCACGGGTTCGTGCAGGGTGACGCCGAGGGGGATGAAGGTGTCGGACACCAGGTTGTTCCAGTAGTCCGCCCGCTCGTGCGGGGACAGCGGCGAGGTGGTGAGTACGACGCTCATGGGAACTCCGAGGGGGTGAGGGCTTCTCCTCCACCCAGTCTCGAAACGACCACCGCCGCTGCCATCCGTCACATGACTTGCCCTGTGGCCTCAGTCGGTCGACTCCGGCTCCACCACATCCCGCAGCCGGCCGCGAGAGGTGACGCCCAGCACCGGGAAGGCCTGGTAGAGGTGGGTGCCGACGGTACGGGGCGAGAGGAACAGTCGCTCGCCGATCTCCCGGTTGGTCAGGCCCTCGGCCGCCAGCCGGACGATCCGCTGACGTTGCGGCGTCAGGGTCCGGAACGCGCTGCGCGGGGAGGATTGGACGGTGACGCCGGCCGCTCGCAGCTCGGCCTGCGCCCGGTCGCTCCAATGCACCGCCCCCAGCCCCTCGAAGATCTCCCGGGCCTTGATCAGGGCGGCCCGTGCCTCGGCGATCCGGCGCTGCCTGCGCAGCCACTCCCCGTACTCCAGCCAGGTCTGGGCGTGTTCGAAGGGCCAGCGGTGGCCGGCCGGGTCCGCCAGCGCGCCCTCGAAGGACGGGCCGGCCCCGGCCGGATCGGAGAGCAGCGCCCGGGCCCGGCCCAGGACCTGCCGCAGCCGGACGGAGCCCCCGTCCCCGACCGCGGCGGTGACCTGCTCCAGGGCGACCGAGGCGTCCTCGGCGCGGCCGACGAGCACGGCGGCCGCCGCGTAGTCGGCGACCGCGTAACACGACAGGTGGTAGTGCACGGGCACCCCCTCCCCGTCGAAGAGGGTGCGCAGGTGCCGGAAGGCCGAGGCGTGGTCACCGAGTGCCGTGGCGGCGAGACCCGCTGCCCGGCGGGCGCGGACGACGGCGCCGAGCACCCCGGCCGGCTCCGTCACGGCGAGGGCGGCCGTTGCGTGCCGTACGGCGAGCTCAGGCTCACCGGTGAGCGCGCACAGGGTGGCCAGGACGGTCAGCGCCCGCGCGGAGCCGTGCGTGTGGACACCATCCAGGAACCGGCCGGCGAGCCGCTCGACACCGAGCCGGGCGTCCGCCCAGCGGCCCCGGTCCAGATTGGCCCAGGCCAGATCGGCGGCGGTCATCCCCGCGTGGAAGGCGTCGGCGTCCTCCCACTGCGGGTTGGCCACCTCGCGCAGCAGGCTCACCGCCGTCTCGGTCTCGTCGAGGATCAGGCAGAGCACGCCGAGCGTGTGGTTCTCGGTGGGTGCGCGGCCCGGCGCGGAGGTGACGGCGGGCAGGTGGGACCGGACCAGGTCGCCCTTGCCGAAGGGGTCCGTGACACCGGCGTCCCAGAGGTGGAAGGGGTGCGGTGGGGTCGGATCCGTCAGGTCGCGGCCGGCCAGCAGCCGCAGTGCGCGCTCGCGCTGGACGGGACTGCCCGAGTGGTAGGCGATCCCGGTGACGATCGTGGAACTGCCCTCGTCGAGTTGGGCCACGTCGGGCAGGGTGTCGGGGGCGATCAGGGCGAACGCCCGCTCCATCCGCATCATCAGCATCTCCACCAGGGCGGTGAGCGCCGATATCCAGGGCGTCGCCGCCGGGTCCTCGTTGACCGAGGCGGCCTTCGCCGCGAGCTCCTCCGCCCGGTCGATGTCGCCGGTCAGGATGCCCGCGTACGCCGCCGTCGTCAGCAGCCGGGTCTGCTCGGCAGGAGCGGCGTTCAGCTGCGCGGACCGTTCCAGACCGGCCAGGGCCTCGGCGAGCGCGCCGCGGCCGAACGCGCGCATGGCGGTGGCCTCCAGCGCGGCGGACACCGCCGCGTCCGGTTCCACCGTGGCGGCCGACAACTGCCAGGCCCGCCGGTCGGGATCGCCGTCGAGCGAAGCCGCCAGCGCCAGGTGGGTCCGCCGGCGCTCGGCGAACGGAGCGGCCCCGTAGATCGCGGAGCGGACCAGGGGGTGCCGGAAGTCGATGCGGTCGCTGTGCAGCCGGACCAGCCCCGCCCGCTCCGCAGGCAGCCAGACGTCCATGTCCGTGCCCGGCGGCAGGGCGGCCAGCACACCGGCCGGCCCGACGCCCTCGGCCGCGGCCGCGACCAGCAGCGCGGCCCGCGTCGCCGCGGGCAACTCGTCCACCTGGGCGGCGAAGGTCCGTTCCAGCAGATCGGTGACCGGGAGGTGTCCGCCCGCGTGGAGCCCGCCCGAGCGGAGCCCGGCCGGCGGGGGCCCGTCCGCCCGGAGCACGTCCTCGCGTGCCGCCGAGCGCGAAAGCTCCACCAGGGCCAGCGGGTTGCCCGCGGCGGTCTCTAGCACCCGGCGCCGGGCCGATCCCAGGGGCGGATCCGGCTGTGCGCCGATCAGCTCCTCGGCCTCGGCCGGCGACAGCGCGGGCACCACCAGCTCCGTGACCGACCGGTCCAGCCACTCCGGTCGGCGCGTGCCGCGCGAGGCGACGAGCAGCCCGATCGGCTCGCCCGCGAGACGTCGGGCGAGGAACCCCAGCACCTGGCAGCTCCCGCGGTCGATCCACTGGGCGTCGTCGACGGCGAGCAGCACCCGCCCGGCCGAGGCGACGTGCGAAACCAGGGTCAGTACGGCCAGGCTCATCATCATGGGATCGGGCGGGGCCGGGTCGTCGCCCAGGCCGAAGGCGGCCATCAGGGCGCCGCGCTGACGGACCGGCAGGTCGTCGGCCCGGTCCAGCACGGGCAGCAGCAACTGGTGCAGCCCCGCGAAGGCCAGCTCGGTCTCCGCCGCGTTGCCGCGGACGCGCAGCACCCGGGTCCCCGCCGCGAGCGCGTCGTCGACGGTCATGTCCAACAGCAGGGTCTTGCCGACCCCGGGCTCACCGAGCAGCAGCAGCGACGCGGTGGCCGCCTGCGGTGACAACGCGGCGGCGATGGTCGCCCGTTCTTCCTGACGCCCGATCAACACGCTTATTCCCGAACCTTCTCAGCAGGAGGACATCCGCCGTTCGTACACAGGGGCGGACGGCACTCCGGCGAGCATAGTCGGGCCGCGCCACGGTTCTGACCGGGCGTAACGCACGTCACGGACGCCCGCGGGGCTCAGGGGCCGCGCCAGATGTTGGCGAACGCCGCGTTCTCGATGGTCCGCCGCTGGCGCACGGCCTCCAGCTCCATCACCGCGTCGCTGACGACGGCCAGGACGATCGTCACCGCCTCGTCGCCCGGGCGGGGTTCGGCCTCGGGTTCACCGCTGCCGATGCCCACGACCGAGGCGAGGGCGGCGAGGACGGGCTCTTCCTCCTCCTGGCGGCCCAGCGCCCGGCGGCGGGCGGGCGTGTCGGCCACCTCCATGCGGTCGCTCCCGAAGGGCAGCAGGCCGCGCCGTCCCCGCGTCAGCTCACCGGCCTCCTCCAGTGCGGCCTGGTACGCCGCGGACAGATCACGCCCGCGGCGCCACAGCCAGTCGTCGACCCGCTCGTAGGGCATCTGGCGGGTGAGCGCCGACGCTGCCTCGGCCAGCAGGGGGTCGTGCAGTTCCTGCTCCCCGCCGGGCACGATGCGGTCGTCGTCCAGGGCGACGGCCTGCGCGTCGAGGAGGTCGATCAGCTCGGCTCCCGCCAGGGCGAGCGACAGGTCGCCCTGGCCGACGGAACGGTCCGGCGGCGGGTCCATGGCGATGATGAACAGGTCTTTCGCCGTGCTCATGAACGGCTCCCCTCGCAGTCGGTCGGAAGGCGCGGATACCGGCGGGTCCCCGCCGGCCGGTGGGCCCGGTTGATCACCTACCTATGGTCGCACCAACGCCCGCGACGGCCCGCTGGTTCCCGGATCCACCCGGTCGGGCTACTCCTCCAGCAGGGCCTGGCCGACGTATCCGCCCGGGCGGACGCCGCCGGGGACCACGAACAGGGAAGACGCCTCGTGGACCAGGTACCGGCCGAGTGCGTCGCCGCGGGCCAGACGCTGCTGGACGGGGACGAAGCCGGTGCGGGGGTCCGACTGCCAGGCGACGAAGAGCATCCCGGCGTCCGGCGCGCCGTCCGCGCGCAGGCCGTCGTAGTACGACCAGCCGCGGCGCAGCATGGTCGCGCCCCCGTTGGTGGCGGGTGCGGCCAGCCGGACGTGTGCGTTGTACGCGATCACCGGGACGCCGTCGGGGCGGTTGGCCGCGAGGTCGGGGGCGGTGCGTTCGCCGCCGCCCGTGAGCGGGGAGCCGTCGGCGGCGCGGCGTCCGACGGCCTGTTCCCGGTGCTCCGGGGGGAGGGTGTCCCAGTGGTCGAGGAGCATCCGGATCCGGCGGACCACCACGTACGAGCCGCCCGCCAGCCAGGGCGGCGAACCGGGGGCGGTCACGAGGATCCGGTCGCGCGCGGCGGCATCCGCGGGGGAGGGGTTGGCGGTGCCGTCGAGCTGTCCCATGAGGTCGCGGTGCGTGGGCGCGGTGCGGCCCGGCACCGGCGCAGTGGTGAACCCGGACATCACCCAGCGGGTCTTCGCCTCGCCGTGCGCCAGGCGCTGCACGGTGCGCAGGGCGTGCAGGCCGACGAGCGGATCGTCGGCGGCGATCTGGACGAACAGGTCGCCGCCGCCGCGGGCCGGGTCGAGCTGGTCGTCGGGGAAGGCGGGCAGCGGTGCGAGTGCCTCGGGGCGGGCCGCGGCCAGCTCCACCCGATCGAAGAAGGTCGCGCCGAAACCGAAGGTGAGGGTGAGCGAGGCGGGGCCGGATCCCAGCGCGACGCCGGTGTCGACGGCCCGGGAACCCGGCGGGCTGATCTCCTCGCCGACCGGTTCGCCGCGGGTGAGGCGTGCGGCGGCGGTGCTCCAGCGCAGCAGGAGCGCGGCGGCCCGGCCCCGGTCGGTCCGCGCCCCGAAGTCGAAGGCGGCCAGGTGGGCGTGGGTCTGACGGGGGTGCAGGATCCCGGCCTGCTGCGGGCCGTGGAAGGGGACGTTCGCCCCGGCGCCGTCCGGCGCGGCCGGGGCCTCGCGCACGGCGGCCGAGACGACGGCGCCGCCGCCCGCCACGGCCCCGAGACCGGCGGCGCCGAGCAGCGCGCGCCGGGTCAGGGACCGCCGACGGCCGGGCGCTCCGGACGCCTCAGTGGGCACTGTCGACCACCGGATCGACGGTGCCGACCCACAGCTGGTTCAGTTCGGAGACGTAGCGGCCGCCGCGGGTGTCCTGCGGGACGACCAGGCGCGGGCCGGCCGCGTCCTCGAAGGGCGTCCCGTCCTCGGAAACGGCCAGCAGGATCTGGGACTTGGCGAATCCCGGATCGACCTCGGCCCACGCGAAGACCGCGCGGTAGTCCCCGCCGCCGGTGGCCGCGACCACCCCGCGCAGCTGCCCGTTCTTCTTGCCCTGGTCGAAGCGCGGCTGGGCCGCCTTCAGCACCTCGTGCAGCAGCACGCCCTGGTAGGTGTGCTTCTGGTCCCCCTTGGCGCTGACGAACTCCACCGGGGCCTCGGCCTGGGGCAGCTTGCGCAGGTCGGCCAGGGTGATGGTGTACGGCTTGTCGACCTCGCCCGCGATGCGTACCTCGCCCGGCTTGATCGGAGCGACCGAGGCCTTGGGGGATGTCGACGCCGACGCCGACGCCGACGCCTGTGCCGATGTCGACGGAGCGGCCGCGTCCTTCGGGTCGTCGACCGTGCCGCAGGAGGTGATCAGCAGGGCGGTGGCGGCGGCACACACGTGCGCCACGCGGCTCGCTGCCCGCCCCGCGCGTATCCGGCGGTTTTCGTCCTGCGTCATGCGGATCTCCTGGTCAACGACTGCCGTCCGCCGAAGTCAGAACGTTCCGTGAAACGCATCTGCAAGGGTGAATCGGCCCATGGAAGGTGATTTGCCGCGTGAAAAATACAGGAGGGCTATCAGATGCCGACAGCATCGGAAAGGGATTTCGTCAGGGTATCCGTGCCGCCGTCAGCACTTCATGTGGCATTACCCAAAGGAGGGCCGAGCCGGCGGCGCTTCTTCCGCCCCGGGTGGGTCGCGCTTTGCCCGGTACCGCCCCTTCCACGAGGGAACGCGGGGCCCGCTCCGCCCCTCTTGCCTGGTGCGCCACCTGCTGGTAGCGCTCCGGGCCCGAGCGTCCGGACGGGACTGTGCAGAGGGTTCACTGATTCATGGGTCTGACGAGTGGCACGCTCATGGCGAGCGTCGCATTGTGCACGGCGCTGCTGTTCGCCCTCACGGTATGGCTGTGGCCCCGGCTCGGACGCCCGGGCGCCCGGCGGGTGCTGGCGCGCGTCGGGCTGCTCGTCCTCGTGCAGCTGTCGGTCCTGGCCTCGGTCGGTGCCGCCGCCAACCGCACCTTCCTCCTCTACGACTCCTGGGCCGACCTCGCCGGTACGAAGCAGCACGCCCCGGCCGTCCCGGGAGGCGCTGCCGTAGAGGTGCTGGGCAGGCAGGCTCCGGAAGTGCCCGGCGGCCGGAACCCGCAGGTGGGTGGGGTGATCGAGAAGGTGGTGATCCACGGTGAGCGGTCCCGGGCCGCCGCCGAGGCGTACGTGTACCTGCCGCCGGAGTACTTCGACAAGAGCGACGAGCGGCGCAGGTTCCCGGCCGCCGTCGTCCTCACGGGCTACCCGGGCATGGCCGAGAACCTCATCAAGAAGCTGCACTACCCGAGGCTGGCGTGGAGCCTGGCGAAGCAGAAGCGCATGCAGCCGATGATCCTGGTGATGATGCGACCCACCATCGCCGCGCCCAACACCCAGTGCGTCGACGTTCCCGGGGGTCCGCAGAGCGAGGCCTTCTTCGGCGCGGACGTCGTCAAGGCGGTCTCCGGCACGTACCGCGTGGGCACGTCGCCGCGGAGCTGGGGGGTCATCGGCGACTCCACCGGGGGCTACTGCGCCCTGAAGATGGCGGTGCAGCACCCGGAGGCGTACGCGGTCGGCGTGGGCCTGTCGGCGGAGTACCGGCCCGAGATCGACAAGTACTCCGGTGACCTGTTCAAGGGGAACAAGGACGAGGAGAAGAGGTCCGATCTGCTCTGGCACCTGGACCACCTGCCGCAGGGAAACTCGTCGTTCCTCGTGACCTCCTCGCTGCGGGGCGAGCCGAACTACGGCGAGACGCAGGAGTTCATCCGCAAGGTGAAGGCACCCGCCCACGTCTCGTCGATCATCCTCGACAGCGGTGGCCACAGCTTCAACACCTGGCTGCGGGAGATTCCGCCGGCGCTCGTCTGGACCGGCGCACGGCTCGCCGCCGAGTGAGCCGGCGGCATCCGCCGGCACCTGGCGTCATCCGGCGGCACCTGGCGGCGCACCCCGCGCCCGGGTGAGCCGCGTCTCACCTGACTCCTGCCGCTTGTCTATGCAACGAGTTGCATAGAAAGATCGGGGCATGGCGCTCGACCACGCGATCCTCGTCTCCCTGCTGGAGAAGCCGGGCTCCGGCTACGAGCTGGCCCGTCGTTTCGACCGGTCCATCGGCTACTTCTGGACCGCCACCCACCAGCAGATCTACCGGGTCCTGGCGCGCATGGAGGGCAACGGGCTGCTCGCCGTCCGCGCGGTCCCGCAGCAGGGCCGGCCGGACAAGAAGGAGTACTCCGTCGCCGGTCCCGGCCGCACCGCCCTCGCCGAGTGGCTGCACGAGCCGATCGAGCCCGAGAGCCTCCGCCACGACCTCGCCGTCAAGATCCGCGGCGCGGCCTTCGACGACCCGGCCGCACTGATCCACGAGGTGGAGCGGCACCACCGGGCACACAGCGACCGGCTGGCCCGCTACCTCGCTGGTGAACTGCGCGACTTCACCGGGCCGGACGCCCCCGCACCGCTCGACGCCGGTCAGGAGCTCCAGCACGTCGTGCTGCGCGGCGGCATCGCGTTCGAGCGGATGACGATCGCCTGGCTCGACGACGTCCTCGCCACCCTCCACCGGCTCGGCGGGGCCCCGCCGACCGCAACCGCCTGAATCCCGTCGCGCCGCGGCGGCCGTACCGCCCGCGAAACCGCCGCACGGCGCCACCCCCCCTGCAGTCGCCCCATCCCCTCCCCTCCTCTGTCAACCCCTCGGAAGGTGAACCTCCATGGCAGACGCCCTGCTCTTCAACCCGCACACGTACGACCCGGCGCACTTCGACCCCGAGACCCGCAGGCTGCTGCGCGCCACCGTCGACTGGTTCGAGAGCCGCGGCAAGCGCCGGCTGATCGAGGACTACCGTTCCCGCGCCTGGCTCGCCGACTTCCTCGCCTTCTCCGCGAAGGAGGGCCTCTTCGCGACCTTCCTGACCCCGGCCACCGAGGCCGGCGAGGGGGAGTCCGACCAGCGCTGGGACACGGCGCGGATCGCCGCCCTGAACGAGATCTTCGGCTTCTACGGCCTCGACTACTGGTACGCCTGGCAGGTCACCATCCTCGGCCTCGGTCCGGTCTGGCAGAGCGACAACGCCGACGCCCGCGCCCGCGCCGCGCAGCTCCTCGCCGAGGGCGAGGTGTTCGCCTTCGGCCTGTCCGAGAAGACCCACGGCGCCGACATCTACTCCACCGACATGCTGCTGCGGCCGTACGTCGACGAAGCCGGTGCCGCCGGATTCCGCGCGAGCGGGTCCAAGTACTACATCGGCAACGGAAACGCCGCCGGCCTCGTCTCCGTCTTCGGCCGCCGCACCGACATAGAGGGCCCCGACGGCTACGTCTTCTTCGCGGCCGACAGCCGCCACCCCGCGTACCACCTGGTGAAGAACGTCGTCGACTCCTCCAAGTACGTCAGCGAGTTCCGCCTCGAGGACTATCCGGTCCGCGCCGAGGACGTCCTGCACACCGGCAAGGCCGCCTTCGACGCCGCCCTGAACACCGTCAACGTCGGCAAGTTCAACCTGTGCACCGCCTCCATCGGCATCTGCGAGCACGCGATGTACGAGGCCGTGACCCACGCGCACAACCGGGTCCTCTACGGTCGCCCCGTCACCGCCTTCCCGCACGTGCGCCGGGAGCTGGCCGACGCGTACGTCCGCCTGGTCGGGATGAAGCTCTTCAGCGACCGCGCCGTCGACTACTTCCGTTCCGCCGGCCCGGACGACCGCCGATACCTGCTCTTCAACCCGATGACGAAGATGAAGGTGACCACGGAGGGCGAGAAGGTCATCGACCTGATGTGGGACGTCATCGCCGCCAAGGGCTTCGAGAAGGACAACTACTTCGCGCAGGCGGCCATCGAGATCCGCGGACTGCCCAAGCTGGAGGGCACGGTCCACGTCAACCTCGCCCTGATCCTCAAGTTCATGCGCAACCACCTGCTGAACCCGGCCGAGTACCCGGCCGTGCCGACCCGGCTCGACGCGGCCGACGACGCCTTCCTCTTCCAGCAGGGGCCGGCCCGCGGCCTGGGCTCCGTACGGTTCCACGACTGGCGGACCGCCTACGACGCGTACGCCGACGTGCCGAACGTGGCCCGGTTCCGCGAGCAGGCCGACGCGCTCTGCGCGTTCGTGGCCACCGTCGCTCCGGACGAGGAGCAGAGCCGCGACCTCGACTTCCTCCTCTCCGTGGGCCAGCTGTTCGCGCTGGTCGTGTACGGACAGCTGATCCTGGAGCAGGCCCGCCTGACGGACCTGGACGGGTCGGTGCTCGACGAGCTGTTCTCCGTCCTGGTGCGCGACTTCTCCGGCCACGCGGTCGAGCTGTACGGCAAGGACTCCGCGACGGCGGCCCAGCAGGAATGGGCGCTGGGCGCGGTCCGGCGTCCGGTCGTCGACGAGGAGCGGGCGGCGCGCGTCTGGGCGCGGGTCGAGGCGCTGTCCGGCACGTACGAGATGGCCCCGTAGGAACAGGGCCCCCGGGGACCGGCACGGCCCGCCACGGCCGGGGCCGGTCCCCCCACCGCCCTCAGGCCTGCGCGGTGGGGCGCACGACGATGTCGCCCACGTCGACACCGTCCGGCTGCTCGACGGCGAAGGCGATGGCGCGGGCCACCGCGTCCGGCGACAGCGCGGTCTCCATCATCCGGTCGATCCGGGCCCGGGCCTCCGGCCCCATGCGCTCCGTGAAGTCCGTACGGACGGCGCCGGGCGACACGACGGTCACGCGCAGGCTGTCCCCGGCCTCCTGGCGCAGGCCCTCGGAGATCGTGCGCACGGCGTTCTTGGTGCCCGCGTACACCGACTGGAGCGGCACGACGCGCAGACCGGCGGTGGACACGATGTTGACGAAGTGTCCGGAGCCCTGCTCCCGGAACAGGGGGAGCGCCGCGGCGATCCCGTAGAGGACGCCCTTGAGGTTGACGTCGATCATCTCCTCCCAGTCCTCGACGCGCAGTTCGTCGAGCGGGGAGATGAGTCCGACCCCGGCATTGCTGACCAGTACGTCGAGCCTGCCGTACCGCTCTCGGGCCAGGTCGACGAGGCCGGTCACCTCGCCGCGCCGCGTCACGTTCGTACGGATCCAAGCGGCTTCACCACCGGCCCGCTCGATCCGGGCGGCCAGCGCCTGGAGGCGTTCGGTGCGCCGTGCGCCGAGGACCACCTTCGCGCCCCGCTCGGCGAGCAGGAGGGCGGTCGCCTCGCCGATGCCGCTGCCGGCTCCGGTGATGGCGACGACCTTTCCGGCAATTCCCGTGGTTCCCGCGATCGCCGTGATGTCCGCAGTTCCCGACATGACGGGCCGTCCCTTCGGAAGAGGAAGAAGAAGAGGAAGAAGAGGAAGAAGAGGAAGGGCAGGCCGAGGGCATGCCCTAGAGTGAAAGTGGAGGCGCCGCCACTTCAGCCCACACTAAGTGGAGGCTCCTCCACTTAGCAAGTGAGGAACGAGGGAGCCGCTGATGGCCGCAGATGCAGGACGCCCGCTGAGGGCCGATGCGCAGCGCAACCGGGACAAGATCCTGGCTGCCGCGGTGCGCGTGTTCACCGAGCAGGGGCTGGAGGCCCACTTCGAACGCATCGCCAAGGAAGCCGGTGTCGGCACCGGCACCCTCTACCGCAACTTCCCTTCCCGGGAAGCCCTGATCGAAGCGGCCTACCGGAACGAGGTCGCGCGCCTGTGCGACTCCGTCCCCACGCTCCTGGAGACCCTGCCGCCGTACGAGGCCCTGCGCGCCTGGACGCGCCGCTTCATCGACTACGCCACCGCCAAGATGGGCATGGCCGACGCGATGCGCGCCGTTCTTGCGGCGGGTACCAATCCCTACGCCGACAGCCGCCAGATGATCCAGGACGCCCTCGCGTCCCTCATGGAGGCCTGCACCGCCGCGGGTGCGATCAGGTCCGACATCAGCTCGACCGACATGTTCGCCGCCCTCGCCGGCATCGCCCTCACCTCGGCCGGCCCCGAGCAACGGGCCCAGGCCGAACGCCTCCTCGACCTGAACCTGGACGGACTGCGCCTGCCGCTCGTGCAGCGGCGCGCGGGAGGCGGCGTTCCAGACCGGCCCTCGTGATCTCCGCCCCCCGGCGCCCCGTGGCCACGTCCGCTCCTTGACGGCGCGGACCGTCGCGTCCGGCCCCCGGGGGCCGGCGGCGGCGATGGACCACGGCGACGGGGTGCGCCCGCGCCCCCCCGCTACCTTCTCCACGAGGAACGCGCCCTCATCCTGAGGAGCCCCGCCGCGAGGGCTCAGGCGAGCGTGTCCGCCAGCAGCTTCGCGGTCCTGGCGATCAGCGTGTTGTCGCGCGGCGCCGTCGCCCCCGGCATGGTCGACAGGATGGAAAGGACCAAGGGCGGGCGCCCCGGGGGCCAGGCGATGCCCACGTTGTTGTTGGTCCCGTACGAACCGGCGCCCGTCTTGTCCCCGACGGCCCAGTCCTTCGGCAGGCCGGCCCGGAGTCGATCGCCGCTGGTGGTGTTCGACAGTAGCCAGCCGTTCAGCTGCTCCCGGTCCCCGGGGTCCAGCGCGTCGCCGAGCGAGAGGCGGGCGTACGTCCGGCCGATCGCGCGGGGGCTGGTCGTGTCCGTCTCCCGCCACGGCTCGGCCGTGTTCAGCTCGGGCTCCCACCGGTCGAGCCGGGTCGTACGGTCGCCCAGCGAGCGGCAGAAGCGGGTGATCGCGGTGGGGCCGCCGAGCTCGCGCAGCAGCAGGTTGGCGGCGGCGTTGTCGCTCTGGGCGATGGCGGCGGAGCAGAGTTCCGCCACGGTCAGGCCGTCCTCGATGTTCTCGGGCCGCTCCGTGACCGACCCGCCGCCCGCGTCCGTGACGTCCTGGAGCGTGTAGTGGATGCGCTGGGCGAGGCGGCTGCCGTCGTGGTCGAGGTCCCGCAGCACGGCCGCGGCCGCCAGCGTCTTGAACACCGAGCACATGGGGAACGGTTCGTCGGCGCGGTGGACCACGGTCCGGCCGGTGGCGGTGTCCAGCGCGTACACCCCCAGCCGCGCCCCGTACTCGCGTTCCAGCGTGCGCAGTCCCGCCACCGGTGAGGCGGCGCGGGCCGTGCCCACCGGCAGTGCGGCGGCCAGGGCCACCCCCGCTCCCACGGTCAGCAGGGTGCGTCGGGACGTCGATGTGTCCGGTGTCCTCACGTCAGGTTCTCCTCTTCCTCGCCGGTCATATGCCCTCGAAGACGCCGAACATGATCAATTCGGTTCCCCTCGACGCTGATCTCCCGGCGAGGTGTACTGGTAGTACACACCGATGGTGTGTACCGTAAGTACATGACTCCGCTCCCTCGATTCCACCGCCTGCCGGCCGAGCGAAGGGCGGCGATCCTCGCCGTCGCCCGCGCGCACTTCGCCGAGCACGGTCCCGCGTCCGCCTCGTACAACAAGATCATTGAGGCGGCCGGCTTCTCAAAGACCGCTGCCTACCAGTACTTCGACGGCCGGGAGGACCTCCTCGCCGCCGTCCTCGACGACGTGCTCGATCGCCTCCTCGGTGTGCTCGGGCCATGGACCCCGGCCCGCGACGAGGCCGACTTCTGGGCCCGGCTGGAGGCCGGATCGCACGCCCTGGTCACCCACTTGCGCGCCCACCCGGACGATCTGGCCCTCGCCGACGCCGCTGTCGGTCGGGCTCGGGGCGAGGTCTGGCTCGGCTGGTTCGGAGCCGTGGTCGCGGACGGACAGCGCCTCGGATTCATCCGGACGGACGTGGACGCGGCGCTGCTGGCCGGTGCGACCGCGGCCGTGATGCGGGCCGCCGACGAATGGGCGCTCACCGCACTGCGTGCGGCGGAGCCGACGGAAGCCGCGGCGTCGGGGAGCGGGCAGGTCTGGAGCCTGCTGCGGGGGCTGTGGAACGGCGGCACGGACGGAGGGACCCGGCGTGCGCACTGATCTGGAGATCCACTGGGAGATACCGCCCACCTCCACGGGGCCGCTGGGTCGCCTGGAGCGGTTCATGGGGCCGGGCAAGTCCCGCTCCGAGTCGACGGTGGAGATCCTCGGCGCCGGCGGGTGTGCGGTGCTGCTCGCGGCCGGTGTGTGGTCGTCGGGGATCCACCGTGACTGGAACGGCCTCCAGTGGGCCGTGGTGGTGCTGATCGGTCTCGATCTGCTCGGGGGGATCCTCACCAACGCGACGAACTCCGCCAAGCGCTGGTACCACCGCCAGGACCCCGGGGCCCGGCGCGCCCGCCTGCTCTTCGTCGGCGCGCACGTGCTCCACCTCGCCGCGATGGGCCTGCTGGTGCTTGGCGGGGGCCACGGCTGGACGCTGGGGAACACGGCGCTGCTGCTCTGCGCCGCCGTGGTCGTGGAGTTCATGCCCGTCCATCTCAAGCGCCCGGTGGCCATGGCCTGTTACTCCGCGGCCGTCGTGGTCAACCTGTTCTGGCTGCCCGTGCCCGTCGCCCTCGCCTGGTTCGCACCGCTCTTCTTCCTGAAGCTCCTGGTGTGCCACCTCGTGCCGGAGGCACCGCTGGAACGGCGGCGCGATGTCTGAGCCCGACGCGGGTCCCGGCCCGGACGCGGGCCCCGACACCGGTGCCGGCGCCGGGTCGGACCGCCTGCACCGCGACGACGCCCCGCCCCCCGCGCGGTGCGCGCCCGTGCTCGCCGCGGCCTTCGTCCGTGAACCCGCCATGACCTGGATCGCCGGCGGATCGGACCGTGTGCGGCGGGCATGGTTCGGCGCCACGCTGCGTACGCACGCCACGCTCCCCGGAGCCCGCCGCCACCTGCTGACCGACGGCACCGGACGGCCCGTCGCCGCCGCCGTCCTCACCCCGCCGGCCGCCGTCCCCTCGGGTGCGGCCCGGGCGGCCTGGGCGGCCCGCACCCTGATGGGCTGCGGTCCGCGCGCCTTGACGCGGACGCTGCGCTATCTGCACGCGGCCGAGTCCGGGATCCCGGCGGGCGCCTGGACCCTCGAGTTCATCGGCGTGCAGCCCGAGGCGGTCGGTCGGGGCACCGGAGGGCGGCTCCTCGGCCACCTGCTCGCCGCGACCCCCGCCCCCGACGGCATCTTCCTCACCACCGCCGACGAGGCGAACGTCCGGCTCTATCGCCGCTTCGGCTTCACCGTCCTGCGGCACCTGACGGTGGGCCCGCTGGAGGTGACGGCGATGTGGCGGCCGGCCCGGCCGGAGCGGACGCGGTCTAGCAGATGAGGGTGGCCTTGCGAGGTGACTGCCGCGCCGCTTTTCGGCCTTGTTCGTAAACAAGGCCGAATATCGTCAACAACCCCGGCAAACCACCTTCGATGCGAGATCACTGCATCGAGCTAATGCCAACGGTTTTCAGGCTCAAGACGGGCGTACAGGCCGCTAGTGTTCCCCCGGATCTGGACGGATTCCCGCATAATTCGCCCGCTTTTTTCCTCGTTCTTTGGTGACGCGCGCATCCGCCGATCACCACCCTTACGAAGGAGAGCTCGCCCGATGACCGTTGACACCAGCCCGGAAGCCCAGCTGGAGCCGCCGCGGCAGTCCAGCCTGAGCACGGCGGCTGCACGCAACCTCGCCAGCACGACCAAGTCCGCCCCGCAGATGCAGGAGATCACCTCCCGCTGGCTGCTGCGGATGCTCCCCTGGGTGGAGACCAAGGGCGGCACCTACCGGGTCAACCGCCGGCTAACGTACACCGTGGGCGACGGCACCATCGAGTTCGTCCAGGACGGCGCGAACGTCCGGGTGATCCCGCGCGAGCTCGGCGAACTGGCCCTGCTGCGCGGCTTCGAAGACGACGAGGTGCTGACCGCGATCGCCGGCCGGTGCGTCCAGCGCGACTTCCGGGCCGGCGAGGTGATCGTCGAGCGCGGTGCCCCCGCCGACCAGATCCACCTGATCGCCCACGGCCGGATCAGCCAGACCTCCGTCGGCAAGTACGGCGACGACGTCGCCGTCGCCGTACTCGCCGACGGCGACCGGTTCGGTGAGAACGCCCTGCTGGACGCGGACGCCACCTGGGACTACACGGCCACCGCCGAGACCCCCGGCATCCTGCTCACCCTCTCCCGCGGCGACTTCGCCTCCGTGCTCGCCGCGGCGCCGCAACTCCAGGACCACATCAACCGGTTCAGCTCGCTGCCGCACCAGCGCCAGAACCGGCACGGCGAGGCCGAGATCGCGATGTCCGCCGGCCACACCGGTGAGGCGGACCTGCCCGGCGCCTTCGTCGACTACGAGCTCAAGCCCCGCGAATACGAACTCTCCATCGCGCAGACCGTGCTGCGGATCCACACCAGGGTCGCCGACCTCTACAACGGACCGCACAACCAGACCGAAGAACAGCTCAGGCTCACCATCGAGGCGCTGCGCGAGCGCCAGGAGCACGAGCTGATCAACAACAGGGACTTCGGTCTGCTCCACAACGCGGCCTTCAAGCAGCGGATCCAGACCCACTCCGGCCCGCCGACCCCGGACGACCTCGACGAGCTGCTCTGCCGCCGCCGCGGTTCCAAGTTCTTCCTCGCCCACCCACGGACGATCGCCGCGATCGGGCGCGAGTTCAACGCCCGCGGGCTCTACCCGGACCACGTCGACGTCGGCGGGCAGTCGGTCCCGGCCTGGCGCGGGGTCCCGATCCTGCCCTGCAACAAGATCCCGATCAGCAAGGAGAACACCAGCTCGGTGCTCGTCATGCGAACCGGCGAGGACAACCAGGGCGTCATCGGTCTGCGTCAGACCGGCCTGCCGGAGGAGTACGAGCCGGGCCTCTCGGTGCGCTTCATGGGGATCAGCGAGCAGGCGATCATCTCCTACCTGGTCACCACCTACTTCTCCGCCGCCATCCTGGTGCCCGACGCGCTCGGTGTGCTGGAGAACGTACAGATCGCCCGCAGGCGGGACTAAGAGGACCTGCCCGACGGCCGTGACAGCCAGGACCCCTGCCTGTCCTGGCCCGCCGAGCACGCCCGGGATCCGGGACAACCCACTTACTTCCCCAAGGAGTTACGGATGCCCGATCCTGGGCCTTCCCCTCTGCAGTCGAGCCTGCCCGCCGCCGCGGCGTCCTTCGGGGCCCACGTCCTCGCCCACGCGCTCGCCGTCGGCGTCGAACCCGCCGTCGGCGCCGGGCCCGTCGAGCCCCCTCCACTTCTTTCGCCCGCCCCGCCCGCCCTGCCGGCGGGACCGCCCGTCCTGACACCCGTACCCGTACCCGTACCCGACGAGGGTGCGGCCGCGGCCGCCGCGCCGCAGCCGAGTGCCGCCCTCGAACGGATCCTGCGCGGGCCCAGCGGTCTGGGCACGGCCAGCCTGCACTGGGCCCGGGTCGAGGAGCCCGCAGCGGCCGGGGCGCCCGACGTGCCCGCGCCGGCGGTGGGCAACCCGATCCCGGGCCTCTACTACCACCCGGTGCCGGAGCCCGATCCGGTGCGGGTGGAGGAGCTCAGCCACCGGATCAAGGCCTGGGCGCTGGACGAGGTGTCGCTCTACCCGGAGGACTGGGAGGACCAGTTCGACGGCTTCTCCGTCGGGCGCTACATGGTCGCCTGCCATCCGGACGCCCCCAGCATCGAGCACCTGATGCTCGCCACCCGGCTGATGGTCGCCGAGAACGCGGTCGACGACTGCTACTGCGAGGACCACGGCGGCTCGCCGGTCGGCCTCGGCGGGCGGCTGCTGATGGCGCACACCGCTCTCGACCCCGTCCACACGACGAAGGAGTACGCGCCGGACTGGGAGGCGTCGCTCCTCTCGGACGCTCCCCGGCGCGCCTACCGCTCCGCCATGGAGTACTTCCTCCGGGCCACCACCCCCTCACAGGCCGATCGGTTCCGGCACGACATGGCCCGGCTGCACATGGGCTACCTCGCCGAGGGAGCCTGGGCGCAGACGGAGTACGTCCCCGAGGTGTGGGAGTACCTGGCGATGCGCCAGTTCAACAACTTCCGCCCCTGCCCCACCATCACCGACTCCGTCGGCGGCTACGAACTGCCGGCGGACCTCCATGCGCAGCCCGCCATGCAACGGGTGATCGCGCTTGCCGGGAACGCCACCACGATCGTCAACGATCTGTACTCCTACACCAAGGAACTGGCCGCCCCCGGAAAGCATTTGAACCTACCGGTGGTGATCGCCGAACGCGAGGCCTGCTCCGAGAAGGACGCCTATCTGAAGGCCGTAGAGGTCCACAACGACCTGATGCGCGACTTCGAGGCCGCCGCCGCCGAACTGGCCCTCGCCTGCCCCGTCCCGAGCGTCCAGCGCTTCCTGCGCGGGGTGGCCGTGTGGGTCGACGGCAACCACTACTGGCACCAGACCAACACCTATCGCTACAGCCTGCCCGATTTCTGGTAAAGATGGGAATTGTTCATGACTAGCACCGATCTCACCGCCGCAGCCGGTACCTCCTCCGTGTTCATCCCCGGCCCGGCGACTCCCTACCAGGGGGACATCGCCCGTTACTGGGACCACGAGGCCAGGCCCGTGAACCTCCGTCTCGGCGACGTCGACGGCCTTTACCACCACCACTACGGCATCGGCGACATCGACCACGCCGCCCTCGGCGACACCGAGGACAGTGCATATGAGAAGAAGCTGATCGCCGAGCTCCACCGCCTCGAGTCGGCCCAGGCCGAACTCCTCCTTGAGCACCTCGGCCCCATCGGGCGCGATGACACCCTCGTTGACGCGGGTTGCGGCCGCGGCGGTTCGATGGTCATGGCCCACCAGCGCTTCGGATGCAAGGTGGAGGGCGTCACCCTGTCGGCCAAGCAGGCCGACTTCGCCAACCAGCGCGCCCAGGAACTCGGCATCGGGGACCACGTCCGGGCCCGGGTCTGCAACATGCTCAGCACGCCGTTCGAGACCGGGCAGGCCAGGGGCTCGTGGAACAACGAGTCGAGCATGTACGTCGACCTGCACGACCTCTTCGCGGAGCACTCGCGCGTCCTCGAGGTCGGCGGCCGGTACGTGACCATCACCGGCTGCTGGAACCCGCGGTACGGCCAGCCCTCGAAGTGGGTCTCCCAGATCAACGCGCACTTCGAGTGCAACATCCACTCCCGCCGGGAGTACCTGCGTGCGATGGCCGACAACCGTCTCGTGCCGCAGGCCGTCATCGACCTGACCCCCGAGACCCTGCCCTACTGGGAGCTGCGGGCCACGTCCTCCCTGGTCACCGGTATCGAGGAGGCGTTCATCGAGTCCTACAAGGACGGCTCCTTCCAGTACGTCCTGATCGCGGCCGACCGCGTCTGACCGACCGCATGTGACCGACCGCTGGCCGAAGGGCCGGAGCCGTCGTCCGACGGACCCGGCCCTTCGGGGTGTCCCCGGCGCACCTGCCCGGGGGACCGGCGCACGCACGGACCCCGATCAGTCCACGAGCACACCGGGGTTGAGGATGCCGCGCGGATCGAGGGCTCCCTTCGCGGCCCGCAGGGCGAGGGCGAAGGGCTCCGGGCGCTGGCGGTCGTAGCCCGGGCGGTGGTCCCGGCCGACCGCGTGGTGGTGCGTGATGGTGGCCCGGTGCCGGTGCAGGACCTCGCCCGCCACGGCCTTGAGGTCGTCCCAGACGGCGACCTCGTCACCGGCCCGACCGGCGGCGAGCACGGTGAAGTACGGCGCCGCACCGTCCGGATACACGTGGGTCAGACGGCAGTTCACGGTCGCCGGGAATCCGGTGGCCTTGACCGCCGCCTCGCCGACCTCCCTGCGCACTTCGTTGATCAGGCCCGGGATCCGGTCCCAGGTGGCCGCCGTCTCGAAGGTCTCCGCGACCGCGCCCATCCGGGCCAGACCGTCGCGGAGGTAGGGCATGCGCAGGAACGCAGAGCGCCAGGCGCGCACGGCCGCGTCACCGTCCGGGCCTTCCTCCCGGCCGCCGGACCCGCCCGTTCCCTCGTACCGCCCGCCGTGCGAACGGGCCAGCGCGACGGCCCGTTCGAGCCGGGCGGCCACCGGTTCGTCCGCCGACTCGAAACCCAGGACCAGTACGGAGCTGCCGTCGTGCGCCGCGCCCGACAGTGCGGCCTCACCGGGGTCCAGCAAGCGGCAGTTGGCGGGGGAGAGGTCGCACTGCGCGAGGGCGCGCACCGCACCGAGGGCACCCTGGAAGTCCGCGAACGCGACCGCGGCGGACGCCTTGTGGCGGGGGCGTTCCTGGAGGCGTACCCACGCCTCGGTGATGACGCCGAGGGCTCCTTCGGAGCCCAGGAACAGGCGGTCGGGAGAGGGGCCCGCCCCGGAGGCGGGCAGCCGCCACGAGCTGCTGGTGCCGGCCGGGGTCACGACGCGCAGCGACTGGACGAAGTCGTCGATGTGCGTGCGACCGGTGGCGTAGTGGCCACCGGCCCGGGTCGCGAGCCAGCCGCCCAGCGTGGAGAACTCGAAGCTCTGCGGGAAGTGCCGCAGGGTGAGGCCGTGCGGTCGCAGTTGGTCCTCCAGGCTCGGCCCGAGCGTGCCGGCCTGGATGCGCGCCGCCCGGCCCCCGGTGTCGACCTCCAGTACGCGGCCCATGGCGGTCAGGTCCAGGGACAGGACGGCCCGGTGGGCATCGCCGCGGTACTCGACGCCCCCGGAGACCGAGGAACCTCCGCCGTAGGGGACGACGGCGACCTGCCGCTCACCGGCCCAGTCCAGCAGATCGGCCACGCCCCGGTCGTCCGTGGGGCGGGCGACGAGGTCGGGGATGCGGCCGGGGCGTCCGCGCAGGGCGCGCACCACGTCGCGGTAAGCCTTCCCCATGGCGTGCGCGGCACGGTCCGCGGGGTCGGTGCTGACCAGGTGGGCGAGGCTCCGCGGGGGTTCGGCGGCGGGGTCGGCGACGGCCAGGTCGCGGACGCGCGGCACGGGGAGCGGGCGGCTGAGGGTGCCGGGGAGCAGGGCGCCGATCGCGGTGCATTCCGCGTCGTCGGGATGCGCGTCCGTCCAGCCCCAGCCCCACCAGGAGCGGGTGCGGGACGGGGGCTGCGTGGGCTGCGGGATGGTGCCGGCCATGGCGGCGCTCCAGGGGTCGAGGTAATTTACCTAGCGGTAAATTACCTACTGATAATATCCGTCCATGGCAACCCCCTCCTCGCATTCCTCGAAGGCCGGCACCAAGGGAGTCCCGCGGCAGCACCGCCGCCGGCAGATGCTGGAGGCTGCCACCGAGGAGTTCGGTACGCACGGCTACGCGGCCGCCTCGCTCCCCGCGATCGCCGCGCGGGTGGGGGTGACCAAGACGCTGCTGCACCAGTACTTCGGCACCAAGGAAGAGTTGTACGTGGCTTGCCTGGTCCCGGTCGGGGACCGGCTGCTGGACACCGTCCGCGCGGCCATGAGGGAGGGCGGGGCCGCCCCGCACACGCCGCTGCGCGTGCTCCACGGCATCTTCGTCGCCCTGGAGGGGCAGCGGGAGGCGTGGTTCGTGCTCTACGACACCACCCTGCCGCCCGGCGGTGAGGCCGCGCGCCGGGCCTCGGAGTACTGGTCGGCCATCGACCGGCTCGCCGCCGGCGGCACCGCGGAACTGCTGCGCGCGTCCGGATCCACCGATCCGCTGGACGCCGACGCGCTGAAGTACGTCTGGCGGGACCTGGTCGCCACCCTGGTCCGCTGGTGGGTCAAGCACCCGGAGCAGACTCCGGAGGCCATGACGCGGCGCTGTGCCCGCCTCTTCGCGGCCGCCGCCACCCTCACGCCCGACGGCCGCTCCGGCTGAGGGGCGCTGCTCGGGGGGTTATTTGGCGCGCTCCTGCTCGGCCTGTGCGGCCTGCGCCGCCTTCGCGGCCTTGAGCTTGCGCCACACGGTGCCCAGCGCCTCCAGGTCCCGCTCGTCGAGGAGCTCGGTGAAGACCGGTGCCAGGGCTTCGCGCCGGGTGGCGTCCGCCTCGGCGAACACCGTACGGCCCGCCTCGGTGAGGGAGACCTCCACCGACCGGGCGTCGCGCGCCGAAGGCGTGCGGGTCACCAGGCCTCTGGTCTGCAGGGCGTCCACGACGCGGGAGACCTGGCTGCGACTGAGCAGGGTGCTGTTGCCGAGGACGGAGGCGGGCACCGGCTCGGGGCTGGAGGCCAGCCACAGCATGACCTCGAACCAGGACACCGGGAGGTCGTGGGCCTTGACCAGGGCCCGGTCGACGCGATCGGTCATGGTCGTCCCGGCCCACACCAGCCCGTAGAAGGCGTAGTCGGCCGCCGGCATCTCGGATTCGGTGAGCTTCTTCGGCATGTCGGCAGTCTAGAGCTTGCGTGCGCACGCACATAATTTTATAGTGTGTGTGCACGCACATAAATCACCGCTGTGAAAGGCTCCGCCATGTCGACCACCGCCGCCCCCGCCTCCGCGACCTCCGCCCCCACCGTCCTGATCACCGGCACCTCCTCCGGCATCGGCCTGGCCGCCGCGATCGCCGCCGCCCGGGCCGGCTGGCGCACCGTCGCCACCCTGCGCGACACCGGCCGCGCCGACGCGCTGCGCAAGGCGGCCGTCGAGGCGGGCGTCGAACTCGACGTCCGACAGCTCGACGTCGTCGACGAGGCCTCCGTCGCCGCCGCCGTGGAGGGCGTCATCGCCGACTACGGCCGGCTGGACGCCGTCGTCAACAACGCGGGCGCCGGGCACGTGGGCACCCTGGAGCTCGAATCCGTCGCCGACGTCCGCGAGGTCATGGAGGTCAACTTCTTCGGCGTGCTGAACGTCTCCAAGGCCGCGCTGCCGCACCTGCGGGCCACCGGCGGCCGCCTGATCACGGTCACCAGCGTCGGCGGCGTCATCGGTCAGCCCTTCAACGAGGCCTACTGCGCCGCCAAGTTCGCCGTGGAGGGGTACATGGAGAGCCTGGCCCCCGTCGCGGGCGCCGTCGGCGTGAGCGTGTCCGTCATCGAGCCCGGCGCCGTGGCGACGGAGTTCGTGAACAACATCGGCCTCGACCTCGAAGCCCGGATCGCCGCGGCCGGCCCGTACTCCGACGCGCTGCGCCACTACGTCGAGCGCACGGTCGGCCAGTTCATGAACGGCGCGCAGACCCCGGCCGGCGCGGCCGAGGCCGTCATGGAGGCGCTCACCGCCGACCGGCCCGCCTTCCGCATCCAGACCTCGCAGTGGGCCCGTGACTTCACGGGGACCAAGCTGGCCGACCAGGACGGCTCGGCGGTCGTCGGCATGACCGGAACCTGGGTCGCCTGACCTGCCGCGGGCGTCCCGGCCGAGGGGGCCGGGCCCCCGACCTGTGCTCCGCCCGGATTCGGGTCATGATGGCCGGAGGTGGCCGAGCCCCGCGTGCCGTCCCCGCAAGCGCGCGCGGCGGCCCGCCCGGGTCGGGAGGTGACTCGTGGGCATGGACGAATCGAGCAGGGCTTGGCTCATGATCGGCGTCGTCATCGCCGTCATCCTCCTGGACCTCCTGGCCATCATCCTGATGAACGCCCTCGGCTGATGCCCGGTCCTCGTCAGCCGTACATCGCCAGGCGGTACAGGGTCGCGAGCGCGTCGTCGATGGGATGGGGCTGCGGCCTGCCGGAGGAGTCGAGCCTGTTCCACCTCTGCATGTTGACCGCGACCGCCATCTGCCGCCTGCCGTCGGCACGGGTCATGGCCAGCGTTCCACCACCCCAGACCGTGCCGCCATGGCCCCAGAAGGCGCCCTGACCGGGACCCTCCATCGGGTGCAGGCCGAGGCCGTAGGCGATCGTCCGTCCCTCTTGGGAGACGACCGGGACCGTGCGTTGCATCTCTGCCAGCGACGACGGGCTGACGATCTCTCCGGCCAGCAGCATGCCGTAGAAGCGGTTGAGGTCCGCGACGGTCGATATCAGGGAGCCCGCAGGGATGACCCATGACATGTCGTAGACGCTGTAGTCCCGCGGCGGGTCGATCATGCCGAACCACGCCTCGTAGAGCTGCGAGTGCGGCCCGTCGACGTACGGTCCGGTGGGGAGTTCGGTGTCACGGAGCCCGGCGCGCTCGATGACGTTCCGGGTGATGTACTGCTCGGCCGTCGTGCCGGTCACCTGTTCCAGGAGCTGGGCGAGGAGCAGGTAGTTGGTGTTGGAGTACAACCCCGGAGTGCCGCCCGGGGTGCCGACTGCGGGTGCGGTGACCCCCATCTCGATCAGTTCGATGGGGTCGAACCGGGTGAGCCGGTGGTCGTCCAGGCTCTGGGGCCCGGTGTCCGCGAGGTTGGGGAGCGCCTTGAGGGAGGGGTAGGCGTACGGGAGGTACTCGGCGAGGCCGCTCGTGTGGTTGATCAGCATGCGGACGGTGATCGCGGCACCGCGTTCTCCGGGAATCAGCCCCGGAAGGTATCGGTCGACCGGTGCGTCGAGACCGATCCGACCGTTTTCGACCTGTTGCAGGACCGCGGCGGCGGTGAAGGTCTTGGTGATGCTGCCGACGCGGTGGCGCATGTCGATGGTGACGGGACGGCCGGTGGTGACATCGGCGACCCCGGCGGCACCGCGCCAGACCTGGTCGCCGTCACGAACCTCGGCGAACAGGCCCGGCATTCCGGCTCGGTGGACGTTTTCGAGGGCTGCGCTCAGCGCTGCGGAATCCAGTGGGTTCTTCACGTCATGCGTCCTTTCGCATTCCCCGGGGTGGGCTCCGCATCGGTCGCCTGACCCGGACAAGAGGGCACGAGTGGCATGCCGGCCCGCCCGGCATGCTCATGTCCTCATTATGCACGCGGTGCGTGCAACACCAAGTGCATAGATAGGATGAGGTCCGGCGAGGGGAGCGAGATGACAGGCCGAAGGCGTTGGTCAACCGAAGAGATCCTGGATGCGGCGGCCGAGCTGCTGCGCACGAGCGACGCGGATTCGTTCAGCGTGCGCAAGCTGGCCGCGTCCCTCGGGACCGATTCCTCCAGCCTCTACCGGCACTTCCGCAGCAAGACCGAGCTGCTGCGTGCGGTCGCCGACCGGATCCTCCTGGCTGCGATGGACGGCTACCGCCCCGAGGGTGACTGGAAACGGCGCATCACGTCCCTGGCCCTGTGCGTGAGGGAGGCCTTCGGGCGGCAGCCCCAGCTTGCCGCGGTCTGGGGCCGCTATGCATCGAGCGGCACTGGTTCCCGGATGGTCATGGAAGAGGTGCTGCAGGCCCTGCGCGCGTCGGGCCTGCCCGACGAGGAGATCCCGCTGCGCTACCACCGGCTCGCGGTCCTCCTCGCCGCGCTGATCGCCTCCGAGGCCGGAGTCGGCACCATCACCCCTGAAGAGCACGAACAGGGCATGGAGCTGTTCCGCGTCGCGGTACTCGGCGCCGACCCCGAACGCTTCCCGGCCCTGGCACACTTCGCCCGCGATGTCCGCCCCCTCGGGGTGGAGCGCCGTGCCGCGTTCGAAGAGATCCTGGCCGCCCAACTCGCCCACATCGAGGCCGCGGTCCGCCCGAGCTAGGCCCTGTTCCGAAAGTGATGGAACACCGACCCCAACCCTACGTCTGGACCAAGACCGCAGACGAGATCCTCGAACGCCTCGCCAGCCATCTGAACAGAATTCCTGACTCAGAAGACTAGGACCGTGTGTCGTCCTGCTCGCGGCTGCTGTCGGAATCCAGGGCTGCGACGGTGAAGCAGACGGCGGTCCCGAGGCCGAACAAGAAGAAGACAGGGTTGACGTAGCCGGGGACGGCGACGGGGTAGTCGCCGACGTCGTCGGCCTCGCACACGAACCGCAGCGGCACGTACTCCACCCGGTAGCCGGAGATCTCCTCCGCCCGCTGCTCCCAACCCTGGGTACGGCACGGCCGGATGGGGACCGAGTTCGTTCCACCGTCCTCGGCCGACATGACCGCGCTGCTGACGTGCAGCAGTCCCCAGGTGTACACGCCCAACGCGATCGCCGCCTGGGCGAAGCCGGCAGTGCGCAGCCAGGCGTGGCTGTCGGCCCGCCGCGGCCCGCCGGCCCGGGCCAGTACACCGAGAGTCCGTCCCGCGAAGACGAACGGGAGGATCAGACCTGCCGGGACGAGAAGCAATAGGAAGAAGGCCATTGCCCGACTCCAGCAGTGTTGGGGGAGTGAGGGCTGTGGTGGAGCCCACAACTCCGGCAATAAGTTCGCAACTGCTCGTCCGCGCGACCACTGCATCAGATCGCAGGTCGGAGCGGGCCGTGGTCGTGCGCGGCGGTGGAGGCCGCCGCATCACGGAAGGACATGAAGCGGGATCGTGACCCGACTTCGGCGGGGATCAATGCTGGACCGAAGCGCTGGTGCCCATCGTCGGGCCCGTGCCCCTGCTCAGTCGGCCCTACTTCGGGGGAATCCGCCCGGTGAGCCTTTCCCAGTCCCGGGAAGCCTCTTCCAGCCGGGTCTCAACGGCCTCGCCCCGGGGGTCAGTGCGGTTGCGCTGACGGAGCTTCTGCAGACGTTCCCGAGCGGCGTCCAGTTCGTTCGTGTCGGCCTGGACCTCCTCCCGCTTGCTTTCCGCCTCCTTCAGCTGAAGCGGAAGTCGGGCACGGAAGAGGTTCTCCTGCGCAATGGTGTTCTGGATTGTCACGGCGAAGTCGCGCACCTGGTCCTCGTCGAAGAGCTGTTCGCCGTCCTCGGGCGAAGAGGGGCGGTGCGGGTACTTGGCCCGATACACGTGTCCGTCAGCATCGGTGCAGTAGACGGAGTGGTTCTTCTGCCCGAGCTCGAAGCGGACCTCCATGCCGGTCAAGGCGATGGAGCGCGTCCCCGAGGGGGACTGCACCAGGAGAACGTGCCGGAACAGAACCAGCTCCCCGAGCGCATCGACGCGCTCCCCACGGCCAGGGTTGCTCAGCGAGGCGATGCGCTGTTCCAGCCGGCGGAGGCGCTCGTCCCGAGTCTTCTCGGCCGAGTCGACAACAGCATTTGCCTGTGCCTCGCCCTGAGTTGCCGAGCGGGCCCAAGCGCGGGCCGCACTCCGAGCAGCCCACCAAGACTTCCGGGCATCCGCGTGTCTCGGACTGAAGGCGTATGCCCACCCTCCTGGATAGTGGTACCGCTGCCATGCCACCCCGGCCAGCGCACCCGCGCAAATGATCAACCCGAGAACCATGCCGCGCTTCGCCCCCTTCTGTGCCCTGCAGATCTGTCTACCCGGGTCTGCGCCCGCTACGGCAGAGCTCTTGCAAAGCTTGCAAGGTCACATCGAGAAGAGTCGTGAACCAGTTCGAACGGGCAGCGGCGGCAGACGGTCTTTTGGGCGGCTGGAGCTGGCCCTCCATGCCATTGACACAGCCCGTGCCGGGCTGGAGGACCTGTTGTACTCGAATTCCCGCAGCGCCTTTGAAAGAGCCTTCGTTGACAGCCCGGCCGGCCTGAGGACCGCCATTCCGCCCGCTCCGATGCTTTGGCCGGCGCGGGCGGGTCCGCCCCGTGGGGCGGACCGCCGCGTTCGGTGCGGGGCTCTGCTGCAACAGAGCGGTCCGCGTGCCCTTGTGTTGAGTGGAAGCGACCGCGAGGGCCCGCAGGTCGCTTCGCAACGATCCGCGCTGACTGCCGCTGCCTTCTGAGATGCGACAAGAAGAGCGCGGGACGGATCTGCAACAATACGCCCCGCGGCTCCTGAACTCGATTTACAGCATGATTTGTTGCATCGATGGCCCTTGTCTAGAAGGGCGTCACGCGGGACATCGGTGCAACAAAATATTGACGTGGACCTGCCGAGCGGGACGCAATGAATCTTTCCTGTGCGCGCGCAGGCTCTGTAGAGCCCCTCATCAGGTCAAACGTATTCTGGCCAGCCTCAACGCGAAATCGGTTCGACCGGTTAATGGCGAATTGCGGTGTGGGCGGAGGATGGAGTGCACCATGCGTGTGCGGCATCATCGTCATGCTGGCCCCACGAGCTGCAACTCGCGGACCAGTCAGATCAATTGAGTGGAAGCGACAAGCGAGAAGCAACCCGGAGGTCGAACCATGCCCCGATCACGTGATGCGCGGGAACCTCACACTCACCTGCGCAGCGAGCAGCATCTGCCCGCCACGGCCGCGTCCCTGGCCGCCATCATCCTGGCTCTGACCGTTGGCATGGCCGCCTACGGCATGCCGATGGAGACGATCATCGCCGTTCTGGTCATCGCCTCCGGCGTCGCCGTCGAAGTCGTTCGCCGTCTGACCGGCGTGTTCCACCGGCGCCGCGGCTGACCGGTGGGACGGCCCAAGACGCCACTGACCGGCCGGGGCCCCGTCAACACACTCGCGCAGCGTCTTCGGATGCTGCGCGAGCGTGCCGGCAAGCCCTACCACGCCATGTCCGGCGAGCACTCCGTCGCGACACTGGCCCGGGCCGACCGCGGCGACCGCCTGCCGCGTTGGTCGACCGTGCTCGCTTACGCCCGCGCTTGCGACGCCACCGAGCAAGACCTCACCGACCTGGATAAGCTGTGGCGTGCTGCCAGCCAAAGCCGAGCCCGAGCCCGCCAGCACGTCGACGCCCCGACACGCTTCATCGCGCCCGCGTACATCACCACCGTCGAGGACCTGCACACCAGCCTGCATTACCTCTACCTGGCCAGCGGAGCTCCCAGCCTGCGCGAGTTGTGCCGGCGCGACCCGACCGGCCGGCTTCCCGCACTCTCCCGCACCACCGCCCACAGCCTGCTGACCCGGCGACGCCCGCCCAGCCTCTCCACCGTGATCGCCTTCCTCGCACGGTGCCTGACCACCGCGGACGGCGGAGCGCACCGGCACCACGACATCCCCGCCTGGAAAGAGGCATGGACCAGGGCACTACAGCCCCCCGCCACCACCTACCCCCACCGACCGGCCACACCCGCCCCCACCCCGGCGAGCACGGCGACCCCCAACGCGGACCCGGCCCCGCCCGCAGCCCACCGCACCGCTTCAGTACGCCCCGCACCGGGTCCACGCATCAAGCGCCCTAGAACCCTTTCCCGGCCCAACCTCCCACCCGGCCCCCTCAAAGACCTCAAGGCACTGCTCCACGCTGCTTACCTCGCGGCCGGCGCCCCGACCCTGGACACGATCGCCGCCATGATCCTGGAGGACGACCATCTGCGCGGCGCCCCGTCCCGGGACACCATCCGCCGCGGCCTCGCCACCGACACAGCCATCGGTCAGGCCGACACCGAAGCCATCGCATCTGTCCTGGCCGACATGGCGGCCTGGGACCGCACCAGCATGCTCAAAACGGTCCGTGAACTATGGGTCGCCTCCCGCACGCACACCACGCCGGGCCGTCCCATCACCGACTACGACCCCCACGAACTCGGCGTCCACCCCATCACCGCCCCCAACAGTGCTGCCACACCCCTGACGCCCTACATCCCTCGCCCCCACGACCTGGAGCTCCACGACCACATCGATCGTGCCGTGACAGGCCGCAGCACCGTGCTCTTCCTGGTGGGACCGTCCGCCAGCGGTAAAACCCGAGCGATCTGGGAAGCAGTCCGCCTCCTGCCCCAGCCCTGGAGACTCTGGAGCCCCTGGCCGGCACCGGATCCCGAAAGCGTCCTCACCGAACTGAAGCACCTTCCCGCGCACACCGTCATCTGGCTCGACGAAGCCCAGCACACCCTCCACGGACCGCAAGGAGAACGATTCACCTCCACACTGCGCACCATCCTCGGCGACCCCTCGCGAGGCCCGTTCCTGGTCCTGGGCACCCTATGGCCGCACTACGCCCACGAGTTCACCAGCCCGCCCTCCCACACCGAGCCCGACCCGGCACCCCACGCCAGGGCCCTCATGCAGCAAGCCGCTCTCCTCGCCGTCCGTGAACATTTCACGAAGCGAGAACACCAGCTCGCCCTCGAGCTCGGCGACGAGCCTCTCAAGCAGGCCGCACAACTGACCGAAACCCGCGTTCTGCCCATGCTGACCGCCGGCCCCCAACTCCACTCCCGCTACCAGACGGCCCCGCCCGCTACACAGGCTCTCGTCAAGGCCGCTGCCGCTGCCCGAGCCCTCGGCGCCGTGCACGCACTGCCGCAGCACGTACTGCTCGCGGCGGCCGTCGACTACCTCGACCCCCTCGTCTGGGACCTGCTTCCCGACGACTGGGCGCAGACCGCCATCGCCCACGCCACCACCCCCGTGGCCGGCGGCCTGAGCATGCTGCACCGCAGCCGACGCCTCTCGGTGACCGGGACCGACGAACACGCCTACACACTCAGCGACTACCTCGCCCACACGCTCACCGGAGAAACCGGCACTCCGCCGGACTCGGTCTGGAAAGCACTCACCGACACACCAGCCGTCATCGACCAGAACACCCTCATCGCCGCAGCGCACCGCCACGGCCGCCTCGATGCCATCACGCCCCCCGCTCCCACGGCTTCGAACCCCACCGACAGCCCCCTGATCGCAGGCGCCCGCCTGCTCCACGCCCAAGGCCGCACCGATGAAGCGCTGAGCTGGTTCGAGCGGGCAGCAGCGGCAGGACACCATCAGGCATGGCTCGAAGCAGCCACCGTGCTCAGCGGCCAGAACAGAACCGAAGAAGCACTCGCCTGGTACGAACGGGCAGCCCACGCCGGCAACACCGAAGCACTCAGCCACGCCGCATCCGTACTCGCGGCCAGCGGTCGGATCGACGAAGCGCTGCGATGGTACGAACGAGCCGCCGCGTACAACCCATGACGGCAATGAGGAACCGCCAACTTCCGCAACCCAGATCAGAAGCGCGCCCAGCCAAGGCATGGAGGAGGCACCTGCCGGCCCGCACCGCCGCGACAACGGACCCCGCGTGTAGACATTCAACGGACCCCATGCCTGGCCCCCCAACCTGACCGCCGGCACCGTCCGCCGCCGCCCGCTTCACCTCCAACTCGACGGCCGCACCGGCGCGGTGAGGGCGGTGGCGGCATTCACCTCAACTGACGGCACCCCCCGCCGGCGGCGCCCGACTCCGATAGCATCTGACATTTCGTCAAATTGCTTTCGTGCGAGGCTTTCCTGGTCCTTCGGTACGCAAGGAACGGAGTCTGTCCGGCCCCTTGCCGTGTCGCCCCGGTTCGCGAATGATGCTCGCGGCGCGTCGGTCGGCGGTGCTCCGTCGCGATGCGTCCACCCCCCTCGCACCCGGTCGGCCAGGAGGCCTGTTTTGCGGACGAACCGTCACATCCGGAGATCGATGGTGGTAGTCGGTGCTGCCCTCGCGGTGGTCGTCGCCGTTCCCCAAGTGGCCTTCGCGGCACCGCCCCCGGCGCTTCCCGGTAGGGCCGAAGCGATCGAGCTGGCCTACCAGCCCGCGTACGACTACGACACCGACGGCTGCTACCCGACACCCGCCATCAGTGCGAGCGGGGTGCTGAACGGCGGACTCAAACCCACCGGCGCCCTGAGCGGCAGCTGCCGGGACTCCTCGGACCTCGACAACACCAACGGCTACTCCCGTTGGGCCTGCAACAACGGCTGGTGCGCCGTCATGTACGCGCTCTACTTCGAGAAGGACCAGGCCCTGCCCGGCATCGAGCTCGGCGGCCACCGCCACGACTGGGAGCACGTGGTCGTGTGGATCCAGGGCAACGAGGCCAAGTACGTCGCGACCTCCGCCCACGGGGACTTCAACATCCACTCGCGCGACCAGATCCGCTGGGACGGCAACCACCCCAAGATCGTTTACCACAAGGACGGCATCGGCACGCACTGCTTCCGCGCCGCGAACACCAACGACGAACCGCCCGAGAACCACCGCCGCGCCTGGCAGTTCCCCACCCTCGTCGGCTGGTCGGGCTACCCGGCGACCGTGCGGGACAAGCTCACCCAGGCCGATTTCGGCAGTGCGCACTTCGGTCTGAAGGACGGCTCCTTCGCCTCGCACCTGGCGGAGGCCAAGCCGGCGGGCATCCCCTTCGACCCGTACCAGTGACACGCGACGCGCAGGGGGGCGGTGCCCCCTGCGCGGTGTCGTCAGCCCGCCCAGATCCTGCGGTACCCCTCGCGGTAGCCGGACGGGTCCCAGGACGTGGCGCCCTCGCTGTTGTCGGCCGTGGCGATGTGCACGGGAGCCACGTAGCCGCTGGCCGGCCGGTCGGCGAAGGCCCGGTTGAACTCGTCGATGATCTGCCAGCCCTGCTGGTTCAGCGGCTCGGGCACGGTGGCGGCCTGGAACTGCCCGCTGTTGATCCGCTGGAAGGCGGACGGGTCGCCGTCGCCCGCGCCGATGTTGAAGGGCGGACCGGAGCCCGGCTTGCCCGCCGCGCGCAGGGCCGGGGCCGCGTCCGCGAAGTAGAGGTCGTTGATGGCGGCGGAGTACGTCCAATCGTCATGGAAGCGGGAGAGCAGGGAGGAGACCGCCTGCGGGGTGCGGATCCCGGCGTCGGGGATGGGGATGTTCTCGTAGCTCAGGAGCCGGACGCCGGAGCAGGTGGCGAGCTCCTTGCGGATCAGCTCCGCCTTGTTCTTCGCGAACGGGATCGAGTCGTCGGTGAAGAGGACGACTCCGGCATCGCCCACGGACCGGGCGATGATCCAGTCCGCGCTGATCCTCGCCACGTCCTCCACCTTGGTGGTGACGTTGGTGAACAGCTTCGGTCGCTCGCTCGGGCCGGGGGAGCCCACCGCGTGCCAGCCGATCACGGGGATGTGCGCCGCTTCGGCCCGCGCCATCTGTTGCGAGGTCAGCTGGGGATCGAAGCCGCCGATGACGATGCCCGAAGGCCGTACGGTGATGGCTTGGCTGAGTGCTGCCTGGATGCCGGCCGGGGTGCCGTCCCCGTCGATCACCCGCACCTGCCAGCCGATGGCCTTCGCGGCCTCCTCGACGCCCTTCGCGACGCCCGCGACACCGGGATTGGTCATGGTCTGCGCGACGTAGACGATCGACTTGTCGGGGACCGCCGCGGGGCCGGTGGTGGGGCCGTGCCACGCGGTGTCGGTGTTCTCGGCCCGCGCGACGGCCGCCCTGGCGCTCGCGAGGGCCGCCGGACAGCCGGCCCCGGGCGGCGCGGCGCCGGTGGCCGGGCCGCCGTTCCCGCAGCCGGCGAGGAGGGCGGAGACCGCTGCCAGCAGGGCCGCGGTCGTGAGGGTGGTCCTGCGGTGCGGGTGCGACGGTGGGTACGGGGCCTTCGGGTACACGGTGCTCCTGACGCGGTACGCGTACGAACTTTCCTAGGGGGTGCGCAGCCGGCGCCGGGCGGAGTAGCCGGCCAGGCCGACGGCGATGAGCAGGGTGGCGCCGTTGAACAGCGGCGTGGCCCAGAAGTCGGCGCCGAGCTGGCCGATGCCGGCGAGGCCGATGGCGAGGACGGCGACCGCCACGACGGTGCCGAGGGCGTTGACGCGGCCGGGTTTGATCGTGGTGGACCCCAGCAGGGCGCCGACGAACGCGGGCAGCAGGTAGTCCAGCCCGACGCTCGGGTTGCCGGTCTGCTGCTGGGCGGCGAGGAGGACCCCGGCGAGGCCGGTGACCAGGCCCGATCCGGCGAAGGCGTAGACGGAGTACCGGTGGCTGGGGATGCCGATGATGTCGGCGGTGCGCCGGCTGGAGCCGATGACGTACATGTACCGGCCGAGCGGCAGCCGTTCCAGGACCACCCAGAGGGCGGCCGCGAGGGCCAGGACGTAGTAGGCGGGGAGCGGCAGGCCGAGGAACCGGGAGTCGTAGAGGCCGGTGAAGGCCGCGGGCAGGCCGTCCGGGCCGGGGACGATCCGGGAGCCGTCGGTGATCCAGCCGGTGACGGCGTACATCATGCTGCCGGTGCCGAGGGTGGCGATGAAGGAGTCGATCCGCACGTACTCGACGATGACGCCGTTGAGGACGCCGACCAGTGCCCCGCCGAGGACCACGGTGAGGCAGGCGAGCGGCCAGGGCCAGCCCGTGTTGACGATGAGCTGCATCACCATCACATGGGCCAGGCCGAGGCCGTAGCCCATGGACAGGTCGAACTTGCCGGTGGCGATGGGGATGGTCGCGCCGAGGGCCAGGATGGCCGGGATCGACTGGTTGGACAGGATTGAGGAGACGTTGTCCCGGGTGGGGAAGGTGTCCGGCAGGACGAGGGAGAAGACGAGGAAGAGCAGGACGGCGAGGATCAGCAGGCCGTAAGTGCCGAGGTGGTGACCCCGCAGGTGGTCCAGCAGGGACCGCGGCGAGGACGGACGAGAAGGCGACGGCGCGGGCGGGGGCGGCGGGGAAGAGGAAGGGGCCATGGTCATCGGTCCGTCGTGGGTCCGGTGATCGCGGGCATGGCCGAGGCGGTTCGGGTGAGTTCGGCGACGGTGAGGGCCGCACCGCTCAGCTCGGCGCTCACGCTCCCGCGGACGAACACCAGGGCGCGATGGCACACGTCCGCGACCTCTTCGAAATCGGTGGAGATGAGCAGGACCGCCAGGCCCGAGGCCAGCGCGTCGTCGAGCAGCCGGTGGATGGTCGCCTTGGCGCCGACGTCCACACCGGCGGTCGGTTCCTCCAGGACGAGCAGGCGCAGGTGTCCCCGGAGCCAACGGCCGACCATGACCTTCTGCTGGTTGCCGCCGGACAGGGTGGCGATCGGCACCTCGCTGTCGCGGGGGTGCACCGAGAACCGGTCGATCAGGGCGGTGGCCCGGGCGCGCTCGCGGCGGGGGCTGATCCAGTGAGTCGCCGGGGCGCCGGACGCGCGCGGGTTCGCCAAGAAGTTCTCCCGTACGGTCAGGTCGGCGGCGCAGCCCTCCTCCTGACGGTTGGCCGCCACGAAGCCGACGCCGGAGTCGAGTGCGGAGTGGACCGTACGCGGGCGGTACGGCCGGCCGTCGAGCAGCACCCGACCGCCGAGGATCGGTAGGGCGCCGGCGAGGGCGCGGCCCAGCTCCATGTGGCCGGCGCCGGTCAGGCCCACCATGCCGAGGACCTCGCCGGCGCGCAGGTCCAGGCTCACCCCTGCGGTGGACACGGTCCGCACCCCGTCGAGGCTCAGCAGGGGCGCGCCGGCGGCGGGGGGAGCGGCGGGCACGCGTCCGGCCGGTGCGTGGCCCACGATCGCGCGCACCAGCCGGTCGGGGCCGTGGCCGGCGAGCGGGCCCCGGTCGACCAGCCGGCCGTCCCGCAGCACGGCGAAGGCATCGGCGACCCGGTAGACCTCGTCGAGCCGGTGGCTGACGTAGAGGATGCCGTGGCCGCGGTCGCGCAGGGTGTGCAGCACGTCGAAGAGCCGCGCGCAGTCGGCGGCCGGCAGGGTGGCGGTCGGCTCGTCGAGCACGATGAGCTCGGCCCGGGTGGCGAGGGCGCGGGCGATGGCGACGAGCGAGCGCTCGGCGGGGCCGAGGCGGGCGACCGGGGCGTCGGCGTCCAGGTGCCCGGCGACGATCCGCAGGGCCTCGTCGCAGTGCTCGCGGGTCCGCCGCCAGGAGATCAGCCCGAGGCGACGGGGATAGCCCGGTCCCAGGGCGATGTTCTCGGCCACCGTCATCCACGGGACGAGCCCGAGGTCCTGGTGGATGAAGGACATGTTCCGGGTCGCGGCGTGGCTGGCGAGGGGATGGCCGGCCACCGTGACCTCGCCCGTGTCGGCCCGGTGCACCCCGGCGAGCACCTTGATGAGAGTGGACTTTCCGGCTCCGTTGGGGCCGAGCAGGGCCAGGACGCTGCCGCGCCGGATGTCGAGGTCGACCGAGTCCAGCGCGAGCGTGCCGCCGAACCGTTTGCTCAGGCCGCGCACGCGGACGAGTGGTGGGGCACCGGACCGCGAGGGTGGGCTCGCCCAGGTGTCGGGAGCGTCATGCACGGACTTCTCCGGGGGTCGGCCTCCGAGTTCTTCCCGACGGTACGGGCACTCTACGGGGGCATGGCGGTGCATTACCGGCATATCGGCGCGCTGTCTGACCCCATTGGCCGAACGGCGGGGGTTCGGGGGTCATGCCGCGGCCAGGGTGCACTCGGCCCAGATGACCTTGCCGTCGGTGGTGTAGCGGGTGCCCCAGGACTGGGCGAGCTGGGCGACGAGGAACAGGCCGCGGCCGCCCTCGTCGGTGGTGGCCGACAGGCGCATGCGCGGGGCGCTGCTGCTGGCGTCGTGCACCTCGCAGATCAGGTTGCGATCGTGGATGAGCCTCACCCAGATGGGTGCGGTCCCGTACCGGACGGCGTTCGTGACCAGCTCGCTGAGCAGCAGTTCCGTGGCGAACGCGGACTCCTCCAGCCCCCACCGGTTCAGTTGGCTCACGGAAGCGGCGCGCACCTCGGAGACGAGCGCCGGATCGGCGGCCAGCTCCCAGGAGGCGATCCGGTCCTGGGGTACGGCGTGGGTGCGGGCGACCAGCAGCGCGATGTCGTCGGCGGGGTGCTCGGGCGCCACGGCATCGAGGACGGCGTCACAGGTTTCCTCAGGCGCCCGGTCCGGGTGCGCCAGTGCTCGGTGCAGGGCGTCGAGGGCCACGTCGACGTCGCGGTGGCGGTCCTTCATGAGCCCGTCGGTGTAGAGGACGAGCTGACTGTGTTCGGGGAGCCGGATCTCGACCGACTCGAAGGGCAGGCCGCCGAGGCCGAGCGGGGGCCCTGCGGGCAGGTCGAGGAGGGACACGGTGCCGTCGGGCTGGACCAGCGCGGGCGGAGGGTGGCCGGCCCGGGCCATCGTGCACTGCTGGGAGGTGGGGTCGTAGATGGCGTACAGGCAGGTGGCGCCCACGATGCCGGTGCTGCCGGAGCCGGGACCGTCCCCGCCCTCCTCGCGGTCGAGGCGCACCATCAGGTTGTCCAAATGGGTGAGGAGCTCGTCGGGGGCCAGTTCCAGCTCGGCGAAGTTGCGGGCGGCGGTGCGCAGCCGGCCCATGGTGGCGGCGGCGTGCAGGCCGTGGCCGACGACGTCGCCGACGAGGAGGGCCACCCTCGTCCCGGACAGGGGGATGACGTCGAACCAGTCGCCGCCCACGCCCGACTCGGCGGGCAGGTAGCGGTGGGCGACTTCGACGGCGCTCTGCTCGGGCAGGCCTCGGGGGAGCAGGCTGCGCTGCAGGGACAGGGCGAGGGTGTGCTCGCGGGTGTAGCGGCGGGCGTTGTCGATGCAGAGCGAGGCGCGGGCGGCGAGCTCCTGGGCCAGTGAGCGGTCGTCGTCCCCGTAGGGGGCCGGGTCCTGCGAGCGGTAGAAGCTCGCGACGCCGAGGACGGCCCCACGGGCGAGCAGGGGGACCGTGATGAGGGAGTGGACGTTGTGGGCGAGGAGCAGTTCGGCGTGCTGGGGGTCCTGGGCGATCCAGCCGAAGGCGGCCTTCAGGTCTTGTTCGAGCACCGGCTGGCGGGTGGCGATGCAGCGCATGTGGGGCGTGGTGGGCCGCAGGCTGACCTGCGTGCCGACCGGGTAGAAGGGGCAGTCCTCGCGGATGCCGTGGACCACGGTGCGGTGCATCTCGGTGGTGGGATGGGGGGACTCCTCCCCGAGCAGTACGCCCCCGGGCAGGTCGATGGTGACGAAGTCGGCCAACCTGGGGACGGCCGTTTCGGCGAGCTCCCAGGCGGTGCGGCTCACGTCCAGCGTGGTGCCGATGCGGTTGCTCGCCTCGGCCAGCAACTCCAGGCGCCGGCGCGCTGCGACGGCGTACTTGCCGACCTCGGGCTCGCCCACCAGCACCAGCCCTCTGACCCGACCCTGGGCTGGGCCGCCGGCGAACGCCCGGGCGGCCTCCCCGGCGGGGCGCCCGGCGAGCGGTGCGCCGCGTGCGCGGACCGTCGCCGGACCCGGACCGGGGGTGACGCCGGGGCCGAGCGCGGTCGGCAGCGCAGCGGGGGCGTGGGGGTGGGTGGGGGCGGGGGCGTGCCGCTCCGTGTCCTCGGGGAGCAGTGCCTCGACGACGACGCCCTCCACTCCGGCGGCGCTCGTCACGGGGCGGCTGACCAGCGTGACCCACCGGCCGCGGGACAGGGGCACCTCCGCGGCGGCCCGCCGGTCCCCGGACATAAGCTCCGTGGCCTTCTCCTTCAGGGTCGCCTGGTCGCTCTGCTCCAGCTCGCTCTGGAGGAAGTCGGCCATCGCGACGGGGTGCCCGTCGAGGCCGTGCTCGCTGCTCAGGGCGAGGCTCGCGGTGTCGAGATAGGCCTGCAGGAGGCCGTGCTCGCGCGCCGAACTCTGGTCCATCAGCCGCCGCTCGATGGCTTCGGCCGCCTTGCGCACCACGGGGATCAGCGCCGGGTCGGCCTCGGTGTAGGGGTAGCCGAGGCACAGGACGCCCTGGATGTGTCCGCTGAGCTGGTCGCGCAGGGGGATCGCGGTGCAAGCGCTCGACTGGGCCCGCTCGGCGAAGTGCTCGGCGCCGTAGACCTGGCAGAGTCGCCGCTCCGCGAGGCTGAGGCCGATGCCGTTCGTCCCGGCGACCTGTTCGGCGAAGACGAACCCCGGGACGGTCTGGATCGGCGCGAGACGGCGGACCATCGATTTCTCGCCAAAGCGGCGCGCGAGCACCATGCCGTAACCGTCGGCGAGGCAGATGTTCGTCTGGCTGCCCGCGAAAATGGCCTGGAGCCGGTCGAGCACCGGCTCGGCGGCGCGCAGCAGCGGACCGTCCACGTCGAAGTCCTCCCGGAAGGGCAGCTCGGACTGGTCCGGCGACAGCCCCAGCAGACGGCTGCGCTGCCACGAACTCAGGATCGGACTTCTCACGCTTCCCTCGACCGACTCGCCCTGTAGGAATCGGTCACGGAAGCGCACGGGGCCGATGCGGTCCCCGACGACCCCCATGTGCATCACGTCCCCTCACCGGAGCGCCCTCGATCACAGGATTTGAGTATATTCCTCACGATTCGGCGATGAGTAAGGGAGCGAAGTGATCAGCGGGCGCGGGCGTCACAGGATCGCGACCGGATTGACGGGCGAGCCCGTTCCGCCGGGGACGTTCAGCGGTGCCACGACGAGCAGGAACGCGTAACGGCCCGCTTCGGCGCACGCGGCCGAGAGCGGTTCGAGGTCGAGGTTGTCCAGCAGCGGCACCCCCATCGCCGCAACGGCGAGCGCGTGGACGGGGGAGTGCAGCCCCTCGACCGGCGAAGGTCGTACGTCGCTGTCCCCGTCGCCGCCCAGCAGCGCGACGGCGCGCTCGGCCAGCAGCGGTACGGCGTGCACGTGCCACCCCGCGCTCGCCGCGTCGGGGTCCCACGGGCCGAGCTCCCGGCGTCGACGCAGGGCCCCGGAGCGCAGCAGCACCGCGTCGCCGCCCCCGACGCTCACTCCGAGCGCCTCCTCCGCGGCGACGAGGTCCCGTGCGTGCACCGCATGGCCCGGTTCGAGCCATTCGACCCCGAGCACGGCGGGCAGGTCGATCAGGACGCCCCGCGTGACCAGGGGGCCGAGCGCCGATACGGCGCCGAAGCGGACACCGGCCGCACCGACGTGCTCGCGCGCCGAGCGCCCGTCGTACAGTTGCCCTCGGTAGGCGACGTGTGACAGTGCGTCCAGGTGCGTCACGGCCTTGCCGTGGTAGTCCGCGGCCAGGAAGTCCTTGTGGACGGACGGCTCCGGGGCCTGCACGTCGCCGAGGTCGGACATGTAGTGCAGCGCGGGCCTCGCGTTGTCCGGGCCGGGGCGGGTGTCCCAGGGCCGTCCCATCGGAACGACCGTCCCGTCCCGGACCGCGGCGGTGGCCCTGCGCGCGTGTTCCGCCGTCACCCCGTTCCAGGCCCCGCGGTCCGCCGCCGCCCACCGGCCCCACGTACGGACCGACGTGAACAGTGCGTCGAACTCCCGGCGGGAGACCGCGGGCCCGTTGGCCGGACCGCTCGCCGGCCCCTCGTCGGGGGCGTCGGTGGTGGCATCGGTGGGTGTGCCGCTCATGTCCCCAGTGTCCGGCGTTTCGCGCCCCGGCGCTGGCCGGGAGACGTGCTCCGCAGAAGGGGGCGCCGGTCACCCGCGCTAGGGTGCGCACGTGAGCTTCCATGTCGTCATCGGTTGGGGACCCGCCGGAGCCGCCGCTGCTCGGCTCCTCGCCGAACAGGGCCATACCGTAAGGGCCGTCACCAGATCAGGCCGAAGCCCGGAACCCGGGATCGAACACGTCGCGCTGGACGCGACGGACACCCGGCGGCTGACCGAAGCCGCGCGGGGCGCGGTGGCGATCCACAGCTGCGCCGCACCGCCCTACCGGCGTTGGGCGGCCGACTGGCCGTCGCTGGCCTCGTCGCTCTGCGCCGCGGCCGAAGCGACCGGGGCCGTACTGGTCATGCTGGGGAACCTCTACGGCTACGGCCCGGTGGACGGCCCCCTGACCGAGGACCTTCCGCTCGCGGCCACCGGCACCAAGGGGCGGGTCCGGGCCGAGATCTGGGAGCAGGCGCGGAAACTCCACGAGCAGGGCCGGATCAGGGCGGTCGAGGTGCGCGCCTCGGACTTCTTCGGACCCGGCGTCACCGATGGCGGCCACCTCGCCGCACGGGTCGTGCCGCCGCTCCTGCGCGGCAAACCGGTCACGACGCTGGGGGACCCGGACGCCCCGCACAGCTGGACCTACCTCCCCGACGTCGCCCGGACACTGGTCGAAGTCGCGGACGAGGAGAGCGCCTGGGGGCGCGCCTGGCACGTCCCGACCCAGCCGGCGCTGTCCGTGCGGGAGATGGTCGAGCGGCTCTGCGCCCAGGCGGGAACGGGACCGGTCGCCGTGCGCGGGCTCCCGTCCGCCGTGGTGGGCGCGGCCTCGCTCTTCTCCCCGCTGATCCGCGAACTGAAGGAGGTCCGCTACCAGTTCGACCGTCCGTTCGTCGTGAGTTCGCGCGCCTACGAGGAGGCGTTCGCGGTCCGGGCCACCCCCGTCGACGAGCAGGTCAAGGCGACCGTGGAATGGTGGCGCGAACGACTCGCGGCCGGTGACCGACACGGGTGACGGGGCAGGGGCGGGCCGGGCCAGTACGGGAATCACCCGTCCGGCCGCCGCAACGGCGGGGGAAACGGGATACCCGCCCGGTTTGACGGGGGATGCAAACCGGGCGGGAGTTCTCAACTCGCCCTGCCGAGCTTACTGTAGGCGGCTGCCGCTTGGGTGAGCCATGCGAGCTCTGCCGCGAAGTCGTTCGTATCGCGGTCGTCGAAATCGCCGGCGTCCTCGTCGTTCCGGGGCACCGTGCGGGTCGGTTTTGCCTGCAAGGCGCGCTTGAACTGTGCAGCTTCGGCGAAGGCCTGCCGCGATTCCACGCTCACCTCCTTGGCCGGATCACGACCCCCGGTGGCGGCGCGGTCGATGGACGGACGCAAGTCCCGCCAGAGCGGGTGGAGCGACCGGTACGACCGGTACGCCCGGTACGTGCGGGCCCGTTCCGGAGCCGGGTCGCCGCCGGCCCCCGGAGGAGTTGGGGTCAGGCCGAGCGGGAGCACGACGATGCCGCGGCGCTGAAGACCGACGCGGCGACCTCATCTGCTGTGATCCGGCCACCGGGCGGGCGCGGAACGTTCCGGGCGAACGCGGTCGAGCGGTGGGTGTCAGTGGTCGGGCAGGGTGCTCGGGCCGCCGGTCAAAGAGACGTGCAGGCCGTCCGGTCGGACCTCGGCGGAGGTGGCGGCGAGCCCGAGCGGGTACTCCTTCGGCGCGCCCGACTGCGGGCCGAACCCGTCGGCACCGATCCCGAGCCGGGAGGTGGGGACGGAGCGGCCGAACAGGGTGAGCCCGTCGACGCCGAGGGTGACCTTGCCGTCCGCGAGCACCGGACGCAGCGTCAGCCGCCCGAGGCCGCCCGGGCCGACGTCCGTGAGGATCGTCCCCTTGGCCGGGTCGGTGGTGACGTCGGCCACCGCCACGGACGGAACGGCGTTGCGGATCGCGGCGGCGAGGGACTGCGTGGAGACCGTCACGTCCGCGCGGGTGCTGCCGACCGTGTTCGTTTCGCCGAGGCGGACGTCGTCCAGCCGGGCCCGGACGCGGACTTGGGAGAGCCGTCCCACCCGGGCGTCGTCGCTGCTGATGTCGAGCCGGGGAATGCTTCCGTGCGCCAGGTCCCACAGGGCCCAGTCGCCGGCCGTGGCGACTGCCACGTCGTCACCGAGTCCGGGAGCCGCTCGTGCGACGCGGTCGTGTATGCGGTGGCGGACCGTGTACTCGGCCGCGCCGGTGGCGACGACGGCCAGCAGGACCACGGCGACCGTGACCGTGAGGACGGGTCGGCGGCGCAGGGCGGCCCAGGTCCTCGTCAGGGGGTGCTTCATCGCCGTTCTCCTCGTGCGGGTGTGAAATCGGGTGCGGGGGTGCCTGGTGCACCGGGGTCAGATCCCGGAGTAGGTCCGGGAGTCGGTCCGGGATTCGATCGGGGATTCGATCCGGGATCGTACCCGGCAAGGGGCTCCGGTCCGGCGGCGGGCCCTTCCGGGTCGAGATGCGGAAGGAACCGGTCCAACCAGTCGGGGAGCCACCAGTTGGCGCGCCCGAGGAGGTACATGGACGAGGGCACCAGGAGCAGGCGGACCACGGTGGCGTCGATGATGACGCTGACGCCGAGGCCCAGCGCGAGCATCTTGACGGCGACGTTGGTGGAGAGCAGGAACGCCAGGAACACGCTGGTCATGATCAGTGCCGCGCAGGTGATGACGCGGGCCGTGGCGGCGAGTCCGGTGGCGACGGCCCGGTGGTTGTCCCGGCAACTCAGCCAGGTCTCGCGGATCCGGGAGAGCAGGAAGACCTCGTAGTCCATGGAGAGCCCGAAGACGATCGCGAACATCATCATCGGTACGTAGGACTCGACGGGCACCTTCTCGGTGACGCCGAACAGCGCCCCGCCCCAGCCCCATTGGAAGACCGCGACGACCACGCCGTAGGCGGCGGCGATGGAGAAGAGGTTGAGCACGGCGGCCTTGAGCGCCACCAGCGGGCTGCGGAAGACGGTCAGCAGCAGCAGGAACGCGGCGGCGACGACCACGGCGATGATCAGGGGCAGTTTGGCGGTGAGGGTGTCGGTGAAGGTCTGGGCGGCGGCGGTCGTGCCCGTGAGGTAGCCGGTGGCTCCGGTGCCCGACAGCGTCCGCGGCACCGTCTCGTCCTGCAAGGTGTGGATCAGGTCCGCGGTGGCCGCGTCCTGCGGGCCGGTGGTGGGCACGACCGTGGTGATGAGCAGGGCGCGGTCGGGGCTGGGCACCGGCGCAGTGACGGAGGCGACGCCCGGTACGGCGGCCAGCTCGCGCCGGAGCGACGCCGCGAGGTCCTGGCGCAGGCCCTCGCTCTCGACGTGGCGGCTGTCGAGGTGGGTGACGACGGTGAGCGGGCCGTTGGCCCCCGGGCCGAAGCCCTCGGTGATCAGATCGTAGGCGCGGCGGTCGGTCCTGCTGGTGGACTGGGCACCTGCGTCGACGTGGCCGAGCTGCATGGACGCGACGGGGACCGCCAGTGCACCGAGTACGAGCAGGCCGCCGACCAGGAAGAGCCACGGGCGACGGCTCACCCTGACGGCCCAGCGCTGCCAGACGTCCGCCTCACCGGTGGGTTCCGCGACCGGCTCGCGGACGTGCAGGCGGTCGATGCGGCGGCCGAGCAGACCGAGCAGGGCGGGGGTCAGGGTCACGGACGCGGCCGCGGCCACGAGGACGCTGAGTCCGGCGGCGACACCGAGGGCGCCGATGAAGCCGACGCCGGAGGCGCACAGCCCGCCCAGGGCCATGGCCACCGTGGCGGCCGCGACCAGCACGGCCCGGCCGCTGGTGGCCACCGTACGGCCGACCGCCTCGGTGGGTTCGGCTCCGGCGTGCAGCAGGGCCCGGTAGCGGGTGGCGAGGAAGAGCGCGTAGTCGATGCCGACGCCGAGGCCCATCATCGCGGCCAGGGTCGGAGCGGCCTGGGCGAAGCCGAAGTGCCCGGCGAGCAGTCCGAGCCCGGCCAGGCTCACGGACAGGCCGATCACGGCCGTCACCAGGGGCAGGCCGGTGGCGGCGACGCTGCCGAAGCCGATCAGCAGCACGAGCACGGCGACGGCCAGACCGATCGCCTCCGAGGCGCGGTCGGCGGACTTGGGGGTGGCCAGCTGGCCGAGCGGGGCCCCGTACTCGACGGTGACGTCGTCGGCGCGCAGCGGCTCGACGGCGGTGTCGACCTCAGCGAGGTAGGTGGGGTCGAAGCTCGCCGGGTTGCCGTCGAAGCGGACGGTCACCTGGGCGGTCCGGCCGTTTGCGGAGACCGCCCCGGGGGTGGTGAGCGGGTCGGCCACCGACAGGACGTCCGGAAGCCGGCCCAGGTTGGCGACGGCCGTCTCGACGGCCGCCCGGTGATCGGTGACCGCACCCTCGTCGGAGGTGATCACGAGGGCGGAGGCGGTGCCGCCGGACGCGGTGGTGTGGGCCGTCAGCAGGTCCGCGCCGGTCTGGGTGCTGGTACCGGGGAGGGAGAAGCTGTCCGCGTAGGTGCCGCCCCAGGTGTGGTTGGCGAGCCCGAGGCCGACCAGTGCCAGTACCCACAGGGCGACGACCCGCCAGGCGTGCCGGGCGCACCAGCGCCCGCTCCGGTGGAGCAGCCCCGGTCGCCGGGCCGATTCAGTGTTCATGGGGCCACTGTGCGCGGTGTGTGTAAGGAGGTCGTGGGCGCATTGTTCGGGGAAGGTAAGGGGCCGCCGGCACACCCGAGCGGGAGGGTGCGCCCTTCAGGCGGAGGGTGCCGGCGGGAGGGTGACGGTGAAGCAGGCGCCGCCCTCCGGACCGTGCCCCTCGACGCGGATGCCGGCGCCGAGCCGGCCGGTCAGACGATGGGCGATGGCCAGCCCCAATCCGCTGCCGACCGGGCGGGTGCCCCGATAGCGCTCGTGGAGGGCGCCGTGCTCGAATGCGATGCGCACGTCGTCGTCGGTGAGGCCGGGCCCGCCGTCGCGGACCTGTAGTTCGGCCCCGCCGTCCGAGGTGGCCGGACGGACGGCGAGGACGAGGGGTGCACCCTCGGGCGTGACGCGCAGCGCGTTCTGCACCAGGCCGTCGATCAGCTGCCGGACCCGGAAGGCGTCCGTCGCGACGACGACGGGCCCTTCCGGCCGTTCGAGCCGGAGATCGACGCCGTGGCGTGCGCACAGCCCGGTCCAGAACGCGGCGGCTTCGGAGACCAACGTGCGGAGGTCGGCCGGAGCCACGTCCAGACGGAAGTCGTCCGCCTCCAGCCGGGCCAGGTCCAGCAGGTCCCCGAGGAGCCGGTCCAGGCGCCGGGTCTCCTCCGCCAGGATGGAGCCGACTTCGGGCACCCGCTCCGGCTCGATCAGACCGTCGGCGAGCGCCTCGGCATAGCCCTGCAGCGCGGTCAGCGGGGTGCGCAGATCGTGGGAGACGGAGAGCAGGAAATCCCGCTGCCGGTTCTCGCTGTGGGCCAGCGCCCCGTCCAGGACGTTGAGGGCGCGCCCGATGTCCGCGGTCTCCCGGGGCCCGTCGACCGGGGCCGGTACGCCGCGTTCGCCGTCGGCGAGCCGGTGCGCGATCTGCGCGGCCGTCACCAGCGGACGGGCGATGCGGCGGGCGAGGAGCACTCCGGCCAGGGCCGCGCCGAGCATGCCGACGACCAGCGGGACGATCACGTTGCGGCGGATCCGGCTCGTGTTCTCGGTGACGACCGCGTACGGCTCGGTCAGTACGACGGCGCCGCCGCCGCGCACGCCGGGCTGCCCCACCAGCAGTACCTCCTGGCCACCGAGGATGCCGGTGGTGGAGACCGGGTCCCCGGCCAGCAGGGCCGACTTGGACCTCCGGTCGACGGCAGGGCCGGCGGTGCCGCTCACGGTGCCGTCCGGGGCGATGACCGCGAGCTGCACCTCGTTGGGCCCCGCCAGGACCTGGGCGCCGGTGAAGAGCGCCTCGGACACGGCCGGCAGCCGGCTGAGCACCGTCGCCTGACGGGTCAGCTGGTCGCGTTCACGCTGTTCGGCACCGTGCGCGGCGGTCTGCCAGGCGATCAGTCCGGTCAGGGCCACCGCGAGCGCCGCCACCAGGGTGGTCAGCACCACGATCTTGCGGGCGAGGGAGCTACGGCGCGGACCGGTGCGGGGGCGGCCGGTCACGGGCCGGGAGCCGTCGCGCTGTACCCGACGCCGCGGACCGTACGGATCGGGCTCGCGTCGCCGAGCTTGGCACGTACCTGCGAGACGAAGACGTCGACCATGCGGGTGTCGCGGTAGCCGGGGTACCCCCACACCTGGGCGAGCAGTTGCTCGCGGGTGAAGACCTGGCCCACGTGCTGGAGGAGGTGGGAGAGCAGGTTGAACTCGGTGGCGGTGAGCTCGACCGGCTCGCCGTCGCGGCGCACGGTGCGGCTGACCGGGTCCACGCTGAGCCGGCCGGTGTCCCCGGGCGGCGGTCCGGGCGGGCCCGCCGCCCGGCGCAGTACGGTCTTGACCCGGGCGACCAGCTCGCGCGGCGAGAACGGCTTGGTCAGGTAGTCGTCCGCACCGAGTTCGAGGCCGAGGATCCGGTCGGCCTCCTCACCGCGGGCGGTGACCAGCAGGACCGGGGTCCAGTCGCCGGCGTCCCGCAGGGCGCGGCAGAAGGCGATGCCGTCCATGCCGGGCAGGCCGATGTCCAGGACGATCGCCACCGGGTGCATGCGCCGCGCGGCCGCGAGACCGGCGCCGCCGTCGGCCTCGACGTGGACGCCGAAGCCCTCGCGGGTCAGGTAGAGGCGTTGCACGTCGGAGATGTGGCGCTCGTCCTCGACGATCAGTACGAGGCCCCTGGACTCCGTCATCACTGCCCTTCAGCCGCGGTTGGCAACAACGATGCTAACCGCGCCGACCCGCCCTCCCGGCGGGCGCGCCGCCATCCGTACGTTCCCCGAACAATGCGCCGGCCGGCCGGCCGTCGCGGCCGGCCGCGGGCCGGGTACGGCGCAGTCACGCGCCGTACCCGGTTCGTGCACTGCCTCAGCCGTGGCTGAAGCGGGGCGGGCGCTTGTCCACGAAGGCGGACATGCCCTCCTTCTGGTCGGCGGTGGCGAAGACCGCGTGGAACAGCCGGCGTTCGAAGCGGACGCCCTCGGTGAGAGTGGTCTCGAAGGCCCGGTTCACGGCCTCCTTGGCCATCATCGCGACCGGCTTGGACATCCCCGCGACGGTCTCGGCGACCGCGAGGGCCTCGGACAGCAGCTCGTCGGCCGGGACGATCCGGGAGACCAGGCCCGCCCTCTCGGCCTCGACCGCGTCCATGGTGCGGCCCGTCAGGCACAGTTCCATGGCCTTGGCCTTGCCGACGGCCCGGGTGAGCCGCTGGGATCCGCCGATCCCCGGGATCACCCCGAGCTTGATCTCGGGCTGCCCGAACTTCGCGGTGTCCGCGGCGAGCAGGATGTCGCACATCATCGCGAGCTCGCAGCCACCGCCCAGGGCGTAGCCGGAAACCGCCGCGAGGGTGGGCGTGCGGACCTGCCCGAGCCGGTCCCAGGCCGTGAACCAGTCCGAGAGGTACATGTCCATGTAGCTGCGCGGCCGCATCTCCTTGATGTCGGCGCCGGCTGCGAAGGCCTTCGCGGAGCCGGTCAGGACGATGCAGCCGACCTCCGGATCACGGTCCAGTTCCTCCGCGGCGGCCACCACCTCGGTCATGACCCGGAGGTTGAGGGCGTTGAGGGCCTCCGGCCGATCGAGGGTGAGGACGGCCACCCGCCCCTTGCGCTCCAGCAGGATGGTTTCGTAGGTCATGCGGGGGTTCCGTTCCGGGGTCGCAGGGTGTGGACGATCGCCGAGAAGTCGAGGCCCGCGCCCTCGCCGGCGGCGAAGTCGGCGTACAGCTCGGCGGCCTTCAGGCCCAGCGGCGCCTCCACCCCGCCGGCCCGCAGGGCGTTCGCCGCCAGGGCGAGGTCCTTGGCCATGAGGGGGGCGGCGAAGCCGGGAAGGTAGTCACGGTTGGCGGGGCTGCTCGGAACCGGTCCGGGCACGGGGCAGTTGACGGTGAGGGCCCAGCACTGGCCGGAGGCGGTGGAGGCCACGTCGTAGAGGGCCTGGTGGTCCAGGCCGAGGCTCTCGGCGAGGACGAAGGCCTCGCTCACCCCGATCATCGAGACGGCGAGGATCATGTTGTTGCAGATCTTCGCGGCCTGTCCGGCGCCCGCCGTCCCGCAGTGCACGGCCTTCTTGCCCATCGCGCCGAGCAGTGGCGCGGCCGCCGCGAACTCCTCGGCGCCGCCGCCCGCCATGAAGGTGAGGCTCGCCGCCTGCGCGCCGACCACCCCGCCCGAGACGGGCGCGTCCAGGGACCGGTGACCGGCCGCCCCGGCGGCCTCGTGGGCCGCCCGCGCGTCGGCCACGTCGATGGTCGAGCAGTCGACGAAGAGGGTGCCGGGCCGCGCGGCGGCCAGCAGCCCGCCCTCCCCGTACAGGGCGAGGACGTGCGCGCCCGCCGGCAGCATGGTGATCACCACGTCGGCCGCGGCGGCCGCCGAGGCGGCCGACACCGCCGGCTCCACCCCCGTCGCGGCGGCGCTGGCCAGCAGCTCCGGCACCAGGTCGAAGCCGAGGACACGATGTCCGGCCTTCACCAGGTTGGCCGCCATCGGGCCACCCATGTGGCCCAGTCCGACGAACGCCACGGTCCTGCTCACCAGGGCACCTCCTGAGTCGAATCCGTACGGGTCAGGGCCAGTTCGTGCGCGCCGAGCGGGGCGAAGTACCGTTCCACGTCCGCCGGACCCACCTCCGCCAGCGCGGGCGGCGACCACCGCGGGCTCCGGTCCTTGTCGATGACCTGTGCGCGGATCCCCTCCACCAGATCGGGGGAGGACAGCGCCGCGCAGGAGATCCGGTACTCCTGCTCCAGCGCCCGCTCCAACGGGCCGAGCCCGCGCACCCGGCGCAGGGCGGCCAGGGTCACCTTCAGCGCCGTGGGCGACTTGGCCCGCAGCGTGGCTGCGGCCTCCTTCGCCGCCGGGGCGCCGCTGTCGAGCAGGCGCTCCACGATGTCCTCCACCGTGTCCGCCGCGTAGCAGTGGTCGATCCACTCGCGGTCACCGTCGAGCGTGCCACCGGGAGCCGGAGCGACGTACCGTTCCAGCACTTCGTGTACGGAGGCCCGCGCCAGGTCGGCCGCCAGCCGCGGCAGCAGCTCCGAGGGGACGAAATGATCGGCCAGTCCGCAGAGCAGTGCGTCCGCCGCCCCGACCGGCGCCCCCGTCAGGGCCAGGTGGGTGCCCAGTTCCCCGGGCGCCAGCGCCAGCAGGTACGTGCCGCCGACGTCGGGGACGAAGCCGATGCCCGTCTCCGGCATGGCCACGCGGGAGCGTTCGGTGACGATCCGTACGGTGCCGTGGGCCGAGATCCCGACGCCGCCACCCATGACGATGCCGTCCATGAGGGCGACGTACGGCTTGGGGTAGCGGGCGATGCGGGCGTTGAGCCGGTACTCGTCGCGCCAGAAGTCGGCCGAGGCCCTGCCGCCCGTGCGGGCGTCCTCGTAGATCGCGCGGACGTCACCGCCCGCGCACAGGCCGCGCTCACCCGCGCCCTCGATGACGACGGCCGTGACGTCCGGGTCGTGCTGCCAGCGGGCGAGCGCCTCGTCGATGCGCAGCACCATGGGGTGGGTGAGGGCGTTCAGGGCCTTGGGGCGGTTGAGGGTGAGGTAGCCGGTGTGGCCCTCGGTCCGCAGGAGCACGTGGCCCTGGTCCTGGTCCTGGTCGTGGTTCCCGGGGGATCCGTGGTTCATCGCAGGGCCTCCGTGAGCCCGCGGGCGACGATGATGCGCATGACCTCGTTGGTGCCTTCCAGGATCTGGTGGACCCGAAGGTCGCGGACGATCTTCTCGATGCCGTACTCGCTCAAGTAGCCGTAACCTCCGTGGAGTTGGAGTGCCCGGTCGGCGACCGCGTAGCCGGTGTCCGTGGCGAACCGCTTGGCCATCGCGCACAGCTGCGGGGCCAGCGGGTCGCCCCGGTCCAGCGCGTCGGCGGCCTGGCGGACCAGGGCGCGGGCCGCGGCCAGCTCGGTGGCCATGTCCGCGAGCCGGAACTGCAGGGCCTGGGCGTCCAGCAGCCGGGCCCCGAAGGCCTCCCGGTCGGCCAGGTGCGCGAGGCTGCGGTCCAGCGCGCTCTGCGCACCGCCCAGGGAGCAGGCGGCGATGCCGAGGCGACCGCCGTTGAGGCCGTTCATGGCGATGCGGAAGCCGTCGCCGTCGGCGCCGAGCCGCCGATCGGCGGGGACGCGGACCCCGTCGAGGACCACCTGGCGGGTGGGTTGGGCGTTCCAGCCCATCTTGCGCTCGTTCGGACCGAAGGAGACCCCGGCATCCGCGCGTTCGACGACGAACGCGGAGATGCCGCCCGGGCCCTCCCCGCCGGTGCGGGCCATGACGATGTAGACCTCGGAGGCGCCGGCGCCGGAGATGAACTGCTTGACCCCGGTCAGCACGTAGCCGTCGCCGGTGCGCTCGGCCCGGGTGCGCAGCTGGGCCGCGTCGGATCCGGCGCCGGGCTCGGTCAGGCAGTAGCTGCCCAGCGACCGGGCGGAGCACAGGTCGGGGAGCCAGCGGGCCCGCTGGTCCGCGTCCCCGTACCGGTCGATCATCCAGGCGACCATGTTGTGGATGGAGAGGTATCCGGCGATGGAGGGGCAACCGGTGGCGAGGGTCTCGAAGACGAGGACGCCGTCGCTGCGGCTGAGGCCGCTGCCGCCGTGCTCCTCGCGGACGTAGACGCCGCCGAGCCCGAGGTCCGCCGCCTTGCGGATCACGTCCAGCGGGAAGTGCTTGTCCTGGTCCCAGGTGACGGCGTACGGGCCGAGCTGCTCCTGGGCGAAGTCGAGGGTGACTTCGGCGAGGGCGAGCTGATCGGGGCTGAGGGTGAGGGTCACCGGGCTCATCCCATCGTCGGGATGGTGAAGCTCGCGCCCTCCTTGGCCCCGGAGGGCCAGCGCGAGGTGACGGTCTTGGTGCGGGTGTAGAAGCGGATCGAGTCGGGGCCGTGCTGGTTCAGATCGCCGAAGCCGGACCGCTTCCAGCCGCCGAAGGTGTGATACGCCACGGGGACCGGGATCGGCACGTTGACGCCGACCATGCCGGCGCCCACCCGGCGGGTGAAGTCGCGCGCCGTGTCGCCGTCGCGCGTGAAGATCGCGACGCCGTTGCCGTACGGGTGCTCGGTGGGCAGCCGCAGGGCCTCCTCGTAATCGGCGGCCCGTACGACGGACAGCACCGGGCCGAAGATCTCCTCGCGGTAGATCCGCATCTGCGGGGTCACCCGGTCGAAGAGGGTGGCGCCGGCGAAGAAGCCGTCCTCGTGTCCGGGCAGGGTGAACCCGCGGCCGTCCACGACGAGTTCGGCGCCTTCGGTGGCTCCGATGCCGACGTAGCGGTTCACCCGGTCGAGGGCGTCCCGGCTGACCAGCGGCCCGAAATCGGCCTCGGGGTCGTCGGAGCGGCCCACCCGCAGGGTGGCGATCCGTTCCTTCAACTTTCCGACCAGGGCGTTCGCGGTCTCCTCGCCGACGGGGACGGCGACGGCGATGGCCATGCAGCGCTCGCCCGCGGAGCCGTAGCCGGCGCCGATGAGGGCCTCCACGGCCTGGTCGAGATCGGCGTCGGGCATCACGATCATGTGGTTCTTGGCGCCGCCGAAGCACTGGGCGCGCTTGCCGTGGGCCGCGGCGGTGGCGTAGATGTGCGCGGCGATCGGGGTGGAGCCGACGAAGCCGAGGGCTTGCACGCGCGGGTCTTCCAGGAGGGTGTCGACGGCTTCCTTGCCGCCGTTGACCACATTGAGCACGCCGGGCGGCAGCCCGGCCTCCAGGAACAGTTCGGCGAGGCGCAGCGGTACGGAGGGGTCGCGCTCGGAGGGCTTCAGGATGAAGGAGTTGCCGCAGGCCAGGGCGGGCGCGGCTTGCCACAGGGGGATCATCGCGGGGAAGTTGAAGGGGGTGATCCCGGCGACCACGCCGAGCGGTGAGCGCAGGGAGTGCACGTCGATCCCGGTGCCCGCGTTGTCGGTGAACTCGCCCTTCAGCAGGTGCGGGACGCCGGCGGCGAACTCGACCACCTCCAGACCGCGTTGCAGGTCACCGTGGGCGTCGGCGACGGTCTTGCCGTGTTCGCAGGACAACAGCCTTGCGAGGGAGTCCCGTTCGCCCTCGACCAGCTGGAGGAAGCGCAGCAGGACGCGCGAGCGGCGCTGCGGGTTCCACTGCCCCCAGTCGGCCTGCGCCTCCTCGGCGTTCGCGATGGCGGCCTCGGTGTCGGCCCGCCCCGCGAGCGGGACGCGGGCCTGGACGGAGCCGGTGTTGGGGTCGTACACGTCGGTGAAGAGTCCGGAGGATCCGGTGGTGTGCTTGCCGCCGATGAAATGGGTGAGTTCACGGACCATGGGTGCCTGCTCTCGTCAGGTTGGATCCGGGGATGGCACGACCGACCGGCGGACGGCACCCGATCGGGTGCGCCGCTGGGGAAGGCCGTGGGACTGGGTCGAATGGGACGACCTACGAGCGTGCGAACGTGTGCGCGCGCTCCGCCGGATCACCAGGGTCGTGGGTACAAACCGGTGCCATGCGTGTCTGCTCCATCCTCGTGGACAACACGGAACATCCGCGGCCGGTATCCTGACTCCCGGATCCCCGCGTGCCGCCCGCCTTCCCGACAGACCTCGTCAGTGGCGTGTGGATGGCAGCACACTCCCCGGTCACAGTGGCGGGACCGTGCCGGTTTCTCACCGGCTTCCCTGCACCGCGGACCTTGTGCCACGAACATATAGTTGGACGTCCTAGTAAGTCCAGAGCCGCCGCCGCGCGCCTTCCGTCCGGCCGCGGCGGCCGACCTGTCGTGCCGCCCGTGGGCCTGGCGCCCGCTCAGTTCCGTGCCGGGACGTCGTTCCTGGTCACCGGGTACGGGATGAAGGTGCTGCTGTTCTCGTCGACGGCCAGCGCCCGCCCGAGCGGCGGCACGGCCCGCTGCGGACAGTCGAGGCGTTCGCAGAGGCGGCAACCCATGCCGATGGGGGTGGCGGCCGCCGCGTTGTCGAGGTCGAGTCCGTCGGCGTACACGAGCCGCGAGGCGTGCCGGATCTCGCAGCCGAGCCCGATCGCGAAGGTCTTGCCCGGCTCGCCCCAGCCGCCGCGGTGGCGGGTGACGGCCCGGGCGGTCCACAAGTAGCGCTGCCCGTCGGGCATGGCGGCCACCTGGACGTGGATGCGGCCGGGCGCGGCGAAGGCCTCGTAGACGTTCCACAGCGGGCAGGTGCCGCCCGCGCGGGAGAAGTGGAATCCGGTCGCGGACTGCCTCTTGGACATGTTCCCGGCCCGGTCCACTCGGACGAAGGAGAAGGGCACCCCGCGCAGCCTGGGCCGTTGCAGGGTGCTCAGCCGGTGGCAGACCGTCTCGTAGCCGATCCCGAAGTGGTCGGTGAGTCGCTCGATGTCGTAGCGGAACTCCTCGGCGGCCGCGTGGAAGGCGCGGTACGGGAGGATGAGCGCGCCCGCGAAGTGGTTGGCGATCCCGATCCGCGCGAGGGCGTGGACGGGGGTGCCGGGCTCGAAGTCCTCGGCGGCCAGCCGGTCCAGCTCGTCCCCGTACTCGATCAGCGCCAGCTGGGTGGCCATTCGGAACGCCTGCTGTCCCGGCCGGAGCCGGTTCGACAGGTGCAGGACCCGGGCGGCGGGGTCGTAGTGGTGCAGCCGGTCGGAGTCCGTGGCCGTCCGGATCCCGTGCCGGTCGCCGAGCCGGCGGGTCAGCGCGCGGATGACGTCCCCCGGGCGGATGCCGATCTCGACGGCCAGGTCTTCGGCGGCGACATCGGTGTCGTGGAGGTAGTTCTGCCGCCGGTAGAAGAACTCGCGGATCTCCTCGTGGGGCGAGCGAGGGCTGTCGGTGGCCACGTCCCGGCCGTCGGCGGCGTCGGCGAGGCGCTCGGCCAGGAGCTGGCTGCGCCGGCCCAGGTCCAACAGCACCGAGGCGACCGCGGGCATGCGGGTGGCCAGTTCGGCCAGGTCGGAGGGGGATACGCGGGCGCGGGCCACCTCGTTCGCGAGCGCTTCGCGCAGGTCGGCGACCAGCCGGCTGGTGTCGCGTTCGGAGAAGAAGCCCGGGTCCACCCCGAAGGCCTCGGTGAGCCGCAGCAGGACGGGAACGGTGAGCGGCCGGGAGTCGTGCTCCATCTGGTTGAGGTAACTGGGGGAGATGGCGAGCACCCGGGCCAGGTCGGCCTGGGTCATCCGCCGCTCCTCGCGCAGCCGCCTCAGTCGTGCTCCCGCGTACGTCTTGCTCACCGAACTCCCTCGCCGTCTACCGAGCCGGACACGCGCCGCCAGGATACGGCGATCTTCGCGACCAGCGGGCTTCGCAACCTTGGCAATTTCGGGACCGAAGATTCGCAGACCTTGGCAGATGTACGTCCTTGATGGCACTCAGTGTCAGTGTCAGAGTCGGTGCTGCGGCCCGCCGGACACGGTGGCCGGGGGGAACCGACTGGCCCGATTCACGCCCTGATTTCGGCCATCCAGGCAGTTCGCCCCGGCGGCTCGGCAGCATTGCTCAGCTTCGGCCCATGGTCGGGTTCGGCGGCCGCAGCTCAACACCAGGCACAGAGTGCCAAAGCATCGGGTCCACGGCCCGGCCCATTGGCAAGACAAGCGACGGATGGAAACGGTGACGGTCATGGCACAGGCGAACACGACGGCGGCGGCCGAGCAGCTGGGGCAGCGGTGGGCCGACGACCCCCGCTGGGCGGGCATCGAGCGCACCTACACGGCCGAGGACGTGGTGCGGCTCTCGGGCAGCGTCCGCGAGGAGCACACCCTGGCCCGGCGCGGCGCCGAGCGACTGTGGCGACAGCTCCACGAGCAGGACTACATCCACGCCCTCGGCGCGCTCACCGGCGGCCAGGCGGTCCAGCAGGTGCGGGCCGGACTCCAGGCGATCTACCTCTCCGGCTGGCAGGTGGCCGCCGACGCCAACCAGGCCGGGCACACCTACCCCGACCAGAGCCTGTACCCGGTCAACTCGGTCCCGCAGGTGGTGCGTCGGATCAACAACGCGCTGCTGCGCGCCGACCAGATCGCCACCGCCGAGGGCGGCACCGACACCACGGACTGGCTCGCACCGATCGTCGCGGACGCCGAGGCCGGCTTCGGCGGCCCGCTGAACGCCTTCGAGCTCACCAAGGCGATGATCGCGGCCGGTGCCGCCGGCATCCACTACGAGGACCAGCTGGCCTCCGAGAAGAAGTGCGGCCACCTCGGCGGAAAGGTCCTCGTCCCGACCGCGCAGCACGTCCGCACCCTCAACGCGGCCCGCCTGGCGGCCGACATCGCCGATGTCCCGACCCTGATCATCGCCCGCACGGACGCCCTCGCCGCCACCCTCCTGACCAGCGACGTCGACGAACGCGACGCCGAGTTCTGCACCGGTGAGCGCACCGCCGAGGGCTTCTACCACGTACGCAACGGAATGGCTCCGGTCATCGCCCGCGGCCTCGCCTACGCCCCGTACGCCGACCTGATCTGGGTGGAGACCGGCACCCCGGACCTGGCGCAGGCCCGCGAGTTCGCCGAGGCGATCCACGCCCAGTACCCCGACCAGATGCTGGCCTACAACTGCTCGCCCTCCTTCAACTGGAAGGCCGCGCTGGACGACGACCAGATCGCCAAGTTCCAGCGGGAGCTCGGTGCGATGGGCTACCGCTTCCAGTTCATCACCCTGGCCGGCTTCCACTCGCTCAACCACGGCATGTTCGACCTCGCCCGCGGCTACGCCGAGCACGGCATGACCGCCTACGTCGACCTCCAGGAGCGCGAGTTCGCCGCCCAGGCCCAGGGGTTCACCGCCGTCAAGCACCAGCGCGAGGTCGGCACCGGCTACTTCGACCTCGTCTCCACCGCCGTCAACCCGGCCTCCTCCACGACCGCGCTCTCCGGATCCACCGAAGAAGAGCAGTTCCACTAGACCCTCTCTTCGCCGACTCCTTCCTCCTTCCGACGGGTGCCCGAGGGACCTTCCCCGGGCACCCGCCCACCGCCCCCGCTGAGGAGAACCGCATGCCCCTCTCCCCCCTGACCCGCAGCGTCCAGGTCCTCGGTGCGCCGGGTGAGCGCCACGAGGAGATCCTGACGCCCGAGGCCCTGGAGTTCATCGGCCGGCTCGACACCGCGTTCGCGGACCGCCGCCTGGAGGTCCTCAAGGAGCGCGACCGCCGCTCGGGCCACCTGGCCGGCGGCACCCCGCTCGACTTCCCGCTCGCCACCCGCGCCCTGCGCGAGGACCCGCACTGGCGCGTCGCCCCACCCGCGCCCGGCCTCACCGACCGCCGCGTCGAGATCACCGGCCCGCCGGAGCGCCGGATGGCCGTCAACGCCCTGAACTCCGGCGCCAAGGTTTGGATGGCCGACTTCGAGGACGCCACCGCCCCCACCTGGAACAACGTCATCGGCGGCCAGCTGACCCTGCTCGACGCCATCGAACGGCGCATCGACTTCACCACCCCGGAGGGCAAGGAGTACCGCCTCGGCGAGCAGCTCGCGACCATCATGGTCCGACCGCGCGGCTGGCACCTCCTCGAAGAGCACCTGGAGATCGACGGCCGACCCCTGTCCGCGTCCCTCGTCGACTTCGGCCTGTACTTCTTCCACTGCGCCCAGCGGCAGATCGACGCGGGCCACGGCCCGTACTTCTACCTGCCCAAGCTGGAGAACCGGTACGAGGCGCGCCTGTGGAACGACGTGTTCCTCCTCGCCCAGGAACTCCTCGACATCCCCCGCGGCACCGTCCGCGCCACCGTCCTCATCGAGACGATCACCGCCGCCTTCGAGATGGAGGAGATCCTCCACGAACTGCGCGAGCACAGCGCGGGACTGAACGCGGGCCGCTGGGACTACCTCTTCAGCCTGATCAAGACCTTCGGCCACCGCACCGACTTCCAACTGCCCGACCGGGCCAAGGTCACCATGACCGCCCCCTTCATGCGCGCCTACACCGAGCTGCTGGTCCGCACCTGCCACCGGCGCGGCGCCCAAGCCATCGGCGGGATGGCCGCCCACGTCCCCAGCCGGGACGCGGAAGCGAACGCCGCCGCCCTCGCCAAGGTCCGCCTCGACAAGGAACGGGAGGCCGAGGACGGCTTCGACGGCTCCTGGGTGGCCCACCCCGGACTGGTCCCCGTCTGCCGCGAGGTCTTCGACGGCGTACTGGGGGAGCGGCCGAACCAGCTGGACCGGACCCGGGCGGACGTCGAGATCACGGCCGCCGACCTGCTGTCCGTACGCCGGATCGCCGCGCCCCCCACCCGGGAGGGCATCCGCTCGAACGTCGCCGTGGCCCTGCGCTACTTCGACGCCTGGCTGCGCGGCAGCGGCGCCGTGGCCCTGTACGGCCTGATGGAGGACGCCGCGACCGCCGAGATCGCCCGCGTCCAGATCTGGCAGTGGCTGCGCCACGACCAGATCGACCGGGCGACGGTCCTCGACCTCCTCGACGCCGAATGCGCGGCCCTGGAAGAGGAGGACCCGCGGGCCCGGGTCGCCGAGGCCCGGGAGGTCTTCGTGAATACCGCGCTCACCCCCCGCCTGCCCGCCTTCTTCACCCCCGAGGCCTACACCCGCCACCTCGTCCGCCGAACGGAGAACGCCTCATGACCAGGTCGATCGCGCCGCTCGCGTCGGTCGCGTCGATCCACCGGGTCGGCATCGTGGGCGGCGGCCAGATGGGCGCGGGGATCGCCGAAGTGTGCGCCCGCGCCGGCCTCGACACCGTCGTCGCCGAGTCGGACGCCACGGCCGCCCGGGCCGCCCGGGAACGCGTCGCCGTCTCCCTCGAACGGGCCGTGCAGCGCGGCAAACTGGACCGGATCTCCGCCGAGGACGCCCTCGCCCGGCTCGTCTTCACCGGCGATCTGGAGGACCTCGCCGACCGGCAGCTTGTCATCGAGGCCGTCACTGAGAACCCCGAAGCCAAGATCGAGGTCTTCGCCGGCCTCGACAAGATCGTGGCGGACCCGGAAGCGATCCTCGCCACGAACACCTCGGCCATCCCGATCATGCGGCTGGGCATGGCCACCGGCCGCGCCGACCGGGTCGTGGGCCTGCACTTCTTCAACCCCGTCCCCGTCCTGCCGCTCGTGGAGGTCGTCTCCTCCCTCCACACCTCGCGCGACACGCTCGACGCCGTGGAAGCCTTCGCCCGGGGCGCCCTCGGCAAGACCACCGTCCGCTCCCAGGACCGGGCCGGTTTCGTGGTCAACGCCCTGTTGATCCCCTACCTCCTCTCGGCCATCCGCATGGCCGAATCCGGGTTCGCCGCCCCCGAGGACGTGGACGCCGGAATGGAACTGGGCTGCGCCCACCCGATGGGCCCGCTCAAACTCGCCGACCTGATCGGTCTGGACACCGTCGCGGCCATCGCGGAATCCCTCTACGAGGAGTTCAAGGAACCCCTGTACGCGCCGCCCCCGCTGCTCCAGCGGATGGTGCAGGCGGGTCTGCTCGGCCGCAAGAGCGGCCGCGGGTTCCACACGTACGGCCGGGGCTGAGGGGCCCCGGCGGTCTCCAGGGCAGAGGGTGCGCCGGAGACGCACGGAAACGGCGCGGGTGGGGCGAGTGGTGTCGCCGCACCCGCGCCGCACCGCGTACGGGAGCACGGGATCGCCGGCCGCGATCAGGCGGGCCGCGTCAGCAACTGCGCCAGGTGGTCGGCGAACTCCGTGATCCGGTCGAGCAGCGGGCCGCCGCGGGCGACCCGGAAGCCGTGCCGACGGGCCCAGAACGCGGCCTGCACGGCATGGAGCTGGGCCCAGCGCCGGACGCGTTCGCGCTCGAGTTCCGCGGCCTCGACGAAGACGTCCACGGTGCGCCGGACCGCCTTGTCGAGGTCCTCGGCCCCGATGAGGGACAGTGCGCGCGTCTTGAGCAGCGTGCCGCCGTCGTAGGCGGGATCTCCCACGTAGCCCTTGGGATCGACCGCGAGCCACGGCTCGCGGTCCGCCCGCAGGATGTTCCGGGCGTGGAGGTCGCCGTGGATCAGGACGTCCGGCTGGGTGCGCCCCAGCTCGCGCACGGTCGCCACCGCCGCGTCCACCACGTACCGGGGCAGCCCGTGCGCCAACTCGTACTCGTCCTTGCGGAGTTGTTCCTCCCAGGAGCCGGCCCGCTCCCGCAGCCGGGGGAGGTGGGCCGGCGCCGGGACGGCCAGCCGGCGGTTGAGCCGCCCCGCCACCGTCACCACCTCGTCGCCGTCCTCGACCCCCTGCAGCGTCGACGAGCGGACCCGCTCCAGCAGCATCGCGAAGCGCTCGTCGTCGCGCTCGTGCAGGAGAACGGCCCCGCGCCCGCCCCACACCTCGAACGCTTCCGGCTCGTGAACGTTGCCGGGATGCGGGAAGGAGACCTTCAGCACGGCCGGCACCGTGTCCCGCCGCAGCACCGGAACGATGATCCCGACGCCCCCGTGCATGACCTCGCCGTCGGGTGCGCACTCCCAACGTGCCAGTAACTCGTCGACGATCTCCGGAAGTTCGGCGAGCCATGCAGATCCGGCCGCTCCCTCGCGCTCGACGGTGCAGCGCGTGAACGTCTCTGGTGTCTCGACCATGCCGGTACCTTACGCTGGGCCACATGATCCAACTTTCTGTCCGTCCGCGACCGGCCCTCAGGGCAACTTCGAGCCGCCGGGGGCGCTGAGATGCCGCCCTTCACCTACCGGCTCACCCCCGCCGCGGCCGTCCCCTTCGCCCTCCGGGAGCAGCTGGCCGAGACCTTCGTCGCCGCCGCACGCCGCTTCGCTCTGGAAGCCGGCGCCGACCGGCTGACGATCGATAATCCGATGGCGCGGGGGTTCTTCTCCTTCCGATCCCGTTCGGCGCCGAGCGCCCCGGAGCTGGCGGGGCTGTTGCCCTCCGACCGGCCCGGCTCGTCCGGCCCGCTCCCACCGTCCGGTTTCCACGACGGCGCGCGCGTTCCGCTCGACACCGGCCTGGAACTGCTGCGGGCCGTGCTGCTGCGCGAGGGCCCCTGGTGCCGACTGCGCGCCGAGGAAGGGTTCTTCCTCCACGTCGGGGAACGGCACGACCTCTACGTCGGGGGTGCGACGTCGTACGCGGAGGCCGCTGCGCACGCCCGCCGATCGGGGCTGACCGTCGAACCGGTCGAACGCTCCCCGTACGACCCCGCCCTCGACGAGATCGCCCCCCAGCCGCCCGCGGACGGGGCCTTCTGGACGGCGGTCCACAGCCTGGTCGCCGAGCACGGCGGGGTACTGGTCGAGGAACGGTACGTCGGCGGCGACCAGCGATGGCACCGGCCGACCACGGCCGCCGAGATCACCCGGATACGGGCGCTGCTGACCCCGCGTGCCCGGCTGGCGGTCTGGCCGGACCTGACCGACGACATCGAGGCGGTCCGCGCCGCCGTCCTCCGCGCGGAACGGCTCGAACTCCTGGTCCAGCAGGGGGCCGACGGGACCCCGTGGGCGCGCATCGCCGAACCGTGGATGGGCCACGCCGAGATCGCCTTCCCGGTGATCGGGAGCGGTCCGGGGAGTCGGGCCGGGCTGGTCCCGCTGGCGCCGGTCGATCGCCGCCCCCTGCTCGCCGGGGTACTGCCGGACGCCGATGGAGTCGTACGGGCGCGCTGGCGCACCAACCGCACCCCGGCCGACGAGCGGCGGACCCTGCTCGGTTCGCTGCGGACCGGCGACGTGGTGTCCGGCACCGTCGCGAGCGGCCTGGACGACGTCGGCGTGCACGTGCACTTGGACCTGGAGCGGAACCTGGAACACGAGCGGGGGTGGCCCATGGGCTTCCTGCGCGTCCCCGAAATGTCCTGGGAGTACTTCGAGGACGTGGACGAGGTGGCCCCGATCGGCCGGCGGATCCGCGCCGAGGTCCTCCACGTCGACCTCGAGTGGGAGCGCGCGAGCCTGTCCGTCAAGGCACTGCAGCCGGACCCCTGGCGCGCCTTCGCCGAAGCCCTCCGGGCCGGCGACACCTTCCCCGGCACCGTCACCAAGATCATTCCGTTCGGTGTGTTCGTGCGCGTCGCACCGGGTATCGAGGGCCTGGTCCACGAGACCGAGCTCGCCGGCAGGACCTTCGAGGTGGGGGAGGACCTACGCGTCGCCCTGCTCGGCGTGGACCTGCAGCGGCGCCGGATCAGCCTTTCCCCGGCCCGGGAGGCCTGAGCGAGCGGTCGCCGGCGGTGTTCACTCCAGGAGGGAGAGCGCACCGGCGGCCGCGAAGCCCAGCACCGTCGACAGGCCCGCGAGCCTGCCGCCCAGCTCGAAGGCCTCCGGCATCATCGAGTTCGCGAGCATCGTCAGGACCGCCCCGGCCGCGAACGCTTGCACCAGTCGGCCCTCGGTGCCGGGCACGAACCCCACCAGCCCGTACCCCAGCGCCGCGCACGCGCCCGAGATCGCGGTGATGCCCCACCAGATCCGGTACACCACACCCGGCTGGCGGCCCTCCTCCCGCAGGCCCGCCGTGGCGCCGAGGCCCTCGGGGAGGTTCGACAGGAAGACCGCCGCCAGGAACGGGACGCTGATCGAGCCGCCGGCGGCCAGGCCCATCCCCAGCACCAGCGACTCGGGTACCCCGTCGAGCAGGGCACCGAGCACGATGGAACGGTTCGCGTTGTGCGCGCTCCCGCCCGAACGCTGCGCCGTGGCCTTCTGCGCGAGGGCCCCGTCGAGGAGGAAGAAGCTCAGGGCGCCGACGCCGACGGCCAGGAAGTCCCACGCGCTCTCGAAGCGCTCCCTGGGCACCAGCTCGTACGCCACGGCCGCGATCAGCGCACCTGCGCCGAAACCCAGGACCAGTCCGGTCACCCTCGGCGACGGACGGTAGCGCAGCGCCAGCCAGGCGCCGATGACCAGGGAGAACGCCGCGAGAGCGTTCATCGGACCTCCTGGGCGGCCGTCCCGACCGTCCCGCGCGGCGAAGGCGACCGGAGCCCATGCTGCCGGCCGCGGAGCCCCCGGACATCCCCCGGAGCAGGTGACCAACTGGTGATCACCACCGATGACCGGTTCAGTGGTGAGCGTGGGCCGATCACAGTCCGTATCCCCGCGGGAACCCCGGTGACCTCCATGGACCACCGCGCCCCGACCGGCGACCCCATGCTCACGGCCAGGTTCGCGCCTCCGGCCGTACCGAAACTGCTGGTCCACCGGCCCGAGCTGCTGGGGCGGCTGACGGCCGGTGCACAGGGGCCGCTCACCCTCATCAACGGTCCGGCCGGATCGGGCAAGACGGTGCTCACCGCCCACTGGGCGGCCGACGGACGTGCGCCGCGTCCCCCCATGTGGCTCACCGTCGAACCCGACGACGCACCCGGTGCCTTCTGGGCGTACGTCCTGGAAGCCCTCCACCGCGGCGGGGTGGCCCTGCCGGCCGCGGTGGGCAGGCCGACCCGCGCCGAAGGGGTGACCCGCTCGTTCCTGGTGCGCCTGGCGGACGGGCTGGCCGCATCGCCGCAGCCCTCGGTCCTCGTCCTCGACCAGTTCGACACCGCCCAGCCGCCCGCGACGAGCGAGGGGCTGGACTTCGTACTCCGGCACGCGGCCGGCGGCCTGCGCATCGTGCTCACCAGCCGCTCGGACTCCCTGCTGCCCCTGCACCGCTACCGGGCGGCCGGCGAGATCACCGAGATCCGGCACGCCGACCTCAGGTTCACCGACGCGGACGCCGAGGCGCTGCTGGGCGAACACCGGCTGGACGTCTCACCTGCCGGAATCCGCCTGCTGATGGAGCGGACCGAGGGATGGGCGGCCGGCGTACGCCTGTGCGCCCTGGCGATGCAGCGCAGCGCCGACCCGGAGGCGTTCCTGCGCCAGTTCGCGGCCGACCGCACCACGATCGCCGACTACCTCCTCACCGAGGTGCTCGACGCCCAGCCGCCGCCCACCCAGGACCTGCTGCTGCGCGTCTGCGTCACGGATCGCGTCCACCCCGACCTCGCGGACGCGCTGACCGGCCGGGACGACGGTGCACGGACCCTGGCGGGACTGGCCCGCGACAACGCGTTCCTGGAGCAGATCGACGCCTCCGCCTGGTACCGGCTGCACCCCCTGTTCGCCGAGGTCCTGCGCGCGCACCTGCGGCAGCGCTGCCCCGGGCTGGAACCCCTGCTGCACGGGCGGGCGGCGCGCTGGCTCGCCCGGACCGGGCGGCTCACGGAGGCGGTGCTCCAGGGCGCCGCCGCCGGGGACTGGCAGTTCGCCGCGGCGCAGCTGGTCGACCACCTGGCGATCGGCCGCCTGCTCACGGGCCTGGAAGCCGATCAACTGGGCCGGGCCTTCGCCGCGATGCCCACCGGGACGACCGGAGCGGCGCCCGCACTGGTCGGCGCGGCCTGCCGGTTGGCCGAACAGGACCTGCCCGGATGCCGGGCCGCCCTGCGCCGGGCGGACGCCGTCCTGTCGGACGCATCCCCTACGGACGGCTCCCTCACGGACTCCTGCGGTCCGGCGGCGCGGTTCGGCCGTGCCTTCCTCGGCGTACTCGCCGGACGGCCGGCCGACGACGTGACGGCCACCGAACGGGCCGCCGCCGATGCCGACCGGCTGCTGCGGGAGTTGCCGCCGCACCTGGTCGCCGAGCGACCGGAGCTCCGCGCCCTGCTGCTGGCGCACCTCGGCGCCGTCGAGCTGGGCGCGGGTCACCTGGACCGGGCCGAAGCCGCCCTCACGGCCGCCGTCGCAGCGTGCGGGCAGCCGGGCACGGAGTCCCCGCACTGCGGCGCCCTCGGCTCACTGGCCCTGACCGAACTGCTGCGCGGCCGGTTGCGGCAGGCGGCCGCCCACGCCCGCGCCTCGCTCGCCGTCGCCGAGCGCTCCGCCCTTCCGCCCGAGCGCCGGGCCGCGGCCGTCCACCTCGTCCTGGCGGGCGTGGCGGTCGAGCAGGACGACCTGCCCGCCGCCCGCCGCCACCTCGACCTGGCGACCGCGGAGCCCGGGCCGCGCCCGGACCCCGCGACCGCCGCCCGGGCCGCCGTCATCGGGGCCCGGATCCTGGCGGCCGAGGGCGACGGGGACGCCGCGCTCGCCGCCCTGCGCGCGGTCTACGCGGAGGAACTGCCCGCCCGGGCCGTGGACGAGCTGGCCGTGGCCGAGTCGGCCGTACACCTGGCACGCGGCGACGCCGCCGGGGCCCTACGGGTCCTCGACGCGGTGGCGGCCCCGGACGACTCCCGGCCGGAGCACGCGGTGGCCAGGGCCCGGGCCCTGGTGGCCGCCGGCCGCGCCGCGTGCGCGGCGGGGGAGCTGGCGGGCGTACCGGGAGACGACGGCGTCGCCACCCCGGTACGGGCGCGCGCGTGCCTGCTCCGCGCGCAGATCGCCGCGGCGGCCGGCGACTTCCAGGAGGCGCACCGGCACCTCGGGGAGGCACTGGCGCTCGCCCGCCCCGAGGAACTGCGCCGGATGTTCAGCGAGAGCGGTCCATGGGTGCGCCGGACCCTGAGCCGGGACCCGCGACTGGCGCGGTCGCACGGCTGGCTGACCCCGCGCGCCCCGGCCCGTAGGGCGCGCGCGCCGCAGGCCGACGGGCAGCCGGTGGTGGTGGAACCGCTGAGCGCGCGGGAGACCGAGGTGCTGCGCAAGGCCGCGGAACTGCTGTCCACCGAGGAGATCGCGGCCGAGCTGTACGTATCGGCCAACACGGTCAAGACCCACCTGAAGAGCATCTACCGCAAGCTCTGCGTCACCCGGCGCAGCGAGGCCGTCCACCGGGCGCAGGACCTCGGGATGCTCTGAGCCGCGAGCGGGACGCGGGGGACGCGGGGGACGCGCCCCTCGCCCGCACCGGGCGATGCCGAGCGCGGGGCGGGGGCCGACGATGGCGTGGGAGGCCGGGAGCAGCCCGGGCCCTCGCACCGGCCCGGGCTCCGATGCCTTCGTTCCGAGAGGAGTGAGTGCTCTCATGCGCTACGAATTCCGCATCTCGGGGGTCGTACCGGACACGCTCGCCGCGAGCTTCCCCGAGCTCGACCGGACCCCCGTACCGGAGCAGACGCTCCTGTTCGGCAGCGTGGCGGACGAGGCCCACCTGTACGGGCTTCTCACCCGCTTCCAGTCCCTGGGCCTGCGCGTGCTCGAAATGCGCCGGCTCCCCGCCTGAGCGGGAGCCGCAGGGCGGGCCCGGGGCAATACCACCCGCTTCGGGTGATCACGGGAACCGGACCGCCGGACGACACTGCGATGTGGGCACCGGAGCCTGTGACCGACGAGCCGGAGCAGGACGGTCCTGCGCTGCACCGCCAACTGTGAGGTGAATTCCATGGGCCAGCCGACACCGACCGGGGGAAACTGGAACACCGGCCCCGCGCCGGGCAACGCACCGTCGTTCTCGAGCGGCGACGGCCAGGGCGCGGGGAACGTGGGCACGATGTTCGCCGCGGTCCTCCTCCTGGTGACGGGCTGCCTCGCGATCTTCCAGGGCATCGCGGCCATCGCCAACGACGACGTCTACGCGCGCATCGGCAGATACGTCTTCGAGTTCGACTTGACGGCGTGGGGCTGGATCCACCTCATCGTCGGGATCATCGTCGTCCTCACCGGAGTGGGCCTGTTCGCCGGGTCGAACCTGGCCCGGGGCGCCGGTATCGCGCTGGCCGGCATCAGCGTGATCCTCAACTTCATGTGGCTGCCGTACCAGCCCTGGTGGTCGATCATCATCATCGCGATCGACGTGTTCATCATCTGGGCGCTGTGCACGAGCTGGACGCACGCCACCGACTGACGCCCGCCACGCCCGCCACGTGCGGCACGTGCGGCACCCGATCCGGCGACGGATCGGGTGCCGCCGCGTCGAGCCGGTCCACGGGCCGGTCCTCAGCCGTTCGGGCCGAGGAAGAAGGCGGGCTTGCGTACGGTGAGGGAGTCGGCCATGGTCCTCAGGTCCCCGTCGGAAACGGTCGGTCCACCGCCATCGAGCAGGACGACGGCGCCTTCGTGTCGCGCGACGTAGCTGATGCCCCCGGACCGGGAGGAGCGCCAGGTGTCGGGGGCCACCTGTTCGCACGGGCCCAAGTTCATCTGTGTGACACCGCTGTAGACCTCGCACGCGTCCGGGGGTGCGAAACCGGCGACCTGCGGGGCGACGGTCACCCGGACACCGAGCTCCTCCCGGTCGGCGGCGCTGGTCTCCACCGGCTTGGGCAGCAGGAGATAGCCGAACGTGCCGCCGTATGCGTTGGCTTCGGGGAAGTACATCCGGTAGCCGCGCAGCTCGGGGGCAGCAACGGCACCTTGGAGGCAGCGAGTTGCCGTTCCGTGTACTGCGAGATGCTGCGTTTGCCCGTCGTCCCCTCGATGAAGATCCGTTCCGGAGCTCCATCGTGGCTATATCGTCATGCTCACGCCATGAGTAGGGATACTCATCCGGCCGGACGGGGTCGGGCCCGTCAGCCGCAGTGGGGCGCTGCGGCCGACGGGCGTGTTCCCGGCCCCTCGTCCTGGCTAGGCGGCGCCCGTCATGCGGGCGTACACCACCACATTGCTGTCGTAATAGTGCTTCTTGGGGTCGAAGTTGCCGCCGCAGGTGACCAGACGCAGGCCCGCGTGGTCGACGTTCTTGTAGACCTCCAGCGTCGGGAACTCGGCCTTCGGGTACTCCGCGACCTTGTCCACCGTGAACGTGACCGTCTTGCCGTCCTGTCGGGTCACCTTGATGGTGTCACCGCCCTTCATCGTCTTCAGCTTCTCGAATACCGCGGATGCGCCGTTCCACGTGACGTGCCCGGCGATCACCGCCGGCCCTTGGGAGCCGGGGGTCGGCCCCGGCTCGTACCAGCCCGCGAGCGCGGGGTCCTTCGGGGTCTGCATGGTGCCGTCGGGGTTCTGCTGCAGGGTCTCCAGGGTGCTGGTCACGTTGAGGGAGGGGATCGTGATCTTCTGGGGAGCCGACCGCGCCAGTGCCTGCTTGGCCTGGCCCGAACCCGAACCCGAACCCGATCCCGCGTCCGTGCCGGGGCTCGCGCCATCCTTGGATCCCGCGGCGGGAGCCTGCCCCGCGGGCGGGGCATCGGCGGGGGCCGGCACTCCGCCCTGGGCGTCCTGCCCCGCCGGGACGGCGGGCTTCGCAGCGTCCGCGCCACCGCCGCCGCACCCCGAGAGGAGGAGCCCGGCGAGGACGGCGGCCGCCAGCGGGCCTACGGTTCGGCGGCGGAGCCGCGCGGGTGCCGACTTCACGCGCCACCCCCGGTGGTCTCCTGGCGGACGGGTCCGACACCGGACCGCTTCCGCCCGATGATCACCGCACCCGCCACCACCGCGAGTACGGTCATCGCCACGCCGTCGCGCACCGTCACCGGTACGGCGGTGTGCTCTTCGGCACCGCCACCGGTCTCGATGCCGCCGACGGGGATCGACCCCACGGCCGCGCCCTTGACCTCTCCGCAGTTGGTCGGAGCCGTGGCCTCCTGGGGCAGCTTCGGATCGAGCTCGCTCTTGCCGGCCCCCTCGAAGTCGTACTTCTTGTTCTTGTTGCGGTCGATGCCGTGCTGCACGACGTGCAGGTCCTTGATGTGGGTGACCACGTCCTGGCCGACTTCGATCGTCCGCTTGTAGCGGATCGTGCCCTGTGCATCGGCGACCGGCATGCGCAGCACGTCAAGGCCGCTGGTGGGCTTGGTGTCCCCGCCCGTGGTGAGCGAGATGTTGATGTCGCCGTAGTCGTGCGTGGCCTCGGTGTTGCTGAGGACCCCGTCGCGGTCGGTGTCGTCGGTCGCGTCCGGGCAGTGGAAGTCGTGCCCCTTCGTCGAGCCGTGCAGGTGCTGGGCCGACGGCTGTCCGGGAACCATCCCCTTGGACTCGATCTGCACGGTGAGTTGGTTGCCCTTGAGGGTCAGCATGACCGTACCGCTCGAGCCCGAGTTGTTCAGCTGCGCCAGGTCGATCTGGTACGCCTTTCCGCCCTCGGCGAGAGCTGGTCCAGAAAGGCCGAGGGTCAGGGCCACGGCGGCGGGTATGGCGGCGAGAACCACGTGGCGACCGGCGCGCTTGACTATCACATTCGCTCCTGTTCCGTGGATCCCCAGGACGGGAATCGCAGATCGTACGGGATTACACGAGGCCCTGGAGAGGCTCTCGCTTCTCCTTCGGTGCCCCAACGCCTGCGGATGGGTGCCCATATGAAAAATTTCAGGTGACTTTCTTCGGCTGCGAAAGAGAGGCAGCTTGCAGAGGCCTTCCGGAGCTGGCGCAATTCCGTGCGCGGTGCACGTCGGAACGTGCTCGCATGGCAACCGGATCATCGCGTCGCCCAGGACGCGGCCCAAGGTGGGATCCCTGACGGTGCACGTCAGCCATGTGTCTCAGGCCGCAGTGGAGCTTCCGTCGGGGAGTGGAGAATTCGTTGAACGAAACGCACAGCGCAAACGCAGGGAGGAGGTTGGGGAGTCCCTCCTCCCTGCGCCCGGGTCGGTATTGCGCCCGCCTATCGGCACAGTCCGCGGCGGGGCCGAGTGCGTCAGGTGGAGGGGTCGGAACTCGGTCTCCCTTGAAGTAATCTGACCGCTATCCATTCGATTCTGCCGCATCTACACACGCGCATGCACCGCCTTAGATGTCATTCCGGTCGTCGCCGGGGGAGGTGATCCCCGTCGCCGGTCCGGTCCGGTTCGGTCTCGACCTTTGTAGTCCTCCTGGCGGCGACCGGACGAATAGTTGACCTCTGATGCTAAGAAATGCCGTCAGGGCTACGCGTGCACCGGGAAGGACGCCTGGAAGGCGAGGCGGCCGTCGGCCCCCTCGCCGATGCGCGTGAGCAGGTCGTCGAACGCGAGGTACTCCTCCCAGTGCTGACCGCCCGTCGCCTGCGCCAGGCGCGTGATCACGAGGTCTTCGAGTTCCTGGACGCGCTTGTTCTTCCAGACCTTGTCGGCCGTGCTCACCAGCAGGTCCTCCAGCGTCGTACCGGGAGCCGTCCACGAGGCGTGGGTTCCCGCGTAGCGGGCGAGGTCCGGGCCGAACCCGTGGGCCAACAGCAGGACGCGGCCCGCCTCTTCGTGCACGGAGCCGGGCCCGGACAGCTCTGTCGTGTGCACGGTCTTGCCGATGTCGTGGGTCGCCGCCCCGAAGAGAACGGCCGCGCGGTCAAGGGCGATCCGCGGATGGCGACGCTCCGTCCATTCGACCAGCTCGACCGCCACGTCGTGGACGGCGCGCAGATGGGCGGCCAGCCGCGGCGGTGCACCGAGGGACCGGAGCAGGTCCACCACCGGCGACGGTAGCGGCCGGAGCGGCGGATCGGCGGGAGCGTACAGGGCCTGGGACAAGGGATCCGAGAGGGGCATCGGCGCAGACTACCGACCCGGATCCCGGGCCCGCGCTTCCCACCGGGCGCCGGCGGGCGGCTCTTACTACCCTCTCCACTCATGATCACATGGGTCGTCACCATCGCCTTGGCGTTCGTCGGCTACACCGTCACCTATCTCAACGGCCTGCGCCTGGCCCAGCGACAAGAGCGCCTCTCGCGCGTCAACCGCCAACTCAGCGAGCTCTACGGACCGCTGTTCGCCCTCACGGAGGCCAACAGCCGCATCTTCGGCGCGTTCATGGAGCGCCACGCCCGTTCCGACGGCCGATCGCCCTTCGTCCATGAACTGCCGCCCACCGAGGAGGAACTCGCCGAGTGGCGGCTGTGGGTCAAGACCGTCTTCCTTCCGAACATCCAGCGGATGCGCGACCTCGTCATCAAGCACGCCGACCTCCTCGGCGAAGCGGAGATGCCGCCGATCCTGCTCCAGCTCTGCGCCCACGTCTCCGGCTACGAGATCACGGTCGCCCGGTGGGAGCAGGGGAGTTACGGCGAGCACCAGTCCGTGGTGCCCTTCCCCAGCGAGGAGATAGCCGCGTACGCACGGCGAGGGTTCGCCGGACTGAAGCAGGAACAGGGCCGGCTCCTCGGGCGCCGGCGCACCGGCGATCGATCCTGACGGCGAGGGCGCCCGGGCGCCGGGCCCGGGTGCCGGCCGGCCCGTCTCAGGTCCCGACGGCCTGCCCGAAGGTGAAGAAGCCGTCCGGGTCCACCCGCTTCTTGATCTCGACGAGCCGCGGGTAGTTGGCGCCGTAGTACGCCGTGCGCCAGTCCGGTAGGTCCGGGTCGATGAAGTTCTGGTACGCCCCTTCGCCCACGTACGGTGCCATCGCCTCCTGCAGCCCCGTCAGCCAGCGGAGATTCACCTCCGCGGTGGCCGGAGGGTCCTGCTCGGACCAGGAGGTGTCCATGGTGACCAGGCTGAGTGCGTCCCGGTGCACGAACGCGGTGTCGGCCGGGGCCACCCGGTTGATCGCGCCGCCCCAGGTGTACAGGGCCAGGCCGCAGCCGTCCGGATTGCCGCTGCCGGGCCGGCGTTCGAGCAGGGAGAGGGCGGTGCGCAGGGCCTGGGCGGGCAACGGCTCGGCGGTGAAGTTCGTCCGTACCGCGAACGCGCCGGCCGAGGTCTCGTGGAGCAGGTGGTCCTGGGCCTCCCAGAAGGTGCGGTCCGCGATGTCCTGTCGGACCGGGCGGGTCGACTTCAAGGCAGGGGCGAGGAGTTCGCGCAGCTCGCTCGCCGGGCCGAGGTGCAGGGCGACGGCCGACACCGTGGCCCCGGCTCCGTCGGCGGCGCTGACGCCCAGCCTGAGGGAGAACGCGTCCGGTGCCCTCCGTGCGATCTCCTGCATCACCGTGAAGACCTCGGGCGCGTCCGCCCCGTCCCACAGCAGCACGCACGTGGAGACGTCGGACACCGGGCTCGCCCGGAAGGTGAAGGACAGGTTGATGCCGAAGTTGCCGCCGCCGCCACCGCGGCAGGCCCAGTACAGGTCGGGGTTCTCCTGGGCGTCGCAGGTGAGGAGTTCGCCGTCGGCGGTCATCAGCGTGGTGCGTACGAGTGCGTCCGCCGTGAGGCCGAGCGTGCGCGAGGTGGCGGAGGAGCCCCCGCCGAGGGTCAGGCCGGCGATGCCGACGGACGCCCCGTTGCCCAGCGCGAACGCCATCTCGTGCGGCTGGATCGCGGCGCGGACGTCGGACATCAGGGCACCGCCGGCGGCCGTGACCCACCCGGTGGAGCCGTCGGCGGTCACGCCGTTCAGCGCGCCGAGGTCGAGCACCAGGCCGGAGGCGGCCGAGTATCCCGCGTAGCTGTGCCCGCCGCTGCGCGCGACGAGGCCGATGCCGTTCTCGCGCGCCCACGAGAGGGCGCGCCGTACGTCGGTGATGTTCGCGGCGGACAGGACGCCGCTCGGCGCGGTCCTCGCGTACCGCCGGTTGAAGGGGGTGCTCGAGGAGCGGAAGCCGGCTGCGCCGGGGCGCAGCACGCGGCCCGTCACGCTCCGCTCCAGTCGCCGCCAGGCGGACTCGGACGGGCCGTGCGCCGCGTTCGCGCTCACCGGACCTCCTCGATGTAGGAGGTTCCGGTGGCGGCGTGCGGGCCGTAGCGCTCCCACACCTCGCGCAGCCGCAGGCGGCCGTCCTCGGCCACCTCGGGCGTGTTGACCGTGTGTCCGCAGACGACCTCGCCGGTCGCGAAGACGAGGGTGTAGCCCATGGAGAGGGTTCCATTGGGCTCGCAGGTGCCCACCGTCCACCCGCGCCGCACCTCGCCGCCGACGACCTCGCCCCACACCAGGTCGCCCTGCTGGTGGTAGACGGCGACGGTCCGGCTGTCACCCTTCGGCTTGCGGAACGTGCGCCCGTCGTAGTTGATCACGGGGCGGACCCCGGCTCGGGCACCGGTTCGGACTCCGGTTGTACGGCGAGGAAGTCGGCGGACATGTCCGGGCCCCACCAGATCGCGTAGTAGGCGAAGTCCTCGTCGTGCTCGTTGACGATGTGGTGCTCCGCTCCGGCCCTCATCACCGCGAGGTCCCCGGCGGCGAGCTCGTGCCGCCGCTCCTCGCAGACGACCGCGGCCCGGCCGGCCATGACGATGAACAGCTCGCGTTCGTGATGGGCGTGCGCATCCGTCACGTCACCGGGGCGCAGGACGCACCAGGCTCCACGAAATGGAGTTTCCAACCCGGGCCACGGATGGAGGAGTCCGAGATCCAGTCCGTGAGCCCGGGTCAGGTTATCCGGCTCTCTTCTGCGGATGATCACATCGGGTTTTTCCTGGTCGGTCAACGTCCCACTCCGATCGACGTCCTCATTTTCCGGCGGCGCGCGACGTCGTTCAGGCTAGAAGCCGACTGCTCCCTTTCGACAGGGGAATTGTTCCCTGGTCGGGAGGGAATCGGTGGTGCGGGGGATCACGGACCGGCGGATCAGCCGTGTCCGAGACCGGCGTCCCGGGCCAGCACGATGGCCTGCGAGCGATCCGCCACGCCGAGCTTGCCGAATATCACGGAAACGCGGTTGCTGACGGTCTTCGAGGCGAGCACGAGTTCACGGGCGATGATGGTATTCGATTTGCCCGCGGCGATGCGTTCCAGAACGTCCCTTTCCCGGTTGGTCAATTGCGGGAACGGGTAGTAATACTGCTGACCGGAGGTGGCGCGCATGAGGGCGCCGAGTCGTCCGGCGATCGATTTGTCGATGATCGCCTCGCCGGCCGCCACGGCCTGGATCCCGCGCAGGATCTGGTCCGCGTCGGCCCGCTTGAACAGGTAGCCGCGGGCACCCGCCTGGAGTGCCGAGGTGATGGCCCGGTCGTCGTCCACGGCACTGAAGACCAGGATGCCCGTGTCGGGCCAGGACCTCAGGACCTCAGGGATGACCTGCGTTCCGGAGGATCCGTCCATCAGCGGGTCGAGCACGAGCACAACGGGTCTCCAGCGGCACATTTCCTCGATCACCTCGTCCGCCGTGGCGGCCTCTCCGACGACCGAAATTCCCTCGGACCGTTCGAGAACGGAACGGACACCGTGACGAATTGCGGGCTGGGTGTCGGCGAGGACGACGGTGACCGAGGCGGGGGCCCGGTGGGTGGCCGGGAGGTCTTCGTCGGGCCGAAGGACCACCCCGTCTCTTCGTGGATCATTATGTGGCGCGAGTGGCCAGAGTAATCTCATGGTGTCGGTTTTCTGGTTCATTCGTACCTTCCCCCACTCGACGGTGAAACACGGTCCATGCTGATCGGCCGGATCCCAGAATGGTCCAGAGGTCCGGCCCACCGCAACGGTGAGGAGTGCGAGAAGAAACGTGATAGTTATGTCGACGAAGGCATCACTATTCGCGCCCTATTTCACGGCCTTCGCACATGCATCGACAATTGAAATCCGGCAAACTCACGTACCCGCCGGTCCAACCGCTCCGACGTCCTGCGCGCGGCGCAGGATCGCTTCCCGATCACGCCAGTGCGCCCAGAATGCGCCGGTGTATCCGAGCCCTCCCAGACTCGTCAGGAACGGATTGTCCGCGTAGTTGTTGTCGTGCTCACTGGAGCCTGCCAGCGTCGGCAGCATCACCCGGTGGTAGTCCGACGGATCGACGAGCTCCCACAGGAGATCCACGGACCGGCTCCAGCGCCCGGAGGGATCGGTGACCGTTTCGGTCCCCTCCAGCAGATCCGGGGAAAAGTAGCAGACCAGACGGAAGTTGCCCGATTCGTCGAACATGAATTGCCGCTCGTACTCCACCGGCCCGGAGCACTTGGACAGGGGTTTCAGCACGATCGGCCCGGTCGCCGTGTTGGACTGCAGTCCCGCTACCGTCCGGACACCGTCGCACCGCTCGGCCATCGCGATGCCCAGCGGCGTGTGGGGGAAGAGCCGCAACCCCAGCGAGAAGCCGGTCACGGTGGCGTCCAGCGCCATGAACGCGTCTACGCATTCGCGCATGCTCCGGGGTGTCTCGCCCGGCATCCCGAAGAGCGCCTCGACCATGGTCAGCATGCCGTTGGCGTGGCAGAGCCGGACCAGGCGCTCGGTATCGGCGAAGGTGTAGTACGTGGTGCCCTTCTGCGTGATCTTCCAGCCGTTCAGCATCTCGGCGCGCACGTGGTCCGAGCCGACGTTCACCCCGCGACAGCCCGCGGCGGCGAGCAGCCCGGCGAACTCCTCGTCGAACGGCGAGGGCTGGCAGTAGACCCACAGCCGCAAGTCGTTCAGCGGGTTGCCGGGATCGGCGTGCTTGCGCCGGACGATCTCCCGCAACAGGTTCTTGGCGTGGGATATCGCCAGGTTGAACTCGCTGTCGGTGGTGTGTTGGTCGAGGATCCCCTGCTCAGCCAGGGACTGCATCTCGTCGACCACGGCCGCGACATCGCGCCGGCCCGTCCGGATGCCCTTGGCGTCCGGCTCCACGCAGTGCGAACAGCGGTAGGTGCAGCCGTTCTTGGTGAGGATGCCGGCCAACCCGCCGCGCTGGTAGTACAACAGGTTGTCCACCTTGTGCGGCGCGCCGGAGCGGCGGACGTACATTCCGGAGCGGTCCACCTGCCAGGTCCGGTCCTCGAACTGCCCGGCGGGCAGCGGCGCCGCCACCGTACGGCGGGCCGACGGGGCGAGTGCCGGCGGCGGCACCCTGGTCACCCCTTCCGGGGTGTTGCGGATGAGCCCGCTGACCGTGTCCGTGCCGCGCCCGGTGACCAGCGCGTCGGCGAGGTCGCAGATGATCTGCTCACCCGGCCCCTTGACGCCGAAATCGATGCCGAAGTAGTCGACCAGCGCGAAGGGCATGGAGGAGAAGCCGATGCCGCCGCCGACGATCGGCGCGTCCGTCAGCCGTCTGATCTCGGTGATGATCTCCTTGTGTTCGCCGACGAAAGGGCGCTGTTCGAAGGCGTAGACGGTGTCGGTATTGCGGATGGTGACACCGACGAGGACCGGGCTGCGCGTCCCGAAGTAGTCGGAGAGGCAGGTCTTCCAGTCCTCCCGGTGGAACGTGAGGTCGACCACCTCGACCTCGAAGTCGGCGGCTTCCAACGAGGTCGTGAGCACATCGAGCGCATAGGGAGCGATCGGTGGGTGCACCTTGTTGGGATTGACCAAAAGCACCAGGCCTCGGCCCATCGGACTTTCTCCCCCCCTGGCCTGCACGCAGGCGATTCGCGTCATCTGACGATGCCGAGGCAGATCCCGAACTCGGGCTTCCCGCCCAGCAGATAGGCGCCGGCCGACTGGAGGATGCGGTCCTGGGCGGTGGCGTGCTGGCACATGGTGGTGGTGTCGCGCATCCAGCGGTCCATCGGCGACGACTGGTGGATCGACCAGGTCTGCAGCAGGTCGCAGAGCCGGCTGACGATCGACCGCGAGGTGCGGAAGGCGTGCACCCAGGCGATCGGCGACGCGGCGCGCTCCTCGGGGGTGAGGTCGTCCAGCGTGCCCCCGGCGGCCAACACCGCCCACTGGCGCCGCTGGCTCCCGTAGACCCCGCTCCGAGTGGCGAGGAGGTCCGCCTCGCACTCGGCGAGCGTGACCTGCGCCCGGAAGTGGTCCTTCCACGCCACCCCGGTCATCCGGTCGACCCGGGTCCGGGCGATCTCCCGGGCGTGGTCCAGGGCGGCCCTGGCCACCCCCAGCGCAACGCCGCACATACTGCGCGTGAAGGCGTCCGGCTGGGCGAGCGGGCCGGGCCGGCCGCGCACCTTGCCGAAGCTGTACGTGTGTTCCTCGGGCACGAAGACATCGGCCATCGTGTAGTCGCAACTGCCGGTGCCGCGCATGCCCATGGTGTGCCAGTTGTCGATGACCTCCACCTGCGCCCGGGGCACCAGGAACTGCCTCGACTCGTGCGGATTGCTGCCGTCGGGGCTCGCGTACGGCTTGCCGTCCGCGTAGACGAACGCACCCGAGGTCACCCAGTCGCAATGGGTGATCCCGCTGCCGAACGACCACCGGCCGGAGAGCCGGAAACCGCCGGGCACCCGCTCGGCGTGCCCCGTCGGCTGCAGCAGCCCGGCCATGATCGTGTCCGGGGTCGGGAAGACCTCCTTGGCCACCCTCTCGTCGAGGAAGGCGCTGAAGATCCCGCTGCTCGCGCCCATCACCGCGCACCAGGCCGCGGAGGCGTCCCCGTGCGCAAGGGTCTCGACGACCTCGGTCTGCTCCATCGTGGTCAGCGCCAGGCCGCCCAGCTCACGGCCGAAGGCCATCCGGAACACCCCGGCGCCGCGCAGTAGGTCCACCACGTCCGCCGGCAGCCGCCGCGCCTCCTCGATCTCCGCCGACCGCTCCCGCAGCAGTGGAGCCAGCTCCTTCGCACGGGCGAGGAGCTCCGCCGCGGTGGCGGCGGGCACCTGGACCCTCGGGTTCCGGGTCATGCTCATGTGATCGCCCTTCACTTGGCCCTACTTGACGATGCCGAGGCTCATCCGGAACTTGGGCGGCCGGCCCAGCAGGTAGGCGCCGCCTGATTCGAGGATCAGATCCGAGGCGGCGACGTGCTGGCACATGGTCGCGGTGTCGCGCATCCAGCGGTCCATCGGCGAGGACCGGTTGATCGACCAAGCCTGCAGCAGGTCGTAGAGCCGGTTCACGATCGCCCGCGAGGTGCGGAAGGCGTGCACCCAGGCCAGCGAGGACGCGGCCCGCTCGGTGGCGGTCAGATCGTCCAACGTGCCGCCACCGGCCAGTACGTCCCAGTGCCGCTGCGAGCTGCTGTAGACCCCGCTGCGGGCGGCGTTGAACTCCGCCTCGCACTCGGCGAGGGTCACCTGTACGCGGAAGGTGTCCGCCCACGGCGTGTTGGTCATCTTGTCCACCCGGGTGAGCGCGGTTTCCCGCGCGTGGTCCAGGGCGGCCCTGGCCACCCCGAGCGGGACCGCGCACAGGCTGCGCATGAAGGAGTCCGGCTGGGCGATCGGGGTGTCCGTGCGGCCCCGCACCTTGTAGAAGGTGTAGGTGTGCTCCTCGGGCACGAACACGTCGGTGATCGTGTAGTCACTGCTCCCGCTGCCGCACAGGCCGGTGGTGTCCCAGTTCCCGACGACCCCCACCTCGTGCGCCGGCACAAGGAACTGGCGCGACGCGTGCGCGTTGCTGCCGTCCGGGCTCGCCCACGGCTTGCCGTCCTGGTAGATGAACGCACCCGAGGTCACCCAGTCGCAATGGGTGATCCCGCTGCCGAACGACCACCGGCCGGAGAGCCGGAAGCCGCCGGGCACGCGCTCGGCGTGCCCGGCCGGCGCGATCAGCCCGGCGGTGATCATGTCGAGGCTCGGGAACACCTCCTTGACCACGGCCGGATCCAAGAAGTTGCTGATCGCCCCGGTCATCGCGCCGATCGCCGCGCACCAGCCGGCCGAGGCGTCCCCGTAGGCCAACGTCTCCACCACTTCGGCCTGCTGCATCGACGTCAGCTCGGGTCCGCCCCACTCGGGGCCGAAGCACATCCGGAACACTCCGGTGTCGCGCAGCAGGTCCACCACGTCCGCTGGGAGCTGCCGGGCCTGTTCGATCTCCGCCGACCGTTCCCGCAGCCGCGGGGCCAGTGCCTTGGCCCGCGCGAGGATCTCTTCGGCGGTCGTGGGTGCTTCGGTGCCCGGGTTCCGGGTCGTGCTCATGCGTTCCCCCTCGGGTGATGGCGTGCTGCGGTCCGCCACGGTCCGGTCCGGCTCCGCGGTGGCGGTCATGCGTCCACGTCGAGCAGTCCGGCGGGCATCTCGAACGGAGCGTCCGGGTCCGGCGGGCCGATCGGTTCGGCCTCCAGCTCGACCAGCCCCGCGGCCGCGTCCAGGCGGTCGAGGCAGGTCCGTACGTCGTCGGCCTCGCACACCACGAAGGAGTGGCGGGCCAGGTAGCCGCCCGGAGGCAGCCGCAGGGTGGTACCCGGTTCGGCCATCGGCGCGGCCGTGACCAGGCCGGGTGCCTCGACCGGTACGCGCACCGAGCGCAGCAGACAGTCCTGCTCCGGATAGCCGAACCGGATGCCGGCCACCGCCCGCCGGGTGGGCCTGGTGTCGGGACGCTGTCCGGTGGCCACGTCGAACAACACCTCACCGGGCTCGATACCGGTCGCGGTCCTGCCGAGGAAGGGGATCAGGTCCCCGCCGAGGCGGCCGTTGATCTCGATGACGAGGGGCCCGCGTGCGGTCAGGCGCAGCTCGCTGTGGGTGATGCCGTCCTCGATGCCGAGCGCGCGGTGGGCCCGCGCCAGGGTGCTCATCAGCTCCTCGTCCGCCATCAGCGGGTCGCCCGCGTCGACCAGGTGCCCGACCTCCTCGAAGTAGGGCTGGTCGCTGCTGTGCTTGCGGGCCAGGAACATCGGCAGGTACTCGCCCTTGTGGACGGCGCCGTCGACGCTGATCTCCGGGCCGGGCGCGTACCCCTCGACCAGGGCGCTCGCACGGTAGGGCCCCGGATCGACCTCGCTCGCGGCCAGGGCGATCCGGAACGCCGCCTCCACCTCGGTCGCACCGGCCGCGAACACGACCCCGATGCTCGCCCCCATCGCCCGGGGCTTGATCACGACGGGATAGCCGATCCGGTCGGCCGCCGCTCTGGCCTGCTCGACCGTGGTGGTCAGCTCGAAGCCCGGCTGGTGGATGCCCGCCGCGGTGAGTTCGGCCCGGGTGCGCTCCTTGTCGCGGCAGCCGCGCACGCCCGGTACGGACAGACCCGGCACGCCGAACTCGGCGGCGAGCAGGCCGGCATCCAGGACGAGCGGCTCGTCCCAGCACATCAGGCCGACGATGCGGCGCCGGGAGGCGACTTCCCGGGCCGCCGCGCCCATCGCCCCGGAGTCGAACACGTTGGCGACGGTGATCTCGTCGAAGTAGTCACGCTGCCAGGTGGGCTTCAGATTGTTGAGCAGCACCATGTCCAGACCCGCCGCTCGGGCGCGGCGGCGGATCGGCGCTATCAGGTACTCCCGGTACACCTTCAGGCCGCTCCCGATGACCAGCAGCGTGCCCCGGCCCGCGCTCATCGTGTGCTCCTGGGTTGGGTGGTGGTGCGGCGGGTGAGGAGGTCGGTGAGGATGTCGTGGGAGCGGTGGGCGAGGACGCTGATGAGGGAGTCGGCGATGCCGTGGGTTTTTTCGTTGACGCCTTGGAGGTAGAGGGCTCCGCGGGTGGGTGTGCCGAGGTCGACGCGGTAGTTGCGGCTGACGGTGACGTCGTCGAGGCCGATGCGTGTGGCGAGTTCTCGGACGAGGGTGGGTTTGCGGGGGTCGTAGCCGGTTCCGAGTACGACGAGGTCGCAGTGGAGGGGTTCGGTTTTGCCGCTGAGTCGGTCGCGGAGGTCGAGCACCACTTCGTCGCCGTCGAGGCGGGCCCCCACCACCTCCGTCATTGCCCGCACCTCGGAGCGTTGGGGCCCGACGGTTTTCTGGCGGTAGAGCATGGTGTAGAGCTCGTCGAGGAAGGGGGGTGCGAGTCCGGCGTAGTTGGTGAATCGCATTTCGTCGAGGATTTGTGCGCGGACTTCGGTGGTGTTCTTGTAGAACTCGTCGACGAATGATGTGAAGAAGATTTTGTTGAGGATTTTGCTTGTTTGGTAGTTTTGTAGTCCGATGGAGCGGACCAGCATGGTGATGTGGCTGGCCGGTAGGTTTTCGTGGAGGGCGTAGAACATTTCGGCGGCGCTTTGGGCGCCGCCCACGACGGCGATGCGGAGGGGTTGGTCTTTTGGTATTCGGGTGATTTTGGTGCGGTATTGGGCGCTGTGGATGAGGCGGTCCGGGGGGAGGGTGGTGAAGGTTTCTGGTATTCGGGGGTCGCGGCCGCCGCCGATGACGAGGTCGCGGCAGTGGATGGTGTCGCCGTCGGTGAGGTGTACGGTCCAGCCGGTGAGGGTGCGGTCGGTGGTGTGTACGGGGTCGACGTGGGTGGCGCGGGCGTCGTAGCGGATGGTGACGTGTTCCAGGGAGGTGGCGACCCATTGGAGGTAGTCGGAGAATTCCCAGCGGAAGGGGTGGAAGGTGCCGAGGTTGACGAATTCGTCGAGTCGGTTTTGTGCGTGGAGGAAGTTCAGGAAGGTGAACCGGCTGCTCGGGTTGCGGAGGGTGACGAGGTCTTTGAGGAAGGAGACTTGGCTGCGTGCCCAGGGCATCAGGAGGTCGCGTTGCCAGGTGATGTCGGGGCTTTGTTCCAGTAGGAGTGTGCCGTCCGCCAATTCGGCTGATCCGGATTCCTCGATGGCGGCTGCCAGGGCCAGATTGGCCGGACCCGCACCGATCGCCAGAACATCGACTTCCCGCTCGGTCACGCTTCCCCCTCGATGTCGATTCGGACCATGCCGGCGGCCGCCTCGGCCCGCCGGAGCGCCTCGGTCGAGCTGTCCGCGGTGGCCATGACGATGCCCGCCCGGTGCCAGGAATGGCGCACCTCGCCGACCGTCTGGCCCGGCTCCACGGTGACCGCGGCCAGGAACACGCCTTCCGCCTGCCGGGCGGCCCCGACGCCGCGTACGGCGACCACCCGGCCCGCCGCGGCCGCGATGAACCGCACGGCCGCCCCGCCCTTCGCCCGCCGGGGCAGTTCGCCCGGCAGCTCCTCGCCCTTCAACACCGCGTAGTAGCTGCGCAACAGCTCGACCGGATAGGCGAGTTGGATGGTGTCGAGAATGCCCCCGCCGGGCAGCCGGCCCGCGCACTCCACCAGGTACGGAATGCCCGCCGAGACGATCCACTCGCAGTGGACGATCCCGTCGCGGAAGCCGACGGCTTCGACGAGGCGCTCGGTCCGCGCACCGAGCAGCCGCGCGAGGTCCACCGGTATGTCCGCCGGCACGGTGTGGGCCAGCTCCACCGGGTGGGGCCCCGGGAACAGCTGCTTCCCCGTGACGTTGACGAACAGCGCGGCACCGTCCCTCACCAGCATCTCGACGCTGAACTCGGGACCCTCGACGTGCTGTTCGGCCAGCATGGACAGCTCCATGGGCCGGTCGGGCACGAAGACGTCCTCGTCCTGGACGAGGCAGTTGGCCCACGCCCGTTCGACCTCGGAGGCATCGCGGATCACCTGGGTGCCCACGGACGCCTGACGGTTTGCCGGCTTGAGCACGACGGGTCCCGACCGGCCCCGCAGGAAGGCCAGCACGTCGTCCGGACCCCGTACGGGCACGCTCACCGGGTTCGCGATGCCGACGGCCGCGCTCACCCGCCGCAGCAGCGCCTTGTCCCGCAGGATCTGCGCGGCGCCGAGACCGGCGCCCGGCAGACCGTAGCGTTCCGCGAGCCGGGCGGCGAAGGGCGTGGCGTACTCGATGGCCGGGACGACCGCGGCGGGGTCCAGGTCCGGGTGGGCGTTGAAGAACTCGTCGGCCTTCCCCGCGAGGTGGTACTCCCACTCGATGAGGCCGCGGACGAAGGCCACTCCTTCGATCTGCTCGTGCACCCGCCGCTTGCGCACGACGTCCGGCTCCTCCACGTAGATCACCGAGTCGTCCGGCTGGAAGGCCCCGATCGCGGCGACCGTGACACCCACGAAACCGATCACCAGGACCGGCCGGCTCGCGCCGGGCCGCCGCCCGGTCACGCGGCACCCCCGACGGCTTCCGTCTTCCCGGCGGGGTCCGCCCCCGGACCGGTGGCGGGAGCCGGCTCGGGCGGTTGTCGCACGCCCGCCAGGGCGAGCAGTCCGGCGACCGCGGTGACCACACCGCACAGCAGCCAGAAGCCGCTGCCGAGCCGGGTCCAGGCGTACACGCCGAACAGCGGGGCAAGGGCCCCGGCCGCGCCGCCCACCGCCTGCATCGTGCCGATGTAGCGGGCCTTCACCGCCTGGGGGAAGGTCGCCGGGTGGGCGAACATGCTCGGGGCAGCGATCATGATCCCCGCCACGACCAGGACGACGCCCGCGATCGTGAACGCCCCGGACCGCGAGGACAGACCGTAGACGGCGAGGCCGACGGCCTCCACCAGATGGCCGGTGATGACGCGGACGTGCTTCGGCAGTCTGCTGAGATACGCCGTGACCTTGAGCTCGCACGTGATGAGCACGACGGACGACACCGTGAGCACCGTGCTGTAGAAGCTGGTCGGGTAGTGGTCGGCGGCCAGTTCCAACGGCAGGGCGATGTGGCCCTGGGCGTAGGTGAGCGAGCCGAGCAGCACGGCGGCCAGGTAGAAGACGTACTTCCGGTCGCGCAGCATCGCGGTGTAGCCCGAGGCGACGCGCCCGGCTGGCTCGCCGTCGGCGGCTGGCTCCCCGGCCGCAGCCGTCGCCCCCGGCGCCGCCCCGTCGGACGGTTCGCTTCCGTCCGCGGGCCCGGACCCGGCCTCGGGCTCCTGCGGCACGGTCTTCTTCGGCAGCAGGGCGAAGGCCAGCAGCGAGTAGACGAGTGCGGTACCGCCGTCGATCCAGAACAGTAGGTCCCAGTCGACCAGGATGAGTCCGGCGGCGATCAGCGGCGCCAGGGCCGCACCGATGTTCAGGGCGATCCGCATCATCGAGAACGCCATCACCTGGTATCGGTCCGGCATCAGGTCGCTCAGCATCACGGCGGCCGCCGGCCGGTAGGCCTGGGTGAACAGGCCCGCGAGCCCGACGACGACGAGCAGTTGCCACAGCCTGCCCGGCCCGCTCAGCCACGAGATCGCCGCCACCAGCGGGGCGGACCCCGCCATGGCCGTCACGATCGTGGCCCGCGGACCGAACCGCTGGGTGAACTCGGCACCCAGCATCGTGCCGAAGATCGACCCCACGCTGTAGGCGCCGAGGGCCAGACCCGCGGCGGCGACCGACATGCCGCGGAAGGTCAGGTACAGCACGAGGAACGTCTGGACGAACGCGCCGAGCTGGTTGATCAGCACGCCACCGAGCAGATAGCGCACCGGGGTCGGGGTCGCCTTCAGCGCCTCGAACACGCCGATCGGAGTCTCCTCCTCCTTCATGCCGCTCCCTTCGTCAAGGCATCGACGATCCGCCCCGCGACGAGCGGAGCCTGGCTGAATCCGGAACCGCCGCAGGCCGCCCGCGACCACACGGCGGGACCCACGCGGGCGAGCAAGGCGCCGCCCGTGTCCGCGGCGCTCGCGTAGTGGCACTGCTTGACCGCCGCCACCGTGTAGCGCTCCAGGCCGGACAGCGGTGCCGCCTCGGCCAGCCGCGCCACCCAGGGCGCCTGGTCCTCCTCCGCGGCACCCGCGGTGGCGTCCACTTCCCGGGACACGGCGTCCGAGCTGATCTTCAAGAGCGCGCCGCCGCCCGGCGGCATCGCCCAGGCCCGCCCGTCCGCGCCGATTCCGCCCGCGGCGGGAGCCGTTCCCCACCACCGCGCCGCGTTCGCCGGCGGCCGCAGGTAGACCATCGTCTGTCGGTGCAGCACGACCGGATGCCCCACCAGGTCCCGGGTCCACGGGCCGGCCGCGACCAGCACCAGGTCGGCGCCGAGCTCCTCGCCGTCGGCCAGCAGGACGTGCGCGCCGTCCACGTCGATCCACGCCACCGGGCTGTACGGCCGCACCGTCACCGCCGGATGCCCGGCGAGCCACCGGACCGCGGCCCGCAGCACCCGGTCGGCGAGCAGTACGCCGCCGTCGGCCTCCAGCACGGCCGCCGAACCGGCCGGGAACCTCAGGTGCGGCAGGCGCCGCGGCTCCACCGTCCGCACGGGCACACCCGCGGTGGCGGCCGCCGCGGTCACCGAGGCGAGGCGCTCCCGGGGCCAGGCGGTGACCACCCCCACGCGCCGGAAGAAGCCGGTGCCCAGCAGGCCCTCCAGCTCCAGCCACCGCCGGTGGGCGGCGACCATCTGCCCGGTGGCCTGCGCATCGTCCGCGTCAAGGGTACGGATGACCCGGTGCTGGTCGCAGGAGCTCGACGCCGGGTTCGGGATCGGGCCCCTGTCCAGCACGGTCACGTGGTGGCCCGCGAGCGCGCACTCCACCGCGGTCAACAACCCGGTGACGCCCGCTCCCACGACGACCACCCGCCGGGCGGCGACCGCCGCCCTCACGACCCCGTCTCCGCCAGCCGTGGCAACCGTACGGGCGTGACCTGCACGGTGTCCGGCCGGGCGGGGACCGTTCGCTCTGGCAGCGCCTGCCCGGCCAGGTCGATCAGGACCGGCGCCGCACAGCGCAGGAACACCTCCACCTCGTGGCAGAAGTCGCCCGCGTCGCCGGGACCCACCTCCCACCGGTCGAGTCGCGCCAGTTGCTCGGACAGGGTGAAGGCCACCGCGGTCAGACTGAACCGGCGCACGTCGTAGGCGGCGGCGAACCGCTCCAGCATCAGCCCGGCCGCCGCCCTGGACCGCTCGGACACCGGCAGCGGTCCCCGGCCCGTCCACGCGGCGACCTTGTCCACCACCCGGTTCCAGGGCCGGACGAGCCGGGTGCCGGTCACGTGCTCCAGGGCCGCGCGGTTGAAGTTGGTGCGCTGGAAGTCCGGCCCGGTCGCCGCGAGATAGAACCGCACCAGGTCCCTCGGCACCTCTGCGGCCAGCTCCCGCCCCGTCACAACATGACCCCGGCTGGTGGAGAACTTGTCGTGGTCCAGCTCGTAGAACTCGTTCGTGACGAAGTGTTCGGGCAGCGTGTAGCCCCCCAGCGCCAGCAGCATCGCGGCCCCGACCACCGCGAAGGCGAAACCGGCGTCGGAGCCGAAGAAGTACGCCACCTGCGTGCCGGCGTCGGAGAACCACAGCTCGTCGTCGGCGCCGAGCACCGCCCCGCGCCGCTCGGCCGCGAGCGCGGTGCAGTGCATGCTCCAGGCGATGGTCTCGGCATCCGCGTAGATCACCTGACCGGCGACCTCCGGGAACGGCGCCGGGATGCCCCAGGAGATCGGCAGAGTGACGGGATAGTCCGGGAGCGGCCGGGACAGGATCTCCTCGATCATCTGGGCCAGCCGCGGACGCATCGTCGCTGCGCGCCCGGCGAAGTACTCCACGAGCGCCTCGCGGTGCTCCTCCAGCGGGAGCACCAGGACCTGCTGCTCCCGCAGTTCGACCGGACCGTCCGGGTCCAGGGTCGAGCGCGGTGCGATGAGGTCGGCGGAGGCGATCCAGTGCCCGCAGTTCTCGCACAGTCCGGCGCAGCCCTCGGCCAGGCACACCGGGCAGCCTCCGCGTACGTAGGCGTCCGTGAGGTACGCGCCGGAGTGCGGCGCGTACGGGAACTTCACGGCCCGCAGCCGCAACTTTCCCGTACCGTGCAGGCGCTCGAAGAAGTGCCGGACCGTCTTCACGTACCGGTCGTCGAACCGGACGAAGCCGTCCGGGTCGATCCCGACGGCCGCCAGGGTGTCCTCGACCTGCGCGGCCGAGCGCACGCGCAGCTCCTCGGGCGGGACCCCCAGCCTTCGGGCGGTGGTCACGATGTAGTTCTGCGTGAAGTGCACGCCCGTACCGAACAGCACGTCCTGTCCGGTGGAACGCGCGTACCTCGTGCAGACGTCCGCAGCGAGGAACGGGCCGGCCAGGTGCCCCAGGTGCAGATCGCCGTTCGCGGTCGGGCCGGGGGCTATCACCAACGTCCGCTTCATCGTGTGCTCCTGGGTTGGGTGGTGGTGCGGCGGGTGAGGAGGTCGGTGAGGATGTCGTGGGAGCGGTGGGCGAGGACGCTGATGAGGGAGTCGGCGATGCCGTGGGTTTTTTCGTTGACGCCTTGGAGGTAGAGGGCTCCGCGGGTGGGTGTGCCGAGGTCGACGCGGTAGTTGCGGCTGACGGTGACGTCGTCGAGGCCGATGCGTGTGGCGAGTTCTCGGACGAGGGTGGGTTTGCGGGGGTCGTAGCCGGTTCCGAGTACGACGAGGTCGCAGTGGAGGGGTTCGGTTTTGCCGCTGAGTCGGTCGCGGAGGTCGAGCACCACTTCGTCGCCGTCGAGGCGGGCCCCCACCACCTCCGTCATTGCCCGCACCTCGGAGCGTTGGGGCCCGACGGTTTTCTGGCGGTAGAGCATGGTGTAGAGCTCGTCGAGGAAGGGGGGTGCGAGTCCGGCGTAGTTGGTGAATCGCATTTCGTCGAGGATTTGTGCGCGGACTTCGGTGGGGCTGTCGTAGAACTCGTCGACGAATGATGGGAAGAAGAGTTCGTTGACGAATTTGCTGGATTGGTAGTTTTGTAGTCCGATGGAGCGGACCAGCATGGTGATGTGGCTGGCCGGTAGGTTTTCGTGGAGGGCGTAGAACATTTCGGCGGCGCTTTGGGCGCCGCCCACGACGGCGATGCGGAGGGGTTGGTCTTTTGGTATTCGGGTGATTTTGGTGCGGTATTGGGCGCTGTGGATGAGGCGGTCCGGGGGGAGGGTGGTGAAGGTTTCTGGTATTCGGGGGTCGCGGCCGCCGCCGATGACGAGGTCGCGGCAGTGGATGGTGTCGCCGTCGGTGAGGTGTACGGTCCAGCCGGTGAGGGTGCGGTCGGTGGTGTGTACGGGGTCGACGTGGGTGGCGCGGGCGTCGTAGCGGATGGTGACGTGTTCCAGGGAGGTGGCGACCCATTGGAGGTAGTCGGAGAATTCCCAGCGGAAGGGGTGGAAGGTGCCGAGGTTGACGAATTCGTCGAGTCGGTTTTGTGCGTGGAGGAAGTTCAGGAAGGTGAACCGGCTGCTCGGGTTGCGGAGGGTGACGAGGTCTTTGAGGAAGGAGACTTGGCTGCGTGCCCAGGGCATCAGGAGGTCGCGTTGCCAGGTGATGTCGGGGCTTTGTTCCAGTAGGAGTGTGCCGTCCGCCAATTCGGCTGATCCGGATTCCTCGATGGCGGCTGCCAGGGCCAGATTGGCCGGACCCGCACCGATCGCCAGAACATCGACTTCCCGCTCGGTCACGCTTCCCCCTCGATCACAGAGATCCGACTCGCGGACGGGCAGTAGCGAGGCTAGATTTCCGCGGTTCCCGATCGATAGGGGAACTTGTCCCGTCGACTGGGGAATCTCGGGCGGGGGAGGGGCGCAGGGGCGGGGAGCCGGTCGGGTGACCTGAACGAAGGCGGTCGGATGGTCGGACAATCAGTCTGATTCGGCCGGGCTCGACGGCGGACCTGTACCTCCGAACGGAGGCGCGGGTCCACCTATTCGAGGGAACCGGGCGGCCGGAACCAGGCCAGGAGGCCATCAGCTGCCGAAGTAAAGGGCGACGACCCCGCTCGGGGCCGTGCGGTGCTCCGGCACCGCTGTCCGGTTACAAGGAGATGTCACGTGTCGCGTGTTCTGAAGAGTGCGGGTCTTGCCCTGGTGCTCGGCCTGGCGGTCATCGGCGGTGCGTCCTCGGCGTCTGCGGACGCCAACGCGGAGGGCATCGCGGTCGGCTCGCCCGGCGTGCTTTCGGGTAACGTGATCCAGATCCCGATCCACATTCCGATCAACCTGTGCGGCAACAGCATCAACGTGATCGGCGCGCTCAACCCGGCCGCCGGCAACGTCTGCGTCAACGCCTGACGGCTGTGAACCGTGGCCCATCCCGGTCGGAGGCTCGGCCGGGATGGGCCCGCACGCGGCACCACCGTCAGGCCAGGGTGCGTACGGTGCGCCCGTACGGACTTCCCGGCGCGGTGGGCCGTACGGTCACGGACGAGGCCAGTTGCCGCACGCTGCCCCGGCCGAGTCCACGGCCTCCCGGCCTCCCAACTGCCCGGCCCGTTCGACCATCGGCATTTCAGCCGACCCGGTCGCGCGTGCGAGGCTTGCCCGACACCCGGGAGGAGACACACGATGCACGCGCCGAGCCGGCCGGAAGACCTAGAACACCCCGAACTGCTCTGGGCCAGGGCGGTGACCATGGCCATGGTGGACACCGCGTGCTCGACGAGCACCGAGTTCGCCCTCGACGACGACGGCCTGTGGTGCCACTCCACCGGCGGGGACGGCTGGTGGCGCCTGACCATGGCGGAGGGCGGGCGCGCGGTGTTCTGCGGCCAGGACCCCGACGGCAGCCACACCCACGTCGGCGGAGATCAGATCGACTTCCTCGCGGGCGGCCCCGACTGGCTGCCCTGGGACCTCCTGCGCGACGACGCCGCCGGCAATCTCTTCGGCTTCGTCTACTGGTGGGAGAACGGCGCGTGGCACCGCATCCCGTACCCGGACGAGGTGCGCGAGGACGGACTGGAGGGGGCCGCCGCCTGGGTGGGCCCGGACGAGGAGGAGTTCCTCGGTCTCACCGTGTCCTCGTTCGACGCCCCGTACGCGCTGGAGCGGAGCCTGACCGAGGCGGTCGCCAGGTTCGCGGCACTGGCACGGGAACGGAAGGCCGACGCGGACGCCGTGGCGGCGCTGCTGGCGGCGGCCCACACCGAAGGCCGCCCGGCCCCGCGCCTCGACGCGGCACTCGACCTCGCCGCCCGCGCGGGCATCCTCGTGTAGGGCCACGGCCGACGGGCCCGGCCCACGCCATGTGCGCGGGGCCCGGGCCCGTCGGTCGTCCCCCGTTCGGGCTTCGCGCGACTACTTGAGCGCGGCGAACGCCTTGGTGAAGGCCAGCGGCTGCTGGAGGATCGAACTGCACGTCGCATCGGCGTGGTTGACGGCTCCGGCCGCGCACTGCTTGTCCCGCGTGGAGGACCACATGGCCAGCCGGCCGATCCCCTTCGACGCGGCGAACTGCACGAGCTGCGTCGCGTCCTCCACCGTGAAGACCTCGCTCGCGACGTCGTTCACGCCGATCATCGGCGTGACGGCCACGGCCTTCCACGCCGCCGCGTCGGACAGCCCGAGCACGCCCTTGATCTGTGCCTGCGTGGCCGTCGCGGCCTGGATCGCGTACTGCCCCATGTCCCCGCTGTACGCCGGTCCGTAGTCCATCGCCATGATGTTGACGGCGTCGACGCGCACCCCGTTCTTCTTGGCGTCGGCCAGCAGCGCCACACCCGGCTGGGTCAGCCCCTCGGGCATCACGGGCAGGGTGAAGGCGACGTCCAGGCCCGGGTGGGACTTTTGCAGCCGGGCGATGGCCTGCGCGCGGCGCGCGTTGGCCGCCGTGTCCGGCAGGGCCGCGCCCTCGATGTCGAAGTCGACCTTGGTGAGCCGGTACTGGTCGACTACCTTCCCGTACGCGGCGGCCAGCTCGTCCACGGTGGCGCAGTTCAGCGCCAGTTCGTGACCGGCGGCCCCGCCGAACGACACCCGTACGTCGCCGCCCTTCGCGCGCAGCGCACCGATCTGGGCGGCGACCTTGTCGCTCGCGAGATCCGTGACACCACCCCACAGCGGGGCGCAGCCGCCGCCGGAGGTGACGAAGGCCAGGTGGAACTCCTTCACGCCCGTCTTCGCCGCGGTGTCGAGCAGGTCGTAGGCGGGGTACAGGGAGGTGTCCACGTACGGGGCGAAGCGCGCGCCGGTGCCCCCGGGGGCGGGAGTGCTGGTGGGGGCGGTCGCCGTGGGGGAGGGCGAGGTGGTCCCGGTGGGCTTGGCGGACGTGGTGGGCGCGGTCGGGGCCGGGCTCGCCGTGACGGTGGGTCGGGCAGTGGGGCGCCCGCTGGGCTGGGCCGTTGCGCCCTGGTCCACCGAGCACTTCACTCCGTTGATCCGGCACCCGGTGGGGTTGCCGAGGGTGCCGGTGCCGCTCGCGACGAAGCCGACGGTGACGGAAGCCCCGGCCGCCAGCTGTCCGTTCCAGCTCGCGGGCTTCACGGTCACGCGGCGGTCGGAGACCGTGTGGGTGCCGTTCCAGAGCGAGTCGATCTTCGTGCCCGGCGGCAGGTCGAACTGGAGGGTCCAGTCCGACTGCGCCGTGCCCGTGCCGTTGGTGATGACGTACTGGCCGGTGTAACCGCCGCTCCAGGTGCTGGACTTCGTGTAGACGGCTCCGACGGAGGTCGCCTGCGCGGTCCCGGTGAAGGCGAAGGCCGCTCCACCGATCACCGCCGCCGCCACGACCGCGCCGGTGACCTTCGCCCTACGGCCCGTCGTGCGCCGGTGCCCGACTGTGCTGCCCATCGCGTGCCTACCTCTGTGTTACTGGGGAGTTGGGGGATCCGGCAGCACGCTAGCCGCACCGAAACGGACATTCGGCCGTTTCGGTGCGACCCTGATGAGTCTTAGGTTCCGCTTAAGGTGGCGGTAAGGACCGGCCAAGGGTGTCGAGGACGTGCGTCCTGCTCCCGCGGCCCGCGGGCTCAGCCGTGTGTGGCGTCGATGACGCAGAAGCGGTTGCCCTCGGGGTCGGCCAGCACCACGAAATCCGGGTCCTCCGGGTAGGAATCCCAGTCGACGTGCCGGGCGCCAAGCGAGACCAGCCGCTCCACCTCCGCCGCCTGTTCCGCGGCGTCCGCCGCGTACAGGTCGAGGTGGACGCGCGGCCGCTCCTGTACGGGAGTGACGCTGCGGCCCAGCGCCAGGCCCGGCCCGCTGCCGCCGGCCGGGACCAGGACCGTCCAGCCGTCGTCCACCTGGCCGTCACGGGGTACGTACCCCAGCGCCCGGCTCCAGAATTCCGCGGCCCGCCGCACGTCCGCGGCTCCCATGACGATAGTTCCGAGGGTCAGCATGATCCGATTCTGGCAAACCCGGACCGGCCGGGCGGCACGCCCTAAGGCGTCGAGGGCCGCTCGATCGCGACCATCGCCGCGTCGTCGTCCAGGGTGTGACCGGCCGCGTGTGCGAGCAGGTCCTGGCACAGCAGGTCCAACAGCGCCTGCGGGCGCAGTCCCGACCATGCGGTCACGCGTCGCGCCAGCGGGTAGAAGGCGCCCGCCCCGTCGCGCGCCTCCAGGACGCCGTCCGTGTACAGCAGGAGGACGTCACCCTCGGCGAAGGCGAAGGTCTGCGCGGTGACCGCCGACGCCACGAGCCCGGCGAGCCCCAGCGGCGGCGCGGGCCGGTCCACCTCCAGCTGCTCGGCGCCGCCGGCGCGCAGCACGAGCAGCGGCGGCGGATGGCCGCAGCTGACGAGGTGCAGCACCGGCTCGGCGTCGGGGATCTCCAGGACGGCCGCGGTCACGAAGCTCTCGCCCTCGTCCCCGGCGCCGTCCAGGTCCCCGGAGACCGCCGCCTCGAGGTAGTCCACCAGGCCCGGCAGCCCGGTCTCCTGGTGGGCGGAGGCCCGGAAGGCGCCCAGGACGAGCGCGGCGTCTCCGACCGCTTCCAGCCCCTTGCCCCGGACGTCGCCGATGATCAGCCGTGTGCCGGTGGCCGTCCGGGCGGCGGCGTACAGATCGCCGCCGATCTGGGCCTCGGCCGCGGCGGCCAGGTACACGGAGGCGACGCCCAGCGGGCCGATCCGGTCGGGCAGCGGCCGCAGGACCACCTCCTGGGCGGTCTCCGCCACCGAGCGCAGCTGGGTCAGCTCCTTCTCGTGCACCTCGCGCAGGTGGGCGAAGAAGGTCACGAACACGGAGATCATCACGAGCGCGATGATCTGGAAGGTGTGGTTCAGGTCGGTCAGGCTGGTGCGGGCCGTCGCGACCACCACCTGGGCCAGTACGGCGACCAGACCGACGAAGGCCGTCATCCGGGGCCCCGCGAACGACGCGGTCACCGCGGGTGCGGCGGCCAGGAACGGGCCGAGGTGCACCTCGGGCGGAGCGAGCACGTCGACCAACGTCACCAGGGCGATCAGCGCGAACGGGACCGCCAACTGCGCGTGGCTCACCTGGGGGGACCGGAGGTGACGGGAGTGCGACGGCGGCCGGAGATCCATTCCTCCTGCATACACCGCGCGGTGACCCGGATCCCCGAAGCCAGGCCGTCGCAGGCGGCCCGGCCGGTCCTACGAGCCCCGGCCGGTCCTACGAGCCCCGGCCGGTCTTACGGGCGACGGCCGGTCTTACGGGCGACGGCCGGTCTTACGGGCGACGGCCGGTCCTACCGCCCTTGCCGCCCTTCGCACCCTTTCCGCCCTTGGGGCCGCCGGAGGCCCCGCGGGGGTTCTTGCCCGCCGGCTTTCCGGACGAGGACTTCCCGGTCCCCGACTTGCGCTGGGCGCCCCCGCCACCGCCACCACCCGTACCCGCGTCCGGGCGCTTGCGCTTCGCCTTGGGCTGCGGCGGGGTCGGGGCGCGCCCCCGCGTGCTGTTCACGGTCCGGCCGCGGACGATCCCGATGAACTCCTCCACCAGATCGGTGGTCTCCTCCTGCGGCCACGACAGCGCGACCCGCGAGGCGGGCGCGTCGGACACCGGCCGGTAGGTCAGGTCCTTGCGGTGGTGCAGGCGGGCGAGCGACTGCGGGACGACGAGTACGCCCACCCCGGCGGCCACCAGCTCGATCGCGTCCGCCGTCGTCTCGGGCCGCGCGATCGCCGGCTTGCCCGGCAGCTGCTCCCAGTCCAGGGTGTCGTCGAGCGGGTGGAACACGATCTCGTCGGCGAGGTCCTCGGTGGACACCTCTTCCGCAGCGGCCACGAGGTGGTCCTTGGGGACCACGACCACCGTGGTCTCCGTGTAGAGGGGGATCGCGCTGAGGTCGTCGCGGTCGACCGGCAACCGTACGAACCCGGCATCGGCGCCGCCCGCCCGCAGCACGCCGTACGCCTCGATCGGGGACACCGCGACCAAGGTCAGCGGGACGTCGGGCAGCCGCTCGTTCCAGATGCGCACCCACTTGCTGGGTGTGACCCCCGGGACATAAGCGAGCCGGAACGAATGGGGTACTTCCGAGCCTGTCACCCCGCAAGGTTACCGGTCGTGGTCGGAGGTAGCGCACACGCTCGATACTCTTGACACCATGACGTCGCACCAGAACACCCAGACGATGAAGCCCGCGACCGCGGCGAAGAAGCTGGGCGTGTACCTCGAGGCCACCCCCGCAGAGTTCCAGGAGGGTGTCGTCTCGCGCAGCGAATTGAGTGCGCTCCAGGCCGATCCGCCCCAGTGGCTGAAGGAGCTGCGCGCCAACGGTCCGCACCCGCGACCGGTGGTGGCGGCCAAGCTCGGCGTGTCCATCGCCGGCCTCGCCCGCGGCGGGGTCACCGAGCCCCTCACCACGGAGCAGATCGAAGCACTGAAGCAGGAGGACCCCGAGTGGCTCAAGCGTGAGCGCGCCACCCAGGCCGAGGTCCGCAAGGAAACGGTCCGCATCAAGGAGAAGAACGCCGAGAAGGCTGAGAAGGCCGAGAAGGCCCGCGGCCAGCACTCCTGACCTGCTGCGACTCCGCCTTACGACAGGCCTGGTCTCCCCGTGGGGAGGCCAGGCCTGACGCTTTCCCCGACAACGCGACCGGGTGCGGTGCCGGACGCCGCGGGCCCGGCAAGATCGGGAAGGGACCGCCCGGTCCCTACGCCCCCTGCGCCCCCTACGCCCCTGCGCTCGCGGGAGACCGGCCGGATCAGCCGGCAGCCCCGTCTCCCCCCAGCAGCCGCACCGCCCGGTCGAGCCGGGCCCGCCTGGTCTCCGGGGTGAGCGCCTGCAACAACGGCAGGATCACCTGGTAGCGCCCGGTGCGATCGAGCGCCTCGAACGCCCGCGCGGCCACCGGATCCGCCTCGAAGGCCGCCGCGAGGTCCGGTGGCACCGCCGCCGTTCGCTGGGACTCGTAGGCGTGCGTCCACCGCCCGTCCGCCTGCGCCCTGCGCACTTCGGCGAGCCCGGGCTCACGCATCCGCCCCGCGGAGCTCAGCTCCGCGACCTTGTCCACGTTCACCTGTGACCACAGGCTCTTGGGCCGGCGCGGCACGTACTTCTGCAGGTAGTACCGCTCGTCGAGGGCGCGCCGTTGCCCGGAGACCCAGCCGTAGCACAGCCCGATGTCGACCAGCTCGTCATCGGTGACCGATGCGATCCCGGACCTCTTCTTGGCCAGCTTGATCCACACGCCCTCGTGGCGCGTGTGGTGCTCGGCCAGCCAGCTCTCGAACGCTTCGGCGTCCGTGAAGGCGATGACCTCCACCCCACCCAGTTCCTCCATGCGCCCAGGCTATCGCCCGCCGTCCGGACGGGGCCCGGCCGACACGGCCCTGGAACCGGCGCACAGTTCACCCAGTACCTCCTCCAACGTGGGCCTGCGGGTGTCGAGTTCGAGGATCACGATCCCGTGCTCGGTGGCCAGGGCGCCGACGCGCGCCGCCGTCATCCCGGTCACGGCGAGCCGGCCCGGCCCCGACAGCCGGGCCCGGACCACCGTCGCGCCCCTGCCCGCCAGTACGGCGGCCAGCTCGGCGTGGTGCGGAGTGCCCACGACGACCCGGGGCGCGGCGCTCCGGGCGGTGAACTCGGCCGCGGACTGCGTGAGCACCGTTCGGCCCCGGTCGAGGACGACGATCCGGTCGGCCGTCTCGGCCATCCCCGCCGCACGGTCACCGGTGATCGCGACCGTACGTCCCTGCGCGGCCAGTGCGCGCAGCAGCCGGCGGGCCCACCGCACCCCCTCGGCGTCCAGCCCGGCCAGCGGCTCGTCCAGCAGCAGCACGGGTGGATCGCCGAGCAGCGCCCCCGCGATGCGCAGCCGCTGCCGCATCGCGGGGGAGTACGTCCCCACGCGCCGCCGCGGCTCCTGCGCCAGCCCCGTTTCCGCCAGCACCTCGGTCACCCGGCCCGCCCCGATGCCGTGCGCGCGGGCCAGTGCCCCCAGCACCGCCCCGGCGGTCCGCCGACCGTGCAACCCGGCCGGATCGGGCAGGGCCCCGACCTGGTGCGGGCTGCGCGGGCGGCCGCGCAGCGGGACCCCGCACACGGCGACCGTGCCCGCGGTCGGGGAGTCCAGCCCCAGGATCAGCCGGAGCGCGCTGGTCTTGCCGGCCCCGGCGGCGCCGAGGAACGCGGTGACCGCGCCGGGCCGGGCCGTGAGGGAGAGCCGGTCTACGGCCGTCCGGTCGCCGTGCGTCCTGGTGAGTTCCTTGACCTCGATCACCCGGCCCACCCTGCCGGGCGCCCGGCCCGTGGACATCGGACCGCCGGCGGAAGGCGCCCGGCGGCCTCGCCCCCGGGGCGTAAGCCCGGGGGCCGATGCCCGGGCCGATGACGGCTGGCTACGGTCACGCCATGGACAACCCACCGAAGAGTTCGACGACACCGAAGTCCGCGAAGACCCCCAAGTTCGCGCAGGTTGCGGGGGGGGTGTCTCTATGTCCTTCGTCAAGGACGTGGTGCCGGGTATGCGGGCGTTTGGGGTGGTCATGCGGCGAGGGTGATGGTGGGGGTTCTG